>DAIMYP010000024.1:0-50664 GCA_036734445.1 Tannerellaceae bacterium
AAATGCGTTGGCTGCAAATTAGCTAAGAAAGCATTGACTTTAATAACTGTATTGCCTTCCTTACCTGACTTTGTCGTTATCAGAACGACACCATTAGCACCACGTGAACCGTAAATAGCCGTTGAAGAAGCATCCTTCAATACTTCAATAGATGCAATATCATCCGATGGAGGAATTGAAGCACCGACAACACCATCCACAACATACAACGGGTCATTACCGCCGTTAATTGAATTTGCACCACGAATACGAATCTTTACCGATCCATTAACGTTACCGGAAGTATTGGAAACCATAACACCGGAGAGACGCCCCATCATAGCATCAGTAGAATTCATAATTGGCTGCAAAGCAAAATCTTTTTCAGAAACACTTACTAATGATCCTGTCAGATCACTCTTCTTTACCGTACCATAACCGACTACTACAACTTCGTCCAAGGCTCGCTTGTCTTCAGATAACTGAATCGAAAAATTGGTTTTGACACCAACAGAAATTTCTTTAGTTACATATCCGATGTAAGAGACCTGAATAACTACACCCGGAGTTACCCGCAAAGTAAAAGCACCATTAACATCCGTAACTGTACCAATACTAGCCCCCTTTACTTTAATATTTGCGCCGATAACCGGTTCTCCTTTTTCATCAGTTACTTTACCGGATATTGCATGAGTTGGATTCTGTTGAGGAACTGTCACTAACTCCTTTGACTTTTTGTTTTCTTCATTCTTTTTATAAATAAAGATCTGACGATCTTTTATTACATACGTATTGTCGGTAGAATTGAAAATGTAATCAAGAATTTGATTAACCGGCTTATTCTTGACATTGATATCCAACTTACGATTGACATCTAACGCACCATCATAATAGAAAAACACATATTCACTTTGTTTTTCTATAGCCGAAAGGACGTCCCTTACAGTTTGATTGTTCATCTTTAGTGACAACATGGTTGTTTGCGAATAACTTGTCGAAGCCTGACAAATACCCAACCCAATCGCTAAGAATATGATCATTAACCGCATAATTCTGTTAATTGATTTATAATTATCGCTAAAGGAGCGATTTAGTTTAAAAAAAACCATACCTTTAAAAGATTTTTGATTTATTACTCTGTTAGTTTTAAATTGATTATCACGACCGGAAGATATTGCGAGTATCATCCGGTCTTTGTTTTTCATTTTACTTGTTTCTCATAGGCATTCCTTTTTTATTTATGACTAATTAAATATCTACCATTTTCTTTACTGTAAGAGATTGGTGCTGTAAGAGAGATTCCTTTCAGAACTTCTTCCAAACTCATATTCATATCCAGTTTCCCAGAACATTTATAAAAAGCAACATCTGCATTGCAATTGAGCGCTTCATTATAATAACGTGAAAGTCGTTTCATAATCACATCTAATCTTTCGCTATCGTATTTGTACAATCCTTGTGTCCACAACGTATAATCATCAACATCTACCGCCTTGACTTGTGTTTTCACACCGTTATCAATAAACATCTCATTAGGATGAAGATCAATTCTATGTTTGTTACTCTTCTCTACTATACGAACTCTTCCTTTAACCAAAACAACTTGTTGGTCAACATCTTTAGAATATGCCATCACATTAAATGAAGTTCCTTTAACCTGTACCTCCATCCGGTTGGTTTTAACAACGAAAGGCCAACGGTCATTGTGCTTGACATCCAGATAAGCTTCTCCATCAATATAGATTTCGCGCAATTTCGAATCAAACTGCACAGGATAAACGACTCTTGATCCGGCATTTACCCACACCTTAGTGCCATCATTCAACGATAACATCGAGTGTTTGCCATAAGGAACGATCAACTGATTGAAACCATGTTGGTCATCACTATTGGAGGCCGAAAGAGCTGCCGATTTTTCATTTACCTGTATCTGATTTCCGTTATATACGACCTTAACTGTGTCTCCTTTTAATGGAACGGATTTATTACCTCCTAACATCAGCTGAACATTTGATGAAGTTACAAGAGGCGCTTGTACGCTCTCAATTGATATGTGATTACGCTGTTCCAACAGATAGCTTTTCTCAAAAATGGTAAAGCAAATAGCTAGCAAAATGCTGGCAGCTGCAACAAAAGAATAAATGATACGATCCTTTTTTCTCTTAAAATTCAATTTGGCTTTATTCCTTATTTCTATATTTTCCCACAACTCATTGACTTCATCAGGCATCATCCGTTCTTTTTTTGTCTGCATGGATACGAGAAGATAACGTGCAAGTTCAAATTCCTTTTCATCAACAATCCTCCGCTCAATCACTTCTTTCCAAAAGGCTTTCGTTTCTTCGGATGGATGCTTTATTGAAGTAATGAAAAAATCATCGCTCAATAATTGCTCCGCAGAAAAATTCAAGTAATCATTATATGTATTTAATATGTTCATGCCTAATATCTATTTATGAATAGTGAAATGTTTTCTCCAAATTAATTTTGACACTCAATTTCTTATCAATGCAAGTAGCACGTAATTTCTTTAAAGCTCGCTGCAATAAATTACGAATGGACTGATAGTTCATTTTCATTATCACCCCGATTTCTTCCATGCTAAGCTCTTCCACGTAACGATAATAGATAACTTCCTTTTGATGAGGTGTAAGCAATTCCAATACATGGATAATACTTTCTCGCCTCAGCTGCTCCTGCTCGTCTTCTATTAACTTATCCTCAATGGTATAATCAGTACTATACGATAAAGACACAACATCTAATGAATCATGGGGCTGACCTTTGCAAAATGCATTAATAAGCGTATTTTTCAAGGCCCTAAGCAAATAGAACTTCACATGAATCGTGCTCTTTAATTTTGAACGATGACAATATATATTTACAAACAGCTCCTGAATGCAATCCTTCACAAGTTCACGATCGGCAGTAAAACACATACCATAAGAAAATAGAACATGAATATATTTTTTATAGAAATATACAAATGCACGATCATCGCCTTTCAAGAATTTCTTCCATTCTATTAGCTCTTCATTATCATCAGATTCTGTCATATAATCATGGTACATTTTCTATTAAGACAATTCCAGTTCAAATTTGTACTCATTTTTAAACCAATAATTCTATAGTTAAGATTTTATTTCTAATATTTTTATCAAAATACATAACAGCACTTTATTCATTTAAGATGTCTCCATATTCCTTGATGACCTGTTCTGTCTCACTCTCTCCGAACTGATTCAAATAATCCCGATTGATCCATGCGCCAAAAGTGGTAATTGAACATATACCCAAACTTTTATAAAGAATTACATCTCGATGACATTGTTCCTTTCGCCATGGTAATCTTATCAATTGATTTTTCTTCCAACCCGAAGCCATGGAGGCATCCAACCAATATTCTAATATATGAGCCGTTTCTTTAGGAAATACTTCCAAATTATTTTTCAAATGATCAATATGTGCTACAGTTAAAGGTTCAGCATAATTTCTGCTAATGGGAGCGTATTCCAAAAAGATGCCTTTTGATGGCTTTACATTCTTCGGAGCATCTAGTGTATTCGAATAGGACAAATGCGATAAAGTTGCTTTAGGATCAGCTTTGCGTAGAATTTTCAATACGTGGTTTTCATATATTAATGCCTGTTCACTTGGCGAATACTTACGGCAATTTTTACAATGACAGAAAGCATCAGCATAATCGTCTGTCCAAAAGAAATAACGATGTGTAGTAGGTTTGAGCCAAGAGACAAGTTCTAAAATATTCTTCTCTACAATTTTATAAGCTTTCTCTGAAGTAAAACACATATTATGTTCCTGCTGACGCACTCCATCTTTATCCATTCGGAAATATTCTGGATGCTTACTAAAGGACTTTCTCGGAAGAAGATCCTGTAGAACATGTAACTCAAATTCTATATCAATTCCTTTGTCCGCACAAAGACGGAACAATTTACGTCCATCTTCACTTTCAAGATATCGCTTCAAATCCGGCAAACGTTCAAATCTGGAATCCGTATGTATGCCTAACAAATTTAAATGTCCTTGTTCCAAGAAGTTCACCCATGTATCCGCCCCAACAGATATTAAATCACTCGGATATAATACTATGCCTCTTTTCTCTACTTTGCAATATTCCTTTTGTGCAAGACTAAATGATGATATCAGAGATAACACCAATACACTTAATACAAACTTCACAAATCTATATTTGTGCTGTATAAATAAACTACCAGATAAATATTTCATGTTGTGCTTTTTACATGGGTTATATACAAATATTCATAAAAATTCTTCCCTTATCCAAGTACTTGAACAAAAATTAATATTTTTGTTCAAAAATAATGTAGCTATTAATATTTACCCTTATGAACTCATCTAATATCATAAAGAAATTCTCTATATGCGGTTTTATTCTATTGTTGGCGATAGCAGGAAATGCAACAAACAGAGTCGTAGAAAACTTTAATTTCGGTTGGAAGTTCCATTTGGGAGAAATTGCCAGTGGAGAGAGTACAAATCTGGATGATAAAAGTTGGCAAATGGTTGATCTGCCTCATGATTTCCAAATTGAATTACCATGGCTTACACCCGATTTTTGGAATAAAGAAACAGAAAAAGAGAATACGAACAAATTTAATCAAGTAAGGGCCAGAGGTTTTAAAGCTATGGAAATCGGTTGGTACAGAAAAACATTTACCCCGGATCCATCATACAAAGGCAAACGCATCATCATTGATTTTGAAGGCATCGCATTAGTGGGAGATGTTTGGATGAACGGAGAAAAAGTAGGAGGTTCTGACTATGGATATTGTGGTTTTGAAATAGATATTACCAAACATATTCACTGGGATACAGCTAATACCTTAGCCGTGCGGGCAAGTACAGGCGATTTTATTAACTCGCGTTGGTATACGGGTGGTGGACTATTCCGTAATGTAAATCTGCTTATTAAAGATTCACAGCTTTCTTTTGCCAGAAACGCTATCTACATTACTACTCCGCAAATTTCCAGCGATAAGGCGAATGTGGATATTCAAGTTGAAGTGGAAAACCAAACAGGCAAAGACCTGGCAAACAAAGTCCAAGTTCGTATTTTAAATCCTGCCGGAAAAGAAGTGGCAAGTTCTACGACACAACTATTGATGGACAAAGAACATCTTATTTGGGAATATCCATTGAATGAGATGGCTGTTTCTTCACCTAAATTATGGAGCTGCGAAACACCAAATCTCTACAAAGCAGAAGTTTCTCTCTTTGACGAGAACAATAATATGACGGACCAGCTGACTGAAAACTTTGGCATTCGAACGATCGAGTATTCTCCTACATTCGGTTTCAAGCTGAACGGAAAAAAGATTATCCTCAAAGGTATAGCCAATCATAATGAACTGGGAGCTTTGGGTGTTGCCGCTTATGATCGCGCTGTCGAAAAGCGTTTTCAACTTATGAAAGCTTATGGCATGAATCATATACGTTGTTCTCACAATCCATACAGCAAGGGATTTATGGATTTAGCAGACAAATATGGTATTTTGGTTGTTGATGAAGTTTTTGATAAATGGAATCAAGAAAAAGCCGGTGGTCGTGCTCCTTGGTGGGATGTATGGCCTTATGCTGTCAGTGAATTTATCAAACGCGACCGCAATCATCCGTCTGTTGTCATGTGGAGTCTAGGCAATGAACTGCAAATGTATTGGGACAATGAGTTTCGGGATTGGGGTGTAACACCTTATCTGATGCAAAAAGCATTGGTAAAACGTTATGATACAACACGACCGACAACCGTTGCCATGTTTCCGCGCCGACGTTATAAATCCGATCTTCCACCGGAACTTGCACTTGCAACAGAAATCAGCAGCTATAACTATCGTTACTATTATTTTAGAGGTGACAGCAAAACATATCCTGACAAAATATTCTACCAAAGCGAAGCAAGTGTCAAAGATATGGGACCAAATTATTTTGGAATGCCTCTTGACAGTGTTATAGGACTTGCCTATTGGGGTCTTATTGATTATTTAGGCGAATCACAAGCTTGGCCATATAAAGGATGGAAACAAGGGGTTTTCAATATTGACCTGCAACCAAAACCCCAAGCCTATCTACTTAAAAGTATCTTTAATGATGAACCTCTCGTTCACATAGGAATCATCACAGAAGAAAATGATATTGAATGGAATGCAGTAAACATTGGCACAGATGTTTTAATTGATCATTGGAATTTACAAGAAGGACGTAAACTTAAACTATTTACTTATACAAATGCTGATGAGGTTGAACTTTTTGTAAATGGACATTCCTTAGGACGACATAAGAATCAGATTGACAATCCGGCTCTTCGCAACCAGATTCGTTGGGAAAACGTGATTTATCACAAAGGCAATATCACGGCCATCGCTTATAAAAATGGGAAGGAAGTAGCCCGTCATTGCATCGAAACGACTGGTAAAGCAGTCAAACTCATTATAGAACCAGACAATAACCCTTGGATTGCCAATGGAATGGATGTCAAATATATCCGTATATATGCAGTCGACAGCAAAGGTCGCAGAGTTCCGGAAGCGAACCAAATGTTGACCTTTAATGTTGAAGGCAACGCCCGTATTGCTGCAGTAGATAATGGCGATTTAACTTCCAATGAATTACATTCAGGGAACAAACGTTCTTTATTCCAAGGTTCAGCAACAATCATTCTTCGTTCCGGAAAAACAGCTGGCAACGTCATGTTGAAAGTATCGGGCACAGGATACAAATCAGTAAAAAAGGAGATTTCAATAGAAGCAAACAATAAATAAAGACCTGTCTACTTGGCTCTGTTGTGAATCAGATTCATAAACTCTTCTCTGGTTTTTGCCTGTTGGAAAAATCCGGTAAAATCAGAGGTTGTAGTCATTGAATTCTGCTTTTCAACGCCTCTCATCTGCATACACATATGTTGAGCCTCAATAACGACCATAACGCCCAATGGATCAAGCGTTTGCTGAATGCATTCCTTTATCTGTAAGGTCAAGCGCTCTTGAATCTGAAGGCGACGTGCAAAGATATCTACAACTCGAGGTATTTTACTTAATCCTGTCAGATACTTTTTAGGAATATATGCTACATGTACTTTACCGAAGAATGGCAGCATGTGATGCTCGCACAATGAAAAAAAATCTATATCCTTTACAATCACCATCTGTTTATAATTTTCTTCTTCAAACATAGCAGAACGCAAGACTGCAGCAGGGTCTTCACGATAACCTTGCGTCAGATATTGCATGGCTTTAGCGACACGCATCGGGGTCTTTACCAAGCCTTCACGTTCGCAATCCTCTCCTAAAAGAGGTATTATTTGTCGATAGTGTTCAGCAAGCTCATTACGAGTTTGCAATGTTTGAGCGTTTAAATCTTCAGTATTCATTATTTTTTGCAACGTGTTTTTTACGCCTATCAATTATTCATGGGGATTCGTATCTCTCCCCTTAAAATATACATTTGCCTTTTATAGTTTGGAAAAGCATCCATCAGCTGACGCTGAATTCGACGAGCTTCTTCATGCGTACGAAAATCACCTACCCGCAAATTCCAAAATGGAGCCTTATATGTTACATACGTTGGCAAATCAGGGAACATCTCTTTAACTTCACGTTCCTTCAGAAACGCTTCATCTTTAGATTTCCTTTGGTCATTGCCCGAATATATCTGAATACGAAAACCTTGCATCTTTATATATGATACGGTATCGGCTGTCTCTACATTTGTACCTTGAAAACGTTCACCTACCATCTTACGCAAAGCATCAGACTGATGGACTACGACCGTACCGCCTCCATTTCCGCTTTCTTGTAATGCATCAAATATAGACTGGTTCTTTCCACCTGCCACTTGCGCAAAAATGGGACCAGAACTCAATACCATTAATAAAGATAAGATACCAATGAATCTCTTCATATCCAATATATTCCAATGATAAAAGCATTTGAGGATGTGTTCTAAAAGCACCTCCTCAAACACTTTAAGATATTAATAACTTATTTATCAAAAGCCTCAATAATCGGCATAAACTTTTCTACTGACAGAGAAGCACCACCAATCAAGCCACCATCAACGTCCGGTTTAGCAAACAATGCCTTTGCATTTCCAGCATTACAGCTGCCACCGTACAAAATAGTACAATCATCAGCAATCTGTTTGCCATATTTTGCAGCAAGAGTTGCACGTACATGTGCATGTATTTCTTCTGCCTGATCATCTGTAGCCGTTTTTCCTGTACCAATCGCCCAAACGGGTTCGTAAGCCAATATAAGTTTTGAGAAATCTTCAGCCGACAAGTCAAATAAAGCATCCTTAACCTGGGTATCTACAACCTCAAAATGCTTGCCTGCTTCTCTCTCCTCAAGAACTTCACCAATACAGAAGATAGGGGTTAATCCATTTGCCAAAGCCAATTTTACTTTCGTCTTCAGTATTTCAGAGGTTTCATGATAATACTTACGTCTTTCAGAGTGACCGATAATTACATATTTAGCACCTGTAGAAGCAACCATTGCTGCAGATACTTCACCCGTATATGCACCTTTTTCTTGATCAGCACAGTTTTCAGCAGCAACTCCAATCTTCTTTGTATCTACGGCAGCAACAACACTTGCCAAATGAGTAAATGGAGTACCGATAATTACATCACAATTTGGAGTCTTACCTTTAAGAGCTTCATTCAAACCTTTTGCTAAAGCAATGCCTTCAGGAAGTGTTGTATTCATCTTCCAATTTCCAGCAACAATATTCTTTCTCATGACTTAATAAATTAAATTTATAATATTCAAATTACACTTTCTTCTTTATTTTCCTGCGGATATGCAAGAAATCATATAACCAAACAAGCAACAAAGGTACAGCAAAAATAAGTATATTTGTTCTTATCCACTTGTTATCTTTCTTTATGACAACAGACTTGGATAAGTAATTATGCATCACAGCTTTCAGCTTTTCCTCTGAGGGGAAATCATTATAATGCCATTTTGCCAAAATAGTTCCCTTTTTCAAAAGTATGATTCCTGGATTAGATCGAATCATAGTTTTCAACAAAACCTCATCGGCCATTCGAAATGGATATTCCGCACCTGTATTATCGCACCAAACATTAATAGCTTTCTGTGACGACCCTGTTACACAATAGAATGGGATACCTTTTTCGGTTGCATAATCATAAATACTATTGATCTCATCCATTTTGTCGTCATCTGCATTTTCCAATTTAGGTGATATTAAAAGAATAGACAATGACGAATTATTCAGTAATCTATCAGTAACATCATTTCCATCAGGATCATAAATATTGAAGGCAGCGACAGGTGGCACATAACCCTGCTTTAATAATTCTGATTTTGTTTCAATGAACTTCCATGTCGTATCATTAGCAGGATAGTCATTTAGAGTAAAAGACTTTTTTACTCCGTTTTTCTCATAAACCAATGTATATTTATATTCGTCAACAGGAGCACCATCTGGTATTTTCATTAATGATGGTATATTAGCTCCAACCTTATACGGTCTAAAATCAATTGCAGGCAAATGATAATAATTTGAATAGGCAAAACCTATCGCACACAAATATGTATATAGGGCTACAAACCAATAGGCTTTATAAGTATAACAACGTAAAAGACGCTGACTATACATAAACACCACTATTGCAGCTGTTGAAAGAATCAAATTTTTATAGAATGTTTGCCAATTAGTCAATATCAGAGCATCGCCAAAACATCCACAGTCGGATACAGGATTGAACAAGGCTAAATATAAAGTGAGAGGCGTCATAAACGCCATAAAAATAAGTATAAGCAAAGATGTATATCGCCTATAAATGCCCAAAAGGATACAAACACCTAAAGTAAATTCCAATGCCGAAAGATTGAAAGAAAGAAGGACTGAGAACGGCTGAAGTTTTGCCAATCCAAAAGAAACAAGATAATCCGTTATCTTGATAGCTCCACCCATTGGATCTACCGCTTTTACAAATCCCGAGAAAATAAATACAAGACCGAGAAGCAAACGACAAAACTCAGCCAGTACTTTTATAACAGTATCCTTATACTTCATTCTCCAAATTCCAACTTTATTAATCCAAACAATGCATAATTAATCATATCCATGTAATTAGCATCGACGCCTTCGGAGACAATAGTTTTCCCTCCATGACTCTCGATTTCTTTTGTACGATTAATCTTCATTAATATCAAGTCCGTATATGAACTAATACGCATACTCCGCCATGCCTCATCATAATCGTGATTCTTTGCATACATAAGTTCTTTCGATTCGGTGATATACTTATCATATAAGGATAAAGCATCTGAATTAGACATATCAACATTGACAGAAAAACCTTTTGCCAACTGAATGAGACCAATTACACCATAATTTACAATAGCCATAAACTCAGGACGGATGCCTTCATCCACCATATTAATGCCCTTTTCCTCAAGACTCCGTATGCGATTCGCCTTGATAAAAATCTGATCAGTCACCGACTGAGGGCGCAAAATTCTCCATGAAGGACCATAATCTTTCAATTTCTTCTCAAATACTTCCCTACATAAAGAAATCACTTTCTCAAATTGTTCTTTTGTATCTGGCATAACTTACTATTTATAGCACAAAGGTAGATATAAATCTCCTAATAACAAAAAAAGGAATAGCATCGACACTATTCCTTTTTTTATATAAATCAAATATCTTATTATGAGCAACGGAGAGAACGACCCAACTTTAACAAGGTTGTTCTGTTAATACTATTCAGTTTACAAATTTTTGTTATGGTCGTACCATGTTTTATGGCAATACTACCGAGTGTATCTCCCGATTTAACGCGATGATAAACAGCCTTAACTTGCGGAGCATTATCCATTTCAGAATCATCATCAACTTCAACAGAACCCTTGTGTTTCCCCTTAACCTTTGAATTTGCTTTTGCAACATCTCTATAAGAAGCACCTTTAGCACTGCAACGAATAGACTGACCTACGCGCAATTTTGAAGATCTTTTGAGACCATTCAAACTACAAAGGGCTTTTATTGACGTACCATACATATGGGCGATCTTGCCTAATGTTTCTCCAGCCTTAATCCTATGATAAACGAGTTGATTTGAAGAAGATGTATAAATATTATCAGCCATCTCCTCTTCCTCATATTCATAGATGTAACTTCTACGTCCATTAATCCGTTTATTATGGAATACATAAAGATTATCATACGGAACACCAATTCTGAAATCAATAATGTCAGCCGGGTTAAGTGCTCTTCCTAAAAAACGAGTTTCGAAATGCAGATGAGGGCCTGTAGAACGACCTGTATTACCTGCCAATGCAATTGGTTCGCCCGCTGTTACGATATCATTAACATTAACCAGCATTTTTGACAAATGCCCATAAACAGTTTCAAGTCCATTAGGATGACGAACTACCAAATAGTTACCATATCCACGACGTTCAAAATTACTAATACGTACTCTTCCTGAAAAAGAAGCGCGAATCGTATCACCCACGTTTGCTTTCAAATCTATACCTTTATGCAAACGACGGCGACGCGGTCCAAAAGGAGAAGTTACTTCTGCTACTCCATTTAAAGCTATCGGATATACAAATGTAGAGAGATCTATCTTACATGTATCAGGAAATGTAACTTTTGTACCAGCGCGGAATGGATCCACCCATTTATTATCCCAAGAACCATACAATTCATCAGCCGGGTATAATAATTCTTCTCTTGCTTCAACTGCTTTCTCACTCAATTCGGAAAGCTTTTTCATTTCAATATCTTTCTTGAACCCAACCTTATCAGCAAGTAACTCAGATGAATGTCTAGTAATTTTTCTTATATGGATTGACTGTCTCCTATGTCCCTGTGCACACACCTCAATAGACGATGCTAAAATCGTAGTACAGAAAATAAATATTATTGTTCGTATCCTCATCTTTTATGTGTCATTATTTGATAGAAAAAAGCCCTCCTAAAAGCGTTTTTTCCTTCTCATCACCTCAAAGTACGTAAATTCTCATTAGATTGGCAAATTTCATTCCGGAAAATTTTCCGCAATGAAAGTAAATAAATGAAAATCTGCTTTCCAATCCTTTGAATCACAATATATTTAAGAAAAACATGTTTAACAACATATTAGCTGATTAACCCCCAATTTATCTTTTTCGAAAAGAGTATTTTAAGCCTTTCGTTCAATATTCCATTGGTTTCGGATAACAAATCGGGGTCTTTGTTCAAAATCATCTCAGCCATATCACGGGCATATTGGAGTATTTGGCCATCAGAACCTAAATCGGCTATTTTTAAATCAAGACCATCTCCACTCTGCATGGTTCCCTCAAGATCACCATGTCCACGCATTCGTAAGTCAGCTTCAGCAATTTCAAAACCATTATTAGTTCCTACCATTATTTCCAAACGTTTACGCGTTTCGTTGCTCAGTTTGTATGACGAAACCAGAATACAATATGATTGCTCAGCACCCCGCCCAACTCGACCTCGAAGCTGATGTAACTGTGATAATCCAAAACGTTCGGCACTTTGTATAACCATAACAGAAGCATTGGGTACGTCCACACCTACTTCAATTACGGTTGTCGAGACCAGAATCTGTGCTTTCCCTGAAACAAACTTCTGCATTTCTGCCTCCTTATCAGCTGGTTTCATTTTTCCATGGACCATACAGACCGTATATTCAGAAAAGACTTCTTTAAACGTTTCAAAACCATCCTCCAGATTTTTGTAATCCAGTTTTTCATTACCTTCAATCAAAGGATAAACAACATAAATCTGATGCCCTTTTTGGATTTCCTTCTTCAAGAAATCGTACAATTCAGCACTCCTATTATCATAACGATGCACTGTCAAGATAGGCTTACGTCCAGGAGGTAATTCATCAATCACCGAAACATCCAAATCGCCATACAACGTCATAGCTAATGTACGTGGAATAGGTGTTGCCGTCATAATCATCACATGAGGTATGATATTGCTCTTAGTCCATAAACGCGAACGCTGTTCTACACCAAAACGGTGCTGCTCGTCAATCACCGCCAATCCCAAAGAAGAAAAAGAGACCGTGTCCTCAATCAATGCATGTGTACCTATAACAATCTGAATCCGTCCGTCAGCAATCGCCGGCAGAATCTTTTCACGTTCTTTCTTTTTTGTTGAACCTGTAAGTAGTGCAATTCGCACATTCATATCTTTCAGTAATCTACTTATCGTTGCATAGTGCTGCGTTGCCAAAATCTCAGTCGGAGCCATCATGCATGCCTGGCAGTTATTATCGAGAGCAAGTAACATTGCCAAAAGAGCCACTAAGGTTTTTCCACTACCCACATCTCCTTGTATCAGGCGATTCATTTGACGACCGCTTCCTAAATCGGCGCGAATTTCACGTACCACACGCTTCTGAGCATTTGTCAACTCAAAAGGCAAATATTCTTTATAAAAAGTATTGAAATAGTGTCCAACTACAGGGAAAGATATTCCTTTTAATTTGAAACGCCGATAATTGCCAACCTGTATAATATGTAATTGGATATAGAACAGTTCGTCAAATTTCAATCGCAACTGTGCCTGATTCAATTTTTCCAAAGATTCAGGGAAATGAATATTTTTTATTGCTTCAGGAAGCGCCATCATTTTAATATGTTGCAACAAATAATCAGGAAGCGTCTCGGGCAACTGCCATTTCAAAGTATTTAATATGGTATATTGTATGTTCTGAATTGCCCGTGAATTAAGGAACGCCTTTTTCATCCGCTCTGAAGTGTTATAATAGGGAATCAATCCGTTTGCCACTTTATCGGCAACTTCTATCGGATCGACATCGGGATGTGCTATATTATATGTACCGCCAAATTCTGTAGGCTTTCCAAAAATAATATATTCTTTTCCCGGAAGAATCTTATCCAAAACATAAGAGATGCCCTTGAACCAAACCAAATCAATCACCCCTGTTCCATCAGAGAACTTACCAACCAAACGGCTCTTTCGTCCTTCTCCAACAACATCAAAATAAAGAATCTTTCCTTTCATCTGGATAAAAGCCATATTTCCATCAACCTCACAAACCTTGTAGAAACGACTTCTATCCACATATTTGTAAGGAAAATAATACAACATATCTCCAAAAGAGGCAATATGAGCATCTTTCTTCAGAATATCCGCTTTTTTGGGACCAACCCCAGGCAGATACATGATAGAACGATTCTCTAAATCCAACATATATATTATTGTATAGCGTTAAACAACGATGCAGCAACACTCAAATCAAACGGTGTCGTAATCTTTATGTTCTCGCGGCAACCTTCTACCGTTGCTATCGGATGTCCAAACGATTCAACGACAGAGGCATCATCCGTAAATGAAGGCGAATAAGGCTGACCATAGGCATTCAGCAACAGTTTCAAATCGAATACCTGTGGTGTCTGGACAGTCACAAAACGAGAACGATTCACCGGATGCGAACCCTGTCCGTCGATCTCACGCAAAGAATCCACCAAAGGGAGAATAGGAATGGCAGCTCCATAATGTTGCGCTTCAAGGAAACAACGATCAATCATTTCTGCTGTTACAAACGGTCGAACACCATCATGTACTGCCACCAATGAATCGCAGGTTTCATTATCCAACAACCCATCATTTTCATGAGCAAGAAATTGCAACCCATTCAAAACAGAATAGAAGCGTGTTTCACCACCATTCACAATCATATGCGGAACCTTGCAACCAATTTCTCTACAGAGCATTTTCCAATACGACTGATGTTCGGGTGGTAACACAACAATAATATGTGCCGCCTTATCCCAACGATAAAACGCCTCAAGCGTATGCATCAATATGGGTTTCCCTGCTAAAGGAATAAACTGTTTTGGCAAATCACCTCCCATACGAATACCTCGCCCACCAGCTACTATCAGAACATATTTCTTCATTATTCCAGCTCTTCCAAAATTTTCTTTACATCTTCATCGGCCTTAAACAATTTGTCTTTGCACAACTTGATAAGACGCGTTGCCTCTTTTACCTTCTCAGAAAGGAGATCTACATCCAGATCACCCTTTTCAATATCAGCCACAATCTTACGCAGTTTTTCAACTGCTTCGTTATAAGTTTCTTGTTTGTTAGCCATATTCTTATACATTAATTATTATCTGTTTCCGTTTTGAGTGACACCGACTCTACTGAAGAATATACATCTCCATCAGCAAATCGGGTAACGATCTTATCACTGTCATGCAAAGCCTTTGCATCTTTAACAATTTGCCCATTTCTCAGTGTCAAACTATACCCTCGCTTTAATATATATTCTGGCGAAGCCATTCTGACAAACTGCTCTTCCATTTGTATATAACGTGAATAAGAATCCAAACAAACAGAAGTTTTCTCTTTCAACAGTACTTGTAATGATTCCAATTGAGAAGCCTGCAATTTCAAATACGAAGAGGCCATCACCGGGAAACGAGCACTTAAAGAAAGTAGTAAGGAACGATTCTTTTCAATTCTATTTATAACCACCACCGGCAATCGAGTTCCGAGAAGTTGCAGATCTGATTTTCTTTCCTGCAATTTATCACTCACCATAGAACATATTTCTTGTTGAATATCATTCAACTCAGTACTCGTCTCGTCCATACGACCAATCAGGAATTCAGCAGCAGCAGTAGGTGTTTTTACCCGCGTATGTGCAACCATATCGACCACTGTATCATCGCGTTCATGTCCAATTCCAGTTATAATCGGCAATGGAAACTGTGCACAGTTTGCAGCCAAAAGATACGAATCAAAACTATTCAAATCAGATGTTGCTCCACCTCCGCGAATAATCACTACTACATCAAAGCATTCCACATTTGCATACACAGATTCTAATGCTGCAATCACCGACTCCTCCGTTTTCTCTCCTTGCATAACAGCAGGGAACAACTTCGTATAAAACACATAACCTCTGTCATTACCAAAAATCTGATTCAGAAAATCCTCATATCCGGCAGCTGTTGAAGAAGTTATAACAGCAATACGCTGAGGAATCGTTGGAAGCGGCAATTCTTTATTTAAAGAGAATACACCTTCCTCCTTCAAGCGATGAATAATTTCCATTCGTTTTCGGACTATATCACCCAACGTATAAGCAGGATCAATATCCAAAACTGTCAGACTAAAACCATATAATTCATGAAATTCAACAGATACTTTCACCAAAACCTTCAATCCAGAAGCGAACAGTTGTCCCGTCTGCGACTCAAAATAAGGCTTAATCATTCGGAAGTTTTTTGCCCATATAGATGCTCTTGCTCGAGCAACTAACTGATCACTTTTCGGATCTTTCTCAATAAACTCCAAATAACAATGGCCGGAAGAAGCATTTGTTCGAACATCGCTCATCTCAGCACGCAGCCAATAAGTGTCAGGAAAGGACTCGCAAATAACGTCCTTTATCCGACAATTCAACTCCAGCAGAGATAAAGTCTGTTGCCGTATATTATCCCTTTCGATGTAGTCGTTGTTTACCATCCTTCAATCCCCACTTATATGCTTTATAAATATCCGGTATACCATAACCACGTTCTGCATCCGGATGATTATATTGACTTGATACCCGATGCAGTAATGAAATAATATCCTTATTGCTCAACCAAGGCAAAGCTTGCCAAAGACAAATCCCCATCCCCGCCAATATCGGAGTAGAGAATGATGTTCCATTAGGATAAGTTATTTCTCCAGTCGGATCAATCACACAGCTGTTTGTACCCAACGCCATACCATCAGGCTTTATTCGTCCATCGGATGTTAGACCTACCGAACTAAAATTGCTCCGTTTTTTCTTTTCGTCAACAGAACCAACCGTATATACCTCTTCAGCATCGGCAGGGAAAGTAATCTTCTCCCAATCGCCGTTTCCTTCATTACCCGCACTGCAAAAAACCAGAATTCCTTTACTTGCTGCCATATTTGCAGCACGACTGATCTGCGCTGTCTGACCATTCAGATCTGAATGATGATATGACATTTTCTCCGAATCAAATGCATAATAGCCCAATGAAGAAGTTATCACATTCACTCCCACACTATCAGCATATTCGGCAGCGGCCGCCCAAAAATCTTCCTCAATCGGATACTCACTATTGCTATCTTCGCTTTTTATCAGCAAATATGAAGCTTTAGGTGCCGTTCCAACCATATATCCCGGAAGATCTGCAGCCATACAAGAAAGGACTTTTGCTCCATGCTCATCGCCGACATAAACACTTTCATTCGGACAAACGACATTATGAGTACCAATGATATGCATCTTATTATAGGCCGTTATCTTATCTATATTGCGAAATCCTGCATCAATAACAGCGACTCGCATACCTTCTCCTTCGAAACCAGACTTATGTAAATTTACTCCATTAAGCATTTTGATCTGCTGCAAAGCATACCCATACTTATTATTCAATCTCAAATCTGACGGATAAGAGCTAATCTGGTCGACAACACTATCCAGAATGGCTTTATGTTCACCCTTCCAAACCCATTTCACCGAATCGACATTAGGCAGTTTACGTAAGCGTTCAGCAACTGTACTATCAGCGCTTTCCATAACAACCGTCGAAAACCATTTGCTATCCACTACAACTTTTGCTCCCGTTGATTTCAATTCATCCATACAGGCAGGAGAGATGGGAAAATCGCTCTTATCTATAGGAATAGAAGTCTTACTTCGCAATTCTATTGCTGTTTTTGATAAGAAAGCTTCAGGCTGATCAACAGAATAGAGCGTATCTCCCTTATCCTTAAGGTAAACCCGGAAACAATAATAATCCTCTCCCATTACTTGAAACGGAAGAATATATATAATAAGCAATAGCAGTATGTTCCTAACCATATCTAAACAGAATATTCCTAAATTTGAAACAAAGATATGAAATAACTACACATAAAAAAAGCCCGGCTACTGATATGAGACCGGGCTTAACCTATTTCTTTATATTTAACTCTCTTCATTCTGAGACATTTTCGATAGGAATCTCCCGCTTTACACTTTGCCGTAATGAGATCAAGGTTTCAGTTGAAGTCACACCATGGATTTCTTGTATACGTGTATTCAGCAATTCCATCAAGTGCTCATTGTCACGTGCATACAATTTTATCAACATCGTATACGGACCTGTTGTAAAATGGCATTCAACAACTTCAGGAATTTTTTCCAATTCAGGAACAACGTCCTTATACATTGAACCACGCTCCAATTTGATTCCTATATAAGTACATGTATTATATCCCAATACTTTGGGATTGATATTATATCCTGATCCAACGATTACATTCATATCTATCATACGTTGTACACGTTGATGAATTGCAGCACGTGAAACACCGCAACTTTCTGCTACATCCTTAAAAGGAATTCTAGCATTCTTGGAAATGATATCCAAAATCTGTTTGTCTAATTTATCTATTTTCTCCATATCATATAATATTATTTTATCTACACAGAATTATTTATCAAAAGTACAGAATATTTTTCAATATCATATCATTTTGATAGAAAAAAGTGCTGGATAAATAATAAGAGCGGTAGAAATATGCTCTAAAACATGTTTCTACCGCTCATTTATTACAAAAAAGACACTTCTGCGACTAAGAATTACTTCTTTGTTGCTGTGCTATCTTTTACAATTTCGAGTAATTCGATTTCGAACTTCAAAACACTGTTCGGTTTGATATCACGACCAGCGCCCTGTTCACCATAACCCAACTCTGAAGGAATCCAAACGGTATATTTTGAACCAACAGGCATCAACTGAAGGACTTCAGTCCAGCCTTTGATAACCTGACCAACAGCTATAACAGCCGGTTCTCCATGATCAACAGAACTGTCGAACTTGGTTCCATCCAATAATGTACCTGTATAGTTAACCTTTACCTTATCTTCAGCTGTCGGCTTTACACCTGTTCCTTCTTTTTCAACCTTGTACTGCAAACCGCTGGCGGTTGTAATCACGCCCTGTTTGGTTTTGTTCTCACTCAAGAACTTGTCGCCTTCTTCCTTTGTCTTCTTAGCTTCCTTAGCAGTAGCTTCCATAAAATACTTCTGGATATAAGCCTGACATGCTTCCGGAGTCATCTTCAAAGCAGCAGAATCACCTTTGATAGCCTGAATAAAACCTGCAATCAAATCATCAACATTAGCCTTTTCGCCAGGAAGAGTTTTCAGATTCTCTCTGTAGCCAGTACCTGTACTAACACCAATTGCATAACTTACACTGTCGACTGCTGTCTTCAATGATGCCTTTTTATGAGAATCACAAGAAGTTGCTGTAACGCTCATCGCTACAACTGCGGTAGCAATCAATAAACTAATTCTTTTCATTTTCTATGTTATTTTACAATATCTAATAATTCTACATCAAATATCAATGCACTGTCCGGCTCAATAACATCGCCTGCACCATTAGCACCATAAGCCAAATCTGAAGGAATAAATAAACGCCATTTCGAACCTACTTCCATCTGTTGAAGAGCTTCAACCCAACCCGGGATTACTTGTGAAACGCCAAAAACAGCAGGTTCACCCCTTTGAACAGAACTATCGAAGACAGTACCATTGATTAATGTTCCATGATAATGGCATTTTACTTTATCCAAAGCTGTCGGCTTCGCACCGGTACCTTTCTTCAATACCTGATACTGCAAACCACTTGGCAACGTAACAACACCTGCACGATTCTTGTTTATGGTCAGGAACTCCTCCCCAGCCTGCTTATTCAAAGCGAATCGTTCTTTCTGCAACTGAACGAAGTAATCATTAATAATCTGTTTAGCTTCATCATAACTGATCTCAGGCTTTTGATTATTCATCACATCTTTCAATCCTTTTGCGAAATCTTCTTCCTGAAGACTCTTAATGCCTGAATTCAGAAAATTATTTCCGATGCTTAAACCCAGCGCATAACTTACTTTGTCCATATTTCTTTCCAACTTAGTATGAGCTACAAAAGTAGTGTTTTTAATAACACAAATTTATTTTTGCCTCACTTTTTTATTACATTTGCATCATTATGAATAATGAATTAAAAGGAACAGACTATTTCGCATCACTCTTTGAACAATACAAAGAGCCTTTTATTCTGTTTGCCAATTCATATCTTCGCGACCGGGTAGTTGCTGAAGACATTTTCATAGAAGCGATGATGCAATACTGGGAAAAGCGCCAGGAACTTCCTTCCGATACCAATGTTCCTGCCTATATTCTCACCACTATTAAAAACAAAGCACTTAATCATTTGCGTCATCTCGACATTAAATTAGAAGCCGAAACCGAAATGTTCAATCATCAAACACGAGAACTGAACTTCCGTATCTTTTCATTGGAATCGTGCGACCCTACCGACCTCTTCAGTAGCGAAATACAATCCATTATCCGAAAAACAATGAATGAACTGGACGAGAAAACCAAACAAATATTTTATAAAAGCCGATACGAAAACAAAACCAACCGCGAGATTGCAGAGGAATTGGATATCAGCATTAAAACTGTAGAATTTCATATTTCTAAGGCGCTGAAACTATTCAGGGCAAGATTAAAAGATTATCTGCCCTTCATAGTTCTGCTTCTCAATCATTCTATACCTTAATTAAAAGGTAAGTTGAGCCTCATCGCCCGCTTTCATTGTCAACGACAATGCTCCCCCAATAATAGGCAAAGATGCTGCTTTGTGATTAATAAAAATACTCAATCTTTCCGAGTTTGCAGGCAGTTTGATACGAAACGTTCCCGTAGAAAGTGCTTTCAAAGATAGATTCACAATCTTTCCTTCAGCCCATTTTGCCGATGCTTCTGCATTTCCACGGACCTTTAAACCACTAAAGCTTCCACTCTTCCAAGCACTCGGAATAGCAGGCAAAAATTCTATTATTCCATTCTGACTTTGAACAAGCATCTCAGCAATACCTGCTGTAGCCCCATAGTTGCCATCAATTTGGAATGGTGGATGCGCACAGAACAAGTTCGGGAATGTTCCTCCTCCATTTGTATAATTTGTTTTATTGCTTACACACGGGCGCAACAAATCACCAATCAGTTTATAAGCATGATTACCATCATGCAAGCGCGCCCAAAAATTTATTTTCCATGCCATTGACCAACCCGTACTCTCATCGCCACGCATCTCCAATGATTTACGAGCAGCTTCCGCCAATAGTGGTGTTTGTGCTACAGAAATTTCATTTCCCGGATAAAGACCAAAAAGATGTGACACATGACGATGATGGATCTCAGTTTCCTCATAAGGCTCAAGCCATTCCATGATACGCCCATCTTTACCTACTGTCGTAGGCATCAATCCTGCCCGCTTTTCTTTCAGCACTGCGGTAAGATCACTGTCGCATCCCAAAATGGAAGCAGCCTCAATCGTATGCGTGAACAATTCGCGAACGATCTGATTATCCATCGTCGAACCTGCACAAACAGATGCTTTTGTTCCATTAGGTAGTTTATAGGAGTTCTCCGGTGAAGTAGTCGGAGCAGTAACCAGATAGCCGTTGCGCGGATCTTTAACCAACATATCGACAAAGAACAACGCTGCACCTTTCATTACCGGATAAACATTACGCAAATAATTCTTGTCCATCGTAAACTGATAATGCGCATAAAGTTGCTGGCACAGCCAGGCAGCAGCCGTATTTGTAGAACCCCATGACGGATCGCAACTCGGAGCTGTAAACTGCCATACATTACCTAAAATATGCGTCACCCAACCTCTTGCATTATAAAACACTTGTGCCGTACGCTCACCACTCGGTACTTGTTCCTTAACCCATTCGGTAAACGGTAAGTCCAATTCAGGAAGATTCGTCACCTCTACCGGCCATTGATTCATCTGCAAGTTAATGTTCAAATGATAATCGCCGTTCCAAGGTGTATCAATTGTATTGCACCACAATCCTTGAAGATTAGGAGGCAACGACCCGACACGCGTTGACGATATCAGTAGATAACGACCGAACTGGAAATACAAAGCAGTCAATCCAGGATCGTTTTTATCTTTATTAAACAGTTCCAACCGTTCGTTAATAGGTAAATTATCGCGATCTGAATATCCCAAATCCAGATTCACTCGACCAAACAATTTACGATACGCAGCAATATGTGCATCTTTCAATGTAGCATAATCTTTCTTCGCAACTTTCGACAGCAACGACAATGCATGCTGTTCCATATTCGGATTTTTATAATTTGTAGCCATACTGATCAAAATCACTACTTCCGAAGCATTCTTCACTGTCAAAGTACTGTCATGAGGAATAATAGAACCACCTTTAGGAAGCAGTATCCGAACGCGCGACATATATTTTGTTCCCGAAAGTCCCAATGTATCTACACCATCGGGCAGTTCACCCTCCATCAACAAGTCGTTTCCAACTGTTGTCGTCTTGTAATGTTCAGGGCGATTCATTCCCAAAGTAAAATTAAGCATCCGGTCGACATCTGCCGTCAGATGAATCACTCCTATATCATCCGAAAATGAGGTAAACGATTCGCGACCATAAATCACATTTCCTTTATGGAACGAAGTCGTAGCGATGGCATTGTCCAGGCTGAGCGTGCGAACATATGAATCAGCATCGCCAGCGCTCTTGGGATATGCATATTGGATTGTCATATTTCCAAGCAACTGATAAGATCCGTATGGCACATTGGCGCCATGACCATGTCCACTACCCGCACCTTTACACACGAATGTTTTGTACATCAATGCCTGAGCCTCATCATTGCGCCCTTCAAACAGCAGACTGCGTATCTGAGGCAAGTAATAGCGTGCATCCGGATTATCGGTATCTTGAATACTTCCCGACCACATCGAGATTTCATTCAAAACAATATTTTCTTTCTTAATTCCTCCATCGGGCATCATTCCCAAACGCCCGTTCCCCAACGGGAACGATTCCTCCCATATTTGAGCTGGCGCATTGAAGAAATAGGAGAACTGATGTCCATCCTTCATACCGGGCATATCACAGTTCACTAAGAACAATAATAAAAATAATGTAATCCACTTCAATTTCATGGTAACTCTGTTTATTCTAATTAATTAAAAACTCTGCATGTCACAAAGATGCTTGTAGTAACCGTTCAGATTAATCAGTTCGTCATGACGGCCACGCTCCACGATTTCTCCTTCATGAACGACACAAATCTCATCAGCATTGCGGATGGTTGAAAGCCGATGTGCAATAACTATGGTTGTACGGTTACGCATCAGATTCTCGAGCGCTTCCTGAACGAGACGTTCAGACTCCGTGTCAAGTGCCGATGTTGCTTCATCCAATATCAATATGGGCGGATTCTTTAGAATAGCTCTTGCGATACTGATCCGCTGGCGCTGACCGCCCGAAAGCTTACCGCCCCGATCACCGATATTCGTATCGTAACCTTGTTCACTAGCCATAATAAACTCGTGAGCATTAGCAATTCGGGCAGCTTCCTGCACCTGTTCGAATGTAGCGCCTTCGACGCCGAAAGAAATATTATTGAAGAAACTGTCGTTAAACAATATGGCATCCTGATTGACATTGCCCATCAAAGCGCGCAGATTGAAAAGAGTCGTTTCACGGATATCCGTACCATCTATCGTGATACTTCCCTTATCAACATCATAGAATCGGGGCAACAAATCAACCAATGTGCTCTTTCCTGAACCTGACTGACCGACCAATGCAACCGTTTTTCCTTTAGGAATAGTCAGATCAATTCCTTTAAGCACCCAATCATTCTGATACTTGAACCAGACATCGTTGTAACGGATGCAGTCATCAAGTTTAATAGATTTAGGCGTTGCTGGCTCTACCAATGGATTTACCGTCTGCAGAATCTTATCCACACGCTCCATTGATGCCAGACCTTTAGGAATATTATAGCTTGCTTTCGAAAATTCTTTCAGCGGATTAATCAAGCTGTACAGAATCACCAAATAGAAGATAAACGATGGAGCATTGATAGTCGAATGATTATTGAGGATCAACGTTCCGCCGAACCAAAGTACAATAACAATCAGCACTGTTCCCAAGAATTCGCTCATCGGATGCGCCAACTGCTGACGGGTATTAACACGACTGATTGTATCACGATACTTATTATCAGCCTTTATGAAACGGCTGTTCATCTTCTCTTCGGCATTGAAAGCCTTGATGATGCGCAGTCCGCCTAATGTTTCTTCGACCTGCGACATCAAGTCGCTCCACTGACTCTGCGCCAACAATGATTTGCGCTTCAACTTCTTGCCAACCGTTCCCATCACCCAACCCATCGCCGGAAGGATTACCAATGTAAAGACTGTGAGTTGCCAACTAACCGTTATTAATGTGCAGAAATATATAAGAATTAGAATCGGGTTCTTGAACAGCATATCTAGCGAACTCATAATAGAATTCTCGACCTCCTGTACATCTCCACTCATACGCGCCAAGATATCGCCCTTGCGCTCTTCAGAAAAGAATCCAAGCTGAAGATAAAGGATTTTCTTATAAAGCTGATTGCGCAGATCGCGAACAACACCGGTACGAATCGGAATCATAGTAGCCGACGAAAGAAAATAAGCACTTGTCTTCAAAAAAGTCATAATGGCAAGGAACAATCCGAGAATAAGAAGTGTTATACTAGCACCGTAATAATTAATCAATTCCGTAACATAGAAGTAAAAATTATTGACAAGAATCGATTTAAAACTCATTCCTGCGTCGGACCAAGGGATAAAAGAATAGACCTTACTATCAAGTTTGAATAGAATTTGTAGAATAGGTATCAACAGTGTGAATGAAAAAACATTCAACACCGCCGACAGAACATTCAAGAAAATATTCAGCAGTAAATATTTTTTATAAGGCGGAACAAACCTCCCTAGAACCCGCAAGAAATCTTTCATATACGACTATATATATTAAAAACGAGCGCAAGTTAATGAATATATCGGTTAAATATGAAATTTATAGGTCGATATTTTGTTATACATTCGCGGCTTTAATTTTTTAAATAGATGATATATGGATATATTAGAGTCTCGACAGACAAACAGACTGTAGAAAATCAGCGTTTTGAAATCGAGAAGTTCTGCGAAGAAAAAAAACTAGTAGTAAATCAATGGGTCAATGAGACAATAAGTGGTACACGGGATATCGATGAACGCGCACTAGGTTCCTTGCTTGTGAACTTACGCAGAAATGACATCCTGATATGTTCCGAACTCTCACGACTGGGAAGAAGTTTCTTTATGATTATGGATGTTTTAAGCAAATGTATGACTAAAGGAGCTCAATTATGGACGATCAAGGACAACTACAGGTTAGGAAGTGATATTAGCAGCAAAGTCTTGGCTTTTGCCTTTGCCATCAGTGCTGAAATAGAACGAAACCTAATCAGTCAACGTACGAAAGAAGCGTTAGCAAGAGTGAAATCCGAAGGGATATCCCTTGGTCGTCCCAAAGGCAGCAAAAGCCATCAGTACAAGTTAGAAGGCAAGGAAAGAATCGTTGCAAAGATGATTTCACGAGGTTATTCTCAAAACAAGATGGCAAAAGAATTACATGTAAGCAGATGTACGGTTGACAACTATCTAAGACGAAATGGATTAAAAGAACAGTAAAAAATTCCTAGGAATTTTCAAATAAAAAAACCCCGAAGATATATACTATCCACGGAGTCTTTTAATAGTTTGCTTTTCTCTCTTCACAGAGATAAGAGCAAATGATAATTTTATTCTAATTATTAATTTAAATTGATTTACTTTTTCTCTCTCACGAGATACTTGAAAGAATTACTTCCGCGCAAATCATTTGATGTTATAATCAAGAAGCAGAGACGCATTACTGCGTCTCCACAACCTTATTATTCTATTTACTTAACGATTGCCTTTACAGCAGCTTCACCTTCAACAGCCACAACTACTACACCTGCCGGTGTTGCGATTGTTGCGTTATCAGATGTAAGAACTGTGTTAGCTACAGTCTGACCAAGAATGTTGCTTACAACAACTTTCTTACCAGCTGCACCGTTAATTGTTACCTGACCCTGACCAGCGATAACTGCAAAATCAGAAGCAGTTACTGTAGCAGCATCGGTTACCATTGCATCGTCAGCGCCATATTTCTCAACGTTGAAGATCAAAGCGCCATCACCACCTGTCTTAGCATCTTCGAAAGTAGATTCACTTAACTTCGTCAATGTAAGACAACCATTCTGGATCTTCATCCAAGCACCTTTCGTAGGAGCTATAACCTGATTACCATCAGATTCAATCAAGAATGAGTTAATTTCGCCTTCAGTTGCTGTGTACGGAGCATTAACCTTTGCATTAACATAACGCATAGCCCACTTAACACTTGAGAACTTGTTATTATTAAGCGGTTTAACACCGATAACACTCTTCTCTGTTCCAGCTTTCACTTTCTTAACAAAAGCAGTGATATTCATTGAAGCCAAATCTTTATCTGTAAGTGCAGATTTCAAGATATAAAGAGTATCATTGTAATGGATAGCCGGTACGAAACCGATACGTGTATAACCATTCTTGATAACATCCATAAATGCTGCATCATGTGGCTGATCCTTAGTAATCGACAGAGAATCTGCGAAGCTTACCAAATACTTACCATACTGGAAGCTAGCTGTTGGGAATGTTGCATGAACACAATGCATTGAATCACAAGGCTGACTGTTAGCATCAACATGCTGATGATTAGTTGCATCACAAGGAATTGTATCTGTACCGTGAAGTTGATCCTTACGAGCTACAGAAATCAAATACATAGGTTTAATACCGTCGCCAACAAATGCTGTATCAACTGTCAAACCAAGACCTCTACCTTTTAACTTAGCTGCATCAGCAGTCCAAATACCTGCATAATCAATAGTCTGATTGTTCTGAACTTCCCAAGCGGTGTTAAGCAAGTTATCGTTGTTTTCATCCTGCAGATATTCGTTACCACGAACTGTCTCTTTGAATTTCAAAACGACTGTGCTATCCTTAGCATTCTCACCGTTATTCAATTTAACGTTGTTAAAGCGGCGATATAAAGGAGTTGTGTCATTCTCAATCAAGAATGCTGAAGTTCTTGTTTCACTCCAAACCTGATTCTTTAAGAATGCAGACAAGTCTGTATCACTTACACCGGCTTTAGAATATGCTATATAAGCAGGAGTTTGTGAACTTGAATTTGCAGGAATTTTCTTATAATCAACCAATGCATAATAGCACTTGCCATTACCCAAATCATTATTTTCCTTAAAATAGAATGTTGACTGATCTCCAGAAGCCATTACTGCTCCATTCACACCATACTTAGAAATAAAATACTTATTTCCATCAGTTGTATTTTTTTGCAGAGATTGACCATTTACAGAAAGGCTGTAACCTTGTCTATAAAGAGTTTTCAAGCCAGAAATAGGAGAATTGCTAGGAACCTGATATCCATAAGGAACAGTTACACCATCAGCTGTAATTGTAAAGGCAGTTTTTCCATTCAATACATTAACCAATGAGTCTTTTGCATCCTTTGCAATGTATTTATCCATTACATACGGATTCAAATAATTGAATGTATATTTATACTTGGCTGTTTCCAGATCAAACCTCTTAAAGTTCTTATAACCAAGCAAACTATCACCAAGAATAGCTTTGTCCGTAATCTTTACAAATACCATTGAATCGGTACCTATATACAATGTAGTTCCATTTTTACGGATTTGAGCATTCGGAAAATTAACAGTAGGGAACTCACGGTTTACCATTGACACCTTAGATTTAGATGTTGTATCATTCTTTAAAACAACCCACTGATAAGCCGGCATGTGAGCAACATTCTGTTCATCCTTATTTACATTTACGTAATCGTATTTTGCATAATTATCAGCAGATGCATTGTAAATAGGAGCAGCCAAATATTGACCCTTCTGGTTCATAATATAATACAAACCATTGTCAACAGTTGTCAAAGTAGTGTCAGCTGCAGCAGCTGGTGTCGGGAACAATAAGTTCTCAGGACTATTAGGAGTGTAAAGTGTCAAAACTTCAGTATCATCTGTCAATTTAACTACAGATACGGTACTGTATGTTAAGATTTCAGAATCGTTCTGTGGAGTTTGCCAATGTAATGTTTTTGTATTACTAACAATACCAGCTGCATCATACTTAAACAATGCGTTTGTCTTTACATGAACTAACAAGCTATCCTTGAATAAATCACGTGTAATCATGAACTCATAAGCAGCTTGTGCTAACTCAGCTGTTTTCGGACCATTTTCAAACATATACCATCTGCTCAAATTTTTTCCTGTACCTACATAAAAAGCTGTATCTACATGAGCATAATCATTAGTAACCGTCGCTGTTGACAAGTCTGCATTCTGCAAAAATACATAACCTTGAGTAGCGGTTGCACCACCTATTGAGTTGACAGCCTTATACGGACGATTCAATAATGAATCTTTACCGATTAAAGTAGTTCTATTAGAAGCCAAAGTAAAATAGTTCAATGTATTGTTACCAACCGTTTTCTCAAGAACATTCAAGTCAGCAGGAGTCATCGGCATTGTTCCCGGAATAATAGCCTGAAGCTTAATTGGAGTTGTTACAGAAGGAGCATTATTATTTGCATATTTGTATGCAAATACATACCCATTAGCATCAGCAGCCAAAGCCATTGTTGAGTCAGTTCTAAACGCACATTTCACATCTGACAATGCGTTAAGATCAGCTATAGGAGCATTTGGTGCTGAATACCAAGTCCATTGGGTAGCAAGTCCTGCTACTTTAAAAGAAGCGGGAGTGTTTGCAGCAGCCCAGGTAGGTTCTGTTAAAACTCCACCAGCACTAGCGGCAACAGCCGTTGCAGGATCAAAGGTGAGTGTAGCACCAGTAGCTTTGTTTGTTAACACGAAGCGGTTAGAGCCTTGTACAGCCTGTACACCAATTGTCCACAACGCAGCATCAACGCCGGTTGTAGGCATAGCAACAACTTTTGCACATGCAACACCAGTAGCAGGGTCAACTGCAACAGTCAACACTTTACCAATGCTACCTCCACCGAATGCTACGGTAGAAAGCGCATAATAGCGCGAACCATTCGTTACAATCGAAGGTTGACCACCAGGAGCAGCAGCGAACCGATCACCGGAATACTGTGCATTAGCTGTGAACGACATAGTTGCCAGTGCGACAACCAGTAGAGTAGAAATTCTCTTGTTCATAATCTAATTTGTTTAATTAATAAATAGTTATATGTAAAATAAATTCTTTTTCAACAGTTTTAAGGAACAGCCGATTTAAACGTTCCTTATAACTACGCACAAAAATACGCATAACTTTTATATGGACAAATTTTTATACAAACTTTTTTTTGTATCTATTTTGTTTCTTATCAATCGAATACAAATTCAAGGACAAACCCCCCACTTTTGCCAACAAACCGCCCTCTACTAGCCGATTTAAAGGAACGTTTTATTCAACAATATTTGATTTTCAAGACTTCATTAGTCACAAAATACCATCCAATTACAGCAATTTCAAACTATTATCATCACAAGAAATACAGTTTTTTGATAACTCGTGCACAATTTAAAATATGTACGCGTACATATTAAATGCATTGAGCAATAATATTTACATTGGCATATAGCACAAAACATCTAGCGAACAATACACCATAAATGGAACAAGAAATTCTGAACCAAGTCAAGACACTACTTAAATAATAGTTAGAATGTTGTCATTACGTTCTTCAGAAAAGAACTCAAGCTAAAGATAAAGGATTTTCTTATAAAGCTGATTGCGCAGATCGCGAACAACACCGGTACGAATCGGAATCATAGTAGCCGACGAAAGAAAATAAGCACTTGTCTTCAAAAAAGTCATAATGGCAAGGAAGAAACCCAAAATCAATAGAGTTGTACTTGCGCCATAATGATTGATAAGTTCGGTTACGTAATAATAGAAGTTATTAACAGCTATCGACTTAAAACTCATTCCAACCGTTTCCCAAGGTATAAAGGAATAAACTTTGTTATCAAGCTTAAAAAGAATCTGCAGTATCGGCACTAACAAAGTAAACGAAAACACATTTAAAACAGCCGAAAGGATATTCAGCAAAACATTTAATATAAGGAACTTCTTATATGGAGGCACAAAGCGCCTAAGCACAAAAGAAAATCTTTCATAACCGATTCAAACGTTTTCTATTTTTGGGCGCAAGTTAATCATAATCTTGCATAACTTTGTGCTCTCAATCACCAAAAATAAATATATACTAAACTTATTATTACAAACAAAATTATGATTTATGGTTATATTAGAGTTTCCACAGACAAACAGACTGTGGAAAATCAACGTTTCGAAATCATGAGGTTTTGCAAAAAAAAAGAGCATTAAAGTAAATCAATGGATTGAAGAAACGATTAGTGGAACACAAGATGTTGAAAAACGTGCCTTAGGCAATTTGCTTAAAAAGCTGCGTAAAAACGACATATTAATATGTTCCGAACTCTCAAGGCTTGGAAGAAGCCTCTTTATGATCATGGATATACTGAGTGAATGCATGAATAAAGAGGTGAGACTGTGGACCATCAAGGACAACTATGAATTAGGGACCGATATCAACAGTAAAGTTCTGGCTTTTGCTTTCGGCATCAGTGCTGAAATAGAACGCAACCTGATTAGTCAACGAACTAAAGAAGCTCTGGCAAGAGCAAAATCCGAAGGAACAGTCCTTGGTCGCCCCAAAGGAAGCAGAAGTAAAACGCACAAATTAAAAGGTAAAGAAAAATGGATAAACAAAATGATTTCATTAGGTTATTCTCAAAGCAGAATGGCTAAAGAAATGAATGTCAGCAGATGGACAATTAATAGTTATCTGAATCAAAACGGATTAACAGAGAACAGAAACGAACAATCTTAACCAACAAGTAACTCCAAAACATACTAAAGTTAAACGTCAGAAACTTTATCACTTTCCCTGAAAAACTATAGCCTAAAAATATCTATCTATTATTTTTATACTTAGTATTTTGTTCACACAAAAAAGAGAAACAGATACCATAATTCTTCTTACTCTATTCTTTTGAGTAAGACTGGATGTCCCATGCTAATAAAGAATAAAGAACTCTGAAGATATTGCTATCTTCAGAGCCTTTAGGGGATGCCTCCACTCTTCACAGAGGAGAAACAAATTTTACATTAACTATTTATTAATCGCTTGCTTTTTCCCATTCACAAGGTACTTAAAAGGAGAAAGATTAGAATAGATATCCTTTTACGCAAGACAATTGTGTTATTAATAGAGGTGAACATACGAATTCACCTCTAGGGTAATATAGGCTTTTACTTAACGATTGCCTTTACAGCTGCTTCACCTTCTACAGCTACAACTACTACACCCGCTGGTGCTGAGATCGTTGCATTGTCTGAAGAAAGAACCGTATTAGCTACAGTCTGACCAAGGATGTTGCTTACTACAACCTTCTTGCCTGCTGCACCGTTAATTGTAATCTGTCCAATACCTGATATTATGGTCACATTATTGTCTGTTACAGTTGCTGCATCTGTTACCATTGCATCACCTGCCGTCATCTTCTTAACATTGAAGATCAATGCGCCATCACCACCGGTCTTTGCACTGTTGAATTCAGATGAACTGTTGGTTAAGCATAAGCAACCATTCTGCATCTTAACCCATCCTGCATGTTCCGGTGCAATAGCCTGAGCTTTATCACCATATGGGAATACATTCGATTCAATCAAGAACTCGTTGTCAACACCTTCGGTTGTTGTTGTTGCGCCCTTACCAGGATTCGTGTAACGGAATGACCAGGTATAGTTCTTATGCTGATCACCTGTCAAATCTAATACATAACCACCTTTGACTTTTGCTTTATAGCCTGATGCTTTATATTTAGCAATCAATGCTGCCGGGCTCAATGAATCCGGAGCAATCAACTGATCGTCAGAATCCAAAAGAATCAATGTATCTGTGATATGGATAGCCGGTTTGAATGCCAAACGATAGTATCCATTCTCAACATCGGTATAAGGAATATTCCATGTAGAGTCAGCGAAACTGATCAGATATTTGCCATAATCAAATCCTGCATGACCCGGAATAGCGTGTGCACAATGCAATGCATCGATTACATTACCATGGATGTCATGGTGAGGAGTAGATTCTGTACAAGGAATTGTATCAGCAGCAGCTACATCATGATGAGCAACAGAAATCAGATACTGAGGCTTGATCAATCCTAAACCACGATTTACCCAAACGGTATCAAGCTGTAAACCAAGAGCTGTGCCATTCAAGCTTGCCTTGTCTGCTGTCCAGATTCCCAGATAATCAATGGTATGATTGTTTGCTTTTTCCCATGTCTTATTCTGCAGATTGACGTTATTTTCGTCCATCAGATATTCACCACGTACTTTCTCAACAAACTTGAATGTACCACGGCCTTCTACTTCGCCCAGATTCTTGTTGATGAAGTGACGATAGAGTGACAAATCAGTAACTTCGATAGCGAATGAAGAGGTACGTCTTTCACAACCACACTGATATTCCAATGCAGCGTTCAATGTATTGTCGGCAACACCAACTTTTACACAATTCGGTGTATAAGTATATGGAGCATCAAGCGAGCTAAGATGAGCTACAACCATTGCATAATAATGGTTCCCGTTATAATGGTTGTTTTCCTTAAAGAAGAATGGAGTATGTTTAGACCACTCTGAAACAACAACCTTATTTAAACCCATGCCATCAATATCAGATATATTATTTGCCTGACCTACTTGATTTCCGTTGCTTGCAGTCAGAATATACGGTGTTCTAACCAAATTAGCCAATGACGGGATTCTTGCCTTAACTGCATCCGTTACTTCAAAACCGTAAGGAGCATTTGTCTTAGCTTTCTCAATAGGCAAACCAATTCTAAAGGTTGCTGTTGAATCACCCATAGCTGTCAAAATAGTGTCGCTCATAGCAACATACTTACCCATTGTATATGGATTAAAATACTTCAAAGAATACAGAGCTGTATTGTATGCCAATTCTTTGTCTGACAAAGTCTTGTAACCAATTTTTGAATCTGATAGATTTGTCAAACCGGTAAATGTAAGGCCTTTCAATCCAGGTTCTAAGGAAGCCATATTTGATTCAGTATACAAGGCCATAGTTGTCAGTGTACCTAATTCAGACGATGACGTACCAACAGAAGGTACAACAACAATCGTATCGCCAGCTACATTTGCAATCTTCTTCAACTGTACAGATGTTGACAATTCCGGATATTCACGGTTTGTAATCGTTACCGATGAAGAATTAGCAAAGTATGGATTTGTCTTGTCCTTCAAAACAACCCATTGATATGCAGGCATATCTTCAACCTTCTGTTCTGCAGGATTTACATCAACCCAAGTCGGACCGGTTATAGTTTCAATGCCCTTGGCAGAAGCTTCATCATTACGTTCACAATTATAAATCGGAACTGCCAGATACTGACCTTTTGCATTCCGAATTGTATAAACGCTATCAGCAAGAGAAGTCATATTTGAAGAAGCGCCACAACTCGGTACACCCAAATAAATCTTTGATGTAATTGGGTCAGGACTGATGGTGATAACACGTACGCCATCGGCTGTGCTGATATCTTGTACGCCTACGTAATTAAAAATATCAAATTTTGAAGAAGTAGGATTAAGAGCCGCATACGAACTTTCTGATTGTTTGAATAGAGGTATTTCTCCTGCTGATTCCCATTCAGTTTTACCAGTTCCATAATCGACTGACTTAACCTGAATAGTTACCTCATCGGTTGAAGGATGATAGATAAAGACGAATTTAGCATGATCCTTCATGTTTCCGGTCAAATTGGCAGCATCTGCTGTATGCTTGAATGCAAGGAATTTACTACCACTTGCATTGATATATGATTTATCAACATACAGAAGTGAATCTTTTGCCGGAGATGAATACATATTGATTACATTTACATAAGTCTCATCACCTGCGTCAGTAACTTGAGTAGCCTTGAACTTAAAGTCGTTAAATGGATTAGCCAACTTTGTATTGTTCTTATCAGGAGTAAATGTCAATTTAATGCCATTCAAATCGTCAGCACCCAACTTCTTGTTAATCTGATCTGCTGTAAGAACAAAAGGATCTACAGCTGAAATGGTGATAAGATCAAATCCGGCTTCATTAATTTCGTTTGCAGATGCTTTCTTCAAACCGACAAAACCACCTGCAGCCATAAGGGCTGCGTCATTCAGGACTTCTTCAGTAATCTTAATACCTACGACAGAGTCGGTTGTGAAATAAGAATACATAGGTTTCTCTGTCGTTACACCTTCAGCGAAGGTAGGAGAGTTTGCCCAACCACTGATTTCACCACCCAGCGGGAAGAAAACACTTTCATCCGGATGAGTAACATCAGATGTGTCAAATACATCCATAGATATATCCAAAGAAACCTGAGCACCTTTGTTTATAAAATCAAAGATAGGAGCTTTGCCCTTATTCTCTTTGGTTACAGTTACACACCACAAGGTGTTCTCAAAATGTGCCTTAGCTGACTCATTGTCATAAACGACAAGTGACAGATGTCCGGCAAGATCCTTTACAGCTAATACGCCTCGTTCACCATTAGGTCCCACTTTCAATTGATAGAAGCCTTTATTAGCACCTTCCACCAGTTTGAGTGCAGAAACCTCTGAAGCGGCTGATGCAGTCATCACTCCCAATAAAAGGGTGAAGCCTGCCAAAAGAGTAAAAATTCTCTTAATCATAACATCAAACGTTTTAATTATTAATTAGTTATATAAAATAAAAATTCACTGCTCAAAAGTCAGTTGCCGCATAAAACGGTCCTTTTCACCAACACTCACCAAACGTTTGTAAGAGAAAGGATAGGTTTCGTACTAGATTTCGTATCCTATTGATAAGAAACAATATATATATGAAAAAAAGTTTGTATAAAAATTTGTTGATATAAAAGTTATATGTACTTTTGTGATAAGTAAAAAGGACCGTATAAACCAACAGTTTCATACTATTTATTAGTACATTATCTTATGTTTTACAAGCATTTATGTAATTTATACACTAATCATTTTATAAGGCATTTATTTAAATATTAAATATATAATTAATGTACGCGTACATTAATTATATATTTCTATTTATATACTATAACCTATAATTATATCTGTAATATTTTCTTCTCTAAGGTAAATAAATCAAGTCCTTTTGAAAGTAATCCAAGTCTACACTCATGTTAGATTTCTTTATAAAAATGCCGTAGGATCATAACAAATCCATCAAAAAATCACGGAACCATACATCATAATATAACCTTCCAAACATGCTATGAAGACATCAGTATGTATATGATCTACTATCACCCATCATTATATTCCGGTTGTCACTACTATTTATTCCCCTTGTAACTAACCATTCACGCAAAAGTAACGAAGGACTAACTACTTTCCTATGAGCAGATAACTGTATTTATTATGATGGATAATAGTATTCCTACCATTGGACGATCGTATTCTTGCTGGTGGACAATCGTCCAACGCCAAGTGGATAATCGTCCATCAGCAAGTAGACGGTTAATTACTCACTATAATACATCTAAACAGCCGATACTTTTTCTCTAAAAAGTATAAGGCTTTGCTCTAAAAAACAGATTGCTTTGTTCTTAGAAGCAGAATCGTAAACAAACAAACCATCCGTTAAAAACATATTTATCCAATCAATAGAAAATACTACAAGAAAAAAATACATTTACTACATATTGTCAAAAAACAGATAAACAATCAATCAGATGGCAAAACTATACCCCATAGGCATACAGAATTTTTAAAAGATTCGTCGAGACGATTATTTACATATAGACAAGACAAAACTGGTCTATTCGTTGGTAAAAACAGGAAGCTATTATTTTCTGAGTCGCCCGCGGCGTTTCGGAAAGAGTCCGCTTATTTCTACTTTGGAAGAACGCTTTTATCATGTCATTACTAAAGCTTATGAAAAGACCGATCGCCCGGTTGTTATCCTCGTCGACTAATACGACAAGCCACTGCTTCAGGCCATTGGCAATAAGGATTTGCAAACAAAGGAGTGAAAGAAGGCTTTACAAAAAACCTGTTGCCATTCTGTTCATCTGTTGATCGTGTGGAATCGAGTTTCCAGATATCGAAATTTGTTAAGGAAGTGGAAAACAGAGAAGTCGACGCATTCTTCCGCCGTCTGCAAAGCTTCTTTGCCGACACGCCATACGAACTGGTAAAAGATTTGGAACTGCACTATCAGAATGTGCTCTTCATTGTCTTCAAACTGGTCGGGTTCTATGTCAAGGCAGAATATCATACATCCGAAGGTCGCATCGATCTGCTGCTTCAGACAGACAAATAGTCGCGCAACATTGAGAAGCGGATTGTCCGGTGACAGCCAATAACTTCTATGTCCATTTACGTTCCAATCAACGCAACCAAACACATCGTGCAAGTTTTTGTATAAGAATATAACAAAATGAACTCATGTATTTTGTTACAATGAAAAACATTGCCTAGGAATAAGCCACTCCGAAATAACGCACAGAAAACTGTCATTGCAGGTACAGATAAACCGGTCTTAAAGATTGACACAATAAAAGCTATTATAAAGTGTTTGGTTTGACTTATGAATTTTGAACAAAAAACCCCGTAGATGCTTAACCTACGGAGTAATTTTAGATACTGCTCTTATCTCTTCACAGAGGAAAGCTCTTACAAATTATACTCTAATTATTAACTTAGTTTGCTTATTCCCTCTCTACGAGGTACTTAAAGATACTATCTTTCGCAAACAAATTGTTGTTATAAAAAGAGGCAAGCATCTCCTGCCTCTTTTATTTAAAACTATTTCACAACAGCTTTTATAGCTTCACCTCCAACTACAACAACTACTATACCTGTTGGTGCTGCGATTGTTGCGTTATCAGATGTAAGGACTGTGTTGGCTACAGTCTGACCAAGTATGTTACTTACAACAACCTTCTTGCCGACCGCTCCGTTAATTGTTACTTGACCTTTACCAGCTATTACTGAGAACTCAGAAGCTGTTACTGTTGCTGCATCTGTTACCATTGCATCACCAGTTGTCAATCTCTTAACATTGAAGATCAATGCACCATCACCACCTGTTTTTGCACTATTGAATTCAGAAGAAGGATTGGTTAAGCACAAGCAACCATTCTGCATCTTTACCCATGCTGCATTTTCAGGAGCAATATCATTACCATAAATATTAGTGCCCGTTATAAAGCCTCTAGATTCAATCAAGAACTCGTTATCAATACCTTCTGTTGTTGCAACTGCACCCTTACCAGGATTTGTATAACGGAATGACCATGTATAATTCTTATGATTGTCTCCTCTCAAATCCAAGACTTTACCATTACCCTTATAACCTGTTGCTTTGTATTTTGCAACCAATGCTACCGGGCTCAAAGAGTCTATCGGAGTCAACTGATCGTCAGAAGCCAACATAATCAGATAATCTGTCATGTGGATAGCCGGCTTGAATGCCAAACGATAATAACCGTTTTCAACATCAGTATAAGGAACAATATTTGCTGAATCAGCAAAGCTGATCAGATATTTGCCATATACATATCCTTTATGCCCAGGAATTGCATGTGCACAATGCTTAGCATCCGTTACATTACCATTAATGTCATGGTGAGGTGTTGTTTCTGTACAAGGAATTGTATCAGTACCGGCAACTTCATGACGGTCAACAGAGATCAAGTATTGCGGTTTGATCAAACCTAAGCCACGATTTACCCAAACAGTATCCAAACGAAGACCAAGAGCTTTGCCGTTCAAGCTAGCCTTGTCAGGTGTCCAGATTCCAAGATAATCAATAGTATGATTGTTGTCTGCTTCCCATTTCTTGTTCTGCAGATTAACATTGTTTTCATCCATCAAATATTCTAAACGTGTCTTCTCAACGAACTTGAATGAATCGGTTCCTTCAACTTCGCCTAAGTTTGCGTTGTTAAAGTGACGATAAAGTGACAAGTCAGTGATTTCAATAGCAAACGAAGATGTACGGCTTTCACAACCACACTGCAACTGCAACATTGCGCTCAGTTTATCATCAGATACACCTACTTTTAAGCATCTCGGATACATATTAGGAAACTTCATTAATACAACATCTTTGATGATAATCTCAGGCTCAGCCACTACCAATGCATAGTAATGTTCACCATTATAATGATTATTCTCTTTAAAGAAGAATGGCACTGCAATTGTATTATCCGTAGCAACAACAGAGTCTCCTCTAGTAGGATCATTATCAGAAGAACCAACATCCATATTACCTGTTGAAAGGACATATGGAGTCCTTACTAATGTGGCCAAAGTTGAAATCCTACCAACATACTGAGCCGTTGCATAAGTTGAACCGAAACCATATGGTTGATTAACAGCAAAATCAGGTATTGATTTAATTGCAAAAGTAGCAGTTGAATCTCCAGTTGCTGTAAGATTTACACCATTCTTTGCAACATACATGTTTTTAACATACGGATTAAAATATTTCAACGAATAAAGTGCCGTTTCATATTTTAGCTGTTCTGGAGTTAATGTTTTATACCCAATAGTAGCATCTTTGATATCAGGCACTGCATTAAAAGTAACGCCACCTGCAAAACCAGATCCTATATCTTGATGATTAGTCATTGCTCCCAAAGCAGGCGTAAACAACAATGATGGACGAATAACGTTTTTAACAGTATCCTTTATCAATTGGACTGTAAATGTCACATAAGGATATTCGCGGTTGAATACCATTACAGGAGAAGTAGATTCAAAATACTTGTTTGTCTTGCTCTTCAAAACTACCCACTGATAGGCAGGCATATGATTAACGTCTTGAGATGTAGCTTCAACAGATATCCACTGCGTATAAACATTATTAAGAGTATAAGCATTATTAAGTTGTGTTGTACCACTCAAACAATTTGCAATTGGAACAGCTAAATATTCGCCCGCTGCATTTTGAATTGTGTAAACACTATCTGTCAAAGAAATTAAATTTGAGGATAGCGAACAACCCTTATAGCCTAAATTCACATCTGATTCTTTCTCATCACGAATGGTAACAATACGAATCTGATCAGCTTTAACTAAATCCTGTACGGTTACAAAGTTGCCTTGTGACATATTATTAGCATATTCTTCCGCAGTATTAACGCCAATATTGAGAGTACCAAGAGTATGTTTCAATTGGTCTTTCAAAGTCTGGGGTCCGGCATTCTTGAACGAACCGTCTGCACCAGCTGTATATGTAGCCTGCATTACCTGAATCACCAATGAATCATTAGTCGGGAAATAAGTGAACTCAAACTTTGCCTGATCAGAAATTGCGGAAATAGCTGATGCATCTTTAGCATGTTTAAAAGCTAAAAACTTAGCGCCATTATAATTGGTATATGAAGTATCAACATATAGCAATGAATCAACCTTTCCATAATGATTCCAAATTTGAACAAATCCTGGTTCAACATCAGTAGCTTTAAATCCAATTTCACTAAATGGATTTACGATTGATGTATTGTTCTTATCTGGAACAAATGTCAGTTTTACATTATTTGTTGACACTTCATCTATCAAAAGGCCTAATTTGTTGTTGATCTGAGCTGCAGTCAATTGAAAACCTTTAATAGGAACCAACTTAACCCTCAATGCATTAGCAGGAGCCTCAGATGTTCCTAACTGCTTTTGCAATTTCAATAAACTACCATCTCTGACAATGTACACTACAGAATCATGTGTAAAATAAGAAAATAAAGGCTGTGGCTGAGAATCAATGCCCTCTTCAAAGGTTTTTGAATATGCCCAACCACCTATTTCACCTCCTAATCCAATATAACTTGAAGTTTCGCCTAAATTTTGAAAGAGATCCATAGAAGCATCCAGAAAACATTGCTTTCCTTTATTCATGAAATCATAAATAGGAGTTTGTCCCTTATTCTCCTGAGTAACTGTCACACACCAATAAGAATTAGGATCAAAAGAAGATATGGCAGGTCGCAAAATCAAAAAATTGGCCCCACCTTCCGTCTCAACAGAAACAACTTGATTAACTTCTCTGTCAGCGACAACTAACTGATAAAGGCCTGAATTCTGTCCTAAATGCAATTTGATTGAAGTGTCAAGTCCTGCTGCATTAATAGTCATTGCTCCGAAGAAGACAAAGACTGTCAAAAGAGTAGAAAGTTTCTTAATCATAACATCAATTGTTAATTTGTTAATAAATAATTAAAAGAACACGCCTCCCTGATCATACAAAAAAATTATGTGGTATATACCCTAAATTTATTCAATCGCAAAAATATAAAGAACATCTAATAAGACAAATAATTTTAAATGATATTTTTAAAGTGTATTCCATTTTTTATCAAAATGATATGTTTTTAATGACAAAAGGCTCCTTTATAAGGACGAAAACATTTTATAATCAATACATTATAGCCTATACTACATGACTGGCTATTTAATACTAGTAAAACGATATGTTCAAAACTCAAATTCATCTCCTTTCTCACAAAAAGACCACAGAGGAAATCTAAATGACAGGCAGAAAGTTGTCATTGAAGGTACAGATAAACCGGTTCTAAGATTAACATTTTTTATATCCTACTAGTGCAACGTTTAGATTGATGAAAGCATCTTTATCTTGTAACTTTGTAACAGAAACAGTAAGTCATGTAAAAAATGGAAATAAAGCGCTACACATTAAAAGGCGTAAATTGGGCTTTGGCAGGATTACTGGCGATGTTGGGCATATCTTGCTCAGGCGAGAATGGAATGAACGGGCATGATACACCTACAGCGACCTACTCAATCAAGCGAAAAGTAGTCAACAAACAAGGTGTAGGAATTCCGAACATCGGTATCAGTATAGCTTCCAATATAAATGATGAAACATACATGCCTATCAAAGAATCGAATGTCAACTCGGTGACGGCTGCCAAAGGAAGCTTCATCAAAGAGTTTTCAACTCCCCCGGCAAGCAAAATTCGCATCTATGTTACTGATAGTGATGGCGATAAGAATGGCACGTATGCCAAAGACTCGACAAATATCACAACCAATAAAAATGAATACAAAGGCGGTTCGGGTTGGAACTCCGGGAAAGTAAGCAAAGACAACTTCATGGATGTGTGTAACAACCGCTTTGACGCTTTCCGTCACCTCGAATGGGCGGCAAAGGCGAATGCAAAGATTGCCGGATATTTCGCTATTGCAAAGGCAACGGCATGCATCTGCATGGACGACGACGGCAACCTATTGGTATGTCACTACAAATGAATAGTAAATGAATAAATACTTTAGAAATAATGAAAACGGAGAAAGAAAAAATGCTGGCAGGAGAACTATATGACTGTAATGATCCTGAACTGTTCAAGAGATGGCACGAAGCAAAGCGCCTGCAACAGGAGTATAATGCCACACTGACAACAGATACGCAAAGAATTAATACGCTTTTGGAACAGTTGGTCGGTTCGCGGGGCGAAGGAGTCTGGATTTCTGCTCCGTTCTTCGTTGACTATGGAGAGAATATTCATATCGGAAACTTTGTGGAGATTAATATGAACTGCGTCTTTCTGGATTGTAACACAATAACCATCGGCGACTATTCGGGTATCGGTCCGGGCGTACATATATATACCGTGTTCCATCCATTGAATCCTTCTGAACGCGTGAGCAAAGGCAACGTCTTTTGGAAATGCCAAACGGCTCCTGTCAGTATCGGTAACAATGTGTGGATTGGCGGAAGAAGCATCATACTTCCCGGTGTAACCATTGGCGACGGAACAACAATCGGAGCCGGAAGCGTAGTTACCAAATCAATTCCTTCAAACGTTTTGGCCGTCGGCAACCCATGCCGTGTCATTCGATCGCTAAAATAAAGAAACAGCTGAGCTTTGCTTCTTTTCTTATTATTTTACATCAAGGGGACATCAATCTGTAAACCCGATGTCAATTGAAATAAAATCATTATATTTGCAAAACATCAAGTTTATAAAACGATATACAATGAGACACACATTCATTCTCTGTGCATTGTTGGCAGCAACGCCATTATGCTTTGCACAGAACGCCGAAATTTATCCGTTAGGCAACTATCAGGAACTGACTGATACGAAGCCACATGACAGTGAAGCGATATGGAGCAAACTAACTGTTGCCACGCAACTAAGCTGGGCTTCGATTGATACACGCTACAAGAAACTAAGTATTCCGCAAGTCACAAAACAAACAAGCAAACAGCTCAAAGCCTGGCGCGGAGAACGGGTGAATGCACAAGCTGTACTTTGGACAAAAGCGGCTCTGCATGAAGCAACTATCACTACGAGCAATCTGAAAAACGGTTCCGCTATTATTCCTGCTTCTGCTATAAAAGCGAACTTCGTACGTTACACGATGACCGACGAACTGAACAAAAACGGAAGAGGTACTTGCAGCGAACGCCCGGACAAAACACAATGGGATTCGTCATTGGTAGCCGATCCGATAGATATCGTCAAAGTTCGCGACATCGAAGCACGTACTTCACAACCGATATGGATGAACGTCAGTGTTCCTTCTAACACCAAACCGGGTACGTATAAAGGGACAATAACTGTCTCCGGAAAAGATTTCAAACCTATGACACTGAAAGTCGAAATAGCTGTTCTGAACCGCACGCTTCCGGACCCGAAAGACTGGAAATTTCATCTCGACTTGTGGCAAAACCCGTACGCAGTAGCACGTTATTATAAAGTTCCACTCTGGAGTAAAGAACATTTTGATGCAATGCTCCCGATCATGAAAATGCTGGCTAATGCCGGACAAAAAGTAATCACGACAACCATCATGTATAAACCGTGGAACGGACAGACGCAAGATCCATTCTACAGCATGGTGTTCCGCATGAAAAAGATGGACGGAAGCTGGAGTTTCGATTATACTGTATTCGACCGCTGGGTAGAATTTATGATGAACGAAGTCGGCATCACGCAGCAGATAAACTGCTACACAATGATTCCATGGGCATTATCATTCGATTATTTTGATCAGGCAAGCAACAGCATCGCTTTTGTTAAAGCGAAACCTGGTGAAAAAGCTTATTCGGATTACTGGACCGTCTTCTTAAAAGATTTCGCACGCCACCTGCGTGATAAAGGTTGGTTTGGAAAAACGACAATTGCTATGGACGAACGTCCGATGGAAGCTATGCGCGAAGCCATAAAAGTAATTAAAGGTGCAGATCCGGACTTTAAAATATCACTTGCCGGTGGTTATCATCCGGAAATTCAGGCAGATCTTTACGACTTGTGTATTCCTTACGGAAACAACTATCCTGCCGACATAAAAGCCGAACGAGAGAAGAAAGGACAGTTCAGTACCTATTATACTTGCTGCGCTGAAACATTCCCGAACATGTACACATTCTCGGCTCCGGCAGAAGCTACATGGACTGCCATTCATGCCGTTGCAGGTAATTACGACGGATACTTGCGCTGGGCAGTAAACAGTTGGCCCGAAGATCCTCTGCGCGATTCACGTTTCCGCAGCTGGGGCGCAGGCGATTGCTTCAGCATTTATCCCGGACCAAGAAGCAGTATCCGGTTTGAACGTTTGACCGAAGGTATTCAGGACTGCGAAAAGATTCGCATCCTTCGCGAAGAGCTGAAAAGCAAAGGCAAAACAGCCGAATTGAACAAATTGAACCAAATCGTTTCAAAGTTCACTCCTGAAGGATTGTCAAAAACACAACAGTCTGCCGATGTGATGGTCAACGAATTGGAATCAATGATCAATTCACTATAAAAATTTCGGGCACGGACTTCAACTGATTTCGAATAATAATTCTAAAACAGTAAATCCGTGCCTGACTATATCAGATTTCCAACCTCATTAATATATGAGATTAGAAAAATCAAATCCTGATTTTGAATTTATACTATCTGTCGTAGATCGCCATTTAACAAAATCATCTTGAAAAGGCTTTGACAATTCCTGATCTCTATCGATAAATTCCTTGAATTGTCTTAGCATTTCATCAAAATCCTTTTTCAAAGTATCTGCTTCAGGACTTAGCTCTTTCCTATAATATCGCCTTTTCAAAAGATTAATGTATGCAGAATCAGACAAAAGTTTATGCAAAAGGGACCTTCTCTTTCTACATTCTTTTATGTCGCAAAGTGAATTGAAAGTTAGAAAGGCCTGTTCTTCTTCAAATATCTCAGCCTTATATCGAGACAAATTATCATGATCCAAAAAAGTGATATACACGACAATATCATTGATAGCTTTGGTTACTAACAATCCTTGATTAGATATATATATACGTTTTTCTTTCAAATCTTCATCAGTCCAACTATCAGGTTGATAGTTAATCATCTGTCTGTTGCTGTTATTAAAAAAGAAATATAAAGCAGGATGGACTCCTTGGAGATTTATGTTATTGTAATCGATATAACGTTCCTTGTATCGTTGCAGAAAATGAGCAGTTACACGTTCCAAAATAAAATAATCCATATTGTTGATAAATAAATAATCAACTCTATCTTCACGTTGAAGTGGCATATAAATGACTTGCGACAGCAAAGCTCTCCCCTTACTATCACAACCCCCACAACTAAAGTGAACATGCCAAACATTCAAGGCCCTTGTACGAATTGTATGATTGCGCACAAGTGAATGAACCATTCTTTTTTGGCATTCAAATAATTTCAAATCTTTCCGGAAATGATCAAAAAGGACTTCAATTTTAGTACGCATTTCCAAAAAATCGCGAAAAGCATTCTTCTTAAGCTCTTCATCATTCATAGTTAATAAGATCATCGCAAATATTTTTTTAGTTAATAATAGTTTGTTAGGAGGAAATTCTGTTAAGGTTTCCCTACTTTTGGACAAAGATAAACTTTATTATTGTTCATTCAAAATCAATGAAGACTTTTATAAAATAATAAGAATAAAAAAACCGATAAAGAAAAATTCTTTATCGGTAAATCACATTCAAAACACCTTTATAAGTACAAGTTTCTATTTTTCTCTTATAAACACATTGATAGGCGTTCCTGAAAAGTCCCAATTCTCACGTATCTGATTTTCAAGAAAACGTTTATACGGTTCCTTGATCCACTGTGGAAGATTGCAGAAAAAAACAAATGAAGGCACGCTTACCTTTGGAAGCTGTGTCACATACTTGATCTTGATATATTTGCCTTTCCACGCAGGAGGTGGTGTATTTTCTATAATTGGCAGCAAAACTTCATTGAGTTTGGAAGTAGGAATACGGCGTTTACGATTTTCGTAAACGGTATTAGCAGTCTCCAATACTTTAAAGATACGTTGCTTTGTAAGTGCTGAAATGAAAAGAATAGGAAAATCTGTAAACGGAGCCAAGCGATCACGAATAGCTCCTACATATGAATCAATAACCTTCTGATCTTTGTCTTCAACCAAGTCCCATTTATTGACACAGACAACCAGTCCTTTCTTATTCTTCTGAACCAAAGAAAAGATATTCATATCCTGGCTTTCTATACCGCGCGTGGCATCAAGGATTAAAATACAAACATCTGAATTTTCAATAGCACGTATCGAACGGATTACAGAATAATATTCCAAATCCTCATTTACCTTACCTTTCTTTCGAATGCCTGCTGTATCAACTAAATAGAAGTTGAGTCCATATTTATTGTATTTAGTATATATGGAATCACGAGTAGTACCTGCAATATCTGTCACGATATGGCGTTCTTCACCAATAAATGCATTAATCAAAGAAGACTTTCCTGCATTAGGACGACCGATAACTGCTAAACGAGGAAGTTCTTCATCAGGCAGATCAACCAAATCCTTTGGTAAAAGGAGTAAAACTTTATCCAATAAATCGCCCGTACCAGAACCATTAGCTGCTGAAATGCAGAAAGGATCACCTAAGCCTAAAGAATAGAATTCGGCCGATTCAGGATGATCATCATAATTATCGGCTTTATTTGCTACAACGATAATCGGCTTCTTCGAGCGACGCAAGATATTGGCTACTTCCAAATCCAAATCAGTAACTCCACCTTCAATATCAACAACAAACAAGATAACATCAGCTTCTTCTACAGCTATATGCACCTGTTTGTTTATTTCTTCTTCAAACACGTCTTCTGAATTTATCACCCATCCACCCGTGTCAATCAAAGAAAATTCTTTTCCGGTCCACTCTACTTTGCCATACTGACGGTCGCGAGTGGTCCCTGCCGCTTCGTCAACAATCGCCTGACGCGTTTGCGTAAGGCGATTGAATAAAGTGGACTTTCCTACGTTGGGCCTGCCAACTATTGCAACAATACTTCCCATAAACTACTTTCGTTATATTCTTTATAAGTGCCCGGCTTATTCCGGTTCGTATCCGAAACTTTTCAACAAATTGTCTCGATTACGCCAGTCTTTCTCAACTTTTACATACATTTCGAGAAAAACCTTTTTCTCGAAGAAACGTTCGATATCTCTTCTTGCCATGGCACCTACTTTTTTCAAAGCTTGTCCACCATGACCAATAATAATTCCTTTTTGCGATTCACGTTCTACCACAATAAGTGCTTTGATATGAATCAACGACTCCTCTTCTTTGAACAGCTCAATGACAACCTCTACTGCATACGGAACTTCTTTCTGATAATACAGAAGTATCTTTTCTCGAATAATCTCCGAGACAAAGAAACGTGCAGGCTTATCGGTAAGAGCATCTTTCTCAAAATAAGGAGGCGATTCAGGCATCAATTCCTCTATACGATGTTTTACGTGATCAATATTAAAATTCGACAATGCTGAGATAGGAATAATCTCAGCTTGTGGGAGCAGTTCTTTCCACTGTTCTACAATCTTCTCAAGTTCTGGCTGCGTTGTCTGATCAATCTTATTAATCAACAATAATACAGGGCATGTCATTTTTTCTACTTTAGCAAGGAACTCCCCATTCTTATCGATGGTCTCAATAACATCGGTTACATACAACAAAACATCGGCATCATCTAACGCCGATTTGGAAAAATCAAGCATTGACTCCTGCAGCTTATAATTAGGATGCAAGACTCCCGGCGTGTCGGAATACACAATCTGCATATCTTCTGTATTAACAATACCTAAAATACGATGACGTGTAGTTTGAGCTTTCGATGTAATAATCGAAAGACGCTCTCCTACCAATCGGTTCATCAACGTGGATTTGCCGACATTAGGATTTCCAACTATATTAACAAAACCGGATTTATGCTTTTTTTCCGTCATAACCCCATTTCAAATAGATTGCACCCCAAGTAAATCCTGCTCCAAAAGCAGCAAGTATCAAATTATCGCCTTTCTTCAATTTATCTTCCCACTCCCACAAGCAAATTGGAATTGTACCTGCACTAGTGTTTCCATATTTTTGAATATTGACCATAACTTTACTCATATCAACACCTAAACGACGAGCTGTAGCATCAATGATACGCAAATTTGCCTGATGAGGTACAACCCAAGCTATATCTTCATCTTTCAATCCATTGCGTTCTGCAACTTCTGCAGCAGCATCAGCCATATAGGAAACGGCATATTTAAACACGTAGCGACCATCCTGCCAAACAAAATGTTCGCGATTCTTTACTGTTTCGTAACTTGGTGGATACAAAGATCCGCCAGATTTCATCATCAAATGAGAATAACCTTCGCCATTTGTACGCAATAAAGTATCCAAAACGCCATATTCTTCTGTTGTAGGTTCCAGCAGAATAGCACCGCAAGCATCACCAAATAGCGGACACGTCGTACGATCAGTATAATCTGTTATAGCTGTCATCTTATCACCAGCCACAACTATTACTTTCTTGTAACGACCCGAACGAATATAATTCGAACCGGTTTCCAAACCATACAAAAAACCAGAGCATCCTGCTTGTACATCAAAAGTCATTGCGTTAACGCATCCGGTATGATATGATATTATAGAAGCCGTTGTTGGAAAATGATGGTCTGGCGTACTTGTTGCCATCAAAAGTGCTTCAATTTCTTCTGGCTTAACTCCGGTTTTCTTGAGCAATTGATTAACTGCTTGTATACCCATATACGAAGTAGCTTTCCCTTCACCTCTCAATATTCTGCGTTCTTTAATTCCTACACGTGTCATAATCCACTCATCAGTAGTATCAACCATTTTTGAAATATCTTCATTAGTCAATACATCATCAGGAACGTAGCCTCCGATACCTGTAATCACCGCATTTATTTTATCCATAGCTTATTATATATGATGTTCTATTTCTTAATTAAAAAATAGCCCTAAAAAGATTTTAGGGCTATTTTTCTAATCTGCCAATCAATGCAGACTTAGACAGCGGCTTCTTTTTCAATAGCCAATTTTCCTCTATAATAGCCACATTCACCACATACTGTGTGATAAACATGCCATGCACCACAATTCGGGCATATAGCCATTGTTGGAGCTACAGCCTTGTCATGAGTTCTTCTCTTGGCTGTTCTTGTCTTACCTTGTCTTCTTTTAGGATGTGCCATTTTTTTATTTATTTAATTGTTATCATCTTCTAGTAATCCTTTCAGACCATCCCAACGCGGATCTGTAGACGACTCCTCTTCTACATTGATATCTATATCGACATCTTCTCCTTCTCCTGTATTCTCATACTCTTCATCTGTATCATCGACGCTTTTTGCCAAATGTCTCTTCAACTTTGAAGACATCTGTTTGTTGCACTTACCAGGAGCATGTACATGCTTCATAGGTACAGCCAACGATACAAACTCATAAAGGAACCACGCTACGTTAATATCACCTTCTTCTTCAGGTACTACCACAATTTCATCACTTTCTTCAGAATACTCCTTGCCGAACTTGACAACTAAACGATTGTGTGTACTAATAGGAATATCAACATCATCCAAACATCTATCACACGGTACAAATACCGTTCCTTCAATCTGAAAGTTCATCTCAAACATCACCGACAATCTGTTAACAGTAAGATGAACTTTTACTTCTCCTTTCCTGACCTGATCGCCATCGATATCCGTAAAAAACTTATTCTCCAGTAAGTACTCATATTCATGGACTCCTGGAGTGAGATTCTTCAAATCAATATCGTATAATTTAAATTTTCCCAAAGCTTTTTGTGTAAAACCGTGCAAAGGTACGAATTTTCTATTAATAAATGCAATACCTCTCTTTTATTTTTTATATGTAATGAATCAAACCTTATATTTACGCAATTCTATACGGAAAGTCGTCCCTTTACCAAGCTCTGAACTTTTTACATATATTTTGCCATTATGGTATGATTCTATAATTCTTTTTACCAATGACAATCCAAGACCCCATCCACGTTTCTTCGTTGTATATCCAGGATTAAAGACCGTCTTGAATTTAGATTTTGCGATACCTTTTCCTGTATCCGAAACATCAATGCGAACAATTTTATCTTTTTCTTCCACCTGAAAAGTAATCTTACCATGACCTTCCATTGCATCAACAGCATTCTTTGTCAAATTTTCAATCACCCATGAAAATAAAGAATCATTCATCAGTACAAAAATAGACTTATCAGGAAGTAGAGTTATCACTTGTACTTTTGCAGAGATACGTGTTTGCATATAACCTACTGCCGATTGAATGGCTGAATTTATATCCACGGGTACTGGCTCTGGATTTGATCCGATTTTCGAGAAACGCTCTGCTATAGTGCCTAAACGCTTCACATCTTTTCCCATTTCTTCCAATAAAGAAGGATCAAGATCCTTTGTCTTCAAATATTCCATCCAAGCAATCAAAGAAGATATTGGTGTACCTAATTGATGAGCTGTTTCTTTTGATAGTCCAACCCAAACTTTATTTTGTTCAGCCTTTTTTGTACTAGCTAAAGCCAAAAAAGCAATAAGGATAAACACAAATACGACAGTTAATTGCACATAGGGATAAATAAGAAGCCGTTTTAAAATAATAGAATCGTCATAATAAACATATTGAAAGGAATTATCACCCATGTCTATGACAATCTTATTCTTACTTTTCAGTTCTCTTACTTTAGCTTTCTTAAATGCTTCAATATCCTCCTTATCGGGAAAATCAATATTTTTATCTGCAATAATACTATCTTTCTCATTACATAAAACCACCGGTATAGAGGTATTGCCTTGAATAATCTTCAAAACGAGAGACATGTCCACCGCACTATCCATACTTGCTGTCAAACGGGTAGCATCAGCCCAAACTTCCATTTTCTGTCTTTCTTCTTTTGCTAGGTCCTTTATCAGAATGTCTGACACAACAACAGAAACGATTGCAATCAACACAGCCGTAATAATAAATACGTACTTCAATCTTTGACGAGAATCATATATACTCTGCATAGATATTCAAACACTAATAAGATTATCTTCCAATTAATCTCCGCTAATAAGCATATATATAAACTGTGAATAACAGGGAATATTATAGCATTAACAAAAAAATGGAATCTTTCGAAAGCATACAAAGATACTATTTTTTCGAGAAGAGACACTAAATTGAAAGAAGTTTCTTCAAGAAAAGCATCCT
>DAIMYP010000025.1:0-49379 GCA_036734445.1 Tannerellaceae bacterium
GTTAGTAATACATAAAGTGGAAGACGGGCACTGCAGCTCATCAGTGGATTAACCAACATTGTAATCATTCTACTGTTCCGACTTTCAATTGTACGTGAAGCCATAATAGCTGGTACGTTGCAACCAAAGCCCATAACCAATGGAATGAATGATTTGCCGTGAAGCCCCATCTTATGCATGATTTTATCCATGATAAAGGCAGCACGCGCCATATACCCAGAGTCCTCCATGAATGAGATGAACATGTAAAGAATCAATATATTAGGCAGAAAGACAATAACGCCACCTACACCACCGATAATACCATCGACCAATAAATCTTTGAGTGGCCCTTCCGCCATGTAGTTTTGTACGAAATTGCTGAGCGTTTCTACTAGTGATTCAATCCAATTCATTGGGTATTGCCCCAAGCGAAAGGTTGCTTCGAACATGATCCACATGAAAAGAATGAATATAGGAAAGCCAAGCACCTTGTGCGTAACAATGAGATCAATAATCTGGGTAATGCTGACTTCTTTGATTTTGTTCTGTTCCAATGTCTCACGTAGGGCACCTGATATAAAACCGTAACGCGCATCTGTAAAGATTGTTTCGGTATCTTCCTTCAAAAGGGCTTCCAATTGTGAAATCTCTTTATCGGCATCTTTAAACACCCTTTCGCTTTCAGGATAAGTCTTGATTGAAGCTTGCACATCGCTGTCCTTTTCCAGAAGCTTGATGGCTATGTTTCGTTTGGAAATGCTTTTACCAATATTCAGATTGTCCTTGATGGAATGGCGGACATTATAGATAGCTTTCTCGAGTACATCGCCATAATTGATATGCGTATGGCGCAGGATTGGATCCTGCTCTTCATATACTTGGATGACACGATTGAAAAGGTCCTCTATCCCAAAACCTGTTTTACTTACTGTAGGAACCATTGGTGTACCAATCATTCGCGCCAGCGATTTATAGTCGAATTTATCACCACGTTTTTCAAGTTCATCGTACATATTGAGGGCGATGACCATACGAACATCCATGTCTATTAACTGACATGTCAGATATAGATTCCGTTCGAGGTTGGTAGCATCGACTACGTTGATGACCACATCGGGATGCTCTGTGTTCAGATGTCTTCTGACATATAGCTCTTCAGGCGTATAAGCTGAAAGTGAATAGGTGCCCGGAAGGTCAACTATATTAAATGTATAACCATTTTGGTAGAATGTTCCCGCTTTGGCATCAACTGTTACACCGCTGTAATTGCCTACATGCTCATGAGCTCCCGAAGCAAAATTGAATAGAGAAGTTTTGCCGCAGTTAGGATTGCCTACTAAAGCTATATTGATTGTTTTCCCTTTGTTGATAGCCAGCGTTTGCAGGTCATTACTTGAAGGTAGAATATAATCGGCAGGATTATTGCTTGTTTTTTGTTTTTCCTGAGCAGCTTCTTCCATATTGATAACTTCAATCATAGCTGCATCGGCGCGCCTAAGCGAAACATCATAACCCATCACTCGATAGTGAATAGGATCTTTGAGCGGGGCATTTTGGATAACATCTACTTCTTTACCTCTGATGAACCCCATTTCGATTATACGTTTGCGGAATCCACCGCGTCCCGTCACTTTGACGATAATTCCTTTTTCACCTGTACGAAGATCTGATAATCTCATTGTTTTCTATTTCTGTTACAAAAGTACAATGAAAAGCGGCAGGATTAAAATTATAGGACTACTTTTTTATTACCAAAAGCAGGTATATTTGATTTAATCATCATTGTTTTTAGTGAGTCGACCAATGATAAGTAAATCTGTTATGTGTTTGAGCTGTTATGATCAAATATGATATGACATAAGCGAATGGATTGCTCTTTATTCGAATATTGTGGAAAGAGGAGCTGTTTTCTTTGTTCTATCTGTTCCGTTTCGAAAGGTTCGCCGAGAAGCAAACGGCAAGTTTCAATCATTTCTTCGGGTGTATTGGCAATGTGGCAGAGTTTTTCCAAACCGCTTCCTGTTGTCATCAGGCGGTTTACAACTATATGCCGTCCGGCAAACAGACTGTTGAGCAGTTTGAGTTTTAGACCTGTTCCTTGAAATGTTACCAGGAGATGGATCTGTGCCTCCTTGATTAGGAAGTTCATTCGTTCTTCTGACGGATTGGCTTCGATTCGGATATTGGAATAAGCAGAAGCTTTCGACAATAGTTTCGGCGAAGGATTCATTCCGGCAATGATGCACATGTTGGATAACTTGCAGAATACATTCTTGATCAGGTATAAGGCCGCCTGTTCGTTTTCAACGACTGAGAGTTTTGCATGATAAAGAATGAAGTTAGACTGTCCCGGCAGAGATGTTATCTGCTCATTTGCATGGAAGCAAGGCATGAATTCTACCTTTTTATCAGGAAAAATCTGTTTTAAGTGCTCGGTATCTGTTGTAGAAACAGCCAGCATTATATCTGCATGATTTAGTACTTTCAGATAACGTTTGAAGCGAAAGGCCTCGACCAGAAAGAATGCCTTTTTCACAATATTCTTTTCGGCCATTGCCAGATGTCTGTAGTAGTCATGCTCGATATTCGCGCTGCGAAATATTTTCTTTCGATTTTGCAGACGGGAATCATTGAGGTAGTAGCAAGAATGTAATCCTTCAAAAAGAATGGGATAATCATTCTTGAGCAAATTTTCAAGCAGTTTTGGGTCTTTGCGACTGTATACATTATAAGGCAGCAGCGTGAAGTTTGAAGCGAGTCCAGTCTGTCGTTTATAATAATATACTTTCTCGCAGACAGTTTCCAGTTCAGGTGCATGCGGACGTTCGTATTCAAAACAGTGCAGGATAATCTGCACACCGCAGTCATGGAGTGCCTTTATCTTGTAATAGACATCAATCACACCACCATAGTTGGCCGGCCATGGGATATTGAAGGAAATGATGTTCAGATGTCTATCCATGGCTTTGTTGTTTGAGTTTATTGAATAGCGCCATAAACTGTTCAGCCTGTTTTTTACGGGAGAACTGTTCAATAGCTTCACGATCAACTTTAATGCTTGTATAACCGTTCGTTTCCCATTGCTTGTAATAATGGCACAAGAAATGATATACTTCATCGACTGTACGGGCAGCGATGCCTGTATGTGTCTTTTGGATTGTTTCTTCCAGGCATGCTTCGTCACTTCTTACGCATAAGAGAGGCTTTTCGACTGCCATTGCCTCAAAGAGCTTTGTTGTCATGAAACCTTTCGGACCGGTCGCTGTTGTTTTGTTTGCCAGTTGCAGCAGTACAGAACTCCGGTTGAGTATTCCAGGAATATCCGAAGCCGGTACATATCCAGGAAAATCCATGTAAGCATCAATGGCATAACACGCACTTGATGCTTGGATCATTCTTTTTGAATCCTCATCGACATACCATTTGAGTCGAAGTTTATCAGGTGTTATGATTTGTTCTTTATCAAGTTTTTCCAGTGCTTCAAATAGAAGCTGCGGGTCGCGTGTTGCAAGACTTAGCAGGCGACCTGTATAGGTGATGATGAATTGATCCGTCCGATGCTGTTCAGGAAAGAACAATTCTGGATCATAACCGTTGTATATCAGTTTGGTATTCGGATTGTATCTTTTCATCATCTCTACATGCCAAGGAGAGACCGTCGTCACATAATTTGCTTTTGTCAGTACCTGATTACGGTCGCTGATCAGACGACGGCGGAAAATGTCTGCAATCCGTTTATCCAGCCATTTGCAGGTATGGAATGCATGTGAGATATATTCGTCGGCAGCATATTCTTCTACAATATCTCGCAGATCGGCGATGAGCGGTAGATGGAACTTCTCAGCTGCCATCTGTGCTGCCAGAAGTGGAAATGTACGATATGTACTGCAAAGAATACCTTCGAAACTGCCTTTTTCAAGCAGCATAAAAGCTTCCCGAGCCATTCGTCTATCTTTGTAATGAAAGAAGAAGTCGCGGAAGAAAACAGACAACCATTCAATCTTGCTCGTCCATTTGCCATGAGCCGTATAGTAATTTACAAAGATTGTATCCGTTTTCTGAGCCAAGAAGGCAAAAGTATTGTCATTGATATATTCGGATAGAACCACAGGATTCCAACCCGCCTGCTTCATGTACTTACATAAGTAACCCATGCGCGGACCGAATGCCGGTGGAAACATGTCGCATATAATCAATAATTTCATTCTTCTTTCAGTTCTTTGATAATTGAATTAAAAAATGTCCGGTGCCAGTCAACAGAGACAGCCAGTTTGGCGTTGGTTGCCACGGCATCATTGTGCCATAACAAAATCAGTTCGCCATTAGATTCGGTTACTTTTTCAATCAGTTGCAGTGCATAGACTAAAGCTTCTTCATAACCAAATCCCATATAGTTCGGTTCGTTCAGACTGCAATCCATGATGGTCAGCGGGTGGAGAAGGAGCGGAGAGATGCGTCTGTTTTCCGGATTGATCCAATGCACCGGTCGACTTGTTCCTAACCGGAAACCGGCAATGTCAGCATAACCGATCGTAAAATCGTCGGTGATTCCAGCCTTTTCCAACCAGTCCATATCTTCCGGTTCGCGCGAAGCGAGGTAATGATGTCGGTTGAACGTTATCTTTTTGCCCGTATGTTTTTCCAGTGCATTCTTTTCGGAAGCGACCAGTGAAGGTGTTATTCCGGCATCATAACTGCTGTGGAGTCCGATGTGTGCGTGTGCTGTTTCACACAGATGCAGCAGTTCCTGCAGATCTTTCGAAAGGATATGATAATGCGGTTTGTCGTAGATCGATGTTCCTCCATCTTTGAAGAACAGGATGGATTCACAACGATCATGACCAACCACGTTCTTCAGATCTTCACCTTGTTCCAGCAACCATGGAAAAGTATAGTAGGGGTCATCTTTCAGTTCGCCGGTGAACATTTTCCATGCCTTTAGAAAGCCGACACCTTTTAATGTCTCTCTGCACAGATTGCGAAGTGTACGACAATAGTAAGGAGCATCGACATCATGTGTCAGCCATATTTTTTTGATCTCCGGCTGCGGATCTATGGCTTTGCTTACACGCGCTTCGCGTAACCATTTGCGTAACAGTTTGCCATATTCGTCGACGATAGGCCGATGAAGAAATCCTGATTTGTAAGGCAATGACTGCTTTCCGGGAAAACGTCCGTGTTCATCGCGAATGTTCCTTTTACGAATCTCTTCGTACCTCGTCAGCAGAAAGTATGCGCTGGCGACGATATCGGCATAAATAACCAGTACATCATTTACCCATTCTATTTTTGGTGAGCCGAAGAGCAATGGAATACCTTCAATCTCATCCAATGGCAAAGCGGGGAGTGAAGCGTCTGTTCCATAAACGCCATCACTGAAAAAATGAGAAGGTACGATCACAACGCGGTAGTTCGAAATCTTATTGATATCCGACGTATAACCTACCAGCGAAAGCAATTCGCCGGGATTCTCGCCACCAATCAGAAATTTGATTATATAGGAGATGATTTCATTCATGAGCTATCGCATTGTTTTACAGGAATAAACGTACTACTTCGAAAGCTTCTGCTAATGCGCATCCGGCTTGCACACCGCGCGCTTTGGCCAGTGAAAATATAAAGTCTTCAGACAGATAGTCTCGTGAACCCTGTGATTTGTATTCTTTTAATGCATCGACCTTGGCGTTGATATGACGTTGTTCCAAAGGAACAAAACATTGCGTATTGAAAGTCAGATTGTTCCAAATTAATTCATATCCGAGAAGTGTAGTGTTCTTGAAAGCACGCAGTCCTTCTTGCGCCACCGTTGTATGATCCTGATGAATATCATGCAGGCTAGGCATAAAGACCAGGTCAAAATGATTGGCTTTGCGCAGGTGGATCAATTCTTCTAAGATTTCCTGACGGACATAACCCAGTTTCCTTACTTCGTAATTGTAGATAATCAGATTCTCCGGAAGGATACCCAGTTTGGCTGTCGCTTTTTTGACTTCAGTTTTCAAGATATCTTTAGGAAAACCTTCGGGTACTGATTGCTGCGCAGTGGAAAAAGCGACATAAGTCACTTTCTTTCCCAGTTCGACCAGATGACTGATCGTTCCGCCCATTCCTAACTCTCCATCATCGGTGTGCGGTGCCAGAACCAGTATGTTGTTATAATTATTAATCATTGGCGTAATGAATTTTATTCATGAATATTTTTAGAAGCTTATGCCAAGCTCTGTATATTAAACTCAGTTTTCCGCGTGTTATTGTGAAATATGGCGTTTGTTTGGCTCCGAATTCGCGGAAGAATCGTTCGACTCCGGGAATCATTGAGCCTTCGAAATTAAACACGTCGGTATATTGCGAAACATATCTGATTCCTTCCCAAAGAACCAGACTGTGTGCTCCTGATTTGCGTAGTTCGGGATTTTCGCCACCTGCCAGATAGTAAGCCGAACTTTCTTGCCAGACAATGAATGCAGCGGCATGAAGATTGCCTTCTTCATCGTATCCACCCCATAAATCGCCCTGATTGCGCTGGCGAGCTTCCTTGATCAGATCAATCAAGGTGTTAGTATCTTCCTTCATCACAAGCTGTTGCCTGCTGTAAGTCTGTCGCTGAACGCGCAGAAACTCTTCTGTAGTGATGCCTTTTTTGACATGAATATGATATTTGTCGCGTGCTTTGGAAATGTTGCGACGGATATTCGGACTCATATTCTCCAGGATAGTGCTTTCCTCTTTAATTTGAGAAAGCAGGTAAGTGTAACGCGTCGTTTCAGAATATCCATTCCAATAGAAGGGTAGCCAGTCGGTTATTTCATAACTGAAGTTCTGCAGGAAATGGGTATAGGTGCGAAGCGAATCGACGAATGTTTTGCAGATATCCTGCCGCCGGCTCAATCGGGTGGTGTATTTCGTATCTTCGGAAACTGTTGCAAACCAAGGTCCCATGGTCTGCGTGAACTGCGGCATAGAAATGACTCCACGATGAGGAATATATAAAGGCATTGCCGCGGTTATTTTTCCATTCTCTTCGACCAACAAGACATCCCAGTGATTCTTTCCGCACACCGTATCCAACCACCAACATCTTGAAAAGAGAGGAATAGATGGTTCAATATTACAGAGCGCCTGGTATTTTTCTTTATTGGTCATACTTTACAGTAAATGTGATAAAAAGGTTTGTAAAAAATCAAAGGCACGGATTTCGTGGAATACACGGTGTTTATATTCAGAACCGCGTCAGTCCGTGAAATCCGTGCCTGTTTCTTATAGAGGAAGCAATTATTTCAGTGCTTCGTAGATCTGCTGCGAAAGCTCTTCTGCCAGTTCAGGATTGTCAGCAATGCATTTCTTTGTAGCATCGCGTCCCTGAGCCAGTTTCGTATCGTTGTAGCTGTACCATGAACCGCTTTTCTTGATGATGTTGAGTTCGGCTGCAAGGTCAACGATCTCGCCTGTACGCGAAATGCCTTCGTTGAACATGATATCGAATTCAGCCTTGCGGAATGGAGGAGCCACCTTGTTCTTTACTACTTTGACACGTACCTGACTGCCGATCACTTCGTCGCCATCTTTCAACTGACCGATGCGGCGAATATCCAGACGTACAGATGCATAGAACTTCAAAGCATTACCACCCGTTGTCGTTTCAGGATTGCCAAACATCACACCGATCTTCTCGCGCAATTGGTTAATGAAGATACAGGTTGTGTTGGTCTTGTTCAGTATAGCCGTCAGTTTTCGCAATGCCTGCGACATCAGTCGTGCCTGCAATCCGAGTTTGTTTTCACCCATATCGCCTTCGATCTCAGCTTGCGGCGTCAAAGCGGCAACAGAGTCGATAACGACCAGATCAACAGCTGACGAACGGATTACCTGCTCGGCAATTTCCAGAGCCTGCTCGCCATTGTCCGGTTGTGATATATAAAGATTGTCAACATCAACGCCCAGTTTTTGCGCATAAAAGCGATCGAATGCATGTTCGGCATCGATGAATGCGCAGATACCACCAGTTTTTTGTGCCTCTGCGATAGCATGAATAGCCAGAGTTGTTTTACCGGATGATTCCGGGCCATAGATCTCGATGACGCGTCCTTTCGGATATCCGCCAACACCTAAGGCAGCATCCAATCCGATGGAACCGGTGTGGATCACTTCGATGTTCTCGATGTTCTCGTCGCCCAATTTCATGATCGACCCTTTGCCAAAGTCTTTCTCTATCTTGTCCATCGCTGCACGCAGCGCTTTCAGCTTGTCGGCTTTGCCTGCTGCTTTATCAGCATCAGCCTGCTTGCCGTTTTCAAATAAATTGTCTTCTTTTCCCATTCTATTTTTCTTGTAGACTAAGGATTTGATTCGCATGGTCTTTAACGGCCACCTCTTTTGGTCCGATGATGTCGGTGACAACACCTTCTTCGTTGATTATAAAGGTGGTACGGAGAGTCCCCATGTATGAACGTCCGTATAATTTCTTTTCTGCCCAAACGCCGAACTGCTGTTGCAGTGTCGTTTCCGTATCGGCAATCAGATTGAAAGGCAGTTGCTGTTTGGCACGGAAGCCTTGATGCGACTTCGCACTGTCTTTGCTGACCCCAATCACTTCGTAGCCGGCTTTGCGCAACGACTCATAGCCGTCGCGCAAACTGCATGCTTCTGCTGTACAGCCGCTGGTGTTATCTTTCGGATAGAAGTAGAGCGCCAGTTTCTTCCCTTTGAAATCGCTGGTCTTTATTTCTTTGCCATCCTGATCAACGCCTAATACTTCAGGTGCTTTATCGCCTATTTGTATTGCCATAGCAGTAGTATTACATTTCAAGATCTATATTGAACAGTTCATGCCAAGGCAATCCCTGCTCGTTGAGTTCCTTCATGAATGGATCCGGATCGAACTCTTCCATGTTCCATACACCTGGTTTCTTCCAGATGCCTTTCATAAACATCTTTGCCCCGATCATTGCCGGAACGCCGGTTGTATAGCTTACGCCCTGAGCGCCTGTTTCCAGGAATGCTGCATGATGACTGCAGTTGTTGTATACGTAATAGGTTTGTTCCTTTCCGTCTTTCAGTCCGCGGATACGGCAACCGATGGATGTTTCGCCTGTGTAATTCTTTCCCAGATCGCCCGGATTCGGCAATACGGCTTTCAAGAATTGTATCGGCACGATCTCTTGTCCGTTGTACATGATCGGTTTGATGCTTGCCATGCCGATATCCTGTATAACGCGCAGATGCGTCAGATACTCTTGTCCGAAAGTCATCCAGAAGCGTGCACGTTTGATGGTTGGGAAATGTTTTGTCAGACATTCCAGTTCCTCGTGATACATCAGGTAGGATTCTTTCGGTCCTACATTCGGATAGTTCAGCGGTTTGTGTACCGACAGCGGATCGGTTTCCTTCCACTCGCCATCTTCAAAATATTTGCCTCTTTGGGTGATTTCGCGGATGTTGATTTCCGGATTGAAGTTGGTCGCGAAAGCTTTATGGTGATCGCCTGCATTACAGTCAACGATATCCAGATATTGTATCTCATCAAAATGATGTTTGGCTGCATATGCGGTGTAGACGCTTGTAACACCCGGATCAAAGCCACTACCCAGAATGGCTGTCAAACCGGCTTTCTCGAAGCGGTCCTTGTATGCCCACTGCCAGCTGTATTCGTATTTGGCTTTATCAAGCGGTTCATAATTGGCTGTGTCAAGATAGCTTACGCCATAAGCCAGACAGGCGTCCATGATTGAAAGATCTTGATAAGGTAATGCCAGATTAACGACCAGATCAGGTTTGAAAGCACAGAACAGTTTGATTAATTCGTCTACGTGATCGGCGTTTACTTGTGCGGTTTGCACTTCGACATTCTTGATATCGGCAGCGATTTTGTCGCATTTGTTTTTCGTGCGGCTGGCTACCATGATATCGGTGAAGACGTCTGCATTCATTGCCATCTTCTTCACGGCAACAGTACTAACGCCTCCGGCACCAATAACTAATACTCTTCCCATTTACTTTATAGTATTTATCTTGTTAATATTCTGTTTTTAAGAAAACCTATCGACAAAGTTACAATTTATCTCTGAATTTACAGAATGTTTGCAGCTAAAAAGCGCAGCTTATCTTTGATGTAAAAACGATACGTGTTATTTCTTCACGATCTTCATCGATTTGATTTTGATATTTTTCAACGGTCTGTCGTTCTCGTCAGTTTTGACATATTGTATTTTGTCGACAATATCCATGCCTTTCACTACCTGTCCGAAGATGGTATATTTGTCATCCAGATGCGGTGCGCCGCCTTCAAGCATATAGGCTTTGCGTTGTTCGGGTGTGAACTTCATGTTGTTCTCTTTCTCCTGCTTGTTCAGGTCCATTTCGGTGTAGAACTTTCCGGTAACGATATAGAATTGTGTAGCCGATGATTCGCGTTTCGGGTTTTCTTCGTCGCCGATACGTGCAGCACCTATCATTCCTCTTTTATGAATGTATTTCGGAAAGATGATTTCAGGTTCGATTGTGTAACCCAATTCGCCGTCGCCCAAATGCTTGTCCGCTGGCGCGTCCTTGGAATTGATATCGCCGGCCTGTATCATGAACTGCTTGATGACGCGATGAAAAAGCAAACCGTCGTAACGGTGCTCATTGACATTCTTGATAAAATTGTCACGGTGTTTGGGCGTATCATTGAACAGTTTGATTTTGATACTACCCATGTCGGTGTCAATCAATACTAAAGTCTCATCATTTTGCGCTTGCAAATGAAACGATACGAGCGCAGCTACGGCTGCAATACATAGAGCAAACAGCTTTTTCATCTTCTTCATTTTTTAATATTTCGGGAACAAAGATAATGCAAGTCGAGTGCAGAACAAAACAAACGTGTTTGTTTTTTATGCCGAGGCGCCGCTTATCTTCGCTTTCATGGCAAAGATAATGCAAGTCGAGTGCAGAACAAAACAAACGTGTTTGTTTTTTATGCCGAGGCGCCGCTTATCTTCGCTTTCATGGCAAAGATAATGCAAGTCGAGAGCTGAACAAAACAAACGTGTTTGTTTTTTATGTCGAAATGCTGCTTATTTTCGCTTATATGGCAAATATTATGGATTCATTCTTTTGGAGCAAATTTTTTTTTTCAGTCTATAATGAAAATTATTCCTGCAAGTAAATTGCTTCGGGCGAGATAACAGTTTGCTTCGAATGTAAAGGCCTTTGGAATAGGAAGAAACGTTTGCCGGATTCGAAAGAAATCTCCTCTGGATTCGAAAGAATGATTCGTTTGATAATTATCAAATTATATTTTTATAGTTGATAAAATATAATTACATAATTATCAAAAGCATCATACATTCGGGATAACACCTAATTACTATTGAAGAAAAAAGTATATACTTCAGTTCTCAAAAGTATTTATTTCCAAATTGGGATTTGTACTTGATTCATATATAAGCAGAGGTTATTTGTTTTGTTTAATTTCATTTTCAAGCATTTTGATGCGATCCTCTAATTCTTCTACAGATGGCAGTTGTTTCCTAATATCCTCAATTTTTATATTATCATAAGCAGCTACTCCAATAGGAGAAGAAATGCCTTCGAAAGACCATTGTACTTCTGTTTTATTCATATCACTACAGATGAGTAAGCCAATTGTCGGGTTGTCATTCTTTGTCTTAAATAGTTTATTTACCGCATTTACATAGAAGTTGAGCTTGCCGGCAAACTCTGGTTCAAAAGCAACGGCCTTAAGTTCGCACACCACATATGCTCGCAGCGGAATATGATAAAAAAGCATATCGATGCGGCGAGATTTCCCTGCTACTATAATTTCTTTTTGTCTTCCTACAAATGCAAAGCCTGTACCTAACTCCAATAAGAAACGTGTAAGTTGTTTTGCCAGAGCTTCTTCAAGTTGTTGTTCATCGTATTTAGGAGGCAGGGTGATAAAGCCGAAGTCGTAGTTTTCTTTTGTGATTTCTTGTGCCAACTGAGCTTGTATTGGAGCCAACTGTTCGGAAAAATTTGAAACAGCTCTTCCTTGTTTGTGGTACAAATCTTCTTTCAGGCAGTTGAGCAAATTGCTCCGACTCCATCCTTCGTCGATAGTGCGGTGAATATAATAGAGTGCTTCGTCGATGGAACTGCACTTCGTGATAATCTCCACGTGATGTCGCCATGGTATAAAGGCGAATATTTCTGGAAAAGGAAGGCCATCGTATGTTGGTTCCTTTATTTCTCCACCAAGCTGGTGGAGTTTTGTTCGTGCTTGACTGTCTGATTCGTATAATTCTTCACCAAGTTGGTGGAGTTTTTCTGAAATAGGATTATTTGTCTGATTTTCTAATGAATAGAAAAGATACCATTTTTTCATAGACCAAAGGTTTGTTGATCCAAATCCCTTTTCATTAGGAAAAGCTGCTTGCAAATCAAGACTAAGTTGTTCTACAACTCCGCTGCCCCAGCGTTCTTCTGCCTTGCGTAAAACGAGGTCGCGACCTAACTGCCAATTCCAAAACAGTTTTTCGGAATTCACTTTTACAGCAGCCTTTATCTGTGCTTTTAGATAGCGGCCTTTTAAATCTCTCAGCCATTTGCTATAATCAGCGTCCAACTTTACTTCATGACTTTTGGTTATGAAAGTCTTGTTTGCCATATTATTAATTCTTCAAATATACGATTTGTATGCAATGTTCGCTAAATTTTATGATTTCAGCAAGCAATTAGCAGGTAATTTTTATATATTGTTATTGTGGTAAATCGTTTTTTTGAAGCTGCCATGCAGTTTTATATGTTTTTGGGGGTTCAAGTCAGTCTTGTTTCTGCGACAGTTCCAAAGCCAGGAAAATGATTCCCGGAATAAAGAGAATAATGCCTGTAGCAATCAGTGCGGTGCTGAGTGAATAATAGTCGTTCAACCAGCCAACAAAAGGAGCAATGGCAGCGAACATCAGGCGGATGATAAAGTTGCGGATGGAAAGGACAGTGGCACGCATCTCCGAAAAGGTGAGCTGATTGATGTATCCTTTCAAGATTGGAGTGGCGAAACCACGGAAGATATAGAATATCAGCAGAATGCCTAATCCTATGTATGACAGGTTGAAAGCTAAGGCCATGTAGCCGGCAAAAATAACAACAAGAATCAGAAGATTCATCTTTCGTGGACCTAAATAGCGGTCTGCCAAATCAGACCAGAATGCAGCGAGACCGACAGTCAGGTTTAAGACAGTCCAGATTACTCCGTACCATGAAACGGGAGTCTTCAGATAAATGAGTACAGGCTGTACAAACCATGCCATCGTCAGTGTGGCAGCGCCAATGACGCCCGAAAAGAATATATTGTAACACAGCTTTTTATTGGTTATCAACGAGTACTTGATGATACGTGCAATCTCGCTGATTGGGTTTTGCACTTTGCTATCATTCTTCCATTCCTTCAAGGCAAAAGCTGCCGGAATACCGATAGCTGCAATGCCGGCCTGAAAATAAAACGGCAAGCGTAAAGAGCTGGCAGCCAAAAGACCACCGAAGATTCCGGCTATTGCTTCAGCAAAGTTGCCAATCATCGTGATGCGTCCTTCGTAATGCAGATAGCGTTCTTCCTGTTTGTAATGTAATGTTGTATCGTAGAGTAGGGCGGAGTCGGCGCCGTTTACCAAGGTTTGACCTGTTCCCAACAGTATTTCAGCAAACAGAAATGCTTCGAAAGTATTTGTGAATGAATAACACAGATAACCGAAGAAGAAGAGAATACATCCGAGAATCAGACATTTGCGTCGCCCCCAAACATCTGCCAGGTATCCGGATGGAATCTCTAAGATAACCGCCGCTACCGAATAGACACTCTTTAAGATGAAGACATCCTGCAAGCCAAGTCCCTGCTTCTCATAAAATAACACAATGATTGGCATCACGAGCGTGAACCATTTGGAAATTTTGATTAGATAGAGTGCGAGCAGATTGCGTTTCATTAGTCTATGATTGATGTTGCAAAGGTATGGATTTTATCAGGTAATTGCATAAAAAGAAAGAGAGAACTTCCGCTTTGGGAACTTCTCTCTTCTGTATGCATTCCATTCGATGAATGTTTATTTTTCTGATTCTTCAGGTTTTGCTTCCTCTGCAGGAGCTTCTTCAGTCTTCTCTGCTTCTTCTTTTGGAGTGAAGTCGGTTATTCCGTTAGAAAGGAGGATGTTATACCAGCTAAGAATCTTTTTGATATCGCTTGGATATACGCGGTCGCGGTCGAAGTTCGGCAGAACTTCAGCAAAATAAGCGCGCAGTTCGTCGGGCTTAATGGTTGGACTAACTGTAGCCTTTTCTCCGTTTTCCTTCTTTAGTATACTTGTAAGTACTTCATGTAAAGGTACTTCTTTGTCATCCGTATAGATGGCAATATCGCCTAATGAAATCACTTTATCTCTTGCATAAGCAGGTACTTTCTTTTTGTCAAGTAGAGATTCGACTATCAACATATTTTTCCCGCGGGAAACTAATTTAAACAATCCCGGTCTGCCCGAGATAGATAAAATCGTCTTCAACATAATCCTTTGTTTTTTCTTATCGTGTTTAACAATTTGATTTGCAAATGTAGTATAACTGTTGGATATTTTGGGCAGAAGAACGAATAAAAATCTATAAACAGGGCTAAAATGTTACTTTCTTACATTAATATATTGTACAAACTCTGCCACTTGAGGTATTAATGGTTGACGATCGTCGTTATAGATGACGTAATCGCAGCGATCACATTTCGCTTCATCAGGCAGTTGGCTATGTATTCTATTTACAATAGCTTCGCGAGTAGAGTTATCGCGGTGTAAGGCTCTTTGGATACGTGTTTCTTCAGGAGCATACACCATCAACCTGATATCGACAGTTTTGTCAAAGCCGGATTCAAAAAGTATGGCCGATTCAATAGCGCATGCTTTTGATGTTTGCCGTTCCGCCCATTCAAAGAAGTCTCGCTTCACTTCCGGATGGATGATATCATTAACCTGTTGTCGTAGTTCTGTGTTATGAAAGATTTTGGAAGCGAGAAGGGGCTTGTTTAATGTTTCACCGGTGTAGATTTCATCTCCGAAAAGAGAGATGAGCCCTTTGCGGATAATCGGCGATTGGTTTGTAAGCCTTTTGCTTTCATCGTCGGCTGTGTAAACCGGAATACCGAACAGTTGCAAAAGCGTTGCCACAACAGATTTGCCACTACCAATGCCTCCTGTTATTCCTATTTTGATCATGGGGCTTTCGTCTCTTCAAGAATAAACTCGATTTTTTCGGGCATGATGGTCGTGATATCTACCCAGTCGGGTTTCTTAGTCAATTGGATAGGCAACGAACCGGTTACATTCTGTTCAAGGTCAATGAATGATATTTGTATTGCAAAATCATCGGAATTGACATTCTTGAATTGCGAAAGAGGAACGCTGCAGTTTACTTTTGCTATCGAAGGGAATGTACGTAAAGTATAATGTGGAGGCAGATCCGGACAGACAATAGGTATGTCTAATGTCTTTTCAGTGTATTCTTCTATCGGAATGGTTATGCTTACTATAGAAGGCTTAATAGTTGCACCGCTGATACTTTGAAGACGGATTCTTCGAGAGATGTTTTTGTCGCCTTTATTGATGATTGTAAAAACGGTATGTACACTTGAAAGTGTGTCCAATACTGAGTTATTGGCATAGACTTGAACGGTCGAAGGAAGAATCTGAATATCGCCCGAAACCTTGTGCCCGGCACTTGTTTGAATGGAACCGTCAAATACGATGGGAATATCTTTTTCCATTCTTTCACTGTAAGCCTCATCGATAGAATGGGGATCGAAACTTAAAAGGGTGGTCGTGGATATCAGCTGTTTTTTGATTCCGCTCTCAATGTATTGACGACTGATTGTAAGTTTCCCGCTTTTCTGGATTTTTGATTTCATATCGGCTTCAATGGGAACAAAGGTGTGTCCGAACTTGTAATTCAACAACACACTTCCCTTGTCTCTTATCCGAACAGTAATATGAGTGGGCAATGTTCGGTCAAAAGAGATTGCAGGTGGAACATTGAAGTAAGTGACCGGAATCACAATCTCCATCTCGTACTCTTCCTGCAGACTTTGAAGCATCCAAAATCCGAAAGAGAGAAGTACAAAACAGAAAAAGATTAAAGCTTCTCTCCATCTCTGGCTGTTCAGAAAAGCTTTAATCTTTAACCGGACCGACTTGAATATTCCTATTGTTGTCCCAAGTACAGCCATATAAATATTGTATTATTTCTGCTGCGTCTGTGCGTCTTCAGCTGATGCAAAAACGGATGTCTTTTCTACGCGAACACGAATACCGTCAGCAATTTCTATCAACATGTATATATCTCCGATTTCTTTGATCTTGCCATAGATGCCACCAGCTGTAACAACTTTATCGCCTACTTGTAAGGCTTCACGAGCTTTCTGAATATCTTTTTGCTTCTTTTGCTGTGGGCGAATCATGAGAAAATAGAAAATGGCAACAATGACAACCATCATTAAGATGCCCGACCAACCCGATTGACTGGAAGTCGCTTGAAGTAAAATGCTAATTAAGTTCATATCTGTAATCATTAATTGTTAATATCAAATTGACATATCTCTATAGGGACAAATGTAAGAATAATAATCAATTCTTCAACAAAAGCTTTTCATTTTTTAACTCACCAACGATCGAATCCAAAATACCATTGATAAAAGTACCGCTTTTTGGTGTACTGTAATATTTGGCAATATCAATATATTCGTTCAGCGTAACGTTGACTGGAATACTCGGGAATGTGAGTAATTCAGCTACGGCTACTTGCATGATGATTAAATCCATGTTAGCGATTCGTTCGCTTTCCCAGTTCTTTACGTGCTTATCAATGCGTTCACGATAGACGGTTTTATTCTCAAGGGCGTTTTTGAAAAGCTTGATGGCAAAACTTTGATCTTCCATGTCTTTGTACATGGGCAGAAGTTTCTGGCTGCTTCCTGCTTTTTCTTCATACTGCTTGATTGTTTTGAGTACGAATGTTTCTATGATCGAAATATCATCATTCCAATAAATGCTCTTGTCCTGCAAGAACTCATCTACGTCATCATTGCCACAGATAATGTTCTTGAATATGGCACGCCAGAACTCGCGATCGGTTTCATACGAATCGTCTTCGTTCTCCAGATAAGCTTTATACAAGTCGGATGCCAAAATCTGCTCAAGTAACTTTCTGACAAAATTTTTGTCGTCTGTCCATGACAAAGTTTGTTGTGATGCATACTTTAATAAGGCTTCATTCTTGGCCAGTTGAGCAACAAAACGATTATCTATTAAGCGAGTATTGGGATGAAGCTCTTCCTCTGTTGGCAAATATTTGTTTTTGTGTGCATCCAAAATGAGTTCTTGTTGGCGCGTTATTTCAACGATGAGAAGAAGAAGATAAAAATAAAGATCGTATGACTTGCGAATACTGAGTAATAACTCTTTTTCTGCTGTAGTAAAATCTTTATTTTCACTTTGATAGCAGGAGTAGATTATCTGCAAAACTTTAATGCGGATTAAGATTCTATTAATCATTGTTTGAAGGAACTACTTTTTGTTTATAATTTCTTTGCAAAGTTAGTCATTCTTTTCAAAATGATTTGTATCTTCGCATAAATAAATGATACCAAGCTGACATTTTGCGATATTTTATCTTTTTAGATATATTTTACGTATTTGAAAGTGCTGCTTTTGCGAGGAATCATTTACTTTTGGAAAATTTATGAATAGTGAATTACTTGTCTAACGAGTGTTAACTATAATGGAAGAATCGAAGAAAAACAGACAAATGGAAAGTGGTGATAAAGAGATTATTTACTCAAAAGCCATAAAGGCGGGGAAACGAATTTATTATCTTGATGTGAAAAGGAATCTGAAGGATGAATTGTTTTTGGCTGTGACCGAAAGTAAAAAAATTGCCTCCAGAGATGGTAATCAGGTCTCCTTTGAAAAGCATAAGATTTTCCTGTACAAGGAAGATTTTGATAAATTTGTAGATGGTATGAAAGATGTGATTGATTACATCAATGAACATGAATCATCCGATGAGCAACAGACTGATAGCTGTTCTGAGGCGAATGATAGTGATGACGAATCATTGAATCATCCGGATGATATAAAGTTAAATATTGACTTTTAAAATGTGGGCTATAAATAAAGGGTTGATTCTTTTGAATCAACCCTTTATCTTTGTATAGGTTTAGCTATTAGCTGAGCCTATATTTTGCTGCGGTTATGCCTGAGGATGAATTGCTTCTGTAGGACATGCATCTGCGCAAGTTCCACATTCTGTACACATTTCAGGGTCGATGCTATATTTGTCGCCTTCTGAAATTGCTCCTACCGGACATTCGTCAATACAAGTACCGCAAGCGATACAATCGTCACTGATTACGTAAGCCATTTTTCTAGATGTTTAAATTAATAACATATATCGATGCAAATGTAGAGTTTTCTTTGCATTAAAAAAATTCTTCAGCTATAAATATTTTGGCTTTTTGCAATAACTATGCCGATTCTTCGTTATAATTCAAAATTGTGAACGAATTGAAACGCTTGATTATTATATTATCAGTTTTGCTGATAGGAGCTTCTTATGCATTGGCCCAAAAAGAGAAGGTCAAAAATCAGCCTTATGCAGATTTGAAACTTTTCCATTTGGGATTCCATGTCGGATTGCATTCGCAGGATATGTTGCTGACGAATAATGGAATAACAACTAACGGAGAAACTTGGTTTGCTGAGATTCCAAGTTATTCGCCGGGTTTTAGTGTGGGTATTATTGGCGATATGTATTTGAATCCATATATGAATTTGCGTTTTATACCTACTATCCATTTCGGTGATAAGAAGTTTGTTTTTCACAAACAGGAAGATGATGAAGAATATACTTCAACTGTTCGCTCTAACTATTTGACTTTTCCGTTGGATATCAAATATAGTGCTTTCCGTGTTAATAATTATCGCCCTTATCTGATTGGCGGAGTTTATGGGGCTATGGATTTGGGGCGTAAACGCGGAAATGTCTTGTTGCTGAAAGGACAAGATTTCGGCGTTGAGTTCGGACTCGGTTGCGATATCTATCTGCCATTCTTTAAGCTTTGTCCTGAGCTTAAGTTCAGCTTCGGCCTGGTAGATCTTCTTGATAAAAAGAGAGATGATTTGAATGATCCGGAGTTATTGAAATACACGAATGCTCTTTCGAAAGCTACTTCACGAATGGTGACTCTGACATTCAATTTTGAATAAACAAACGTATATAAATGTAAGAAGCAGGGATTGCCATGATAATGCTGTCAAAGCGATCAAGCATTCCGCCGTGTCCGGGAAGGATATTCCCTGAATCTTTTACTTTTAGCGTCCGTTTGATAAGAGATTCGACCAGATCACCTAATGTTCCAAAAATAACAATTGTTGCCGCCAGTCCGAGCCATTGATAATGATTGATTTCAGGTTCATACCAGGCAAATAGGAGTGAAGCTGCCAAAACAAAAATTAATCCACCAAAAAATCCTTCCCATGATTTCTTAGGTGAAATACGTTCGAACATTTTGCTTTTGCCAATCATAGAACCTACAACATAAGCACCTGTATCATTAATCCAAATGAAGATAAAGAGGGCCAGAATAAGAATCGGTGAGTAACTGCTGTTGTTCGGTATTGTTCCTATGAAATTGAGCAAAGAAAATGAACCGGCACAATAAATCTGTGTCAGAAATGAAAAAGCAAAATTGTTGATAGGATTGGGCGCCTTATAAAACAGTTCACCAATCATACTCAGCATAAGCAATAAAATGTAAGGAAGAAATATTTTACTGTCGACAAAACTGTTTGCATACAGGAATGAAGCAGTAAATAGGTATACGCCTTCAATCACATTGATTACTCGTTGCATGGACGACTCTTCGTAGTTTTTCATTAATCCGGTGAATTCCCAAACGGTAAGTCCGGTGATTAGTCCGAACAATACCAGAAAGGAGAATGATGAGTAGCATATTGCACTCACCATCACTCCGACAAATATTATGCCGGTAGCTGTCCGGACAAGCAAGTTCTTTAAGGCCATAAAGCTAATTGTTTGTTAATCTTCTGTTTTTGAGTCGTTCTCTTGTGTTGTTGTTTCGCCCTCGTCATCCTTACCTTGAACTTCATCGGGTGCTTTGTTTTCAGCAGAAGTCTCTATTGAGGCTTCGTTCTCTTTCTCTTGCGAATTCTTCTCTGCATTTTCTTTGTTTGCTTTTTCCTGTAATTGAAGAATTTCTTGAGAACGGGAAACCCATGCTCGTTTACCAAAGATATTCTCTACGTCTTCCGAATATATAACTTCACGATCTAAGAGAACTTGGGCCAGTTTTTTATGACCATCGGCATGTTCTTTCAATATGCTTTTTGCCCGTTCATATTGCTCGTTTATTATTCTTTGGACTTCGATATCTATCATTCGGGCTGTATCTTCACTGTATGGTTTGGTGAATCCCCAGTCCTGACCGCTCGAATCGTAATAATTTAAATTCGGTAACTTTTCGCTCATACCAAAGTATACTACCATCGCATAAGCTTGTTTTGTTACTTTTTCCAAATCATTAGATGCACCGGTAGAAATCTTTCCTAAGAAAAGTTCTTCTGCTGCACGGCCGCCGAGCGTAGCACATAATTCATCAAGTAACTGTTCGCGTGTGGTAATCTGTCTTTCTTCAGGCAGATACCAAGCAGCACCTAATGCCTTTCCTCTAGGAACAATTGTTATTTTTACGAGCGGATTGGCATGTTCGAGTAACCAACTCAATGTGGCATGGCCTGCTTCATGAATGGCAATGCTTCGTCTTTCTTCAGCTGTAGTTATTTTAGAACGTTTTTCTAAACCGCCTACAATACGATCGATTGCATTGGTAAAGTCTTCTTTTTGAACGAACTTTTTGCCACTACGTGCAGCAATCAAGGCAGCTTCGTTACATACATTTGCAATATCGGCTCCTGAAAATCCAGGTGTTTGACGAGCTAAGAACTCAGGATCTACACTTTCATCTATTTTAATTGGTCTGAGATGTACACCGAATATTTCTTTTCGTTCATTCAAATCTGGAAGTTCAACGTATATCTGTCTGTCAAAACGTCCGGCACGAAGTAATGCTTTGTCCAAAATGTCGGCACGGTTTGTTGCTGCCAAAATAATAACGCCACTGTTTGAACCGAATCCATCCATCTCAGTCAGTAATTGGTTCAGCGTGTTTTCGCGTTCGTCATTCGTGTTCATATTGGCATTTCTACCACGAGCACGACCTATGGCATCGATTTCATCAATAAAGACAATACACGGTGCTTTCTCTTTTGCCTGGCGGAAAAGGTCACGAACACGTGAAGCTCCCACGCCTACAAACATTTCAACAAAGTCAGAACCTGAAAGTGAAAAGAATGGAACGTTAGCTTCGCCGGCTACAGCCTTGGCAAGCAATGTCTTTCCGGTTCCCGGAGGGCCAACCAGTAAAGCTCCCTTTGGAATCTTTCCACCCAGTTCAGTATATTTCTGCGGACTCTTAAGGAAGGAAACTATTTCTTCCACTTCTTCCTTCGCTTCTGCCAATCCTGCAACATCCTTGAATGTTACTTTAGGACCGTTTTCTTTATCGAAGAGCTGAGCTTTGGAACGTCCTACATTGAATACACCGGCTCCACCGCCACCGCCTCCACCAGACATGCGTCGCATAAGAACAATCCAAATGACGATGAGCAAGATGATAGGACCAAAGGATATCAAGAAATTCCAAATCACATCGTCGCTTTCTTCGAAACGCACTTGTGTGTCGATATGATAGTCGGTTACAGCCTTCTCATAGAAATCGGAAAATTTGTCAGCAGAAGGTATAGTTACATAAACTTTGGGATTTGAACCTAAAGAGGTTGTGTCGCCCCGGAAGACAAGTCCTTTACATCCTACTTTAACGGTCGCTTCAACAGTATTTTTTTTGTTATAGACTACCATCTTATCGAATGCATTTTCTTGTGCCAATCGTTGGAATTCGGTCCATCCCAGTTCTCGTGAAGTTGAAGTATCGTTTGTTAGATACAAGGCAATAAGCATCATAAAGATTAATCCGTACATCCAATACAGGTTAAAGCGGAACATCTTTTGCTTATTGTTCTTAGGCGACTTATTAAACATGTCGTTGTTATTTTCCATACTGATTTTCTATATTGTTAAAACAATTGTCAATCGAGATTCTGTATTGCAGTCACTTTGGCATCTAACCAAAGGTTCTCCAAATTATAGAATTCCCGAAGTTGAGGCAAAAAGATATGTACAAGAACTGTGCCATAATCCATACCGATCCATTCTGCACGCTGTTCGCCTGCAGTTGACAGAGGTTTTTCTCCTGCGTTCTTATTTGCAAAATCCCAAACGGAATCAGATAACGCTGATACTTGCGTTGGAGAGTTGCCTTCACAAATAACCATATATTCACAAATGGCTCCGTGTAGACGAGTTAAGTCTATAGTTACAATGTTCTTTCCTTTTTTTTCTTGTAAGCCTTCTACAATTGTTTGTAGTAATTCTTTTGTTTGATCCATCTAATATTAATTGGTTGATATTTTATGTGCAAATATACTTTATAAATTTGGTTTGTGTAGCATTTACTTTCTTATAAAATTGTACCGGGTATTTCATTCGCATATAATTTCTCTGTCTAGAAAATTTTTTCGGCCTATTCATTGCAAATCTTAAAAAAGTAAATACCTTTGCAGCGTCTAAGAAAGAATAGACGGTTTCAATTGACATTCTGTTCAATGGTGTAAAGGTAGCACAACAGATTCTGGTCCTGTTAGTCCTGGTTCGAATCCGGGTTGAACAACTTGATAATGAAGCTCAAATAATTCTTTTGGTGATATTGTTCAATGGTGTAAAGGTAGCACAACAGATTCTGGTCCTGTTAGTCCTGGTTCGAATCCGGGTTGAACAACAAAAAGGCTCATCTTTCGGTGAGCCTTTTTTATTGTCTTCTTGTTATTTCTGTTTTATAATTTGACTTTAGGTCTATACATATCTTTTGCAGTCAATCCGCATTCTTTCTTCATCCGCAAACTGTAGCTCAGGTCACTTACATTTGGAGTCGTATTATTACTTCCGAAAGTGAATTTAACGCCGGCTGCTTTTGCTTTCATAATGATAGCTTTATTTGGAATCTGATAATGTTCATTGATTTCGAGCGCTTTCCCACTTTTTGCTAATGCTGCAACAAATGTATTCATACGCGCTTCAGTCCAGAACTTGTCGAAATTTTGTAACATCGGTTCAGGAAGGTAACAAGGATTTACATAAATGTTTACCGGTTCGGTCAGAACAGAACAGATTCTGTTGAGAATCATATCCATATATTTTTCCTGATCGTTGCCGATAAATGTCTCTGCAGGAATCCAAGAACGTGTACGATGTCCGTTATCGTCGGTATAGGTCATGGCATCGGTAAAGATATAATCGAATTCATCTCTAACTTTCTGTGAGAATGTTTTTGTCCATTCGCGTCCTTCACATTGCATGGCGAGGATAAAGGGCTGAGTGCGCATAGTATCCAGATAAGCAATAACGTCAGCATCACAAGTAATAGGGAAACCAATACCGCAGTTCGGAGCAATAGCATAATTAATGCCTGTCTTCATGGATTGTTTTGCTGCCATTTCTTTCGTCAATCCACCTTTCAAATGTACATGATAGTCCAGTACAGGAAAATCTTCTTGATGTAGGCGGATAATCGGATCTGCCTGTTCGTTAACGGCTTGAGCCTGTTGTTCCTGAATGTCGCCTACTTCGCTATCACTGATAGGTTCGACCGAAATATCTTTGAATTGTATAGCACCTTTAGCATTGCTTACAATAGCGAAGGTACCTTCAGAAAGAAGTTCGGATGCATGATTTTTAGTACGATATGGGGCAGCAGGTTCGATATAATCGACAACAGGTCTGTTGTTAATTAATACAGAGATTTCTTTTCCTGATACTAAAATCTGCATTTTGAACCATTCGTTTTCTTTTATAAAACTCTTGGTCAGATTGCGTACGTTTAATAAACTACCGGTCATTCTCCACCAGATATTATCAGTGCGGTCGTTATTGATGGCTACACGATAACCTTTTGTCATCGTGTTATTGGTGTGAAAACAGATCGCTCCTTTTCCTCCGGGCGTAGTCTTCAAATCCATTGTCAGTTTGAAGTTTTTATATTTTCCGTTTTTTAAAACAGCTTTTGCACTTTGTCCGGAAAGGACCAGTGCGTTGTCTTTGATAGTGACACTTTTTGTTATTGTCCATTGATTGGCACTTTTGCCATTGAATAGTATTTTGTTATCTGCCTGACTTTGAGTCACTGTCAGTAATAAAACAAATACTGTTAATAAGAATGTTAATTTTTTAGTCATGGAATTATGAATTGTGTTAATACGTATTTTAATCGAGTTGTAAAGGTAGCACTAATTTTGTGAAACTGATAACTGTGATTTGTTATTCTTTTAATTCTTCGATTATATTTTTCCAGTCTGAAGCCAATGCTTGCATATTCGGATATAACAGATCAGCTCCAGCATCAAGCAGGTATTTATCTTCTAATGGACCTGTGTTAACAGCAATAGTAAATATTTTTGCAGCAACAGCTGCTTCGACACCCATTGGTGCATTTTCAACAACAAACGCTTCATTCGCTTTCACACCTGCTTTTTTCAGTCCGATGAGATATGGTTCAGGATTGGGTTTGCCATATTTGACATCGAAGGCCGTTACCATGTTTTCGCGTTGGAAATAACCGGGATAGGTATGTTCCAATTTATCGATAAGGCTATGCTGTCCGGAACCTGTAACAAGAAAAGTCTTTAGTCCTGAAGCTTTTACTTCTGCCAATACTTCTGCTGCTCCAGGCATTGGGTTGCCATCATTATATTTTTTGAATAACGCAGCCTTTTCGTCATAAATGGATTCTTTCTCTTCTTCAGTTGCATCACGATGAAATGTTTTCTGATAAAGTTCATTGATTGTGCTTGCTCCCGTACGTCCTTCATACAAATAAAAAATCTTGCGGTCTGCAATTAAGTGGTGATGCTGAGCTGTCTCATACCATGAACGTGCGTGAAAGCGCATAGAATCGTATAACACTCCATCCATATCAAAAAGAACAGCTTTAGGAGAAAGAAAGGGTTGATCGTTTTTCTGTAAATAACGCTTGATGGCTTCTTGTATCATTGTTTGTTTAAATATAGGATGACCTGTAAAAAATAATTGGCAACTAACAATAACCGCTTGTCGTTGATTGTCAATTGCCAATTAGTCGATATCAATTATTAAAGTTTTGCTTTGATAGCTTCGCTTTCTTTTTCGTATCCGGGTTTATTCAGTAGGGCAAACATATTCTTTTTATATGCTTCAACACCCGGTTGATTAAACGGATTTACATCTAATATGTAACCGCTTATTCCGCAAGCTCTTTCAAAGAAATAGAAGAGCTGTCCAATGTAATAAGCAGATATTTTCGGCATACAGATCTTGATGTTTGGAACACCTCCGTCAACGTGTGCCAACTGAGTTCCAAGTTCAGCCATTTTGTTTACTTCATCTACATGTTTGCCAGAGAGGAAGTTCAATCCGTCCAAATTGGCTTCGTCGGTAGGAACGATTACTTTATGTTCGGGTTCTTCAACAGAGATCACCGTTTCAAAGATAATGCGTTCGCCATCCTGGATCCATTGCCCCATTGAATGTAAATCGGTTGTCAGATCAACTGAAGCCGGGAATATACCTTTGTGGTCTTTACCTTCGCTTTCGCCGTAGAGCTGTTTCCACCATTCTGCGATGAAATGCAGTTTCGGGTTGAAGTTGGCAAGTATTTCTACTTTTTTACCACTCTTATATAATTCATTTCTTACAGCTGCATAGATTTCAGAGATATTGTTCTCAAAAGGAACACTTACATCGGTAGCCTTTTCAAAAGCTACGGCACCTGCAATCAGTTCGCGGATGTTTATGCCTGCAACAGCTATAGGCAGCAATCCGACCGGAGTCAGAACAGAGAAACGGCCACCTACATTATCCGGAATGATGAAAGTCTTGTAGCCTTCTTTGTCAGCCAATGAGCGCAAAGCACCTTTCTTTGCATCAGTAATAGCAACGATACGATGTTTAGCTTCGTCTTTACCAACAGCATCTTCCAATTGTTTCTTCAGCATACGGAATGCCAAGGCCGGTTCGGTTGTCGTTCCTGATTTAGAGATGTTGATCAAACCGAATTGTTTGCCTTTCAATACTTCACAAAGTTCAAACAGATAATCTTCGCCAATATTGTTGCCGGCATACAGCAGAACAGGGTTCTTCCTGTCGGTATGCAACCAGTCGAAACTGTTATTGAGTGCTTCTACTACGGCTTTTGTTCCCAAATAGCTTCCACCGATACCGATAGCTACTACCACTTCGCATTTAGAGCGAAGTACATTGGCTGTTTTTTCGATGTCTTCGATTTCTGCTTCTGTAATAGAAGAGGGAAGATGTAACCAACCAAGAAAATCATTGCCTGCGCCGTTGCCATTCTGCAACTTCGCATTGCATTCACTTGCTTTCTTTGCCTCAGCGTAAACCTGTTCTTTTGTAACAGTGCCTAAAGCTTTGTCGATGTTAAGACTAATGTTCTTCATATTATACCTAATATATTATGGCGCAATAAGCGCTTTATGTTATTTAAATGTTTCTGTAAGTTTCCGGATGATAATTGCCGGCGACTTCTTTTCATACAAAATGGCATACAATGCATCTAGTATAGGCATTTCAACCTTGTATTGCTCATTAATTTCGTGTATGCATTTGGTCCCATAGTAACCTTCTGCAATCATCTCCATCTCCAACTGTGCCGTTTTGACAGAATATCCTTTGCCAATCATTGTGCCGAATGTACGATTTCTGCTGAAGCGAGAGTAAGCAGTGACCAGCAGATCTCCCAAATATACCGAATCGGTGATGTCGCGTTCGAGCACATGCACTTCATTCAGAAATTTTCGCATCTCACCGATGGCATTGCAAATGAATACGGCTATAAAATTATCGCCATATCTCATTCCGTGACAGATTCCGGCAACAATGGCATATACGTTTTTCAACACTGATGCATATTCGATGCCGGTTACGTCCTGGCAAGTACATGTCTGCAAATATGGATTATTGAAGACTGGAGCCAATGCTTTGGCATGTTCGATGTTTGGGCATGCCAATGTGAGATAGGACAGACGTTCCATAGCTACTTCTTCTGCATGACAAGGACCGCTTATTACTGCAATATTTTCGGCAGGAACATGATAGAATGTGTTGAAATAATCTGCAATCAGCATATTCTCATCCGGTACGATTCCTTTGATAGCTGAAAGAATAAATTTATTCTCCAGCGAAATCGTCACTTTCTGCAAATGCTGTTTCAAAAAAGGAGAAGGCGTTGCGAAGATAAGCGTATCTGAAGCCTCGATCACTGCATTAATATCTGAATAGAAGGTGATTCTATTCAGATCGAATGTGATTGACGACAGATAATTCGGATTGTGCCGGGTCTGAAGTATTTCTTCAATCTGTTCAGGCCTTCGCATATACCAGTTGATTCTGTCTTGTGTAGAGAGAACAATCTTAGCCAGTGCGGTAGCCCAGCTACCACCTCCTAAAACTGCAATTTTACCAGGCAAATTCATACTCCTTATTCTTTTTCCTCTGTATCTTTCTTTACTGTTATTTCCGGACGCATCTGTGGGAAGAACAATACTTCCTGAATATATGTTTTGCCTGTCATCAGCATAACCAGTCGGTCAATTCCGATACCGATACCCGACGTTGGAGGCATTCCATACTGCAAGGCACGCAGGAAATCCTGGTCGATAACCATGGCTTCATCGTCACCCTTGTCGGCTAAACGCATCTGTTCTTTGAAACGTTCTTCCTGATCTATCGGGTCATTAAGCTCTGAGTAAGCGTTTGCAAGCTCTTTGCCATTCACCATCAGTTCGAAACGTTCGGTAAGTCCCGGTTTTGAACGGTGCATCTTTGTCAGAGGCGACATCTCTACCGGATAGTCGATGATAAATGTAGGTTGAATAAATGTGCCTTCGCAGAAATCTCCGAATATCTCATCAATCAGTTTGCCTTTGCCCATTGTATCATCAATCTCCATATTCAGTTTTTTGCAAACTTCACGGATCTCGTTTTCATTCATTCCGTTCAGATCGTAACCTGTCTTTTCCTTGATGGCATCAAGGATTGGCAGACGGCGATAGGGCGCTTTGAAGCTGACCATGTTGCCATTGATTTCGCGTTCGGTTGTCCCATTAACAGCTATGCAGACGGTTTCGAGCAACTTTTCGGTGAACGACATCATCCAGTTGTAGTCCTTATATTGAACGTAAAGTTCCATACAGGTGAATTCAGGATTGTGATTGCGGTCCATACCTTCGTTGCGGAAGTTCTTGCCTATTTCGTAAACGCCTTCAAATCCACCGACAATCAGACGTTTCAAGTAAAGTTCCGTTGCAATACGCATGTACATGTTAATGTCGAGTGCATTGAAATGGGTAATGAACGGGCGTGCACTGGCACCTCCGGCAATGGCTTGCAGAGTCGGAGTTTCAACTTCTGTATATCCGGCTTCGTCGAGCACCTTGCGAATCGTGCTGATTACGGTTGCCCGCTGCAGGAAGGTTTCTTTCACACCATCGTTGACGATAAGATCTACATAGCGTTGACGATAGCGCAGTTCGGGATCGTCAAACTTATCGTATGCCACTCCGTCTTTATATTTGACGATTGGCAGCGGTTTGAGACTCTTACTCAAGAGCGTGAGGCTTTTTGCGTGTACAGAAATCTCACCAGTCTTGGTTCTGAATACAAAACCTTTGATTCCAATGAAGTCGCCAATATCGAGCAGGTGTTTGAATACTTCATTATAAAGATCCTTGTTCTCGTCAGGACAGATATCATCGCGCGAAATATATAATTGAATTCTTCCTTTTGAATCTTGGATTTCAGCAAAAGAGGCTTTACCCATAATGCGGCGACTCATCAGTCGGCCGGCGATACTTACGTTGCGAGGTTCAGCGTCATCTTTGAAAGATTCTTTTATTTCTTTCGAGAATGCATCGGTTACATACTCTGCTGCGGGATAAGGGTTTATACCCATCTGACGTAATTGTTCCAAACTGTTACGTCTTATTACTTCCTGTTCACTCAGTTCTACCATTATTCTTATAATTTTGCTACGGTGCAAAATTACAAAACTTTTCTTACTTACAGGTATAAATAGGTGAAAGAGTTAACCGATCAGCGTTTTTGTTAGATTCAGACGCGTTAAATATTTCATTCGAATGGAGCAACCTTTTCATTCGAATGAATGGTTCATTTGACATATGTCAAACGAATGTTTCATTCGAATAAATTGAGAATTACATCCGAATGAAATTGCCCTTTCATTTAGTTGTATCAGGAATGTTATTCGAACGTGTCTCGTTGTTTATTAGGGGGAAGGTGAGGTCTCTTATTGCTTCAGGTAAAAAGAACCTTACATCTTTCCCTTTTTGCCATGCCTTGCGGATGAATGACGACGAGATTTCGATAAGCGGTGCATTCGCTAAATATACGTTTGGATACTTTTTGGGAATGTCAACTGCATAGCCTCTACGTGGATAGATATAGATGGGGTAGTTGGCTATTAATGCCTGGCTTTCTTTCCATTTGCCAATTGATTGCCAATTATCGGCGCCCATGATAAAAATGAACTCGCGTTCGGGGTATCGTTTTTCCAATTCACGCAGGGTGTCAATGGAGTAGCTCGGTTGTGGAAGCGAGAATTCGATATCGCAGGCTTTGAATTTGGAATATCCTTGAATGGAGGCTTCAACCAGAGAGTATCTGAATTGATTGTCCATGAGTTCCTCTTTGTTTTTCATCGGATTCTGCGGCGTGATGACGAACCATAATTCATCTAACCCTGCAAATTCGCATAACCAGTTGGCTAATGCCAGATGTCCGATGTGAATAGGATTAAATGAACCGGAATAGATACCGGTTTTAACCTTGGCACTTTTATGGTCTATCGTCCTTTCTTCCATTTTATGATATTGAAGATTTGTGCAATAAAAACGATTGCCATACAGGCTACAATGAGATATTCTTTACGGATGAGACCGAATATTCCTACTACGAGTGTTGCTGCAGCAATCACAATAAAGGTAATAAGCCATTTTTTGGATAGTTTGTTTCCTTCCATTATTGTTCAATAAATTGTTTGACTGTGATGAGGGCCTTGTTCTCGGCCTCTTCTAATATGTCGTTAACAATTACAACATCGAATTTGTTTGCAAAACTCAGTTCATATTGGGCACGTGCTATCCGGTTTTCTATCACTTCCGGAGTATCCGTTCCACGACCTTCCAAACGTTGGCGTAATACTTCAATGCTTGGTGGTTGGATAAAGACAGACAATGCCTGATCTCCAAAATACTTCTTAATATTACAGCCTCCTTTTACGTCAACATCAAAAACCACGTTGTTGCCGGTGTTCAATATTCTTTCCACTTCGCTTTTCAAGGTTCCGTAGTATTTGTCGGTGTACACTTCTTCATATTCCAAGAAGTCGCCTGCCGCAATATGTGCACGGAATTCTTCCGGCGAAAGAAAATAGTATTCTACACCGTTCTTTTCGGTTCCACGAGGTGCACGGCTGGTTGCCGATATTGAAAACTGGAGATTCAGATTCTCTTTCAATAGAAAATTGATGATAGTCGATTTGCCAGAACCTGATGGTGCCGAAAATATGACAATCTTTCCAGCCATGATTATAATACGTTTAATACCTGCTCTTTGATTTGTTCCAACTCGTCTTTCATCTGAACGACAATCTTCTGCATTTCGGCATGATTGCTTTTCGAACCGAGTGTATTGATTTCGCGACCCATCTCTTGAGCAATGAATCCGAGTTTCTTGCCTTGACCATGGCCACTTTCCATCGTGGCAATAAAATATTTCAAATGATTGGCCAAACGATTCTTCTCCTCATTGACATCGAGTTTCTCGATATAGTAAATCATTTCCTGTTCGAAGCGGTTCTTGTCATAGTCTTGTCCGGCTACTTGTGCAAGATTATCCATGATCCGAGCTTTGATTTTCTCTATACGTTCTTTCTCGTATATTTCAATGTCGGCAAGGAGTTTCGTGATGTTGGCAATTTTCTGCTCAAATAGTTTTTGAAGCATGGCGCCTTCCTGAATCCTGAAGTCACAAAGTTGCTTGATAGCATTTTTAATGGCTACATCAACATGGTTCCATTCATCTTCGCCGGCTTCCTGTGTCTCTGTTTTGATAGCATCAGGTAAACGAAGGAGCGTTTGAAACCAATCTTCTGGAAGAGCAATATTAAGCTTGTTCGCGAAATCTTTGATCTGAAGATAATAGCTTTCTAAAACAGGTGTATTTATTTGGGTGGGATTGTCTTTCCCAATATATTCTATGAAAATATTGAACTCAACTTTTCCACGTTCCAATGTCTGTAACAAGAGACTACGGATTTCCATTTCTTTCTCTTTATAAATAGAAGGAATACGTGTGGATAAGTCTAGTTGCTTGCTATTTAACGCTTTTATTTCGATGGTTACTTTTTTTGAAGGGAGTTCGGCCGTAACCTTGCCGAATCCAGTCATTGATTGTATCATTTCCTTGATGATTTTTGTCACAAAGATAGTTTATTCCATTGATAATTGTTAGTTTGGAGGATGATATTTATTCGTTGTTGAACAAACTTATATCTCTTTCAAGACTTTTATTCTGTTTTATTTTATACTTTTGCGCTGTTTAATAAAAGACTGCAGACTATTTCTGTAATAAGTCAACAATTAATAGTATTAAAGTATGTCTTGCATTTTAAATATTGAAACATCCACTGCTGTATGTTCAGCAGCTTTATCTTTGGATGGCAAGGTTATTTATAATCGGTTTTCTTTCGAAGGTCAGTCGCATGCATCATTGATAGGTGTCTATATTGAAGGCGCTATTTCTGAAGCGAAAAAAAGAGAAATACACATTGATGCAGTGGCTGTTAGCAGTGGCCCAGGTTCGTATACTGGTTTGCGTATTGGCGTTTCGATTGCCAAAGGGCTTTGCTTCGGTTCTGGTATTCCATTGATAGCTGTTCCGACTTTAGAGATAATGGCAACAACGGTTCTTTCTCAGAATAAAGTTGAAGATTGTTCAATGTATTGTGCTATGTTGGATGCTCGTCGTAAGGAAGTATATGCTTCAATTTTTGATCCTTCGCTTCATCCGGTTCTTCCAACATCTGATGAGATTGTTGATGGCGACACTTTTGCTTCTTATTTGTCACAAGGTAAAGTTTGTTTCTTTGGAAATGGAGCTGCAAAATGCAAGGCGATTATAGATTCTTCTAATGCAATCTTTCTTGATGATATTCATCCATTGGCTGAAAATATGGTCCAATTATCCGAAAAAACTTTCGCTGCTGGAAAGTTTGAAAATGTGGCTTATTTTGAACCTTTCTATTTGAAAGAGTTCCATGCTACAATAGCTAAGAACAAAGTTTTAGGAAAATAAAAAGATCGTTTGTTGCTTTGAAATGTTTCAGAGTACAACTCAACTAAATAAAAAATCACTGCTTCTTATAAATTCAGAAGCAGTGATTTTTTTTATTTGAAATATTGTTGTTATCCTAAGAATCCTAACAATACACCGGCAGCAACAGCAGAACCGATTACACCTGCAACATTCGGACCCATAGCGTGCATCAGCAAATAGTTGGTCGGATCATATTCTTGTCCAACAATGTTTGAGATACGAGCAGAGTCAGGAACAGCAGATACACCTGCGTTACCAATCAACGGATTGATTTTGTTGCCTTCTTTCAAGAACAGGTTGAAGAACTTAACGAAACAAACACCAGCGATTGTTGCAATACAGAATGACATTGCACCCAAACCGAAGATCTTTACTGAGTTAACAGTTAAGAACTGTGTTGCCTGTGTTGATGCACCAACGGTAAGACCTAACAACATTGTGATTGTATCGATCAGCGGACCGCGGGCTGTTTCAGCCAAACGACGTGTTACGCCACTTTCCTTCAGCAAGTTTCCGAAGAACAACATACCTAACAATGGCAGACCTGACGGAACAAGGAAGCAGGTAAGCAACAGACCAACGATAGGGAAGATGATTTTTTCTGTAGAAGAAACAACTCTAGGAGGTTTCATACGGATCAATCGTTCTTTGTTCGTCGTTAATAATCTCATAAATGGAGGCTGAATCACAGGAACCAATGCCATATATGAATAGGCGGATACCGCAATTGCACCCATCAGGTTCGGAGCCAGTTTAGAGGAAAGGAAGATAGCCGTAGGGCCATCAGCACCACCAATAATACCAATAGCACCGGCTTGGTTTGGAGCGAAGCCCATACTCATTGCAATGATGTAAGCACCAAAAATACCGAACTGAGCAGCAGCACCGATCAACAATAGTTTTGGATTGGAAATCAATGCCGAGAAGTCAGTCATGGCACCAATACCCAAGAAGATTAATGGTGGATACCAACCAGAGGTTACACCTTGATAAAGTGTATTTAAAACAGCACCTTGCTCATAAACACCAATTTGAAGTCCGGCATCCTTGAATGGAATATTACCAACCAACATACCGAAACCAATAGGAATCAAGAGCATTGGTTCAAACTCATATTTTACCGCCATGAATATAAATGCGAGACCTACCAGAATCATGATTAAGTGACCTGGGGTAGCATTATATACACCGGTATAGGTAAGGAACAAATCGAAGTTCTTTCCCAAGAAATTTAGGAAACTATCTTGTGCTCCTGCCGTTTGTAATAATATACTTTCTAACATAAGCTTATCCTATTACAACGAGTTCTGCACTTTCAAGTACTGAATCTCCTCTGTGTACTTTAATTTCAATGACTTTACCGTCGCGATCGGCATTAATGTTGTTTTCCATTTTCATGGCTTCGAGAACAATCAGTGTCTGACCTCTCTTAACCATATCACCAACATTGCACTTTACTTGAAGAATAACACCTGGCAGCGGAGTCTTGATAGCGCCTTGTGTTGTTTGAGCAGCAGGACGAGCTACAACAGGTTCGCCTGCTGTTGTTGTCGGTGCTTGAGCCGGACGTTTTACAGGAGGAGCCATCTGAGTCTTTGCTGGTTTTTCCATTTTTACATGGTATGGAGAACCATTTACTTCAACTTCAGCGACATCATCAACCACTGAGTTAATATGTACTTTATATACGTTACCGTTGATGGTATATTTAAAACTTTTCATTCTAATTGATTTTTAATAATAATTACTTCTTATTCGGAACTTCACGTAAGCCATAAATCTTAGAACTCCATGGCGAATAGTTACGAGTTACCTTTCTGATTGTAAGAACAGTCTGCTCGTTATCGTGATTGTCGTCATCTAACTCATACAATGCAGTTGCAATAGCTGCAAAGATATCACCCGATTCTTCACCAGCATTATCAGGAACTTGTTTGCCCGCTGTTTTTTGTGCATTACGCTTGCTTGCCTTGATAGATGCTTTTCCGATTTGTTTGAAGATAACGTAGAGAAGGAATAATCCTAAAAATACAGTGGCCATTGAAACAATTGTGATTGCAATACCCCAAGAGTCATGAATCTGGAAGTTCTCAACTTTCTCGTTTGAATCGTTAGTAATATTATTGGCTGCAGGAGTCAGTTTAGGTAATATGCCCCATTGTCCTTTGCCATCCTCAACTCTACCGTAGCTGACATCTGCTGTCTGACCAGCAGGAATGGTTACTTCGTCAATCAGATTCTTACCATCAGCATCATATATTGCAATATAGTTGTCTTTGTTAGGATCTAATGTGAAGTTCAAATGATAAGTACCACGGTCGCCCATGCCATCAGCCCAAAATACTACACACTGGTGAGGTTGAATATTTGTTCTATAGTCTCCTCTAGGAATGCAATATTTTTTCGGATTATTCTTATCATTAGTAATATAGCAACCACCATAATTGACAGGACCGGCCGAACTGTTGTACAATTCTATCCAAGCGCTGTGATTTCCATAGTCATCAACCATGTTGGTGGCATTGATCTCCAGCACTTCATTTATTCGCATAGCTTCTGCTCTCTGCGCCTTTGCTCCGAATGAAATAAGCAGTAAGGAGGCAGATAACAGCAATGCTCCAATTCTTTTATTTATCATATTTATTTCTTATTTTAAGAATTAGAGAGGCAGATTATCATGTTTCTTAGCAGGATTGCTTAACTTCTTTGTTTGCAATTGCTGCAGTGCACGGATAACGCGGAAACGTGTGTTGCGCGGTTCGATAACATCATCAATATAACCATATTGAGCAGCATTGTAAGGATTAGCAAATGCCTTCTTGTATTCAGCCTCTTTTTCTGCAGTACAAGCTTTAGGATCTTCTGCAGCTGCAACATCTTTTGCAAAGATGATTTCTACGGCACCACTTGGACCCATAACTGCGATTTCTGCTGTTGGCCAAGCATAGTTCATATCACCACGAAGATGTTTAGAACTCATGACGCAGTATGCACCACCATATGATTTACGTAATGTAACAGTAACCTTTGGTACAGTAGCTTCACCGTAAGCGTAGAGCAGTTTAGCACCATGAAGGATAACACCATTATATTCCTGACCTGTTCCAGGAAGGAATCCCGGTACATCAACCAGAGTAACCAATGGGATGTTGAATGCATCGCAGAAACGTACAAAACGAGCGCCCTTACGAGAAGAATTGCTGTCTAAGCAACCGGCCATTACTTTCGGCTGGTTAGCAACGATACCAACAGCTTCGCCGTTGAAACGAGCAAAACCAACGATGATGTTCTTTGCATAATCAGCATGAACTTCAAGAAATTCACCATTATCAACAATTGTATGGATAACATCATACATATCGTATGCATGGTTCGGATCATCAGGTATAATCTCATTCAGATTGTCACCCAGACGATCGATAGGATCATTGCATTCCAAAAGTGGAGTCTCTTCGAGGTTGTTCTGAGGTAAATAGCTAAGCAATTTGCGAATCAAGTTTAAACCTTCTTCTTCGTTGTCAACAGCAAAGTGTGCAACGCCTGATTTTGTTGAGTGAATGCTAGCACCACCTAATTCTTCAGCAGTTACATCTTCGCCAATGACAGTCTTTACAACTTTAGGACCTGTAAGGAACATATAGCTTGTTCCACGAGTCATAATATTAAAGTCAGTCAGTGCAGGCGAATAAACAGCACCACCGGCGCAAGGGCCAAAGATACCAGAGATCTGAGGAATAACACCTGATGCAAGAATATTACGTTGGAAAATTTCAGCATAACCAGCCAAAGCATTTACACCTTCTTGAATACGTGCACCACCTGAATCGTTCAATCCGATAACAGGAGCACCCATCTTCATGGCTTGATCCATTACTTTACAAATTTTCAATGCTAATGTTTCTGACAGAGCACCACCAAATACTGTGAAGTCTTGTGCATAAACATAAACCAGACGACCGTCGATCGTACCATAACCGGTAACGACACCATCACCTAAAAACTTTGTCTTCTCAATACCGAAGTTTGTACAGCGGTGCTTTACAAACATATCAAGTTCTTCGAAGCTACCTTCGTCCAGCAACATAGCGATACGTTCGCGGGCAGTATATTTGCCTTTTTTGTGCTGTGATTCGATTCTTTTCTCTCCACCACCCAAACGAGCAGTTTCGCGTAGGGCGATAAGCTCCTTTACTTTTTCAAGCTGGTTACTCATTGTATTTAATTGATTTGTTATTATAAATGTCTCTTTTTAAATCAACAATTGGCAACCGATATTTTGGAAAAATGATATTCTCTTTATCGATTGTCAATTGTTTTGTGTAGTTTTATTTCTTACCCGGCATGCAAAGCTCGGTCAGTACGCTACATGTAGATTTCGGATGAAGGAAAGCAATATTCAATCCTTCAGCACCGCCACGAGGAGCTTGGTCAATCAGTCTGATTCCTTTTGATGCAGCTTCGTCTAAAGCAGCTTGTACATCAGGTACAGCAAATGCGATGTGATGAATGCCTTCTCCTTTTTTCTCAATGAATTTAGCAATCGTGCTATCTTCACTTGTTGGCTCTAAAAGCTCTAACTTAGTTTGTCCGACTTTGAAGAAAGCCGTTTTAACTTTTTGATCAGGTACTTCTTCAATGCTATAGCATTTCAAGCCCAATACGCCTTCATAATACGGTAAACAAGCTTCAATGCTTTTTACTGCAATACCTAGATGTTCGATATGTGTTAGTTCCATGTCAATATAATTTAAAATGAATGGTTTGTTTATTTTAATTACCGGCAAAGGTACACTTTTTTAATAAGAAGGCAAACATTGTTGGATATATATATTTGACTTTTCTATTAGTTTTTAAGTATAATTTGAAGATGAAGTATTTTTTAGAAATCTACAATTAGTCGTAAATTAAGTTGTCTTCCGGTTAGATAGTTAGGAATGGCGTATTGTTGATTGTCTATATTGGTTATCCAATAATATGAACTGGTGTTTTTCATGTCGAACAGATTAAAGACGTCTAATCCTAACCAAACATTTTTTAAGTAACTGAAAAGTCCTCTGTTCATAATTTCGTCAGTTCCTCCGGCCAATTGATAGGAGAATCCAAGGTCTACACGTTTATATGCAGGCGTACGGAAATAGCCTTGTTCATAACCTTTGCGGGGAGCCGTGACTGGTAATCCTCCGGATAATACGCCTTTAAGATTGAGCTTGACGCGCTTATATCCCGGAAAATAATCCTGAAAGAACAGCGATACATTATAACCTTGGCTGTTTGGCATAGGAACTGTAACCGTCTTGCGGATGGTTTGCTCTGCCTTCATCAATGAGAAACTGATCCATGAATCTGTGCCTGGTACAAACTCTCCAAAAAACTTAAAATCGACTCCTAAAGCATGTCCTGTAGCACAGTTCTCGCCATAGTACCTGATTTTGACATTGTCGATGGTGTAAGGATTCAGATTGTTTAGTTTCTTATAATAGAAATCAGTGCTAAGTTTAAAATTACGATCAACAGCACGGAATGTATAATCACTTCCAAGAATGAAATGTATTGAGCGTTGTGATTTCAGATTTTTGTTTAATTCAATGATACTGTTGCCGGATTCGTCTTGTACAGTTTTCCTTAGTTCTTTGTAGAATGGAGACTGATAGTAGACGCCTGTTGCAAATCGAAATGTTAGATTCTGATTTGCATTGGGAATAAATCCAACAGAAGCTCTAGGACTGAAGATGAATTCCTTATTGAAGTCCCAATAACTGCCACGAATACCTCCGACAATTGTAAACATTCCTTGTTCGCTTCTAAATTTGAAAGCGTCTTGAATGTAACCCATCACTCTGGTACTGTTCAGTTTATTATTTGAGAAAAGATTTGAAATGACGTTTGTTGTGCCTCCACCTTGAGGAAGAGAGTAACCCGAAGAGTCTCGCTTCTCCCATTCGCTGATCTTATCATTGATCTTTTCCATTTGTACGGTTGCACCCCATTTTATCGTGTTAGATTTGAAACGGATATTTCCATAGTGTCCTACATTTATTATATTAGAGCGAAGACGGTTGCGGGCATGTTCATGATTGCGGCCAACTTCCAAACTCTCTATCTCTCCACCGTTTTCAGTATCTTCGGCATCTTTTAACCAATATTCGCCTGCGATGTCATAGCCTTCCTCTTCTTTGCTGCTGAACGCTGATGTCTGAAAACCTATTTCTGAATTTTCGCTCAGATTATGTTTCAAAGTAAGAGCACCGTATAAGGTTTCAAACTTGTCTCGTTCACGGCCATTGAAATATACTTTGAATTTCTTTGCGTTATTGATTGTCCCAAAAGAGGTTTCACGGCTGTATGGCGTGAATTTGAAATTGTTCATGGCTATATTGCCTAACGCATTAACTTCCCATTTTGGAGCAAGTTTGTAAGTGATATACGTTTGAGCATCAATAAAATTCGGGTTGAATTCGGCATCTGTATCAGTGGTCTTCAGTAGTGAACGGCTTGTTTTGTATCGGACTCCTGTCACTTGCGTAAACTTACCGCTTGAACTGCCCACATAAGCATTTGCACCCATGAAACTGGCGCTAGCCGAACCTTCAAATGCCTTTGGTTTCTTATAGGTAATGTCAAGAACCGAACTCATTTTGTCTCCATAACGTGCTTCAAAACCTCCCGCTGAGAAATTGACCGATTCCGTCATATCCGGATTGATAAAGCTTAATCCTTCCTGTTGACCAGAGCGGATTAACAAGGGCCTGAAAACTTCCATTCCATTGACATACACTATATTTTCGTCGTAACTGCCTCCTCGTACAGAATACTGCGAACTCAATTCATTATTGGTTGAAACGCCGGCGTATGTGACAACCAAACTTTCTATACTTCCACCGGCAGGGTCGGGAAGTAGTTTCACTTTGTCAGCATTCAATGTTTCGAGTGTCGTCGTTTGTTTACGAATAGCTGTTGCAACAACTTCACCTAATTCCAAAGAGGCAGAATGCATCATTACATTGAGACGCATATCTTTGTTGACAGTAGGAATGATTCGTTCGGATTTCTGATAACCCAAACATGAATAGACTATAGTTACCGAATCGCCGTTAGAGACTGACAATGAATAAAATCCTTTATCATTGCTCATAGTCCCAATCAGAGTGCTTTTCACCCTGATATTGACAAGTTCCAAAGGATTTCCATCGGCATCACGTACGAAACCGCTAATTTTGGCTCTCCCTTGCCCAAAAGATTGAATTGATATTAATATAAATAGCAGTGCAGCTATAGCACGAATCTTCATATACATTTTCACTTTAGTAATACTAACGCAAAATAATCGAAAAATGTATAAACAGGTTCTGAAAAATCTATTCCCTTGTATTAAAGAAGGCACGGATTACATTGATTTAGTAGACTTTTATGCATTTTAAGTTTTTAAATCAGCGTAATCCGTGCCTGAAAAATTATCGTGGATGCTTTTTATATCAATAGCTAAAACCTGTCTTGCCTTGAATATTGTTTGCGTCTTGTAAAGGTATCAATGTGAATCCCCATTGGTATTCGCGATTGGCGGGCAATGTATATGCCGGTTCCGGACGAGCACCCCAACTGTCATATCCTGCAAGTCCTTGTTGTTTCATGTCGACACACACTTCTACAAAGTTGCGTGGAGTGACATCGTTTACATGATGTTGTCTGCGAAGTACGTCTTTTGCTTGTGCTTCATCATGATTGGCAACCATTTCAGGAGTGAAATTATTCCATTGACGAGGTAATGCTGTTTGTTCTTCATCGTCGAAATCTTCAATGGTGTTACGCAACGCATTGAACTCAATCGTTGGATTTCCTTCGATAAGCAATCCTTTGCCCTTAACGGCAGTCAGTGCAACCCAACGCGTATCGCTGTGATGTCCGTTTTCTTGCGGACGAACGTATGGGTAATACATTTTTTCGGCTGTTGTTTTGTATAAGTCAATCATCGAACCGGCTTTTCTATCCCAGTAGTTTTCCTGTGGTCCACGACCTAGATAGGAGATATTATCCATGATTTCCGGCAACCGGAAACGTACGCCAATACGTGGAGCATTCGGCTCTGCCTTTTCTAAAGCTGTGAATTTTAGAGAAGCATTAACAACTCCGCTTGGGTATATTTTGTATGTGACAACATATGAGTTTCTTGCGGCTAATTGATATGTGACATCAATTACAGCATTTGAGTCTTCCATCTTTGCTGTGGCTTCAGCGATGCTGAAATTTTGGCTGCTTTGTTTCCATATCTGTTCACGCTTAGGTCCTCCATTACCATAATCGTTATCGGTTGGAGCACGCCAAAAGTTCGGTTGAATTCCGAATCCATTATTGAAATATTCTGTTCCGTCTACTTTGTAAGAAGTTACAATACCCGATTTTTTGTCGAAAACAAAAGACACTTTTGAAGATACAACTTTTAGATTATCTCCTTCGGTTGTGACAGTCAGTTTAGGACCATTAGCTTTGTAGACTTTCTTGTCCATTGTAAGAGGTAAGATAAACTGATCTGCCGCAATTTGGTGGCCGGCAGGAATAAGTCCTTCAGTTCTAAGCGTTGAAACTGTAAAATTGACAAAATATTCAACGCCTGCCTGTGGCTTTAATCCAGCTACGGGAACTGTAATTTCTTTTGATTCCTGTGGAGCCAGGTCTACAGAAATTGTACCGCTTTTTATAGTTTTTCCATTAGCTTTGATCGTATAATTAACGGCATAATCTTTTAGCGACGTAAAGTAAAAGCGATTGATAATTCGGAATAAGCCTTTGGTCGCATCAACTTTATCAAAGGCAACGTTCGAATAGGCATATTTTACTTCAGCCATGGCGGGATGAGGATTCCTGTCAGGATTGACAATTCCATTGCAAAGGAAGTTACCATCACTAGGCGTATTTACACCGAAGTCTCCACCGTATGCCCAGAATTCACGACCATTCTTATCTTTCTGGAGGATTCCTTGATCCACCCAGTCCCAAATGAATCCTCCTTGAAGATTCGGATATTTGTAAATGGCTTGCCATTGATCCCATAGGTTTCCGCTCGAATTACCCATGGCATGTGAATATTCGGAAGGTGCAACTGGTCTGTCGCTCCCTTTTTGTCCAATTTCTTCCAGCCATTCGGCACTTGGATATTGTGGAACAAACATGTCAGTATTCCATTCCCATAAAGCTCTCTCGTAGTTTACGGGACGATTCATAAGCGTTTTCTCCTTATCTTTGAGATATAGATATGTCTGATAGAAATTGTAGCCGTTACCCGCTTCGTTTCCTAATGACCAGAAGGTTACACATGGAAAGTTCTTGTCTCTTTCATACATGTTTTCAGTACGATACATGTGTGGTGTCAACCATTCGGGATTATTTCCTAAGGAACCACCCTTGCTCAAGCTATAATACATACCGTGTGACTCAATGTTAGCTTCATCATACACATATAATCCATATTCATCGCATAGTTCATAAAATTTTCGGTCCTGCGGATAATGACAAAGACGTACAGCATTGATATTATTCTGTTTCATTATTTCAAAATCCTTGCGCATTAGCTCCTCTGTAACGTAATGACCTGTTTTGGGATTGTGCTCGTGAATGTTGACGCCTTTCAATTTAATCGGTTGCCCGTTGAAAAGAAATACTGTATAGGGTTGTCCGTTCCCTGCCAGTTGTTTTATTTGTTTGATTTCCATTCGTCTGAAACCAATACTTTGAGGAATCACTTCTTCAATCTTGCCGTCTACTTTAACCGTCATCAGCAGTTTGTACAGATTGGGGTGTTCAGCGCTCCAAGTTTTTACATTGTTAAATGTTTTGTCAAAAGAAACGGTTGAGATTTCATTTGGACTTACCCATAAATTGTTTGAGGTTGTTTGGACCGTTTTGCCTGCAGCATCGATAAGTTCGTACTCAACAGCGACATTTTTTGATTTCTCTGAATGATTCTTGATATCTACGGCGAGACGGAAGATTCCGTTTTTGTAGGAGTCATCTAAGGTAGAGACTATGCGATAGTCCTGAACGGCAATTTTGGGCTGTGACCAAAGATAAACATCACGCTCGATGCCGCTCATACGCCAAAAGTCTTGGCATTCGAGGTACGATCCTGTGCTCCATCTGTATATTTTTACTATAAGTGTGTTTTTCCCAGGCTGTATATATTTGTTTATCTGATAGTCAGCAGGTGTTTTAGAATCTTCATTATAACCAACTTCCTCACCATTAATATATATGTACGTACCAGATTTGGCACCACTGATGGTTAGATAAATATCTCGTCCGTCCCAATTAGCAGGCACTTCAAAGTCCCGACGATAGATTCCAACGGGAGTAGCATCAGGCAATAATGGCGGCTGTGGATTACGTGGCTTGAATTCATAACCATGATTGGTATAGATGGCTGTTCCGAAACCTTGCACTTCCCAGTTACCAGGAACTGTGATGTCTTGCCACGATGAAGTACTAACAGATGGATCTGTAATATTGTCGGGCAGGTCCTTATATGAATTGACAAAGTAGAATTTCCAAGTGCCATTCAGCAGGGAATAATAGGGACTTTTCTCATATCTCCCCATAAGTGCTGTTTGTCGGTCGGCATAGCTCATAAATGCCGATCTTGGTTTTTCACGATTAACAGCAACTGTTTGGACATCTTTCCAAAACGGTTTGTCCGGGTTGTCGGCCCGGACGATTGATGTTGTTGCAAGGCAACAGATTGCTCCTAAAGCAATCGCTCTCATTATTTGCTTCATATTTTGTTAAATTTAGATTAGCAAGTTATTCGTGAATATTATCTGGCAGCATAGAAAGAGTAGTTATTTGCTACTTGTTTGAATGCTAATACACCAGAGTGGCTCAATTCTACGTTCATCTCTTTCCCATCGGGAAGATACATAATCACTTCGTTTTTGTTGTCTATATATTTGAAAAGCTTTGTACTTTCACCATTGGCTTTGATGTTCCAGCTTTCGTCTACTTTGTTGTATACAAGGTCAATTGCTTCTTTTTCGCCTTGTTTTTGAATATGATATCCGTCTTTTTCTGTTTGAACAGTATAAGTTCCGTTCTGTGTATCAATCGTTTTTGTGGTACCTGTTGAAGCAATAGGATTGTCACCGCGCCAAAATTCTATGGAATTGAGAACCAGTATATCTGCTAGAGCAGAAACCTCGTAGACTGGAACAATACAAAAAGCAACGAAAACCAGTTCATTGACAAATTTGGTATCGATGTTTTTATTCCAATCTAAAAGTTTATTGGTAAGACTGAAAGATCCGATGCATGATGAAAATACGATGCTGCTGGATAACGTTACAGCAATTAATAAAGTCAGATTCTTTTTTTTCATGATGTTTCTTCTTTTTATGTTTCGGGACGAAGATACGACTATTTTTCTGATTTATATGAAGAAGGCATCCCTTTTTTATTGGGATGCCTTCTTCAGAATCTGACATTATTTGTCTCTTTGTCTTATTTCTTTTGCTCTGTAGCCTTTGCATATTCTGCATCGTTCACGGGTTCCAACCACGTGTTTTTATTTGTGCCCGAGTTGCATTCTACTGCTAAATGCGAGAACCAACTGTCGGGAGCAGCACCGTGCCAATGAATTACATTCGGCGCAATCTCAACGACATCACCCGGATGCAGCTCACGGGCAGGTTTGCCTTTTTCCTGATAAAAACCGCGTCCTGCTGTACAAATGAGTAATTGTCCACCTGTGTGGCTGTGCCAATTATTGCGACAACCGGGTTCGAACGTGACATTGAAGATGTGTGTACCTAAAGCGTTATTATTGCTTACCGGAGCCAGATAAGATTGTCCGATAAAGTATTGGGAGAAGTTTACATTTTTCTCACCAAGCGGAAAAATCTGTTCGAATTTCGTTTTTGTATTCATTTCTTTATTTTGTGCTTTAAGCGGAGAAACAACCGTAGTTGCTAACACCGCTATGATTATATATTTGGACCACTGATTCACGACTGTTGATATTTTGAAATTATTGATAACAAAGGTAAGCTATACTTTTTGTATTGTCATTATATGAATTACGGTTAGAATGACCAATTTTAAAGATTCTTGCGGATTAACGTTTATTTTATTTGTGAAACTACTATCTTTGACAAATAGTAGAAAACTATTGTATAGTAATGGAATATTAAGAGTATAAAGATATGAAGCGATGGTTATTGTTTGTCTTGTGTGTATTGTTGGCTAGTGGTCTTAATGCACAGATTCTGGATGCTTTTAAAGATGTTAAACCAATCGAGAATTCCAAAGTAGAACGTAGTTTGAACGGTGTTTGGAAGTTTGCGTTGATTCGTGGTTTGGATTGGAGTAACTATCAGGCTTTTTATAAGCCAGCGTATAATGATTCGTCGTGGAACACAATCCCGGTTCCCGGCAATTGGGATATTTATGGATTTACCGAACCACGCTATGATTATCCGGATACTTTGATCGGCTTTTATCGGCAGGAGTTCGTAGTCCCTTCTGATTGGAGCGGACAGCATGTGATGCTTCGTTTTGACGGCGTTCTTCGTGCATACGATCTTTGGATTAACGGGCAGTATGCGGGCAAGTGGGAGTCTGCATTTAATACTTGCCAGTTCGATATCACTCCATATCTTAATCCGGATGGTAAAAATTTGTTAGCTATGCGAGTTTATACGATATATAAAGGTTATCCTTTTGATTGTAATGATGATTGGGCGCAGGTTGGCATTGCAAGAAATGTGACATTATATCCTGTACCGGTTACTCATATATCGGATATGATTGTGAGAACGCTGTCTCTGAAAAAGAGTTCAGCAATAGTTGGTTTTGATTTTAATGTTTCCGCTTTTAATGACAAAGCCATTGAAAAAAACTTATTTATCCAGGCTGATATCATCAATTCTAAAGGGAAAAAGGAACATTCATTCCGTTTACCTATTCTTTCTGGAAAATTGCATAAGGAAGTCGCTTTTGCCAATCCTCTGCTGTGGACGGCTGAAACGCCATCTTTGTATCGCATCAATTACAGTCTTTGTCAGGGACAGAAGATTTTGGAGTCACTGTCTGAACGGTTTGGAATCCGTGAAATAAAGATAGACGGAAAGATACTTAAATTGAATGGTACAGCTATCAAACTACGCGGTGTGACGCTTCATGCCACGGATCCTGCAAGTGGAAAAGTAATCAGCGAAGAATTGAATCTGAAAGATATGCGTCTGATGAAAGCCGCCAATGTCAATTGTATACGTACTTCGCATTATCCGCATGAACCTCGCTTCTATGAACTTTGTGATTCACTCGGGTTCTATGTTATTGATGAAGTGCCATTCGGATATGGAGAAGATCTGTTGAAAGATACGGCTTATCAGGATATTTTGCTGACACGTGCTAAAGCGACAGTGCAACGCGACAAGAATCATCCCTCGGTGATTGTCTGGAGTGTAGGCAATGAAAATCCATTGACGCCGATATGTATGGTGACGGGACAATATGTTCAGAAGATGGATCCATCACGTCCAATCTGCTATCCGATGATAGGAGGTTATTTTGATAGTCTGCATTATAATATTCCTTCTTTTGTCAATATCTATGCACCTCATTATCCAACTGTTGAATTGTTGAGTGATTATGCTAAATCGTCAACCAAACCTATGATATTCACAGAGTATTGCCATAGCTTGGGACAGTCTTTTGAACAGCATCCCGATATGTGGGAGATTATTGAAAAGAACGAGAATATGGCAGGTGGTTGCATTTGGGAGTGGGTCGATCAGGGTATGCCTTTCAAAGCGCATCGGACAGATTTCTATCAATGGACTGACAGCGTTTGGTTGAACGAAGAGGGCGGTTTTAGGATGGCCGGCAATAAAGGCACCGACGGACTGTTGTATGCCAACCGCATTCCTTTGTCTAATTATTACGCATTGCAGCATGACTATGCTCAGGCACAAGTGCTTGACACGATGTTTATGATAAAACCCGGCAAACAGTCGCTCTCTACACATATTCGTAATCGTTACGACTTCATCAATCTGCAAGGCAATGTGCAAGTTCGTTGGTGTATGACGGCAGATAAAGATACCGTTCAGCGAGGTTCATTTACTCCTGATTGTGCACCTCATGCTGAAAGTGTTCAAACTATCTTTCTTGATATGCCTCAGAATAGTGGAAAGTTGTATTTGCTCCATTTTGATATGCTGGATAAAAACAAACAGATTATTGGCCGTCAGGTGGCTAAGGTAAACGAAATGCCGGATTTGGTGAAACGTATGGATTTGTCGCCTTCAGTAGAGCAAGGTAGTCCGCTCGATTATGTTCAGCAAACTCTTCTTATGCGTGTGGGGCATAAAACTTCGCTGTCAGAAGATAATTGTGCATCGAAGCGCATTTTGAAACATTATCTGATGAAGCCTAAGCAGATTGAAGGACAAAATTATCTCTATGAAAACGATTCTATCCGAATTGCCGGTACGATTCGTTATACGAATGAACAGCATGCGACAAAGGTTTCATTCAATATGAAACCGGAGAAATCGAAGAACCTTTTGCTTGAAGCCGGTTTGGCCTTTTTGCTTGATCCGAGCATTCAGAATGTGCAATGGTTAGGAAACGGACCGTTTGCTTCATATCCGGGAAAGATGACAATTAATAACTATGGTTTCCATTCTTTGCGTGCAGGTGATCTGTATTTTGAAGGAAATAGGATGGGAGTGGATGCAGTCCTTTGTACGAATGATAAAGGAGATGGTATCTTAATGGTTTGCCGTAATGGCAATGTTAATTTCGAACAGACCGATCGAGGAATAGTTCTGACCTATAATGCCTATGTTTCAGGATTAGGCCCCAAATGGAATATCACCAGATTCCCGGTTTATGCCAATCAGATTGATGCGATATCAGGTTCATTCTATTTATATAAAGTGGATGGCAAACATTGGAACAAGACTATCGATAGTCTCTTTTCCAAACAAATATTGAAACCATTCAGCCCTTTCAAATCCCAATATGACAACTATTTGCTGAAATTTGGGGATATTGTAGGGGAGTAGTGTCAGTTATAAATGTGAGTTTGCATAGAATAGATAAGCTGTAATATTAAAGTATGTTAATCGTTTTGTTCCTAATACCGGAAACGAAAATGTAAAGGATATTATATATAGTAACAGATGTATACTATATAAGATGGAGATTTCAAGATATATATTATTCTCGGATCGTCAATTGATTGATAAGATTAAAGATGACGATTATAAAGCATTCAAAGTGTTTTATGATCGTTATAAGAATAAGATATATCATTTTATACTAAGCATATCCCATGGTGATCATTATTTGGCTGAAGAGATTGTTCAGATTACTTTTATCAAAGTATGGGATAATCGGAAGAAGCTGTCTGCTGAATTGTCTGTCCAAAATTATCTGTTTGTCATTTCCAAAAATTTCTTTTTAAAATGGATTGCACAAAAAGTGAATGAGGATCTGATAACAAATTCTTTGTCTGAAAATACAGAAGATGAATCATGTCGCGTAGATGACGAAGTGGAGCTTGATATGTTGTTAGAAGAGATTGAAAAGATCATTTCGATGCTGCCTCCTGCAAGGCAAAATGTATATCGAATGAGGTATATCGAACATCTTTCACAAAAAGAAATTGCCAGTCGCCTGAATATATCAGAAAACACGGTTGAGTCGCATCTGAAGCAATCGTCTAAGTTTATTAGATTCATGTTACGACCGTATAAGGATTCATTAAATTAGTTGAATTATGAGTAGGCAAAAAGAACTATTAAATAAAATTCTCGATCATACGGCTACGTTATCTGAAAAACGTGAGTTGTCACGACTTTTGGGATATCCTAATCGTTGGAATCAGGACTTTTCTGAAGAATGGGATAAGGCAGACGGTACAATTCGGAAGTCTTTAGATCGTCGTATATGGAATAATATTCGTAGCCAAATCAGCATAAAAAGAGAATTTTCGATGAAGTTTCTTTTTCAATGTGCTGCTTGTGTTGCTGTTTTGGTTTTATCTTTTGCCATGTATCAATTGTGGCAAACCAATCATTTATTGACCCGATATGCAGATGCTACAATTAGTGTCAATAAAGGACAAAAGTCAGATATCACTTTGCCTGATGGTTCTGTTGTAACTGTTAATTCTGATTCACGAGTAAGTTATGGGAAGAACTTCAATGGCAAAAAGCGAATGGTAGAATTAGTAGGTGAGGCATTTTTCAATGTAGCAAAAGATCCATCGGCACCTTTTTATGTAAAGGTTGGCAACTTAACTATTCAGGCTGTTGGAACGGCATTTAATGTACATGCTTATCCTTCCGAAAAAGAAGTAGTGATTTATCTGGACAGAGGCTCAGTAAAGCTGAAAGCACCATATGAAGCCATGAATATGCAAGCGGGAGACGTTGTGCATTATTCATTGACAACACATGAGATGAACAAGAATCGTATAACAAACAGAAATCAATATATGTCATGGATGGATGATGAGATGTACCTTGAAAACAAGACATTGGAAGAAATCATTGCCATATTAGAACGTCATTATAATGTACAGTTCGTAATCAAAAGCGAGAAAGTTAAGAAATGTACATTTAGTGGAACACTCAAAAACATGAGTTTGCAGTCTACCCTGGATGTATTGAGTCTTTCAGCTTCTATTCGATATAAAAGAATTGGCAACATTATCGAATTAGACGAATAACTAGTTTTGAATATAATTATATAACATAAAAACACGAGTTGTTTTG
>DAIMYP010000026.1:0-23196 GCA_036734445.1 Tannerellaceae bacterium
TTTTTAATATGCAAGCCGATTCGGGAGAACGACAGTTTGTACATTGGGCACCGACACCACCAATGGGATGGAATAGTTGGGATTGCTATGGACCGACAGTTGTAGAAGATGAGGTGAAGGCGAATGCTGATTATATGGCCAAGTATCTGAAACCATGCGGATGGGAATATATTGTGGTGGATATCCGTTGGTATGTTCAGAATGACAAGGCTGGAGGATATAATGAAAAGGATCCTGTTTTCTCTATTGATAATTATGGTCGCTATATTCCAGCTGTCAATCGTTTCCCTTCTTCGGTCGGTGGGCAAGGTTTCAAACCTTTAGCTGATTATATACATACAAAGGGTTTGAAGTTCGGCATTCATTTGATGCGGGGTATTCCTAAGTTGGCTGTACAAAAAAAGATGCCTGTTAAAGGGACGAATATTACTGCAGATCAGATATATAATACTGAACTGTTGTGTACGTGGTTGGGCGATAACTATACGGTAAATGCTGCAGCCAATGGCGCACAGGAATATTATAATTCGTTATTCGAATTGTATGCTATCTGGGGTGTTGATTTTGTAAAGATTGATGATCTCTCGCGTCCGTATCATCAGGATGAAATCGAAATGATTCGTAAAGCGATAGACCGCTGCGGTAGGCCGATTGTATTGAGCACTTCACCTGGCGAAACGCCGTTGAATAAAGCTGATCATGTCAGAACGCATGCGAACATGTGGCGGATGGTGGATGATGTATGGGATACATGGCCACATTTCAAACATTTGATGGAAGTGTGTCAAGGCTGGTATCCGTATATTTCACCTACTTGGCCTGATTGCGACATGATCCCATTGGGACGTATTGCTATTCGGGGCGAAAGGGGGCTGGACAGAATGACACGACTGACAAAAGATGAACAGTATTCACTAATGACATTATTTACTATATTTCGTTCTCCGTTGATGTTTGGGGGTGATTTACCTAGTAATGATGCTTTTACATTGTCATTGCTTACAAATAAGGCAGTTTTGGAAATGCATCGGATGGGGCAGAATGTGCATCAGTTATTTCAGAAAGACGGGAGAGTGGCTATTACTTCGAAGAATGCCAAAACAGGTGCAGTCTATTTGGCTTTGTTTAATATTTCTGATGGGGATTCGCCATTGGATATTCAAGTGGCCTTGAAAGATCTGGGTTTGAATGATAAGAAAGTGTCAGTGACGGATTTATGGGGTGGTCAATCTTTGGGTAAGGCAAAAGGTTCTTTTCATCGCTTGCTGAACAAGCATGCCTGTGGTTTATATATGCTGAAATAATTCAGAAATTCATGAAAGATGCTTTTATAAAGCTTCATATATCGATTATACTGGCAGGTTTTACCGGTCTTTTTGGAAAGTGGGTGACACTGAATGAAGGATTGCTAGTCTGGTACAGAATGTTTCTGGCAGGACTACTGCTTTTTATTATCTTAATGATAACCGGAAAACTGCAGAAAACACGGTTGATAGATGTATGCAAGATTGCCGGTGTCGGATTGCTACTTGGATTGCATTGGGTCGGTTTTTTTGGAAGTATTAAAGCTGCGAATGTTTCTATTGGAGTGGTTTGCTTTTCAACAGTAGGCTTTTTTACAGCTATTTTGGAACCTGTGATCATTCATCGTAAGTTTTCGGTGAAGGAGTTACTGTTTAGTATGATTGCCGTATTGGGAATAGTACTTATATTCCACTTTGATGTACGTTATCGGTTGGGAATAATTCTGGGAATTATCTCTTCTGTTTTTTGCGCATTATTTACCATAACTAATAAACGTGTGGGACGAAACCATTCGACGAGTGTGATGTTGCTTTATGAAATGATGGGTGGTTGTTTAGGGCTCACTTGCTTGTCGCCCATATATTTGTATTATTTCCCAATCACTACGATGTTGCCCGGAATGGCTAATTTGGGATATCTGCTTTTGCTTGCTTTTGTTTGTACAATTGGATTATATATGCTGCAGATTCAAGTATTGCAGAAAGTTTCTGCTTTCACTGTCAATCTGAGCTATAATCTAGAACCAATATATAGTATTATCCTTGCCATGATTTTCTTTGGTGAGGCTAAAGAATTGAATTTCTCGTTTTATGTGGGAATTGCATTAATAATTCTGTCTGTGTTGTTACAAACAAGAGAAGTTCTAAAAAATAAGAAGGTGCTAAAATGAAGGATGAAAATAATCGTAATCTGTTCATTATCAATTTGAGCGGCAGACGAGATTCGAACTCGCGACCCTCAGCTTGGGAAGCTGATGCTCTACCAACTGAGCTACTACCGCAATCGTTGGGGCAAAAGTAGATAATTATTTTCTTTTTTTACTACCTTTGACCCAAAAAAATTAAAATATGGAAAAGCTGACTTTGATTAAAGTAGGAGGAAAGATCGTTGAGGAGAAAGATACATTGCAGCAGCTGCTTTGTGATTTCTCTAAGATTCAAGGATTTAAAATTCTTGTACACGGAGGTGGACGCTCCGCAACTAAGTTGGCTTCGCAATTAGGTATTGAAAGCAAGATGGTGAAAGGTCGCCGTATAACTGATGCTGAAACATTGAAGGTAGTGACGATGGTTTATGGCGGTCTTGTCAATAAAAATATTGTGGCAGGTTTGCAGGCTCTGGGCATAAATGCTTTGGGACTTACGGGTGCCGATTTGAATGTGATTCTTTCTGACAAGCGTCCGGTGGCTGATGTCGATTATGGCTTTGTGGGCGATGTGAAGAGGGTTAATGCTGAGCAACTGGCTTTGTTGATAAAACAGAATATTGTACCGGTGATGGCTCCGTTGACGCATGACGGAAAAGGTTGTATGCTGAATACTAATGCTGATACGATTGCCGGAGAGGTGGCGAAAGCTTTATCAAAATTTTTTGATGTGACGCTGATGTTCTGCTTCGAGAAGAAAGGGGTTTTGAGTGATGAAGATGATGATGAAAGTGTCATACCTGAAATCGATAAGGATACTTTCAATAAATATGTTGAACAGGGAGTAATCCAAGGCGGAATGATTCCAAAGCTTGAAAATTCATTCCAAGCTATTGAAGCGGGTGTGAAAGAAGTGATCATCACTCAGGCTTCGGATATTCATCAGTCTAAAGGAACTCGTGTTCATTAAAGATAAAAACAATGCAGGAAGATACAGATTTCACAGTTCATATAAATGGTGTTATAGCACGTTTGCCGGAATTACGTTTCAAAAATCCTATTTGCTGGACGTTACGTAAAGGTGAGCAGTGGGCGATAATTGGACCAAATGGGTCTGGTAAGACTCTGTTGGCAGATATTGTTCAGTGTCGTACTGCTATCGAACAGGGTGATGTCGTTTTTGGTTTTGAAGGAAAAGCAAGTGACTTGGTGAAGAGTATTGCTTTTAAAGATATATATTCATTAGCCGATTATCGGAATTCTTATTATCAGCAACGTTGGCATGCAACGGAATCTGAGGATATGCCTACGGTAAAAGAACTTTTAGCAGGCGACGAAGACTCGCCGGATTATCAGGAACTGTTGACTCGTTTTGGTGGAAAGAGCTCCTTGACAAAAAAAATTATCTATCTATCGAGTGGGGAACTAAGAAAGTTTTTGATTTTACGGACACTCTTAAAGCATCCGAGAATATTGATATTGGATAATCCGTTTATCGGATTGGATAGTGCCTCAAGAAAGTTACTGGTGGATGTATTACGGAGTTTGACTGAATTGAGCGGACTTCAAGTTATATTATTGCTTTGTAATCCTGCTGATATTCCAGATATGATTACGAATGTCCTTTCGGTAAAAGCATGTGAGATTATAGATTCGTCAACTCGGGAAAGATTCCTGGATAATGAGTATCTGATTTCTGAATTATTTACTTCTGAAGGTAAGAACAGAGTGGTTCAGGAAGAGCCTGTGTTACCTATTGATGCAGAACGGCAGCCTTCTGAACATAGTGTGACTTTCAGGATGGAACATATACATATAGAATATGGAAAACGGACTATTTTGAAAGACCTGGATTGGGAGGTGAAGAATGGCGAGAAGTGGTCGCTATCAGGACCTAATGGATCTGGTAAATCAACGCTTCTGAGTCTGATTTATGCTGATAATCCACAGGCATATGCAAACACGCTATATCTTTTTGACCGCAAACGTGGTACAGGCGAAAGTATTTGGGAAATAAAGAAGCGTATTGGATATGTGTCTCCGGAAATGCATCTGTATTATATGGAAAATGTGCCTGCAGTGGACATTGTGGGTTCTGGATTCTTTGACTCGATAGGACTTTACAGAATTTGTTCGGCTCAACAACTTTTTGTAGCCAAAGAATGGATGCATGTTTTCGGCATTGAAAAACTGAAAGGACGCCCGTTCTTGACTTTGTCGTCAGGTGAGCAACGTCTGGTGCTTTTGGCTCGGGCTTTTGTGAAAGATCCGGATCTTTTGATTTTGGATGAACCGTTGCACGGTTTGGATATAAGCAACAAAAAGAAAGTTGGACGAATTATTGAACGCTTTTGCAATCGTCCAGGAAAAACGCTTATCTATGTGACTCACTATCCGAATGAATTACCCAAGTGCGTTGATAAACATTATGAATTAGTAAAACATACTTAATATCTATTCTCATGAAATATAAAATTGCAGCATTTTGGATTGTGGTTTTTGGTGCATTGTTCGCCTTTTTGCAGATGAACTTTCACTTCCACTTCTTTTATATTGAACAAGACCAACTGTTTCAATCAACTTGGTCTTATTGGGTTGATCGTATTGAACAACCGGGCGGATTGACTCTTTGGATTTCAGAATTTTTTGTGCAGTTCTTTATTCTTCCATATTATGGACCGCTTATTGTATCAGCGTTTTTGGCATTGACTGGTTGGATGATTGGAGAGGTGATTCGTCGTATATCGCCATTCTCAGAAGCTTTTCTTTTGCCATTGCTCCCTGTTATTATGTTGATGTTTATTGAACTTGATTTCAATTACCGCTTTTGGGGGACAGTTTCATTCTGTATGGCTGTAGCTGCAATATGGCTTTATATGGTAATTAAAGACCAACGTTTTCGTATATGTTGTGGCATCGTTTTTACACCAATCTTATATTGGTGTGCAGGACCTGTTGCCATTTTGTTTGCTGTCTTAGTGTCTTGTTTTGAATTATTGAATCGGACACCAAAAGGCTATTGGATATTGTTAAGCTGTGCTCTGGCATTCCTTTGTGCAATCCTTTCACTTTACTATTCTTTTATTGGCGAATATCGCTTTGCATTTTTACCAGATGTGTATTTTCATCAAGGATTGAAACCGAAATCGGTTATCTATTTTTCTTGGATTGCCTTGATTGTTGTATATCTGTGTGCATTCTTTCTTCGTAAACGAAAGAGTTTCCCAAAGATGTCGCGTCGAATTACCGAAGCAGTGTTGCAGGTAATTGTAGTTGCACTTGTGCTACATTGGGGGCTGCCAAAATATTCAGATATTAAATCGGCAAAATTGAAAGAATTGGATTATTATGCGCGAACAGAACAATGGGATAAGATTATTGATGCATGTAGCGAAAAATTGACAAATTATTTGTATATGTGCTATTTGAATATAGCTTTGCAGCAGAAAGGTGAATTGTTGTCTAAAATGTTTGACTACGATCAGCATGGTCCGACAGGTTTGCATGTCGATTGGAACAAATCCGAGCAGATATCTTCGTTATTGAGTGATGTATATTTCGCTGCCGGGTATATGAGTCCCGCTCAGGAAATGGCTTTTGAAAGTTATATCAGTGCAATGGGATATGGCAACCCTCGCATGCTAAAACGTTTGGTTCAAACGAACTTGATTTATGGTGCGTATCCTGTAGCTGAAAAATATATTCGTATCTTAGAAAATACATTTTATTATAAGGATTGGGCAAAGTCTCAACGTAAATTTCTGAATAATAATGCGGCTGTAGCAGCGGATCCAATATTGGGACCGCGCAGGAAATCGCTTCCTCCGGAAAACCAAAGTGATTTGGCGCAGGTAAATGGAGGGTTTGAAGCCGATTTACGTTTGATGACAGATGTAAATCCTTCCTACAAGGCTCCATTTGAATTTTTGGCTGCATTTTATTTGTTAGTGAAGGATATGAATAATTTGAAAGCTTTGGTTGAAAAATATAGAGGTACACAAGCTATGCCGACTATACCGGTTTATTTGCAGGAGGCTATGATTGCTGTTTCAGAGCAGGATTCGGAGATGTGGCATCAGATGGGTATATCGGAAGAAGTGATTCAGCGTTTTATGATATATAAGAATGCTGTTTTGGAAGGGCGGAATAATCCAAGTGAACTTCCGGGCTTGCTATATAATTCTTTTGGAAATACTTATTGGTTCTATTATATGTTTAAATAATCGGGAGGTAGAAATATGAATAAAAATTATATATATATATGTATGCTGGCTGTATTATCAGCTTGCAGTAGTGCTCCGAAAGCCGACAAGATGGTTGATAAGCAACCGGTCATCGCTCCTGATTATGCAGGAGTGACAATTCCTTCAAATATAGCACCTCTTGACTTTAAAATCGTTGGAGGTGGAGATGCTTATGCTACTTTTGCAGGTGGTGGTGAGCAATTCTCTGTCCATGGTGCTAATGGCTGCTTCGAAATTCCGGCTTCAAAATGGAAGAAGATGCTTAAAGCAGCTACTGGAAAAGAAATAACTGTCTCACTGGTATCAAAGAAGGATGGCATCTGGATGGGTTATCAACCTTTTAAGATGATTATTGCTGCTGAACCTGTGGATGGATATATTGCTTATCGTCTGATTGCTCCGGGTTATTCACTGTGGAGTGAAATGGGTATTTATCAGCGTGATCTCGAAAATTATGATCAGACAGCTATCCTAGAGAACAAAATGACAGACAATGGCTGTATGAATTGCCACTCTTTCTGTATGCAGAATCCTGACAAGATGCTTTTCCACATGCGTGCCAAGTATCCTGGAACCATGTTGATTAATGGGAATACGGTTGAGAAGTTGAATACAAAGACAGACAAAACTATTTCTGCTTTGGTTTATCCTTCATGGCATCCGTCAGGAAAATATGTAGCCTTTTCAGTGAACAAGACAAATCAGGCGTTTCATTTGAATGACCGCAACAGGATTGAAGTCTTTGATGAAGCTTCGGATGTTGTGGTTTATGATGTTGAGACGCACGAGGTAGTTTCTTCTGATTTGACTTCTTCGAAAGCAGCTTTTGAAACATTCCCTACATTCTCTCCGGATGGGAAAACACTTTATTTTTGTTCGTCGGATTCATGTAGCATCCCAAAAGAATTTAAAAAGGCAAAGTATAGTCTGTGCTCTATTTCTTTTGATCCAGCAACTCGTTTGTTCGGAACAAAAGTAGATACATTATATAATGCGCATAGTGATGATCGTAGTGCTTCGTTTCCACGGGTTTCGCCTGATGGGCGTTATTTGATGTTTACGAAATCGGGTTATGGTAATTTCTCTATTTGGCATAAAGATGCGGATTTGTATCTGGTTGACTTGGCTTCGAAACAAATTCGTCCGTTGGATGAAGTGAATAGCAAGGATGTTGAAAGCTATCATTCTTGGAGTAGCAATAGCCGCTGGTTTGTATTTGGCAGTCGGCGTCTGGATGGTTTGTATACGCGACCATTTATTGCCTATATGGGGAAAGATGGAAAAGCAGGAAAGCCATTCTTGGTTCCCCAAAAAGATCCGAACTTCTATTCTCGTTTCATGAAGTCGTATAATATACCGGAGTTTGTGAAGGGAAAAGTGAAGGTGAGAAGTCGTGTTCTTGCTTTGAAGGCCAGAAATGATAAGGGTATTGATGTGAAATTTGCTGAAAAGTAAATGTTAGGATTAATATGTATTTATGTTCGTTTTTTTGTAAGATGTTTTGACATATTGAGAGGTGTGTACGGTGTGTGCACGCTTTAAACGGGCTTATAACTTACAATTTGGTAGAGAAACATGCTATTAAACATCAAAATCAAGATGTTTTTTTAGCACATATTCTTTGATAAGTGAATAAAATGTACGACTTTTGTCAGCATGAATAGTCAACCGTTAGCAGAAAGGTTACGTCCGAAGACTTTGGATGAGTATATCGGACAGAAACACTTGGTAGGACAGGGCGCTGTGCTAAGGCAAATGATTGACGCCGGGCATGTGCCTTCATTTATATTGTGGGGGCCGCCGGGTGTAGGAAAGACTACTTTGGCCTATATTATTTCGAATAAACTGAATGCGCCATTTTATACATTAAGCGCTGTCAGTTCGGGAGTAAAAGAAGTGCGAGAGGTCATTGAGAAGGCAAAGAGCAATCGTTTTTTCAATAGCGTATCGCCGATATTGTTCATTGATGAGATTCATCGTTTCAGTAAGTCACAACAGGATTCATTGTTGGGAGCTGTTGAAACAGGTGTGGTTACATTGATCGGCGCTACGACAGAGAATCCCTCCTTTGAAGTTATACGACCATTGTTATCGCGCTGTCAGGTGTATGTGCTGAAATCGTTGGATAAAGAAGATCTGCTGACGTTGTTGCATAGAGCTCTTACAGAAGATGTGTATCTGAAATCATTGAACATTGTGATTCGTGAAACAGATGCTTTGTTGCGTTTTTCCGGAGGGGATGCGCGTAAGTTGCTTAATATTTTGGAACTGGTGGTTGCCGCAGAAGAAGGCAGTGAGAAGATTGAGATAACTGATCAAATGGTGGTAAATCGTTTGCAGGAAAATCCGGCAGCTTATGATAAAGGCGGTGAGATGCATTATGATATTATATCGGCTTTTATAAAGTCGATTAGAGGCAGTGATCCGGATGCTGCTATTTATTGGTTGGCCAGGATGGTCGCAGGAGGAGAGGATCCTGAGTTTATCGCACGTCGCCTGGTTATCTCAGCTTCGGAAGATATAGGGTTGGCGAATCCGAATGCATTGTTGTTGGCAAATGCTTGTTTTGATGCTTTGAAAAAGATAGGATGGCCGGAAGGACGCATTATTTTAGCAGAGACTACAGTCTACCTGGCTTGCAGTGCAAAGAGCAATTCGTCGTATATGGCTTTGGAAACAGCTACTGAACTGGTTAATCGTACAGGAAATCTCCCTGTTCCGCTCCATCTACGTAATGCTCCAACTCAGTTGATGAATGAGCTGGGTTATCACAAAGGATATAAATATGCTCATGATTATGAAGGTCATTTTGTGGATCAGGAATATTTGCCTAAGGAGTTGCTGAAAGAACGATTCTGGATTGGGCAGGAGAATCCTGCTGAACATAAATTGATTGAACAAATGAAGCGATTGTGGGGTGATCGATATTAACGAACGCTCTACAATGGCATTGAAATAGAAATTTAAAGTATTAGTATTAACAATAAAATGTTTTTTTGACATGAAGAAGCACAATTTTTATGCAGGTCCCTCAATTTTGAGTGAGTTCACAATCAAGAACACGGCAGCTGCCGTTGAGAATTTTGCAGGAATGGGTTTATCTCTTCTGGAGATCTCTCACAGAAGTAAAGAGTTTGTTGCTGTAAATGACGAAGCTCAGGCACTGTTTAAAGAATTGCTGGATATTCCGGCAGGCTATGAAGTTCTGTTCTTGGGCGGTGGTGCCAGCTTACAGTTCTGTATGGTACCTTTTAACCTGTTGAATAAGAAAGCCTCTTATTTGGATACAGGCACGTGGGCATCGAAGGCTATCAAGGAGGCTAAACTTTTTGGCGAAGTAAACGTGGTTGCATCGTCTAAGGACAAGAATTATACTTATGTACCAAAAGGCTATACAGTCCCTGAGGACTCAGACTATTTCCACTTTACTTCCAACAATACAATCTACGGTTCCGAACTTCGTCAGGATCCTGATTTGAAGGTTCGTTTGGTTGCTGATATGTCGTCTGATATTTTCTCTCGTCCGGTAGATGTATCCAAGTATGATATCATCTATGGTGGTGCCCAGAAAAATTTGGCTCCTGCCGGACTGACATGGGTTGTAGTTCGCGTAGATGCACTCGGTCATGTGGATCGTCAGATCCCGACTATGTTGAATTATAAGACACATGCGGATAAACAGTCGATGTTCAACACTCCTCCTGTATTGCCTATCTACTCTGCTTTGCAGACATTGCAGTGGTACAAACAGCAGGGTGGCATCAAGGCTATGCAGAAAAAGGATGAAGAGAATGCTGCTATCCTCTATGACGAAATAGATCGTAATAAATTGTTCCATGGCACGGTTGTTCCTGAAGATCGCTCTATCATGAATGTATGCTTCGTTATGAACGAAGAATATAAGGATTTGGAAGAAGAATTCAGTAAGTTCGCTTCTGCTGCCGGAATGGTTGGTATCAAGGGACATCGCTCTGTTGGTGGTTTCCGTGCTTCTCTTTACAACGCAATGCCTAAGAGTAGCGTTGAAGCGTTAATTGCATGTATGAAAGATTTTGAAAGACAACATTAATTATGGCAAAAATATTAGTAGCTACAGATAAACCTTTTGCTCCGATAGCTGTGAAAGGCATTCGTGAAGTTGTTGAAGCTGCCGGTGATGAACTAGTGCTTCTTGAGAAATACGGAGAGAAGGCAAAACTTCTTGAAGCAGTGAAAAATGTGGATGCCATCATCATCCGCAGTGATAAAATCGATAATGAAGTGTTCGATGCTGCCAAAGCATTGAAGATCGTCGTTCGTGCCGGTGCCGGTTATGATAATGTGGATTTGGCTGCCGCTACTGCTCATAAGGTTTGTGTGATGAACACACCGGGACAGAACTCTAATGCTGTTGCTGAACTGGCTTTTGGTTTGTTGGTTTTCGCTGTTCGTAACTTCTACAACGGAACATCCGGTAAAGAATTGAAAGGTAGAAAACTGGGTATTCTTGCATTTGGAAATGTAGGTCGTAATGTGGCCCGTATTGCTAAAGGTTTTGGTATGGAAGTTTATGCTTATGATGCATATTGTCCTAAAGCTGCAATAGAGGAAGCTGGCGTGAACGCTGTTGATGCTACGGCAGACTTGTTCAAACTTTGCGACATCGTTTCATTGCATATTCCTGCAACACCGGAAACAAAGAACTCTATCAATTATAATTTGTTGAGCACTATGCCTAAGGGTGCAATCCTGCTGAATACTGCTCGCAAAGAGGTTATTGATGAGGAAGGTTTGTTGAAGTTAATGGCTGAACGTCCCGACTTCAAATACATTACCGACATTATGCCAGACAATGATGCGAAGTTTAAAGAACAGTTTGCTGATCGTTACTTCTCAACACCGAAAAAGATGGGTGCTCAAACAGCTGAAGCTAACATCAATGCTGGTATCGCTGCTGCAAAGCAGATAGAAGGTTTCTTGAAAGAGGGTATCGAGAAGTTCAAAGTTAATAAATAATTTGAGTTATGGCACGTATCAAACCTTTTAAAGGCATTCGTCCTCCAAAGGACTTGGTCGAGCAGGTAGCGTCGCGTCCATACGATGTTCTTGATTCCGACGAAGCTCGCGTCGAAGCTGCCGGTAATGAGAAGTCACTTTATCATATTATTAAGCCGGAAATAGATTTTCCTGAAGGAACAGACGAGCAGGATCCGCGCGTTTATGAGAAAGCGGCCGCTAACTTTAAGAAGTTTCAGGATAAGGGCTGGCTTGTTCAAGACAAGAAGGAGATGTACTATATTTATGCCCAAACGATGAACGGTAAAACGCAATATGGTTTGGTCGTTGGTGCGTATGTCCCTGATTACATGAACGGTGTTATCAAAAAACATGAACTGACACGCCGAGACAAAGAAGAAGATCGCATGAAGCATGTGCGTGTGAACAATGCCAACATTGAGCCTGTATTTTTTGCATATCCTGATAATGCAGATATTGATGCTATTGTAGCTCGTTATACTGCTCAGAAGCCTGAGTATGATTTTGTTGCTTCATTGGATGGCTTCCGTCATACCTTCTGGCTTGTTGATGATGAGGCCGACATTGCGCGTATTACTGATTTGTTCTCAGCAATTCCTGCCATGTATATTGCTGATGGTCATCATCGTTCTGCTGCAGCTGCGCTGGTTGGTGCCGAAAAGGCTCGTCAGAATCCGAATCATACGGGCAATGAGGAGTACAACTATTTCATGGCCGTTTGCTTCCCGGCAAGTCAATTGACTGTTATTGATTATAATCGCGTGGTGAAGGATTTGAATGGAATGAGTGGTGCTCAGTTCCTCAAAGCTTTGGATAAAAACTTTACAGTCGAAGAAAAGGGAACAGAAATATATAAGCCGACAAAGCTTCATAATTTCTCTCTATATTTGGAAGGCAAATGGTATAGTTTGACAGCTAGATTCGGAACTTATGTTGACAACGACCCAATTGGTGTGCTCGACGTTACGATTTCATCTAATCTGATTTTAAATGAGCTGTTGGGCATCACCGATTTACGTTCCGACAAACGTATTGATTTCGTTGGAGGAATCCGTGGATTGGGCGAACTTAAGCGCCGTGTTGACAGTGGTGAGATGAAGATGGCATTGGCTCTTTATCCGGTTTCTATGAAACAAATCATGGATATTGCCGATACTGGAAATATCATGCCTCCAAAAACAACTTGGTTCGAACCGAAACTCCGTTCAGGTATTGTGATTCACAAATTGTCTTAATAGAATTGTGACTAAATAACTAACCCGCCATTGATGCTCAAATTTTCAATGGTGGGTTTTTTGTGTGCGTCCGAAATTACTCTCAGTATAAATAAAAATACACACGTATGAAAATTTATTTACATACATAAGAAAATAAAATTATACACGTATGTAGTTGAACTTACATAATAAATTCAATTACGCACATTTCTCATTTTCCTACTTTATTGATGAAGAAAACGGCACGCATCATAAATTAGATGCGTGCCGATAAATTTATATGCCCTCTTATAAAAGTAAGTTCCAGTTACATGATACCTTTTTCACGAAGTTTGAGTTGCCATTTCCAAGCAGAAGCCAGTGTATCTGCCAAAGTTTCTTGAGCTTTCCAGCACAGAACTTTGTTAGCGCGTTCAGGATTAGCCCACACTTGTTCGATATCGCCTTCGCGACGCCCTACAATCTTGTGTGGAACTTTCACTCCAGTAGCCTGTTCGAAAGTGTTGATCAGTTCAAGTACTGAGACACCACGACCAGTCCCCAGATTGAATATTTCAACATGATCTGTAGACTTTCCACCCAACATACGATCCATTGCTGTAACATGAGCTTTAGCCAAGTCAACAATGTTAATATAGTCGCGGATGCAAGAACCATCAGGTGTGTTATAGTCATCACCAAATACGCTCAGTTCCTTACGGATTCCCATAGCCGTCTGGGTAAGATATGGAATCAGATTCTGAGGAACGCCATTCGGCAGTTCGCCTATTTCAGCTGTTGGATGTGCACCAATTGGATTGAAGTAGCGAAGGATGATACTTTTGAATGGAGCACCGGCATGAATTGTGTCGCGGATAATCTCTTCGTTGATCTGCTTTGTGTTACCGTAAGGAGAAGTGGCCGGTTTGATAGGTGCACTCTCGGTAACAGGCAGATTCTCTGGATCCGGTTGACCATAAACTGTACACGATGAAGAGAACACGATGCCTTCAATGCTAAACTCGGGCATTAGCTCAAGCAAGTTGATCAGTGTAGTGATATTGTTGCGATAATAAAGCAAAGGTTTCTGTACTGATTCGCCCACAGCTTTGCTGGCTGCGAAAAGGATGATGCCTTTGATACCCGGTTGCGAAGCTAGTGCCTTGCGAGTCGCATCCTTATCTTTCAAGTCTAATTCAATAAATTCCGGACGAATGCCGGTGATGTGTTCAATACCATCAAGCACTTCAATATTTGAGTTAGAGAGGTTATCGATGATAACCACGTCATAACCTGCATTCTGTAGTTCAACTGTGGTGTGAGAGCCGATGTATCCAGTACCGCCGGCTACTAAAATCTTTTGTTTCATACTCTTTAGATATTATTGTTATACAATTCCGGAAAATCCCATAAATGCCATAGCCAGCAAGCCGGCGATAATTAAAGCGATAGGTGTCCCTTTCATTCCATTCGGAATGTGGGTCATTGCAATTTGTTCACGGATTCCAGCCATGATAATCAATGCCAATGCAAAACCGATTGCTGTAGAGAAAGCGAAGACAGTCGACTCCAGTAGATTGTATTTTTTTTGAATCACTAAGATTGCAACACCTAAAATACAGCAGTTTGTTGTAATCAAAGGCAGATAGACACCCAGTGCCTGATAGAGCGAAGGCGACACTTTCTTCAATATAATTTCAACCATCTGCACAAGTGCGGCGATGATCAAGATAAAAGCAATAGTCTGCAAGTAGCCCATATTAAATGGGTCAAGTACATATTTCTGTACCAGGAATGTTACGATTGTTGATATCGTAAGCACGAATGTAACGGCTGCACCCATGCCGGCAGCTGTTTCAATTTTCTTTGATACGCCGAGGAACGGGCAGATACCTAAGAACTGCGTCAACACAATATTGTTGACAAATACGGCAGCTATAAATATTAGTAAATATTCCATATATGTTCTTTTTTATGCTTTACGCAGTTTGTTCATGATGGCTACCAAATAGCCTAGTACAATGAAAGCTCCAGGAGCCAATACAAAGATCAGAGAGCCGTATTGCTCTGGCATTAGTGTCAAGCCGAAAACTTTGCCAGTTCCCAGCAGTTCACGTAAACTGCCCAGTAACGTCAATGCACATGCAAAGCCAAGACCGATTCCGATGCCGTCGAAAGCTGAATTAATCACACTGTGTTTAGCAGCGAAAGATTCAGCACGACCCAGTACAATACAGTTTACAACAATCAGCGGAATGAAAAGACCTAGTTTCGAATAGAGTTCCGGAACAAAAGCTTGCATGCACATCTGTACTACTGTAACAAATGTCGCAATAACTACAATGTAAGCCGGGATATGGACCATATCAGGAATTACATTTTTCAGCGCCGATATAACCATGTTCGAACAAATAAGAACGAACGCGGTAGCAAGTCCCATACTCATGCCGTTCAGTCCTGACGTCGTTGTTGCCAATGTAGGGCACATGCCCAAGATCAAGACGAATGTCGGGTTTTCAGTAATAAGACCGTTGAGAAGTATTTTCAGATTACTCATTGTTGTTGTCCTCCTTGATTAATAGATGTACTGTCAGCAGCAGCTTGTGCAGAAGCTCCCGATTGTGCATCGGTAGCAGCATAGGCGCTGTAGGCGCGGTTTACGGCATTCAGGAATGCACGGCTTGAGATAGTTGCAGCTGTAATAGCATCCACATCGCCACCATCTTTTGTGACTTTCAGATTGCCTTTTGTCATATCACGACCTAAAACATTTTGTTTGTTTTTATTCATACGGAACCAATCTTGCATCTTTGCGCCTAAACCTGGCGTTTCAGAATGTTTGAGTACCGTGTAGTTCAGCAGTTTGCCTTTGGCATCAAAGCCAACCATGACTTCAATCTTTCCTCCGAAACCTTTTTCCGTGTTACTTTCGATAGCGGCGCCAACAAACTGTCCGTCTTTCTTTGCCGGATATATTTTTAAAGAATCGCCATCACTAGTAGCTGCCATATAAGCTTCAGTTGCAGGATTATTATTGAATTCTGGCGTTACGTCCTTGATGGCCTGTTGTAGAATCTTTTCCTGTGTAGCCTTGATAGGCGCCAACGTCTTCATATTTACGCTTGCCAATATAGCTCCTGACACGATACAAATGATTGTAAGCGAGAGGAACATGTTGGGTAAATTGGATTGTAATCTTTTCATGCTTTTTTCCCTCCGAAATGTTTAGGTTGCATAAATGTATTGATGAGCGGAGTTACACCATTCATGATGAAGATGGCGAACGACATACCTTCAGGATACGATCCGAACAGACGGATTAGCGTAGTCAGAATGCCAATGCCAACGCCATAAACTATCATGCCGCCTTTGCTCATTGGAGAGGTGACATAATCGGTTGCCATGAATATTGATCCTAACATCAAACCACCAGTCAACAAGTGAACGAATGGACTTGCGTAAGCAGCCGGGTTAGCCAAATGCATTATACCTGTGAACACAAATACTGTAACCAGGATAGATACTGGAATATGCCAGGTAATAATCTTTTTCCACAACATATAGACGAAGCCCAGAAGCAGTGCAACAGCACAAACTTCACCAAGGCTGCCGCCCATATTTCCAATCAGCATGTCGCTTAGACTCGGTAACTTGTCTAAAGCATGTTCATTCATCAAAGACAAAACAGTTGCACCTGTGTTGGCATCTGTATAAGTCATTGGGAAAGGATTCAGCGAATCGACAAGCGGCCAGGTCGTCATTTGTGCCGGGAAAGAAATCAACAGGAAGATACGTCCTGTCAATGCCGGGTTGAAGATGTTTTTACCTAAGCCGCCAAACGACATTTTACCAATACCGATAGCTGCCAGTGCACCAATCATTATGATCCAAACCGGAAGATTTGAAGGCAAGTTGAATGCTAGCAGAACACCGGTCAGTATAGCAGAACCGTCCGTGATGGTTGGTTCCTTTTTCAAGATGAATTTTGCAATAAGATATTCGAAGAGCACGCAGAAGAAAACTGATGTGACAGTTACAATCAATGCGCCCAGTCCGAAGAAGTAAAGTGATACCAGGAAAGCCGGAATAAGGGCAATCAGCACACCGTACATATTTTTACTTATGCTATCACCTCCATGGATATGAGGTGAGGGAGATACGATTAATTTATTTTCCATATTGCACTTATTTTGTTGCTTTTCTTGTACGAATAATATTCATTACAGTTCCCTTTCCTGAGCGGATATAGTCCAGAAGCGGACGATATGCCGGGCAGGTATAAATACAAGAACCACATTCGATACAATCGGTAATATGATTCTTTTCAGCCAGTTCCCAGTTTTTGAATTCTGTAGCGTTCATCAATAGCGTAGGATTGAGTCCCATCGGGCAAACATCGATACATTTACCACAACGGATACAGTCGCTTGCCGGTTTACGTTCGGACTCTTTGCGAGTGAGAAGCAATATGCCGGAACTGCCTTTAGTTACCGGAACATCGGTACTCATCAATGCTTTACCCATCATCGGACCACCGTTGATGATTTTTCCTGTATCTTCAGGAATGCCTCCTGCTGCGTCAATCAGCACACTAACTGGTGTTCCGATACGAACTAGAAAGTTTGACGGGTTAGCAACAGATTTACCTGTAACTGTAACCACACGTTCAAATAACGGCTTGTTTTTCTGAACAGCTTCGTATATAGCGTATACAGTCCCAACATTTTGTACAATAGCACCTTCCGATATAGGAAGGGCTCCACTTTTGACCTGTCGGTTTGCCACAGCATCAATAAGTTGTTTTTCACCGCCTTGCGGGTATTTCATCTTTAAAGGCATGATATCAATACCTTTATAGTTGCCTGCAAGCTCTTGCAGCAGTGCGATAGCGTCAGGTTTATTATTTTCAATACCGATAACTGCGCGGTTCACATCAACTGCTTTCATAAGCAGGGAAGTTCCCACTAATATCTGTTCCGCTTTTTCCAAAATCAGCGAATGATCGGCTGTAAGATACGGTTCGCATTCTACTGCGTTGACAATGATGATATCAGCTTTGCTTCCAGGAGGCGGAGTTAGTTTTACTTGTGTTGGGAATGTTGCACCACCCATACCGACGATACCGGCTTGGGCAATCTTTGCTACAATCTCTTTGGCAGATAAACTGCATTCTTTTACTAAAGTGTCACTTCGGTCGATAGTCTCTTCCCATTCGTCGCCATCAACGTCAATGAAGATGGCCGGACGTTTGTAACCACTTGCATCCAAAGCATTGTCAATCTTATTAACTTTGCCAGAAACGGATGAATGAATATTTGCCGATACAAAACCTCCTGCTTTGGCAATCAGTGTACCAACTTTTACTACATCGCCTTTCTGGACTACTGCCTGAGCCGGTGCTCCGATATGCTGTCCTAATGGAATGATGACCTGTTTAGGTGCTGCCAGGACCGTAATCTTCTTTCCGGCAGACAATTTGTTCTCGGGCGGATGAATACCTCCGATTCTAAATGTCCTTAGCATATTATTAGATTTTATTTTGATTTGTTTCTTCTGATATTTTTGGAGCAGTTGCTTCAGCAACAGGAGCCTTCTTTTCTGCTTCCGATGCTTTTATTTCAGCAGCAGGAGCTTTCACTTCAGCCTTTGGAGCTGTTGTTGTAACAGCTTTAGGTGCTGTGGCCGGTTGTACTTTGTCGGCAGCAGGAGTAGCAACTTCCTTACGAGGCGGGAAGTTTAGTTCATGAATAGCGCCTGTGGGACAAACAGCTACGCATTTGCGGCATAAGCGGCATTTGTTGAAGTCGATGTAAGCCAGGTTATTCTCAACCGTTATTGCATCGAACTGACATTCCTTAGCACATTTTCCACATCCGATACAAGCATTGGTACAGGCTTTGCGAGCGACAGCACCTTTGTCTTTGTTCATGCAACTGACGAAGATTCGGCGGGATTTTGGTCCCTTCTTACGCAACTGGATGATTCCTTTCGGACAAGCTTTTACACATGCACCACAAGAGGTACACTTATCTTCATCTACCTCTGGAAGTCCAGTAGCTGGATTGACATGAATCGCATCAAAATTACATGCGGCTTCGCAATCACCGAATCCTAAACATCCAAAACTACAGCCTGTTTCGCCACCGTACAAGGTTGATGCGATCGAGCATTTCTTTACACCGTTATAACTGTTGATGCGAGGACGAGCTTCGCATGTTCCGTTACAACGAACAACTGCAACCATTGGCTCAGTGTTGACGACCTCTTTTCCAAGAACTGCGGCAACTTTGCTCATGACAGGCATTCCACCAACAGGACATAAAAGTCCTTCGAGGGTGTCTGCCTTAACACATGCAGAAGCGAAACCACTACAACCCGGATGTCCGCAACCGCCACAATTAGCTCCAGGCAAAACTTCCTGTACTTGTGCGATACGGGGATCTTCGTAAACTTCAAATTTCTTGGAAGCAGCGTACAACATAATAGCGCTTATAGCTCCAATTGCTCCTAATAAAATAATGGCAATTAAAATCATGATATTTGTTTAGTTTAATTTTCTAAGAGTGAATACGAATTTCTTTTTGAGTTTTTCACGGAACATATACAAGATGCCGTAATAAGGAACCAATAGCAAGATGGCAACTAATCCGCTTGTAGTTTCTTCCCAATGAACTGCCGAACCAAAAGCAACAGCTCCAATGAGGATAATCATTGGAAGTACGAATGCTATTAATACCGCTTCTAAACCCATTGAACTGCGGCCACATAGCTCAACTTCTTCATTTATTTGATACCGTCCGGTATTGTCGGGTACTTCAACGATTTTCTTTTTGCTTTCGGATGTGATACACATCTTACGGGCTTCACAAACCCCGCAAGCCGATTGCTGAATAATCCTTACATAGACGATGCCGTCGGCAATCTTTTCTATGACTCCTGTATGATTTATATTCTCGCTCATATTGTAAACTCGACTTTACAAAACCACGACAAAAATACGTATTATTTAGCAATTGTGTTAGGATTAACATAGTTTATATTCAAGAAATATGCACTATCATTTACCATTTGTAATTGAATCCAAAGCTTAACAGTTCATTAATCTGGAGATAGTGGTCATAATCAGCTTTCTTGGTGACTCCATCATCGAATCGAAGGTTGGCCGATATCGTTGTAGAGAAGAAACGGCTGATGGCTATGTTTAATCTATTTTCGAATTCACTCAATACACGATTGTAGTTGGTGAAGTAGTAGAAACGTGAATACCAGCTTACATTTCTATTTAATTGGAAAGTGGCTGTCGAGTTGATGGTCGAACCAAACTGGTTTAATGACCGGTAATATTCGCCCGTATCTGGATTTTTCTTAAAACCGTGACGACTCAGATCGATATCCTTATTTATACTATACATATATGTATAGGATATTGGAGCTAAGTTTATCGATATCGTCAGTTTTTTATGTTTGTCTTTAGGAAAAGTTTTGTTCAGGTCATATTTCATACCAAGACCAACATTGACATTCATAGGAGATAGAAATGCGGCAAGTTTGTTTTGGGTATTTTCGGTGAAGTTCGAGAAAAGCTGTGTTTGGAATGTGGCATCAAATGTATAATACCATTTGCTAAATGCTTTGTAACCCACGTTCCCGTGCAGACGAAATACATCTTCACCGATCTTGTAATCGTGAATTGTATCTTTTGGAGCCGTGTAAATGTTGGTTTTCCATTCCATCTCATTTGTAATCTGCACACGATCTTTATTATAATTATAAGCTAGATACTGTCTGTTGTTCAGATTCAATGTGCTCGTTCCACCATTATACCAGTTCGGAGTAAGATAGTTCTGAGCGAATTGTACGGCACTTTCGAAATGCGATGTCCAATAACGACGTTCAGGAATAAATTTTACCGGAGCATCTACATCGTTGATATTTGTATCGTTGTTAACCTTAATAAGGTCAGGTTCATATTTAACTTTCTTGATTACTCTAGCTTCTACCTTATCGTTTGGAAGGTCACGCATTGAATAATGGAAATACCTCGGATGGTTTAATCGGATATTGTCGTATGCGAGGTTTTCAAATGCAATGTCGTATGCTTCTTTGGCAAACAGACTTGTATCCGGCTTGTACATCGGATATTTGTTGAACTGTTTTTGAAAGAAATCCTTATCGTAGAGCTGCAGGTCTTTTTGGAAGAGTCCGCCCTTAAATACCAATGGCACGAACAATGGATTCGGGATAACTGTATCTTTGAATGTTACTGTATTATCAAATTTGCTGGCCTCATCTCTTACCCAATTTATCCAATAGAGAGCTTCCGGAGAGAGCGCACTTTCGTTATCTTTCTGAATGAAACGGAGTAAGTTTTTATCCGCTGCAACAGGCGTATTGTATGTGCTATTTTCTTTTTCCAATTGAGAGCGAATATCATTAATCTTTTCCAAATCGGATGATTTGGCTGTTGTGATAGTATCGTGTGTTGTTGTTTGTCCGCTGGTGATACTTGTATCTTCCTGCGCACTTATTGGGCTGCAAAACAACAATATAGTAAAGAATACAAAAGCAAATTTTTCTATCGTCATATCTATTATTACATTTTGAATTCGAACGCGAAGGTAACTAAAAACTGCGAGTTCTCCCAATCTTTCATATATTATAACAAACTTAATACCTTTATATATGTTTATGCTTTTGTATTTATGAATATTTGTTTTTAAAGAAATAGAAGTTCGCTTTTGGTATAAAATATTATTGTATAGGTGCTTATATATTTATCGGACCATATATATGGACCAATCAAACCATATTATATAAGCCGATCAGACCATATAATATAAACCGATCAGACCATATATATGGTCCGATAAATATGTGAGGAAGAAATCGAAAATGAGTTATAGTATAACAAAAAATTCTTTATGGGTGATGATGAGTTCTTTCTAATTGATCATATTGCGCATATGTAACAAGATATATCGTCTGTTCGAAATTGCTGATACTTTTTTATGCTAAAAAGCTTCATTTGTGAAATATGATGAGTATCTTTGTGCCTAAAATAAAATAAGTAGAACCCAATGGAAATACTTAAACACGAGTGTGGAGTAGCCATGGTCCGCCTGCTGAAGCCGTTAGAGTTTTATCATCAGAAGTACGGCAGTTGGATGTATGGACTCAACAAACTTTACTTGCTGATGGAAAAGCAGCATAATCGTGGGCAAGAAGGTGCCGGTTTGGCATGTGTGAAACTAGAAGTTAATCCCGGAGAGGAGTATATGTTTCGGGAAAGAGCGTTAGGCACAGGTGCTATCACTGAAATATTTTCCGCTGTGCACAGCCATTACAAAGATTTGCCGCCCGGAAAAATTGATGATCCAATATTTGCTAAAACGAATCTACCCTTTGCAGGAAACCTTTATATGGGACATTTGCGTTACAGTACTACCGGTAATTCCGGTATTTCTTATGTCCATCCATTTCTACGTCGTAACAATTGGAGAGCAAAAAACTTAGCAATCTGCGGTAATTTCAATCTTACAAATGTTCAGGAAGTTTTTAATGAGATTACTTCTATAGGACAGCATCCGCGTGCATACGCTGACACTTTTATTATGCTTGAACAGATGGGACATCGGTTGGATCGCGAAGTCGAACGACTTTATAAGAAGTGCGAGGATGAAGGTCTGAAAGGTATGGATTTAACGCATGCCATTGAAGAGCAGGTGGATCTATCAAATGTTTTGAAACGATGTGCTCCGAGTTGGGATGGTGGTTACGTTATCTGCGGGTTAACTGGAAGCGGCGAATCGTTTACAGTTCGCGATCCTTGGGGAATCCGTCCGGCGTTTTATTATAAGGATGATGAGATAGTAATTGTCGCTTCTGAACGTCCAGTTATTCAGACGGCTATGAATGTACCTGTTGAAGATGTAAAGGAATTGAATCGGGGTGAAGCTCTGATTATAAATAAGGCAGGAGAATTCCGTACCTCTCAGATTATTGCTCCGAAAGAAAACAAGGCTTGTTCATTCGAACGCATATACTTTTCACGTGGTAGCGACAAAGATATTTATCAGGAACGCAAGCGCTTGGGTAAAAATCTGGTACCAGCAATCCTCAAAGCTATTGATAATGATTTGAATCATACGGTCTTTTCTTTTATTCCAAATACAGCTGAAGTGGCTTATTTTGGAATGCTGGAAGGACTGAACGAATACCTCAATGGATTGAAAAAAGAATGGATTGCCGATCGCAAACATCTTCTTCAGGAGAATGAATTAGAACGTATCTTGTCTATGCGTGTTCGTTCAGAAAAGGTAGCTATCAAGGATATCAAATTGCGTACATTCATAGCAGAAGGAAACAGTCGTAATGACTTGGCTGCACATGTGTACGATATTACGTATGGCAGTTTGGTTCCGGATGTCGATAATTTGGTGATTATTGATGACAGTATCGTACGTGGAACGACTTTGAAGCAAAGCATTATTAGTATTCTTGATCGGTTGGAACCGAGGAAGATTGTCATCGTTTCATCATCGCCTCAGGTGCGATATCCTGACTATTATGG
>DAIMYP010000026.1:23296-28341 GCA_036734445.1 Tannerellaceae bacterium
ATGGTAAATAATGCTTTTATTAATTACATGGAAGAAGAAATATATAAGTAAAGATATGCAACAGAGAAAAACAGCAACATTAGTCTTGGACGACGGAAGTCTTTTCCGCGGCGTCTCTTTCGGTTATGAGAAAGAAGCTGTAGGCGAGGTCGTCTTCAACACCGCAATGACCGGTTATCCCGAGAGTCTTACCGATCCATCTTATGCTGGGCAGATAATGGTTTTGACTTATCCTTTGGTTGGCAACTATGGCGTTCCGCCTTTTACTTTTGCCAAAAATGGAGTGCCCGATTTCATGGAGAGTGCAAAGATCCATGTGGAAGCAATGATTGTAAGCGATTACAGTGAAGAATATAGTCACTGGAAAGCTGTAGAAAGTTTGGAAAGCTGGCTCAAGCGCGAACAAATACCTGCTATCACAGGCATTGACACGCGTGCATTGACAAAGAAAATTCGCGAACATGGCGTGATGATGGGGCGTGTTTTGGTGGGTGATGTCGACTTGGATAAAGTGAAATCAATGCCTTTTCCAGATTATGGAGCCATCAATTATGTGGATAAAGTTTCCTGCAAAGAGGTAATCACATATAAACCTGAGAATAATCGTGGAAAGCGTGTAGTTCTCATTGATTGTGGTGTTAAGGCGAATATTATCCGCTGCTTGCTGAAGCGTGGACTCGAGGTTGTTCGTGTTCCATGGGATTATGATTTCAGTAAGATTAAGTTTGACGGCTTGTTTATTGCCAATGGTCCCGGTGATCCGGATACATGCGATGTGGCAGTTCAGCATATTCGCAAAGAACTTGCAGGCAATCGTCCGATATGCGGTATCTGCATGGGTAATCAGTTGCTGGCAAAAGCCGGTGGTGCCAAGATTTATAAATTGAAATATGGCCATCGCAGTCAGAATCAGCCGGTTCGTATGGTTGGAACAGACAAATGTTTCATTACTTCTCAGAATCATGGTTATGCGGTAGATACCAATACGTTGGGTGAAGACTGGGAACCTTTGTTTATCAATATGAATGATGGAACAAATGAAGGCATTCGCCATAAAACGAAACCATTCTTCACTTCTCAATTTCATCCTGAAGCTTGTGGTGGTCCGACGGATACGGAATTTATATTCGATAAGTTTGCAGAGTCGTTAATGAAATAGCAATTGATTGTATATGAAAGAAAAAATAAAGAAAGTTCTTATACTTGGTTCCGGTGCCTTGAAGATTGGCGAAGCCGGCGAGTTTGATTATTCAGGCAGTCAGGCATTGAAAGCCATTAAGGAGGAAGGTATCCGTACGGTGCTTATCAATCCGAATATTGCTACGGTACAGACTTCGGAAGGTGTGGCTGATACGGTTTATTTCTTGCCGGTGACACCTTTTTTTGTTGAAAAAGTAATCGAGAAGGAGCGTCCGGAAGGCATTTTGTTGGCATTTGGTGGTCAGACTGCTTTGAACTGTGGTGTTGCATTATATCGCAGCGGCGTTCTGGAAAAATATAATGTACGCGTATTAGGTACGCCTGTTCAGGCAATCATGGATACAGAGGACCGCGAGTTGTTTGTGAAACGTCTTGCAGAAATCAATGTAAAAACAATCAAGAGTGAAGCTGTCGAAAATGCAGCAGATGCTCGTCGAGCGGCTCGCGAAGTGGGTTATCCGGTGATTGTACGTGCTGCTTATGCATTGGGTGGTTTAGGTTCAGGGTTCTGCGACAATGAACAGGAGTTGGATATTCTGGTAGAAAAGGCATTTTCATTCTCACCGCAGGTACTAGTCGAGAAGAGTTTGAAAGGTTGGAAAGAGGTCGAATATGAAGTTGTTCGTGACTCATACGACAACTGTATCACGGTCTGTAACATGGAAAACTTTGATCCACTGGGTATTCATACCGGTGAGAGTATTGTTATCGCTCCGTCACAAACATTGAGTAATACTGATTATCATAAACTGCGCGAACTCTCTATTCGTATCATTCGTCATATCGGAATAGTAGGTGAATGTAATGTGCAGTATGCATACGATCCTGAATCGGAAGATTATCGAGTGATTGAGGTGAATGCCCGTCTGTCGCGTTCTTCTGCATTAGCTTCGAAAGCTACGGGTTATCCTTTGGCATTCGTTGCAGCTAAATTGGGATTGGGCTATGGACTCTTTGAGTTGAAGAACTCAGTAACAAAAACTACGAGCGCATTCTTTGAGCCGGCATTGGATTATGTGGTTTGTAAGATTCCACGCTGGGACTTGGGCAAGTTTCATGGTGTTGCTCGCGAGTTGGGCAGTAGCATGAAGTCGGTTGGCGAGGTAATGGCTATCGGACGTACTTTTGAAGAAGCTTTGCAGAAAGGTTTGCGTATGATTGGACAAGGTATGCATGGCTTCGTTGAAAATAAAGAATTGGTTCTGGACGATGTGGATAAAGCTTTAAATGAACCTACTGACCGTAGAATTTTTGTGATATCAAAAGCGTTGCGTGCCGGTTATACGATCGATCAGATTTATGATTTGACAAAGATCGATCGCTGGTTCATTCAGAAGCTTTCCAATATTATGGTTACGGACAAAGAACTTCGTACTTATCGCTCGCAAACAGAGAAGGCTGCGAAAGAGGCGGATCATCATCTGTTCAGTCTTTTTGATTTGGATTTCTCTAAAGAATCTACATTTATAGATTTAGTTCATCTGGCTAAGCGCCAGGGATTTTCGGATTTTCAGATTTCTCGCGCTTTAGGATTCGAAGACGATGTGATAGAGCAAGGTATGATGCAGGTTCGTCAGTTGCGTAAGGAACATGGTATTCTTCCGGTTGTCAAGCAGATTGATACGTTGGCTGCCGAATATCCGGCGCAGACAAACTATCTATATCTCACTTATAGTGGCACCGAAAATGATATTGAATATACTGGCGATCATCGTTCTATCGTTGTACTTGGTAGTGGCGCTTATCGTATTGGTAGTTCGGTTGAGTTCGACTGGTGCGGTGTTCAGGCGTTGAATACGATTCGTAAAGAGGGTTGGCGTTCTGTGATGATTAACTATAATCCAGAAACTGTTTCAACCGATTATGATATGTGCGATCGACTCTATTTTGATGAACTTACATTCGAACGTGTGATGGACATCATCGATTTGGAGGATCCCCATGGTGTGATTGTTTCAACAGGTGGACAGATTCCAAACAATCTGGCAATGCGAATCGACGAACAGCATGTAAATATTCTGGGCACCTCGGCCAAGAGTATCGATAATGCTGAAGATCGTGAAAAGTTTTCGGCCATGCTCGATCGCATTCATGTGGATCAGCCTCGCTGGAAAGAACTTTCGTCGATGGATGATATCAACAACTTTGTTAAAGAGGTCGGTTTCCCGGTTTTGGTCAGACCAAGTTATGTACTCAGTGGCGCTGCAATGAATGTCTGCTCCAATCAGGATGAATTGGAGCGCTTCCTACAATTGGCAGCAAACGTCAGTCAAAAGCATCCGGTTGTTGTTAGCATGTTTATCGAACATGCCAAAGAAGTAGAGATGGATGCTGTGGCAAAGGAAGGCGAGATTATTGCTTATGCTATTTCGGAACATATTGAATTTGCAGGTGTGCACAGTGGCGATGCAACGATTCAGTTCCCGGCACAGAAACTGTATGTTGAGACTGTCCGTCGCATCAAACGTATAAGTAAGCAGATTGCAAAGGAACTGAACATTTCAGGACCGTTCAATATACAGTATTTAGCTAAAGGTAATGAAATCAAAGTTATTGAGTGTAATCTTCGTGCCAGTCGTTCATTCCCGTTTGTCAGCAAGGTTTTGAAGATTAATTTGATTGAACTGGCAACGCGCATCATGCTTGGATTACCTGTTGAAAAACCGAATAAGAATGAGTTTGACCTTGATTATGTAGGTATCAAGGCTTCGCAATTCTCTTTCAATCGTTTGCAGAAAGCTGATCCGGTTTTAGGTGTGGATATGGCTTCTACGGGTGAGGTCGGTTGTATTGGTGATGACCTTTCGGAAGCTGTGCTGAAGAGTATGCTGTCAGTGGGATTGCGTATTCCGAAGAAAAATATTCTGCTTTCGACTGGTACGGCAAAACAGAAGGTAGCAATGCTTGACGCAGCGAAGATGCTTGTCGATAAAGGTTACAATTTGTATGCAACAGGTGGTACTTGCCGCTTTTTGGCTGAAAATGGCATTCCGAGTACACTGGTTTACTGGCCGAGCGAAACCGATAAGGAACCTCAGGCGCTTACAATGCTGCATGAGAAAAAAATTGATATGGTTGTTAACATTCCTCGTAACTTGACGGCAAGTGAGTTGGATAATGGCTACAAGATTCGTCGGGCGGCTATTGACTTGAATATTCCGTTGATTACAAATGCTCGTTTGGCAAGTGCTTTTATTGAAGCATTCTGTACACTGACGCTGGATGATATTCAGATCAAGAGCTGGCAGGAATATAAATAAGAATGATATCGAATTAAATAGGTGCGAAAAACGCGGATCGACAATTGTTAGATTCGCGTTTTTTATGATCAAGTAACTCTTTATCGTCAACGTTTTCTCAATTATTGCCATGAAATACATTTAAATGTTATGATATATTAAACATTAAGGTGATATTTTATCCGCCGATGAAGATTACATTTGCATATATCTAATAAGTAAGGAGAATGATATGAAGATAGGACTGTTTATTCCGTGTTATATCAACGCGGCGTTTCCGGAAGTGGGCGTTGCTTCATACAAGTTGCTGAAGTCGCTGGGATTGGATGTTGATTATCCTTTGGACCAGACTTGTTGCGGGCAACCGATGGCCAATGCCGGATTTGAAGACGAATCAGTGAAGCTTGCCCTCAGAATGGAAGAGCTTTTTAAGTCATACGACTATGTGGTTGGCCCATCGGCAAGCTGCGTGGCGTTTGTTAGAATCAATCATCCGCAAATTTTGCAGAAAGCCAATCATCCCTGCATGAACAGTGGGAAGATTTACGATATTTGCGAGTTTTTGCATGACGTGGTGAAACCAACGGCATTAAAAGCAGAGTTTCC
>DAIMYP010000026.1:28441-48492 GCA_036734445.1 Tannerellaceae bacterium
GCCGACAGTTCTTGTCTGATGCACATGGAGGGAATCATCAAACGTGAAAAACTTCCAATAAAAACCATTCATATTATTCAAATATTAGCTTCTGGATTATGAGTACAAAACATTCTATAGCAGCTGCCCGCTTCATAGCCGATCGCGAGCATGAAAAATGGCATGATGAATCATTGTGGATGGTTCGAGCCAAACGTGACAAGATGAGTCGCATGTTCCCTGAATGGGAACGGTTACGCCAGATGGCAAGCGATATTAAGATGTATTCCAACAGCCATTTGGATACCCTTTTGCAAGAGTTTGAAAAGAATGCCATTGCCAATGGAGCAATAGTTCATTGGGCTAAAGATGCCGATGAATTTAATCAGATTGTTTATGGAATTCTCCAGAACCATGGAGCAAAAAGTATGATTAAAAGTAAGTCGATGCTTGCTGAAGAGTGCCATATGAACAGCTTTCTGATGTCAAAAGGCATGGATATTGTTGAGAGCGACCTGGGCGAACGTATTCTTCAACTCATGCATTTGGCTCCGAGTCATATCGTACTTCCTGCCATTCACATTAAACGCGAACAAGTGGGCAAGATGATGGAAAAGGAGATGGGTACTGAAAAAGGTAATTTTGATCCGACTTATCTGACTCACGAAGTACGTAAGAATATGCGCGAGAAGTTCCTTCATGCCGATGCTTCAATGACGGGTGTAAACTTTGCTGTTGCTTCGACCGGTGAAATTGTGGTTTGTACAAACGAGGGTAATGCTGATATGGGAACCTCTTTTCCAAAGTTGCACATTGCTGTGATGGGTATGGAAAAGATTGTTCCGAATCTTGAATCATTGGGTGTGTTTACTCGTTTGCTTGCTCGTTCTGGGACAGGACAACCAATCACTTCTTATACGTCTCACTATCGCAAACCTCAGAATGGTGGCGAGTTCCATATTGTGATCGTTGATAACGGCCGTAGCGAAATACTCGCGAACCAGGAACATTTTCGTACGTTGAACTGCATTCGTTGTGGTCAATGTATGAATACTTGTCCTGTTTATCGTCGCAGCGGTGGTTATTCGTATACCTATTTTATCCCCGGACCAATTGGCATTAATTTAGGAATGCTGCGTGATCCGCAGAAATATTCTGATAATGTTTCGGCATGCTCGCTCTGCTTGTCGTGTTCCAATGTCTGTCCTGCCAAAGTCGATTTGGGAGAACAGATCTATCGTTGGCGTCAGCAGTTGGATTGGCTTCATGTGGCAAGTCCTGAAAAAAAACGTATGTCGGCAGGAATGAAGTATCTGATGGAAAGACCATGTCTGTTCAATACGGCACTTAAGTTTGCCCCATTGGTAAATAAGATGCCTCGTTTTATGGTCTATAATGGTTTGAATGAATGGGGAAGAGGTCGTGAGTTGCCTCAGTTCGCTAAGAAATCTTTCAATGAGATGTGGAAAAACAATGAAGTAAAATGAGGAAGAGTTATGAGCAGTAAAGAAACAATATTAGAAGCGATTCGTAAGAACACGCTAAAGCAATACGATAAACCGGACATGAATGTTGATGCTATTGAGTTCCCAGACAAAGAGACTCAGTTCACCGAATCTTTGAAAGCTTCTGGTGGAACAGCAGTTTATATGCAACCGGGAGATGATTTGGAACAGATTATTCGTGAATGTTTTCCGGAAGCAAAGCGTATTGCTTCGAATTTACCGGATATGAAATGTGCCACTTATAATCCGGACGATGTTGCCGATCCGCGCGAGTTGAACAATACCGATCTGGCTATCATCAAGGGAGAGTTCGCTGTCGCCGAGAATGGTGCAGTATGGATTCCTAAGACCGTAAAATATAAGGGTTTGTATTTCATTTCTTCTAATCTAGTCATTTTGGTCAAGAAAGGTGAAATCGTTAATAATATGCATGAAGCCTATCGCAAACTGGAAGGCAAGGATTATGATTTCGGTGTCTTTATTTCAGGCCCTTCTAAAACGGCTGATATCGAACAGGCATTGGTATTCGGAGCACATGGACCGATTGGTGTCGTCGTTGTGTTCGTGCCTTGACAAAATTGATTTTGTCTCTGGATAGTGGGCTTTCATTAAATCATGTATAGGTTGATTGAGAAATTGTCTTTATCTTTGCTCCTTAGAAAGGAATAAGTAATAATGATAGATCAACCAACAATAGACAGGATTTTGGATGCTGCGAATATTGTAGACGTAGTTTCCGAGTTTGTCACGCTTCGAAGAAGGGGCGTCAATTATGTTGGATTGTGTCCGTTTCATGCGGATAAATCGCCTTCTTTTTATGTTTCGCCTGCAAAGAATATTTGCAAATGCTTTGCATGTGGCGAAGGGGGAACGGCTGTTCACTTCATTATGAAGCATGAACAGCTGTCGTATTTTGATGCGCTCCGTTATCTAGCAAAAAAATACAATATCGAAATAAAAGAGCGCGAACTAACTGACCGTGAGAAGCAAATCAAAAGCGATCGCGAAAGTATGCTGATAGTGAACGGTTGGGCGCAAGAGTATTTCAGCAATATTCTCTACAATCATCAGGATGGAAAGATTGGTATGCGCTACTTTGTTGAGCGTGGATTTCGCGAAGATACCATTAAAAAGTTTCAACTCGGTTTTAGTCTAGATCAGCGTGATGCCTTGTATCAGGCGGCTATCCGAAGTGGCTATAAGAAAGAGTTTCTAGAGAAGACAGGTCTTGTCATCAAGTATGATAACGGCAATGTGAATGACCGCTTTCGTGGACGTGTCATGTTCCCGGTACATACTTTAAGTGGAAAGGTTGTTGCTTTTGGCGGTCGTGTATTGAAAAAGGATGAGAAGACTGCTAAATACGTTAATTCTCCTGAGAGCGAGATTTATCATAAGAGTAACGAACTTTATGGCATTTTCTTCGCAAAGCAGGCTATAGTGAAAGCCGATTGCTGTTTTTTGGTGGAAGGATATACCGATGTTATATCCATGCATCAGGCAGGAATTGAAAATGTTGTTGCTTCATCAGGTACAGCATTGACACAGGGACAAATTCGGTTGATTCATCGTTTTACTAATAATATTACAGTCTTGTATGACGGCGATGCGCCTGGAATAAAAGCGGCTTTGCGCGGTATTAATCTGTTGTTGGATGCAGGAATGCACGTGAAGGTGCTTCTTCTGCCTGACGGCGAAGATCCTGATTCATTTGCTCGTAAGCATAATGCTACAGAGTTCTCCGAGTTTATCAAAGCGCATGAAACCGACTTTATCCGTTTTAAGACTCATCTTTTGCTGGAAGATGCCGGCGATGATCCCATCAAGCGTTCGGAATTGATTTCGGATATTATCCGAACGATTTCACTTGTACCTGATAATATCGCTCGTTCGCTTTATATACGCGAATGCAGTGTAATGATGGAAATAGACGAGCAGGTTGTATTGAACGAAGTGAATAAACTTCGTCTTAACCGTAGTGAGAAGGAAAATCCATCAACACCTTCGCTGCTGGGAGAACCGACAAGTATGCCTGAATATCCTGATTTTCCTGGATATCAGCCTGCTGTAGATGAATCTTTTGCGGATTCAAATCCTTTGGCGCCATCTGCCGATATTTCAGTTCCTCCACCACCTCCGCCCGTTCCAGAAGAAGAAATGACGGCTCAACAACAGCCTGTACAACCTATTATTGCTATTCAGTCACGTTTGGAACATTCGCCTTTTGAACCTTTTGAATTGTCTTTATTGCGATATATTGTTCGTTATGGGGAGTGCATATTATATCAGTATGTGGATGAGGCGACAAACGAAGAAAAGATTATTCGTGTGGCTGAGTTTATTCGTTCAGAATTAGAAAATGATGAATTAACTATGAAAACGCCTCTTTTCAGAAAGATGATGGAAGAAGCATCAGATTTGTGTAAGACAACAGGATTTGTGGCTAGCCGATATTTTCTGTCAAATCCTGATCTCGAAGAAAGCCATCTTGCCGCCGATTTGATCAGCGATAAGTATCAGTTGAGCAAATATCACTCAAAGAATTGTCAATTGGAAAAAGATGAAGATCATCTTGAGCAGCTGGTTGTGCATGATATTTATGCCTTGAAAGAGGCTTATGTGATGCAACAGATCAAAGATGTTCAGGAAAAATTGAAGCAAGTGCAGACTTCTGATGATATAGAAGTGACATTGGATTTAATGAAGCAACTGACTCATTTAAATGAAATAAAGAGTGCTTTCAGTAAAGAGCTAGGAGAAAGAATTATATTAAAAATGTAAATAACAAATTATCACTTATGGACTTTTTGGAAACAGAGAAGGTGGTGAAGCGATATGCTGCGCATTTGGCTTTAGACCATGTAAGTATTCAAGTGCCAAAGAATACTATATTTGGATTGTTAGGTCCGAATGGTGCAGGTAAAACGACCCTGATCCGTATTATTAATCGTATTACAGCTCCCGATGAAGGGAAAGTATGGCTCGATGGGCGTGAATTGCAACCCGAGGATGTCTATCAAATTGGCTATCTGCCGGAAGAACGTGGATTGTATAAAAAAATGAAAGTTGGTGAGGAGGCTATTTATTTGGCACAATTGAAAGGTCTTTCTTACCAGGATGCCCGTAAGCGCCTAACCGAATGGTTTGATAAATTTGATATTATGCCTTGGTGGAATAAGAAAGTCGAAGAACTTTCAAAAGGCATGCAGCAAAAGGTTCAGTTTGTTGCAACAGTAATTCATAATCCTCAACTACTTATTTTTGATGAACCTTTCAGTGGTTTCGACCCAGTGAATGCAGAACTGCTTAAAAAAGAAATATTGGATTTAAGAAATCAAGGCCATACGATTATTTTCTCTACACACAATATGGCATCGGTAGAGGAAATATGCGATAATATCGCTTTGATTGATAAATCAAAGGTTGTGTTATCTGGCAATGTGTTGGAGGTTAGGAATCGCTATAAAACCGACAATATTGTGTTGACATATCGCAAGCAGTCGGAGGAACTGAAACCCATACCTGAGATGTTTGATATCTTGTCGGTTGAGGATCAAGAGTCTGGCATTACTTCTGTACGTATGCATAAACATAGGAATGTAACGAATTCAGCATTGCTGACTTCGTTGGCTGAACAGGTCGAAATTCTCTCGTTTGCAGAAGAAATTCCTTCTATGAATGAAATTTTTATTAACACGGTAGCTGGAATAAATAAGGAGGAAGAGTCATGAGTAAGATTGGAATTATTATTAAAAAAGAATATTTGCAACGTGTCAGCAAGAAATCATTCCTGATTCTCACCTTTCTGACTCCATTTATCTTTGCAGCTTTAGTGTTTGTCCCGCTTTGGTTGTCAACAATTAAAAGCGATGAAGGCAAACGAGTTGTAGTAATTGATGCAACGGGCAAATATGCTCCTTTGTTTAAGAGTAACGAAGAATATAAGTTCGTTACCGAAAAAGGAGCGAGCATGGAAGCTTATCGTAAAAGTCCTAATAAAGAAATCTTTGCTATCTTGGATATTACAGGTGATTTGTTGCAGAATCCTTCAGCAGCTACGCTATATTCAGAAAAACAGATTCCTATGGGATTGAAAAATTCTGTCAATAAAACATTGTCTGATTTTCTTCGCGATGAGAAACTGGCAACGTATAAGATTGATAATCTGAAACAGATTATTGAAGACAGTAAAATAGATTATGATATAAAGACAATGAAGCTCGAATCGGATGGCAGTGAAAAAAGCACTTCTGCCGAAGTGGCTTCAATTTTGGGTATTGTGCTTACGATAGTCATTTATATGTTTATATTGATGTATGGCAGTATGGTTATGCAGGGCGTGATGGAGGAAAAGACAAATCGCATCGTAGAAGTGATGGTGTCGTCGGTGAAACCGTTCGATTTGATGATGGGAAAGATTATCGGGATAGGTTTTGTCGGAATAACGCAGGCATTTATTTGGGCGGTTATGACAGCCGCTCTTGTCGCCGGTAGTCTTTTCATGTTTGGTGGCCCTTCTCCTCAGGATGTTGCAACAGCGCAGATTGCGGCTCAAGGTATGGGTAATGTGGCAGCCGAATCTTCGAATTTGAATATTCAGATACAGGATGTTATCAGTTCGATTAATTTTGGAGAAATCGGTTGTTGCTTTATTCTTTACTTTATTGGCGGATATTTATTGTTTTCTGCTTTATTTGCCGCTATCGGCAGTTCGCTTAATCAGCAGGAAGATTCGCAGCAATTCATGACACCTATTATGCTGTTGATGGTATTTGCTCTCTATGCCGGTATTTATAGTATGGAAAATCCGGATGGTCCGCTTGCATTCTGGTGCTCACTGATTCCATTTACTTCGCCAATTGTGATGATGGTTCGTTTACCGTTCGATGTTCCTTTATGGCAGTTGCTTCTTTCATTTGTACTGCTTTTTGCTACATCTATATTTACAGTGTGGATTTCGGCAAAGATTTATCGTGTAGGTATATTAATGTATGGTAAAAAGCCCAGTATTAAGGAAATGATAAAATGGATACGTTATAAATAAAAAAAGCGTCGGTGTTATTACCGGCGCTTTTTTTTATGTTGCTGATTATTTTTTTAGCCATTTGTCCAACCATTCAAAGAAGGTACGTTGCCAAAGAATACCATTTTGAGGTTTCAATACCCAGTGATTTTCATCCGGATAAATCAGTAGTTCTGCCGGAATGCCACGAAGCACAGCTGCATCGAATGCAGCCATTGCCTGACTCGCCAGAATACGGTAGTCTTTCTCTCCATGAATACAAAGGATTGGTGTATCCCATTTATCAACGAACAGGTGAGGAGAATTGGCATACGTGCGCTGAACAGTCGGGTTTTGTTTTTCCCAGTAGGCACCTCCCAAATCCCAGTTGGCAAACCACATCTCTTCAGTTTCGAGATACTGCATGTCCATGTTGAAGAATCCATCGTGAGCGATGAAAGCCTTGAAACGTTTATTATGATGACCGGCAATCCAATATACCGAATAACCTCCGAAACTTGCACCTACGCAACCCAGATGATCTTTATCAACGAATGGCTCTTTCGCCATTTCATCGATAGCGGTGAAGTAATCTTTCATGCACTGTCCTCCATAATCGCCACTGATTGCACGATTCCATTCCATTCCAAAACCTGGCAGGCCACGGCGGTTGGGTGCTACAATAATATAATCGTTGGCAGCCATCATTTGGAAGTTCCAACGGAAAGACCAAAACTGACTAACAGGACTTTGCGGACCGCCTTCGCAATAGAGCAATGTCGGATATTTCTTTGAGGCATCAAAATGAGGTGGATAAATCACCCATACAAGCATCTGTTTGCCATCGGAAGTTTTCATCCAGCGTTCTTCAACTTTACCCATTGTGATCTGGTCGTAAATATGTTTGTTTTCGCTGGTTAACTGAGTTACCTTATTATCCTTAAGATTGATTGAATAAAGTTCATCAGCCATACTCATGGAGTGGCGTTTTGCAATCAACTTGTCATTGCCCAAAAGGTCTACAGAGGCATAGTCGTTTACGCCCGAGGTTATCGGCGTAATCTTGTTGCCGCCAACTAAGTCAATTTTATAAACTTGTACTTCTGCATGCCATACGCCAGTAAAATAAATGTTTTTTGAATCGGCGCTCCAAACAAATCCGTCAACGTTTGAGTCAAAATCTTTACTGACAAAAGTTTTTTCTCCTGTAGCGATATCCATGACCATCAGTCGATTCTGATCGGATTCATATCCATCGTGTTCCATGCTCTGCCAAGCAATATATTTTCCATCCGGCGAATATTGAGGATTCACATCATAACCCATCATTCCTTCGCTTATATTGGTTGTCTGTTTGCTTTTCAAATCATAAACGTATATATCAGAATTGGTTGAGAGAGCATATTCTTTACCAGTCTTCTTTCTGCTTGTATAAGCGATCTTGTCAGAGGTAGGATTCCATGTCAATTGTTCGATTCCACCGAAAGGTTTCATCGGACATTCGTATGGTTCGCCATTCATGATATCTGTTGGATTTGTCATTTTCTCTCCATCAAAATCGGCAACAAAAGGATGTGGTGCAGTCGTTACCCATTCATCCCAATGCTTGTACATCAAGTCAGTGACAATAATTCCTGAAGCTTTGTCCAAATCCGGATATTTGTCGGCTGTACTCTTGACAGTTTTTACTTGTGCGATGAAAAGGAGCTTTTTGCCATCAGGCGAGAATGAAAAGCCTTCGATATCACCGTCATAATTGGATAATTGTTTACGGTCGGAACCATCGGCATTTATTTCCCAAAGTTGGCTCTTTCCGCTTTCGTTACTCAAAAAAGCAATCTTTTTGCCTTCTTTGATCCAGGTTGCTTCATTTTCAGCAAAAGGTGTTTTTGTGATTTGCTTGTTACTTGAACCGTCAGCATTCATGACAAATATTTCGCGGTTGCTTTTATTTTGTGGTACACTGTAATAAGCTACTGTATATACCACCTGTTTCCCATCGGGCGAAACTTTTGCATTTCCGATTCTTCCCATTGCCCATAAAGCTTCTGGCGTCATTTTTCCACCTGGAATTTTTATTTCTGAACGGCCGATGAGAGAGTCATTGTTGCTCTTCTCTTTGCCACTTCCTCCGCCGCTGGTGCATGCACCAAATAGCACGGATGTTGCCATAATCATTGTTCCAATAGATTTATTCATGTCAAATTATAATATATTATGTTTTGGGGACGAATGTACTAAATATATTTTATATCTTTGCACAAGTAATTTAAGAACTGAACAGTTATGAATAAGATTTGGTTATTTGGAGCCGCAATATGTATGATTTTATCATTAGGCTCATGCAAACCTAAGCAAAGTGCTTACAAAGCAGCTTATGAGCAGGCAAAAGCTAAAGAGACAACAGCGCCTGTAGAAACAGTTACTCAACCGGCGAGTGAAGAGGCAACACCTGTATCAAAGCCAAGAACTTCAAACGTCAGTACACGCGCAGAGAGAATCAATGCAGCTGAAGGCGAAGATGCCAGCATGCTTAAGCGTTATAGCGTTGTTATTGGTAGTTTTAAGAATAAGACCAATGCATATTCACTGAAAGAGCGCATGCAGAAGGCTGGTTATAATGCCGTATTAGGTGAGAATGAACAAGGAATGTTGCGTGTTATCGTAACAAGCTTTGATGATAAAGCAGATGCTGCTGATAGTCGCGATGCCATCAAGGCTAAGTTCGCTCCAAACTTTCAGGATGCATGGCTATTGGAACGTAAATGATTCTTATCTGGTAATAAATTTTTCTTGAATATCTAACCTTTCTTATGAGGATAATATCAAAGCATATTCTCATAAGAAAGGTTTTGCTGTTTTATAAACTCTATTATTGATTACTAGAACTTTGGAAGTGTTAAGAAAAACATTCGAATGCGCGGATCATTTCATTCGAATGAAATTTTTTTTCATTCGAATGAAATGGTTGCCGCATTCGGATAAAATGGAAGATATATTCGAATGAATTTTTTAATGCATTCGAATGTAACTTATGTAGCCTTTCTATAAACTTTTGAAAGTTTCAGATGTTAATAATACAAAATAGTGAATTATTTTCTATTTTCGATGCAGCGTTTTGGTTTCATTTTACGTCTTACATATAGAATTATCTTTAAAATAATAGTTAAAGTCAAGAGAAACGATGTTCGATATTTTGAAAATAAGTACATTTGTGAATAAAATGGATAGTATTTTTAGAGAGGTTAAACCTTGACGTCCATTTTAAGTCTAAATGATATAAAGAGTAGTAGAACTTTAAAGTAGAGGAGAAACGAGTATGAAACGCATGAAATTAGCATCTATGATGATTATGCTCTTGGCAGCTTTTACAGTTGCTGCACAAGATGATTATGTTGATGATGTATATTTCTCTTCCAATAATTCCAATAAGAACAAGAAAAAGGTTAAAACAGAAGAGAAAGTTACTCAATCTAAGCAAAACACGACAACGCAAGTAGCGAAGCCTTCTTCGTATACTGTGACAACGCGGAATAATTCAACTGTTACGTCAAAAACTGGTGATCGCGACATTGATGAATACAATCGTCGTTATCCTTCGGTTGACGTTGAAGAGCCTTATAGCGATAATACGTCTGTCGACAAGAATGGCAATGTTATAGCTGAGGCCAATGATGAAACTGAGGCCTATGACAAACGCAATTCTGATCTGGAATATTCAGAACGGATTGTTCGTTATCATTCCCCAAGCAAGATAACAATTGCGGGAGCTGATCAGGTGGATCTTTATTTGAATGATGGCTATTATGGTTATGGCTATGATACTGATTACTCTAATGGCAGTGCCAATGTTAATTTTAGTATTAATGTAGGCAATGGCTGGGATGGTTATTATAACAGTTGGTATTACGATCCATGGTACGCAAACTGGTATTATCCGTGGTATAGCTACAGTCCTTGGTGGACTTATTCATCTTGGTATGGACCAAGATGGGGCTTCGGCTGGGGCTGGGGCGGCTGGTATTCAGGTATGTATGGTGGATACTGGGATCCTTATTATTGGGGCGGCTATTATGGCGCTGGATATTACGGATACTGGGATACTCCTTATTATGGCGGAGGTTATTGGAACAGGCACTATGATGGAAGATACAGTTCTATGGGTGCACGTTCAACAGGTTATGGTGGACGCAGTACAATGGGAGGTATGACTACAACACGTGGTGCAGGCTACAGATCTGACTATGGCAGTGCAACTAGAAGTGATGGCAGCAGCTACGGACGTTCTTCGGCATCGTCTTTGCGTTCATCGGCTAGTGGTTCTGATCGTGTTGGAATGGATAATGGTCGCTCAAGCTATAGTACAAGTACGCGCAGTAGCAGTAATGGCTATGATCGCTCTTCAGCAGTAAATAGCGGACGTACAAGAATATCTCGCGATGACAGTGGTGTTCAGATGTCATCACCAAACTATTCGACAGGTAGAAGTGGTTCTTCATCGACACGTTCATATTATGAAGGAAGCAGTCGTTCGAGCAGCCAAACTTACAGTCCGTCAACTCGGAGCAATAACAGTTATAATAGCAATAATTCATCATTTGGCGGCCGTTCTAGCAGTAGTAGCAGTAGTATGAGTAGTGGTGGATTCAGCGGTGGTCGCTCGAGTGGTGGCGGATTCAGCAGTGGTGGTGGATTTAGCGGCGGTGGTCGTTCAAGTGGCGGCGGTGGCCGTAGCAGATAATAGATGAGAAGTTGTTGATAATTTATACAAAAGAGGATGCGCTTTCCGTATCCTCTTTATTTAATTACTTACAAATTGAAGATAAGATGAAAAAAGTGATTTGTATCTGCGCATCAATGTTTTTGCTGAGTACTTTTGGTGCATTGGCACAGGGAGAAATGGATGCGTATAAATTTTCTCAATATGATATAAGCGGAACAGCCCGCTATATGAGTATGGGCGGAGCCTTTGGCGCATTGGGAGGTGATATCTCGTCAATGCGTACGAATCCTGCAGGTTTGGGCATATATCGTAGTTCGGAAGTATTGACAACCATGTCGTTATCGAATGTAAAAACCAAAACAAATTGGTTAAGTACAAAAATGGATGATAGCCGAACAAAATTTAATTTTGATAATATTGCTTATGTAGGCTATTTCCCGACAGGAAACGATGAGGGAATAATTGGATGGAATGTTGGATTTGCCTATAATCGAGAAAAGAGTTTTGAACGCCAGTATAAAATGGGTCGCGGAAGCGGAGGCTATTCACTTTCTGATTATATTGCCGCAATAACAAACAGGTCAGGTGCAACAGGTAATCAGTTAGCTATTTCTGACTCAAATAATCCTTATCAGAATCAGAATTGGCTTTCAGTTATGGGTTATGAACTTTATATGATTGATTCGAACGATCATAGTAAAGCAGGAAATTTCTTCAGTCAGTTTGGACAGTATAATAATGGTAAGTGGGAAAATTGGCCGGTACAGACAGCAGACTTATCTGTTCGTGAAAGAGGTTCCATTGATAAATACGATTTTTCGTTTGCTACCAATGTTTCAAATGCTGTCTATTTGGGAGCGTCGTTTGCTGTAACAGATATCACGTATCGGATGAATTCCTCCTATGACGAGGATTTTGGTGTAGCTACCGGCTCTTCTCAAACGAAGTCGGATCACCTCTTCATGGATAATTATTCATCTGTTGATGGCACAGGTTATGGTTTTAATTTGGGTGTAATTGCAAGACCTAATGATTATTTCCGTATTGGAGTTGCTTATAATTCTCCAACGTGGTATAAACTCACAAATTACTATAGTGCTGAGGCCGGGTCACGTATTGCTAACTTCTTTACAGATAGTAAAGGAAACAAAACAGACTTGGATGCAAATACCCATACTGATGATAATGTATACACCGACTATAAAATGCATTCACCGGATCGTTGGATATTCAGTGTTGCAGGTATAATCGGACAAACAGCATTGCTGAGTGTTGATTATGAATTGACGAACTATAAGAATATGCGTCTTTATAACTATGCGGGTGATGCAATGATTGAAGATAATTCCTATATCAAAAGCGATTTCATGTCGAGCGGAATGTTGAAAGCCGGTGCTGAAATCAAGTTTACTCCACAATTTGCATTCCGTTTGGGAGGAGCATGGCAGAGTACATCGATGAAAGATAATACAAAAAATGGATTGGTTGAAATTGCTACTGCCGGTACACGTACAGCCTATACGGTAGATTATCATACATTCTATTATACAGCAGGTTTAGGATATCGTTTTACTCCGAATTTCTATACAGACTTAGCTTGTGTCTATCGTATGCAGAAAGAAAATGCTTATGCTTATTCGAATATTTTCGACAATAATGGAAGCGTTTTGGTCGGCTCAGATCCAGCCGAATTGAAGACAAACACTTTTAAAGTAGCATTGACATTAGGCTATAAGTTTTGATATTTTATAGTTTCGTACTGAAAAGTCCCCAGTTTGTACAAAAATGTACGGGTTGGGGTCTTTTTTTGGCAAAAGTCTTCAGAAAAGTTTGGAAGTGTGAAATAGTTTTTGTTCTTTTGTAATTGAAAATAAGTAACAGTATTGTTTAACATTTAAAATCCCAATTGCCTATTGCATAATATTACTCAGTAAAACTAAAAAAGAAAATAGTAATGAGTACATTAAAGTCAATGACCGACGAAGAGTTGGTTGTTCTGTATGCAGAAGGTAACAACACTGCTTTCGATGTATTGTTAAACAGATATAAGAGCAGTATCCATTCTTACATTTATTTTATTGTTCGCAATAAAGAGTTGACTGAAGATATTTTTCAGGAAACCTTTATGAAGGTTATTATGACTATTAAACAAGGTCGTTATACCGAAAATGGGAAGTTTAAAGCTTGGATCACCCGCATAGCTCACAATCTTATTATTGATAATTTCCGTCAAGAACGTAGCGAAAACACTATTTCTAATGATGAAGTAGAAGTAGATCTTTTCAATAACATCAAATTGTGCGATGATACGATTGAAGATCATATCATTCGTCATCAAGTTTTGTCAGATGTGAAAAAGCTGGTTAAACATCTTCCCGACAGTCAGCGCGAAGTTTTGGAAATGCGCTATTATCAAGATTTGAGTTTTAAGGAAATAGCGGATCAGACAGGTGTTAGTATCAATACCGCTCTCGGACGCATGCGTTATGCAATCATGAATATGCGCCGTATGGCTGAAGAAAATAATATTGAATTGTCGATGGCATAAATTTTCTATTATTCATACAATAAGCTACAAGGCTGTCCGTTTTATTATCAGAAAACAATAAATACAGATTAGCCTATGAGGAAACTTTCTACTCAATGTATGAATGATTTGAAAAATGAAATGAATCGAGATCGAAATGAGAAAAGAAAAAGTAGTCCAAGAAAAGAAACACTTGATTTTCTCTCTCAGTTTGCAAGAGTTTACCAGGTAGTACCTGTAGTTATGCCGGAATTGTGCGGCATAGTGGTAAATTAAAAGCGAGCACAGATTACAAGGTCTTTTGGTGCTATTCATAAGAATAGGCGAAATACTTGTAATCTGTGCTTTTTTATGCTACCTTTGCAAAAAACAATTAAGCATGAAACACAAGATTGCTCCATCATTATTAGCTGCCGATTTCTTGAATTTGCAGAGAGATATTGAAATGGTAAACAAAAGTGATGCCGATTGGCTGCACCTCGATGTCATGGATGGTGTTTTTGTTCCAAACATTTCTTTCGGTTTTTCTGTTTTGAATGCATTAAAGAATGTATGCCTCAAACCTATGGATGTTCATCTGATGATTGTTGAACCTCAAAAGTTTATTCACGAAATAGCTGCTACTGGTGCTTATATGATGAATGTTCATTATGAAGCATGTACCCATTTGCACAGAACAATTGCTGCAATTAAAGAAACGGGTATGAAAGCTGCTGTTACGTTGAATCCCCATACTCCCATATCATTATTAGAAGATATTATTCAAGACCTTGATATGGTTTTGCTGATGTCGGTGAATCCAGGTTTTGGTGGACAACCTTTTATTACTCATACTATTGAGAAAACATCTCATTTGAAAGAAATGATTCAAAAAAAAGGATTAGACACAATGATAGAAATAGATGGTGGTGTCAATAAAGAAACGGCAAGGCAACTGGTTGATGCCGGTGCTGATATTTTAGTCGCAGGCAGCTTCATCTTTAAATCCTCAGATCCTATAAAAGCTATTCATGATTTGAAGATGTTATAATGGTCGAGGAATTGCAAAAGCGCCCCTTTGCAAGACCGTTACTTTTTTGGATAACCGGAACCTTGCTGCAGGTATTTTTACCTGACTCCCGATTTCTACTGTTGCTTCTTTTGTCGCCAGTTATATTGATCGGTCTTTCTTATTTTGTCCCTTTTGAGAACGAAAGAGTGAATTTGTACGAAAACCGCTGGGTGTGGGGAGTCGTATTTATCCTGCTTTTAATATCTCTGGCATTTTTAAAGACAGAGCATTCGCGAACAGAATTATATGAAAAGAATCCATTTCCTAGATTTCTGCAGCTGGCAGAAGAAAAACAAAAACAATTATTGAGTTCATTTGAAACCTTGCAGCTTACGGAACAAGAAAAATCCGTATTGTCAACAATTACCGTTGGCTATAGGAAAGATATGAATAAAGGTATGCGTCAACGTTTTGCTGTTGGTGGTGTTGCTCACATTTTATCAGTTAGTGGTTTCCATGTGGCGGTTGTTTGCAGCTTTCTTTCTTTGGCTTTTCTTATTTTTCCTAGAAATAAATTGTTCAAATGTATAAGATATTTGTTGATGGTTTCTCTATTATGGATGTTTGTCTATATTACGGGTCTTGCTGCATCTTCAGTACGAGCTGCTATTATGTTGTCGCTTTATCTGACTGGCAAATTATTACGGAGAACATCCGACAGTTATAATATTTTAGCTGCTTCAGCCTTTTGCATGCTGATGTACGAACCTTTATATCTTTTTGATATTGGTTTTCAGTTAAGCTATTTGGCTGTACTTTCTATACTATATTTTCAACCTAAATTGAATAGTTTGCTTGAAATAAGAAATCCGTTATTCGCAAAACCTTACGGATGGATAACAGTGACTGTCGCTGCTCAAGTGGGCACTACATTTTTATGCTTGTACTATTTTGGACAATTTTCGCTTGTCTTTCTTTTCACAAATATTCCTTTGACAATAATTGCAACATTTCTTATTCCTGTTGCACTTGTATGGATGATGATTCCTAGTGATTGTTTTGGATATCATTTCTTACAATCTTTGGTTGAGATGTCGACTCGTAGCATGCTTTGGATTGTAGATAAGTTTAGTAGCATTCCTTATGCGGTTGCAACTTTCCATTTTGGATTCGTTTCAATGTTACTGGCTTATGGAATGTTGTTCTTTATTATAATGTATATCAAAAATCGTAGACCTATTTTTGCGATTGTAACCTTGTTGCTGTTGTTAATATTCTCAACTATTGCATGGTTAGAAAAATTGAATTTGATAGAAATCTAAAAAAATAAATTACCTTTGTGGGTTTCAAAACATTGAACAATATGATAACGAAAATTATTCAAGAAGAAAAGATACAGAAAGCAAAAAAATATATTGAGCATGGCGATAACTTTGTTATTGTTACGCATATGACACCTGATGGTGATGCTATTGGGGCGTCTTTAGGATTGTATCATTTCCTTTCTGTTTATGGAAAAGATAATGTGTCTATTATTGTTCCAAACGATTTTCCAAAGTTTTACAAATGGATGCCGGGAGCAAAAGATGTGGTTATTTATGAAAAATATCCTGATTTTTCGGAACAGTTGATTCGCGAAGCTGATGTCCTATTTTGTTTGGATTTTAATGAACCTAAACGTATTGGTAAGTTGGCCCCGTTTGTTGTATCAACTGAAGCAAAAAAAATCATGATTGATCATCATTTGAATCCTTCAGATTTTTGTGATGTTGTTATTTCATATCCGGAAATGTCGTCGACTAGCGAAATGATGTTTCGTTTTATTTGTAGGATGGGTATGTTTGATTTGATCAATAAAGAAGGAGCAGAATGTATTTATGCAGGAATGATGACCGATACGGGCTCATTTACATACAATTCTAATAAGTCAGAAATCTACACGATCATTAGCGAACTGATTAAGAAAGGTATTGATAAAGATGAAATTTATCGTCGGGTAAATCAGGTCTATTCTGAAAATCGATTAAGAATGATGGGATATGTTTTATATGAAAAAATGAAAGTTATGCCTGATTATCATACGGCAATGATTACTCTTTCGATTGATGAGTTAAACCAGTTCCATTACGTAACTGGCGATACCGAAGGATTTGTTAATCTTCCTTTGAGTATAGAAGGTGTGACATTCTCTGCCTTTATTCGGCAAGATCTTGATTGCGTTAAGATTTCACTCCGTTCTGTTGGCGATTTTCCTTGTAATCTTTTTGCTAATCGCTATTTTGGTGGAGGTGGACATAAAAATGCTTCTGGAGGAGAGTATTATGGACCATTAAGTGAAGCTGTTTCTATTTTTGAACGGGGTTTGTTGGAATTTAATCCTAATAAAATAGAAGAAATCATTAAACATGAATGAGATTTGGCAGAGAATGTATAAATTTGCCAGTCAATTTATATCACTAATTGTAGAGAGATGAGGAAGAGTTTTTATTTTTTGTTGGTTTTTTTTGTGGCTATGGCTGGAGTTTCTTGTAATAAGACTCAGTCATACACGGATATGTTGAATGCTCAAAAGAAAGCTATTAATAAGTTGATCGATGAGAATGATTTTGAAATTCTGTCTAATTTTCCTGAAGACAGTATTTTTAAAGAAAATCAATTTGTGAAACTTGATAATGGTGTGTATTTGAATATAATCAGTAAAGGTAATAGCGATCGTGCCGTGTTGTATTCGACAGATATACAAACACGTTTTGTGGCTCATATGTTCATGGGGACTGATACAGGAACCGTGGATTTAATGGGACCTCATTCGAACGGAACATCACCTGTGGAGTTTAAATATGGATATTATACAGCTGGATTGACAGATAACTATAATAATCAGTTTATTGGGGAAGGTCTTGCATCTGGACTGCCTTATGTGGGCGATAGTGCGTATGTAAAACTAATAGTCCCTTTCAAATTGATGACAGATATTGGCAGTAGCTATTATTATGGTACCTCTTTTAAAAGTTCTGGTATTCCAGTTTATTTTGTAAAAGTGAGATATATATTCATAAAATAAATTTGAAATAATGACACTGATAAAATCTATTTCCGGTATTCGCGGTACGATAGGAGGAAATCCAGAAGAAGGATTGAATCCATTGGCAATAGTGAAATTTGTAGCTGCTTATGCAACGTTTATTCGGAATAACACCAAATCAACTTCGAATAAAATTGTAGTTGGACGTGATGCACGCATCTCTGGACCGATGGTTAAGCACGTTGTTGTGGGTACTTTGATTGGGATGGGTTTTGATGTTTTGGATATTGATATGGCATCAACTCCTACAACAGAACTTGCTGTTATAATGAGTGGAGCATGTGGAGGTATTATTCTTACAGCAAGTCATAATCCAAAACAATGGAATGCTTTGAAATTATTGAACGAACATGGTGAATTCTTGAATGCTGCCGAAGGTAATACAGTACTGCAAATTGCAGCTTCCGAAGATTTTGTATTTGCTGATGTCGATCATATAGGAAAAGTATTTGTTGATAATACTTATAATCGTAAGCATATTGAAAGTGTTTTGAAATTACCTTTGGTTGATGTTAAAGCTATTAAAGCTGCAAAATTCAGAGTGGCTATTGACTGCGTAAATTCAGTTGGAGGTATTATTATTCCTGAATTATTGGATGCTTTAGGTGTAAAAGAAATATTTAAATTACATTGCGCACCTCATGGTAATTTTGCCCATAATCCAGAACCAATCCCTGAAAATCTGACAGAAATTTCTCATCTTATGCAACATGCCAAAGCTGATGTGGGTTTTGTTGTTGATCCTGATGTTGATAGATTGGCTATCATCTGTGAAAACGGTGAGATGTTTGGCGAAGAATATACGTTGGTTGCTGTGAGCGATTATGTATTAAGTCATACACCAGGTAATACTGTAAGTAATCTGAGTTCGAGTAGGGCTTTGCGCGATGTGACACGTTCTTATGGATGTGAGTACAATGCTGCTGCAGTAGGCGAAGTGAATGTCGTTGCAAAAATGAAAGCGACTCATGCTGTTATTGGCGGTGAAGGCAATGGCGGTGTTATTTATCCAGAACTCCATTATGGTCGTGATGCGCTCGTTGGCATTGCTCTCTTCCTTACACATTTGGCTAATAAAAAAATGAAAACTAGTGATTTGAGAGCAACATATCCTCCTTATTTTATATCTAAGCAAAAAGTGCAACTCACACAAGGAATGGATGTGGATGCAATTCTTGCAAAAGTAAAAGATAAGTTTGCTGCTTATGATATAACGGATATAGATGGCGTTAAAATAGATTTCCCTGATAAATGGGTTCATTTGCGTAAAAGTAATACTGAACCTATTATTAGAATTTATTCTGAAGCACATACTATGCAAGAAGCAGAAGAAATAGGAGGAGAGTTGATACAAATAATAAAAGAAATGTGTTAGCAATAAACTTTCCTTAATTAGAAATAGCCCTTTGAGTATTATAAATTGAAGGGCTATTTCTTTATCATAAAAATAATGCAGTAAATTCTTTTTCGAAATTTGGAGTGAGGATGCCTTTACCAATATTCTTTTTTATCTCGTTAAGCTCCCAAAAACGACCACATTCTAATTCAGAAGGATCTGGAGTAATTGTTCCGTTATATGTGGTTCGAAAAGCGTTGACAAGTTCTTTCTCTATTGCAGATTCGAATATGTAACTTTTTAGAAATTCAGGAACGAAATCTGTGATACCTAATTCTTCCCTGACTTCTCTTCTTAATGCTTCTTCTACAGTTTCTCCATAGTCGATATGACCGCCAACAGCTGTGTCCCATTTTCCCGGTTGAATATCTTTTCTAAGAGATCTCTTTTGTAAATATAATTCTCCGACATTGTTAAATACATGTAAGTGCACAACTGGATGTAGTAATTTTGTACCACTGTGGCATTCTTTTCTTGTCGCCTTTCCAATTACAAGCCCTGCTTCGTCCACTAAGGGAAACCATTCTTCTTTTTCCATATTCTATTTATTTGGTTTCAAATATACACTTTTAATAGGCAGCTTGACTTTTGCTATACATTTTTTCTTGGAAAATCACGCTTATGGGCAATGTAACATTTTTGTTTCTTATTTCTGTATAAAAAAATCTATTATTAAATTACTATCTAACAGTGTATTGTAGTAGTGATTGAAATATTATTCAAAAAATAACTTATAAAACATTTGGCTGGTAAATAAAAAGCATTTACCTTTGTATCCGCTTCCCAAAAAAATAGGGGAAGCGCAGAAGAGTTCTTTGAAAACATTTACATAAACAACTAAAG
>DAIMYP010000027.1:0-7312 GCA_036734445.1 Tannerellaceae bacterium
ATATTTCAAAAGCTTATGCGATTGCTTATATGCCAATCACTCTTAGCGGTATGTTTCTGCTTTTCAAACGAAAGTATTTATGGGGTGCTGTGCTGTTTATATTAGGCGCAGCGTTTTCAGTACTTGAAGGTCATTTGCAAATCACCTATTACTTGGTTTTCTTCTGTGGTTTTGTTTATTTAGGCTTTGTCTATTTGAAAATCAAGGAGAAAGATATTAAAGAGCTACTGAAAGTAACCGGTATATTAATTATCGGTGTGCTTTTAGCCATAACACCTAACGCAGCTAATCTCTACAGCAATTATGAGATGAGCAAGACCAGTCTTCGCGGTACTTCCGAACTTACTTCAAAACCCGGAACGGAGAAAACGGTCGAAGTGGGCAATCATTCTTCAGGTTTGGACAGAGACTATGCTTTTCAATGGAGCTATGGGTGGAAGGAATTGTTTACGGTTTTGGTTCCGGATGTATATGGTGGTAGTTCAGGTGGTACATTGGACAGTTCTTCAGAACTTTATCAGCAGTATCAGAAGAATGGCGTACAAACAGGACAGGAATTGCAAGCTCCGACTTATTGGGGCGATAAACCTTTTACTTCCGGTCCGGTATATTTTGGGGCGATTGTCTGCTTCCTCTTTGTCTTAGGTATGTTTGTCATACGTAATCCGATGAAATGGTGGATTTTTGCCGGCGGTTTGTTCTTTGTATTCTTGGCATTGGGCAAGAATTTTGCTTCGTTCAATGATTTCATGTTCTATCATTTGCCGATGTATAATAAGTTCCGTACGCCGGAGATGGCTTTGGTAATACCGGGCCTCGTCTTTCCGATCATTGGATTTTGGGGGTTGAAAGAACTTTTTGATGGACAACTGGATGACCAAAAGATGAAGAAGAGTTTTCTTTGGACTTTAGGTCTGACAGGTATTCCTTGTTTGATTATCTGGCTGATGCCTTCGTTGTTGCTGAATTTCCATTCTACTTTTGATGCACAGTTCCAAAGTCAGGTACCTGCTTGGTTCTATCCGGCATTATTGGCCGATAGAGCGTCATTGGCTTCTGCCGATGCGTTACGCTCATTGATTTTCATTATATTAACTGCCGGACTGTTATTTATTTATTGGAAATCAAAGAATAAACAGTCTGCTTCGATGTGGATCAGTGCAGGTATTGCAGTGCTGATGCTCATCGATTTATGGAGCGTTGACCGCCGCTATTTGAATGACAATAATTTCTCATCTGAGCAATTACACGAAAGCTATAAAGCAACAGTAGCAGATAATGAGATTTTGAAGGATAAAGATTTGTCGTATCGTGTTCTTAACTTGAATGATCCTTGGCAAGATACCTCTACGTCTTATTATCACAAGTCTATTGGCGGATATCATGCGGCAAAATTGCGTCGTTATCAGGAATTGATTGATCACCGTTTGTCGCCTGAATATATGGCAATCATTAAAACTTTGCAGAAAGCAAAAACAGCGGAAGACGTGATGTCGACGTTGGCTTCTACAACATCTCTTGACATGTTGAATATGCGTTATATCATTTATAATCCAGAACAAGCGCCTATCCGCAATCCGTATGCTTATGGAAATGCTTGGTTTGTAGGACAAGTGCAGGTAGTGAATAATGCAGATGCCGAGATTGCTGCTTTGGATTCTTTGAAACCTCTTGAGACAGCTGTAGTTGACAAGCGTTTCGCTGATGATTTGAAAGGCTTTGTTCCTCAGAAAGATACGACAGCGACCATCGTTATGACTTCATATAAACCGAATGTTGTAAACTATAAGACTAAAGCTGCTTCCGAACAGCTGGCTGTATTCTCAGAAATATATTATCAGCCGGGATGGAAGGCATTCGTGGATGGAAAGTTGGCGCCTCATTTCCGTGCAGACTGGACTCTTCGGGCAATGCGTATTCCTGCAGGTGAGCATCAGATTGCATTTAAGTTTATTCCGGATGGATATATTAGAGCTTACAATATTGCTTATTACGGTGGAATCATAATTCTTTTGTTATTCGCCGGTGCGATTGTCTATTCTGTTGGTCGAATCTGGAAACAAAGGAAGGTTGAGTAAAGGAAAATCGATCTCTATTATCTCATTCAAAAAAGTATATACTTTTAACTTCAAAAGTATATACTTCCATATACCAAAAGTATATACTTCCGTACCCTAAAAGTATATACTTTCTATTGCGAAAGTATATATGTTCTGAACCTTATATATGTTGCGAAATTCATTCGAATGCGCGAACCATTTCATTCGAATGAAATTTTTTTTCTTTCGAATGAAATGGTTATCGTATCCGAATGTTTTGGTCGCCGCATTCGAATGAAATTTGAAAAATTATCGGGAGTAATTTGCTATATGATCTACAGTCGAAACAAGTAAATGAGAGGTCGACTGAATACCTTGATTTATAATGGATGTAGCAAAATGGAATTTCCGGGATCCTGAGCAGGTATATACTGCCTTGAAAGTCAAAGTTTTATCCTGTAAATTATAAAACATTAATGTACAGATAATTAGACTAAATTGCCGTGCAGGAATAAGAAAGGTTGTCACAGTATAGTGTTGATATACATAATGTTCCGGTGAAGGGAGGCCTTGACTAAAGTCCCTGGAGAGAGTGATTTGAGAGCCAAGCTTCTTATGAATACAGCGGAATCTGGTCGATCTTGATGTCGTTTCACCTCTACAAATTTTGCTCCTGCGATGCCTGTCTGTCTTTGCTTCTCTTTTATTAGTTGATGTTATTTCGAAGCAAGTCAAATTGTTTATTGCAAGTTATGCTTGATGAATACTATGAAGGATGTATCTTTAAATGCCTGTTATTTTTATATTTGAAGTGTTTCAGCAAAAGCGAGCAATGAGTTGGCAAAATGATCCCATGTGAGTTCTGTTTTTGCCTTGATTATATTTTCCACAAAAAGATTGTGGTCTTTCTTATAAAAAGTGCGGATGGTTGCAGCAATAGATTCTGATGTGATTTCGGGAGCCATTAATCCGATTCCTGGCTTTTCAATGCTTTCGCTTAATCCACCTGTATTTGTGGCAATCATTGGTAAATTGAAATTGTAGGCGATAGAGGTGATTCCACTTTGTGTAGCAGAACGATACGGCAGAATACAAACGTCGGATGCTGAGAAGAACGCCGGTACATCGTCATCACTAATATAGTGATTGAAGACTTTGTATTTATCAGGTTTGCCTGTCTTTTGAATCTGTTCCGTATATTTGTCGAAACTGCCATAACTTTCGCCGGCAATGATTAATTGGTAGCTGTCGTCAAGTTGATTTACAGCTTCGATGAGCAGGTCCAAACCTTTATAATCGCGTATAAGTCCGAAAAAGAGCAATGTCTTCTTTGTAAGGTCTACATGCAGTTTTTCTTTCGCTTCGTGTGCATCTATTTTGCTTCCGAACTGATTGTATAGTGGATGTGGACTAACTACACCTTTTGTTTTTGAAGATAGATCCTGAATATCATCAGCAACTTTTTGCGTCATCGCTGCAAATCCATGGCATTGATTGAAAAAAGCTGAAGCAAGAGGTTTATCATAGACATGAGGTTCATGCGGAATGGCATTATGTACTAAAGCTATAACTTTGCATCTTTTCTTCATTCCATGCGCTATATATGCATATTCAGGTGCAAAGAACGACATCCAATAACTGATAATTAGTATATCCGGCTGAAATGCCTTGATGTGTTTAAGAGTCGTGATGTAAGAACAGGGGTTTATGCTATTTAAACATCTGTCGCTTTCGACGGTGATAGCTGTATCATTCTTTTCAACATATTGTGTTTTGCCGGGAAAAAGAAAGTCAGGATAAAGTTTTTTGAAGTTGAATGCTTTGACGTTGTTCCCTTTTTCTGCCAGTGCATTATACAGCATTGCACTGAACTGTGCAATTCCTCCTCTGTAAGGATAAAATGGTGAAAGAATAGCTATTCTCATAATACAATCAGTTTCTTATTGCAGCGTTAATAAGTAATACCCACAAGTTGTATAAACGTTACGAAGATAAGGAATATTTAGAAATTTCCATAATTTGCGAGGCGAAAGGCCGAATTTTATTTCGTAGTTGGGGTTGATGAAATAAAGAACTTCTTCCTTAATGGTATAATGTTCCCTTTTTACGATAGACAAGAAACGCTCCAATGTGATACCTGTATCTTTGATGTCGAGTAGGCCTTGTGGGTCAACGCCACCCCATTCCAATACTTTTTTGTAGATTGGACGAGGCAACAGATGAAGCCATGGAGTATGTGCCAGAACTTTGTTGCTACAGATCTGCTGGTGACCGCCAAAAGGGTTTTGCCACGGTGGAAATCCTACAAAAATAATCCCGTACGGATTGATGAACCGTTTGATGAACGGCAAGAACCGTTCCTGATTGGGAATATGCTCTATTACATCACGGATGATAATAATATCGAATGTTTCATCCAAATGTGTTACCTTATAAATATCACTGCAAATGAGTTCCAGATTCGCAATATTCGGGTGATCGGCATACAATTCTCTCGCTCTGTTGATTTGCGTTTCGTTGATGTCGATTCCGGTTACTTTACAACCCATATCCAGGAATGGCTCCATATTGCCGCCTTCGCCACAACCAATTTCCAAAACTGACATGTCTGCCGTAACGGCATGATGTTTCTGTATGAATGGAATGACATATTTTTGTGTCGTGTAGGTTTGTTCCTTGAAATATTGTTGTCTATCGGAATGTCTCTTTTGCATTATTGTCAGATTAAAATGGAAAGACACGAATTAAACGAATCTGCCGATTCTTTCCAAAAAGATTAAATCGCGAAATCCGTGTAATCCGTGCCAATAATTCTATTAATATCTATAGAAATCTGCTTTGTAAGGGCCTTCTACAGGAACTCCGATATAATCGGCCTGCTTCTGTGTAAGTTTCGAAAGTTTTACACCGATACGTTCCAAATGTAAACGGGCAACCTCTTCGTCCAAATATTTAGGCAAACGGTAAACACCAATTTTATAGGGTTTCTGCCATAAATCCATTTGCGCTAGAACCTGATTCGTGAACGAGTTGCTCATGACAAATGAAGCATGTCCTGTTGCACAACCCAAATTGACCAAACGTCCTTCAGCGAGCAGGAAGATTGAATGTCCGTCAGGGAAGGTGTATCTGTCCACTTGAGGTTTGATATTCAGATGTTTGATGCCCGGATAGTTAATTAGTTTGTCTACTTGTATTTCATTATCGAAATGACCGATGTTGCAAACGATAGCTTGATCTTTCATCTGAGCCATATGCTCTATGGTGATAATGTCACAATTGCCTGTTGTGGTAACGAAGATATTTCCTTCTTTAACGGCCTCTTCCATGGTGGTTACTTCAAAGCCTTCCATAGCAGCCTGCAATGCGCATATAGGATCGATTTCGGTCACCAGGACACGAGCACCGTATGAACGCATCGAGTGCGAACAGCCTTTGCCTACTTCGCCGTAACCGGCTATGACAACCACTTTGCCTGCAATCATCACGTCTGTAGCTCGTTTGATACCGTCAGCCAATGATTCGCGGCAACCATAAAGATTATCGAATTTCGATTTTGTAACTGAGTCGTTAACATTGATAGCCGGAACGAGTAGTTCTTTCCTTTCCATCATCTGGTACAGACGATGAACGCCGGTTGTCGTTTCTTCCGACACGCCTTTCATATCGGCAACGGTACGATGCCAACGTGTATTGTCCTCAGCTAGAATCTCATGCAGACGATCGAGAATGATTTGTTCTTCGTGATTACTGCCCTTGCGATTGATAGTCTCTGCGTCGTCTTCAGCTCGATAGCCTAAATGGAGCAGGAGTGAAGCATCGCCGCCATCATCGACGATCATGTTCGGACCTTTGCCTCCCGGGAAGCGGAATGCCATATCCGTACACCACCAATATTCTTCCAGCGTTTCGCCTTTCCAAGCGAATACAGGAACACCATCGGCAGCAATAGCCGCTGCTGCATGGTCTTGGGTGGAGAAGATATTGCAACTTGCCCAACGGACATCTGCACCCAATGCAACTAATGTTTCGATTAACACTGCCGTCTGAATAGTCATGTGCAGTGAGCCGGTGATACGTGCGCCTTTCAAAGGCTTTGTGTCTGCATATTTCTTACGCAGAGCCATCAGTCCCGGCATTTCGTGTTCGGAGATTTCTATTTCTTTGCGACCGAAATCTGCCAAACCAATATCTGCCACTTTATAAGGCAGATTAGTTGGAAATAATTGTGCCATAAATAAATCATTTGTTTACGGCACAAAGGTACGATATTAAACCGGAACAATGCCTTGTTCGGCCAACAATTTTAAACTCAGCTCTTTCAATTTGAACTTCTGAATCTTGCCACTGCCGGTCATCGGAAAGGCGTCAACAAAGAACACATATTTAGGTATTTTATGATGCGCAATCTTTCCGCGGCAGAAATCTTTTACAATCTCTTCCGTCATCGTTACGCCTTTATGAAGGATGATGAATGCACCTACTTCTTCGCCATATTTTTTTGAAGGAACGGCAGCAACCTGTACATCTTTCACACCTTCCAGATGATAAAGAAAGTCTTCAATCTCGCGCGGATAAATATTTTCACCACCACGGATAATCATATCTTTGATACGTCCGGTAATGCGATAATAGCCGTTTTCATCTTTCACTCCCAGGTCGCCTGAATGGAGCCAACCGTTTTTGTCGATTACTTCAGCTGTAGCTTCCGGGTTATTGTAATAACCCTTCATGATCAGATAACCGCGACAACACATCTCGCCTTGAACGCCAACCGGACATTCTTTGCCTGTTTCGTGATCCAAAACAGCCACTTCAGTATTCGGATACTCTTTTCCTACTGTTGTACAACGAGCTTCGAAAGAATCTGCAAGTACAGAATGAGTCATTCCTGGCGAACTTTCAGTCAGTCCGTAGACACTGGTTATATAAGTGATATGCATCTGTTCGGTTACTGCACGCATCAGTTCAATCGGGCAAAGTGATCCTGCCATGATACCTGTGCGCAGTGAAGTCAGGTCGAACATCTTGAACATCGGATGGTTAAGTTCTGCAATAAACATAGTTGGTACGCCGTACAGTGCCGTACATCTTTCCTTATGGACAGAAGCCAACGTAATAAGTGGATCAAATTTCTCAACCATCACTTCCGTACAGCCGTGCGTCAGACAGTTCATCGTTGCCAAAACAACACCGAAGCAGTGAAACAGCGGTACGCAGCAGCAAAGTTTGTCGTCGCTTGTGAATCCCATGCCTTCGCCTGTGAAGAATCC
>DAIMYP010000027.1:7412-47771 GCA_036734445.1 Tannerellaceae bacterium
CCAATCTTTGCTCCGGCGTAGAGGAATGTCAACCAGTCTGGGACGTTAGTTGCCCACAGTCCGATATGCGTGCCGTGTTTGACACCGATGGCAAGAAGTCCTTTTGCCATCCGGTCGACCCGTTCGTTGAAAGTTTTCCAAGTAAAGCGCAGGTCGCGGTCGGAATATACGATATATTCTTTATCAGGTGTCGTCTCGGCCCAATGTTCAAGCCATTGTCCGAGCGTCAAGTCATGTAATTGCGTATTCATGAAATCAATAGGGAGTATAAATAATACCAAGAATCTTAGCTGTATATCCTTCGGCTGCATGAACATGATGTGCTACAATCGAGTCGTAGTAAATGCTGTCGCCTTCTTCGAGGATATAGGTGTTTTTACCGTAGTTTATTTCAACCACACCGTCGAGCACATAGATAAACTCTTCGCCTTCGTGTGTCGAAAGTACAAAATCAACGCCTTCTTCAGACGGGAATACATCAATAAGGAATGGCTCCATGTGGCGTCCCGACTTATCTTGTGACAGAGCGTGATATTCCATGTGCTTCTTCTCCTTACTCGAGTTGTTGGTGAAGCCGATGCTGTTTTGTTCGTTGCTGTCCTTTTTGCGACAGATCACCGGTCCGAGTTCACTTTGGTCGTCAAGGAATGTACCCAGACGGACACCCAGTACACGGGCAATCTTGATCAGTGGCGCTAACGATGGGAAGTCTATGTTGTCTTCAATACGTTTGATCTGTTCGAGTGTCAGACCCGAACGACTTGCCATCTCTTCTATTGAGATCTGTTTAGTTTCGCGGATGCTTTTGATTTTAGCTCCAATTATTTTATTGTTCCCCATTTTTTTGTTGAAAACTATATTTATATAACAAAACGGTGCAAATGTACATTAATTTTTTATTTTCAAGCGCCAGAAAGCAATATATTGAAAGTTTTTAATATAAAAAAGGCAGTTTCTTATAATCGAAACTGCCTTTTCTGTATGGAGATTTTGAATCAGTTACTTTCTGATGCCTAACTCCTTGATGATTTTACGGTATCTTTCGATATCTATTTTCTGCAGATAGTCTAATAAACGACGACGTTTACCAACCAACATCTTCAATGCTCTTGAAGTGCCATAGTCTTTGGCATTCACTTTCAGATGCTCTGTCAAGTGAGAGATACGCTCTGTAAACAGTGCGATCTGGCTTTCTGGTGAACCCGTATCTGAAGCGGATTTGCCATACTTCTCAAAAATTTCTTTCTTTTTTTCTGAATCTAAATACATGATTCTTTTGTACTTTAATAAATTAATACTATGTTATCTAAGCGGCGACAAAGGTAGGCATATATTTTTGAAACACAAATCTTTTTGACTTACTTTTTTATTTTGAGGCAATATTCTCATATACATATCGCAAAAATGTCGTATTTTTGCACCCACAAAATTAGTGTTCGATGCAGAAAATCAGAAACATTGCGATTATAGCGCACGTAGACCACGGCAAAACAACGCTCGTGGACAAGATGTTATTAGCCGGAAAGCTTTTCCGTGAAGGTCAAGCAGAGCCGGATCAGTTCCTCGACAGCAATGACTTGGAACGGGAGCGAGGTATAACAATCCTCTCAAAGAATGTATCTATCAATTATAAGGGTTATAAAATCAATATCATCGATACTCCAGGGCATGCCGATTTCGGTGGTGAAGTAGAACGTGTATTGAATATGGCCGATGGCTGTCTGCTGTTGGTCGATGCTTTTGAAGGTCCGATGCCGCAGACGCGCTTTGTTCTTCAGAAGGCTATTCAGATTGGTTTGAAGCCGATCGTTGTTATTAATAAGGTAGATAAGCCCAACTGTCGCCCTGACGAAGTTCAGGAACTGGTATTCGATCTGATGTGCAATTTGGATGCTTCTGACGATCAGTTGGATTTTCAGACTATTTACGGTTCGGCAAAGCAAGGTTGGATGTCGACAGACTGGAAGCAGCCGACTACTGATATTACCGCACTTCTTGAAGCAATCATTAAATATATTCCTGAACCTAAAGTGCTCGAAGGTCCTTCGCAGATGCTGATTACTTCGTTAGTATATTCTAATTATGTAGGTCGTATCGCTGTAGGGCGTGTTCATCGTGGTACATTAAAAGAAGGTCAGGATGTTATTCTTTGCAAACGCGATGGTTCACAGGTGAAATCTAAAATAAAAGAAATTGATGACTTTGAAGGTTTAGGTCGTACCAAGGTCGCATCTGTTTCATCAGGTGATATTTGTGCCGTTATCGGTATTGACGATTTTGAAATCGGAGAGACTATTACAGATATTGAGCATCCGGATGCCTTGCCTACTATTGCTATTGACGAACCGACAATGTCAATGCTCTTTACCATTAATAATTCGCCGTTCTTCGGCAAAGAAGGCCGCTTTGTTACTTCGCGCCATATCTACGAACGTTTGCTCAGAGAGTTGGACAAGAACCTGGCACTTCGCTTGAAAACAACAGATTCGTCTGATAAGTGGGTCGTTTATGGTCGTGGTGTGCTGCATTTGTCTATATTGATTGAGACGATGCGTCGCGAAGGCTATGAGTTGCAGGTTGGCCAACCGCAAGTTATCATTAAGGATGTCAACGGCGTAAAATGCGAACCTGTCGAACAGCTGACAATCAATCTTCCGGAAGAATCATCGAGTAGAATCATCGATATGGTGACACGTCGTAAGGGCGAGATGACTATGATGGAAACAAAGAACGACCGTGTATACATTGAGTTCAATATTCCTTCACGTGGTATCATCGGACTGAACAATGCTGTGCTTACGGCATCTGCCGGACAAGCTATTATGGCGCATCGTTTCTTGGAGTTCCAACCGTGGAAGGGTGAAATAGAACGTCGTACAAACGGTTCTATCATTGCGATGGAGACAGGTATGGCATACGCTTATGCACTCAATAATCTGCAGTCACGCGGACGTTTCTTTATTGCTCCGGGCGATGAAGTTTATGCCGGTCAGGTTATTGGTGAGCATACTAAGGATAACGATCTGGTTGTTAATGTATGCAAGTCAAAGAAGCTTACCAATATGCGAGCTTCGGGTTCGGATGATAAAGTGATTTTGGCTCCGCCTACTATCTTCAGTTTGGAAGATGCTCTTGAATACATCAAGGCTGATGAATATGTGGAAGTTACACCAAAGAGTATGCGTATGCGTAAGATTGTTTTGGACGAGATGGAACGCAAGCGTCAGAACCGTCAAACTACAGAAGAAGCATAAACATGAATTTTTGATAAAATGTTAATTTCATAGTGAAAGCAAGATTTAAAGCCGTCTTTTAGACGGCTTTTTCTGTAATATGCTGTCATTAGGTATATTAAAGCCTTTATTTCATCCGAATGAAAATTCTATTTCATTCGGATGAAAAAGTTACTTTATTCGAATGAAAAGTTCAGTTCATTCGAATGAAATGTTTTGTCGATTCGAATGTTTTTTGAAGCTCATTATAATGTATTTATTTTGATACGTGAACTTTGAATTTTGACACTAATTTTTTTCACAAATAGTTTCCTCACCCTTACGATATGCTAATGGATTGATGCCGGTTTTACTTCGGAAAAAGAAGGAGAAGTAGTCGGGCGATTCAAACCCTAGTTCAGTTGAAATATCCTGTATAGACATATCCGTATTCAGAAGCAGTTCTTTGATTCTTTCCAGTTTCAACTGAAGTATATATTGTAAAGGTGCAAGACCAGTATATTGTTTGAATAGCTTTCTGAAGCTCGAATAACTCATATTGAGCGATTCGGCTATATCCTCCGGTCTTACTTTATTGTATATGTTTTCACGCATAGCTATACACGCTTGTTGCACTCTTTGTGCATCCTTTTTTTCAAAAGTCTGATCTTTACTGGTCGTATATATGAGCCCGATGATATGCATGAGTATTCCACATAGAACCTGTTGAAATCCAATTCTTTGCATTTGTGCATAACCTTGCATCTCACGGAAAAGCTTTACCAGTTCATCATTAAGTCCCAAGTGGATAATCGGGTGATTCTTGTTGACAACCTCTTCAATGATTTTGAAATAATTACCGCTGAAAGCTACCCAATATTCATCCCATCCAACCTTTATATCTGGTCTGTAAGTATGCCATTGTCCAGGAAAGATAAAGAACAAATCGCCTGTAGATATTTTTTTCTCACCGGTTCCAATACTATTAAACGAGCCATTCCCTTTTGTTATATATACGATAGCATATTCATTCATAGTGCGACCTCGATCCGGGTTGAAGGTGTATCCTATCGGATGCCCTTTAATTGGATAAGGAGAGTTAGCTTCTATAGATTGATATCCAATTCCACTGACGTGCATACCCCATTGCGCCTTGCTATCTCCTATTGGTAGATACTTGATAATGTTCTGTTTACTATTTGTTTCCCCTTTTTCCATGAAAATTTGTATTTTTATGGTCGTTATTATTGTACACTTATTTCACTTCACAAATCTAAATATTTTTATTGGTTTTATCAAAAGTATAGAGTTTATTATCATTTTTTCATGCTAAAAAAGCTAACAAATCTATTGTTTTGCAAAAGTATATGTTGTTTAACCTAATAAACATGGAATGATGAGAAATCGGGTTCTATTTTTGCTTTGCTTCCTCATGATGGGGTTGCAGGCTTTTGCTCAGGTTGCAGTATCTGGCAAAGTAGTCGATGCTCAAGGTTTGGAAATGCCTGGTGTAAACGTGGCAGTCAAAGGAGCAGCGGTGGGGACGATGACGGGGAGTGACGGTAGATTTACTCTCTCAAATATTCCCGGTGGTAGTAAAGCTGTTTTGCAGTTTTCGTTCATTGGATATAAAACTCAAGAGGTGCAGTTAGGCAATCAGCGGGTTTTAAATATCACATTGACGGAAGATGTTGAAAAGCTGGATGAAGTAGTAGTTGTAGCTTATGGTACACAGAAGAGAAAAGACTTGACCGGTTCTTTAACGCAAGTCGATTCCAAGGTGATAGGTGTACAGAGCGTATCAACCGTATCCAAAGCATTGGAAGGCGCAATTCCTGGTTTGCAGGTTGCTTCTGCTGATGGTCAGCCAGGTATTGATATGGGTATTCGCGTTCGTGGTGTCAGTTCGGCTAGTGGCGGTGGAACAGCTTTAGTTGTTATTGATGGTGTGCCCGCACAGAGTGATAACCCATTGTCAAATATGAATGCAAAAGATATTGCATCGGTAACCGTTTTGAAGGATGCTGCTTCAACAGCTCTTTACGGTTCGCGTGCATCTAATGGCGTTGTTTTAATTACTACCAAACGTGGTGCTTCAGGTAAAGCAAAGATTTCGTTTGATGGACGTTGGGGATGGAACTCAATCGGCCCGTTCAACGTAAACCGTATTGATGACGCCGGAGCTTATTATCAATATGCTTGGCAATCAATCTACAATTCGTATCGTTATGGTGTTAATGGTACAGGTCATCCGGGTATTGATGCAAATGGTAATCCATATACAAACATTGCTAATCCGAATCATACTGATGCTGAAGCGCGTGATTTCGCAAGCTCGCATTTGTTCAATTATGTAAACAGTGAGAAGAGTTTCCAACGTAATGGTTTAGGAAACTGGATGGCTTATAAAGTTCCCGGAGCTGTTTATACAAAAGATGGAGGTGTAGGCGTTAAACAGAGTGCTACCATGTCGGGAGCGTATCTGATTAATACAGATGGTTCATTGAATCCTGCCGCTCAATATCTTTATGGTGACAATGATACTTATGCAAGCCAATTGTTGCAGACTAATTTCCGTCAGGAATATAATGTATCGGCAAGTGGTGGTTCAGAAAAGATTGACTACTTTGCATCTTTGGGCTATCTGAAAGATCCTTCCTATATCCGTACATCTGATTTCGAACGTTATGCAGGCCGTACAGCTTTGAATGCAAAATTGTTCGATTGGTTGAAGATTGGTTCAAATATCGCTTATACACATGCAATCACTGATGCTATGTCAACCAAGTGGGGACGTAACCCTGGTAGTGCAACCGGTAACGTGATGATGTATGTAAATGGCTCGGCTCCTACAATGTCAGTTTATGCTCTTGATGAAAATGGCAATTATGTCTATAATGCCGATGGTTCAAAGAAAGAAGCAGCATTAGAAGGCAGTACATATTCTCCTTTCGGATCAACAAGCAGCAATGTGATCGGTGGTAATGTTTTGCAGCAGATGGATAATAACATCAATAAGACAACAATCGATCAATGGACCTCTCGTATTTATGCTGACGTGAAATTCCTGAAAGATTTTACTTTTACAATAAACTTCAATTTGGATCAGTACAATTATAAATTGATGAAGTATCGTACTAGTCTGTCTGGTTTAGGCTCTGGTGTCGGAGGTCTTGGCATAAACAATTATCAACAGCGTATCATCAATACTCAGCAATTACTTAATTACAATAAAGACTTTGGAAAACATCATGTTGATGCACTGGCCGGTCACGAATACAACGATTTGTATCGCGAATCCATGAACTGGGGTTCTGCTTATGAATTGATTCCTGGTTATATCTCTCCGGGCAACTTCACCAGCCGTTATACTAATGTTGCTACTTTGGCTACTCCGGGTTGGGGCTTGGATAAGTTCCGTATGGAGTCTTATTTTGGACGTGCCAACTATATTTTTAATGACAGATATTATCTTTCCGGTTCACTTCGTGCTGATGGTTCTTCAAAGTTTATGAAGAATAAATGGGGAACATTCTGGTCAGTAGGTGGAGGTTGGAGAATCTCTTCAGAACCTTTTATGAAACAGTTCTCCGGATGGTTGGATAACGCAAAAATTCGTGCCAGCTATGGTGTGATTGGCGATCAAAGCAATATCTCAGGTTACTATACAAATCATACATGGAGTTATGGCGTTGCTACATGGAACCAAGTATCTAATGGTACCGGTACAGCAAAAACTTATGCAATCGGTTATGGAGGTTTGGTTAATGAAGAGTTGACATGGGAAAATACGCACACTTTGGATGGAGGTATTGATTTCTCATTATTCAACAGTCGTATCACCGGAACAATTGATATTTATAACCGTGAGACAGTCAATTCATTCTACAACGAACCGGTATCTTATTTGGCTAATGCCGGTGCACAGACTCGTCAACGTAACTCAGCAAAACTTCGTAACAGAGGTTTTGAATTGGAGTTGGCAGGTGATATCATTCGTACAAAAGACTGGACAGTCAATTTGGCATTGAATGGTACACATTATAATACAACATTGGTTTCTGTCCCTTCTTCTACAATTCCGGCATGGACTGAATCCTCTGATCTTCCTGAAGGAACTTGGATGGCTAATGGTGAAGGTTGGAGTTCAACGGGCGCTGGTAATACATCCTTTACTTTCTATTTACGTGGAAAAGGAAGACCTTGGTACAATATTTACTTATATAAATATGCGGGTGTTGATCAGAATTCCGGACTTCCAATGTATTGGCATCGCGTAACAGCCGATGACGTATCTAAAGGTAAGTTCTCTGGTTACAAACAGGGCGAATCGGTAACAACAACAAAGAGTAGCGAAGCTTCTTTCTATGAAGTAGGCAATGCTCTTCCAAAATGGATTGGTGGTTTTACTACAACAGTTCGTTATAAAGATTTCGATTTTCAAGCTATCATCGCATATCAGTTGGGCGGAAAATTCTTCTCTACAGAATATGCTAATGGTCTATATCGTAGTAATGAAATGGCAATCTCTGATATGGAAGCTCCTTCAAAGGATCTGATCAGTAATACTTGGTCACCTGATAATAGTGGAGCAAAGTTCCCAATGCAATGGTGGAACACGGCTTACTATGATGGTGCTACGTTTGGTTCATGGAAATATACCGATATGTCTCTCTTTAGTGCATCTTATATGCGTGTAAAGAATATTACATTAGGTTATACGCTTCCAAACAAATATCTGCAGAAGGCTTATATTAGTAAGATGCGTGTTTATGCTTCAGCTGATAACTTGATTTTCTTATCAGCAAAGAAGGGTGTTGATCCAAGTATGGCATTAACAGGTGGTTTCAATGTTGGACAATATATCTATCCGACAATGCAAACGATATCATTAGGTGTTAGTTTGGAATTTTAATTGTAACAGTTAAATTCAATGAATATGAAAAAGTATATTAAATATATTTCAGCTGCACTTATTGCAGGATTCCTTTTGTCATCTTGCGATGATAAGTTGAATGTGACGAATCCGAATTCACTGACTGATGATCAGATAACAGATTTGTTAAAGAACGGTACAGATGCGCAGCGTGATATGATATTGGGTGGCTTGGCTTCTGCTCTGCCGGCAAATATGAGTTTGCGTAATTCCATTATTTATGCCGGTTTCTCAAATATGGGATATGATAGTGAGTTTGCTTTGAATTTGATTAGAGATTTGCAGGGTGAAGATATTGTCTATGCCGATCGTAATTCGTCTCTTGGCACTTCTTGGGGTGGATGGTATTACAATCAGAAAGATTTTTCATTCTGGGACGGCAGTAATGTGGATTGGTGTTTTGGTTATTGGGCAGGTCCCGCTACAATTATCAATAATGCTAATAAAGTATCTCAATTCTTGACAGATGATGTAATTGCTCAATCAACTAAATTGAAAGATTATAAAGCTCGTTGTTTGACCATTCATGCAATGGGGTACATGGAGTTGATGGAACGTTTCCAGAAAGCTTATCTTTATGGTGGAAAAGAAGGCAAAGGTATGCCGATTTACACCACATTCGCTTATAACGATCCGGTAGCTCCATTGTCTGCTACAGAAACTTATGATTTTATTAAGAGTGAATTGGTTCAAGCTAATAAACTGTTCTTGGAATCTGGTATTGGCGCAAGTGGTTATACAGTTGGAACAACACAAGACCAAGTGTATGATATCGATCGTGGTATCTCCCAGTATTTGTTAGCTCGTGTTTCTTTGTGGACAGGGGATTATACAACTTGCATTGCTTCTTGTAAAGAAATTCTGGAACATTATCCTAACTTCATCAAAGAAGCCAATTATGGTATGGCCAACGATTCAATTGCCAAGATTTGTGCTAATAAGGCTGAAGTGTATTCAGATAACAATGCTTTTCTTTCAGTAGCTAAGAATCCTGAATGTATGTTCGGTTGGACAAACGATTCCAATTTGTATCCTTGGACTTATCTGAATATTTTCAGTGCTTCATCGGGTGGTTACGGACAGGGTTATTTCCAGATTAATGATGCTCTTTATAACAAGATTGCCGATAATGATTATCGTAAATCCCGTTTTGTTACAGATACTATTTCATTCCCATATTTTGTAACTCAGGGGAAAACCAATGTGGTTATACCGGAAGTTATCTATAAGATGAGTAACTTGAAATGGGCTGCAACAATCGCTTCTGATCAGACAGCACGCACCACCGATAAACAGAACAGTGATGTGATTCTCATCCGTTCTTCGGAAGTTTTGTTGATGCTTGCTGAAGCACAGGCAACATCTGGAGATGAAGCAGGTGCAAAAGCTACATTGAACAAACTGTTGGCTGCTCGTACAAAAGCAGGTGCAACTACATTGACTTGCGATAACTATCCTGCAATGAAAGGCCTTTCAGCTTTGGATATGGTTAAACTGCAGTGGCGTATCGAGATGTGGGCTGAGAATGGTCTTGACTTCTTCAACCACAAACGCTGGAATCAGGATATCACACGTACTGGCTCAACCAACCATTGGAGTACAAACGGTTTGTCAGTCGATCACATGACTTGGGAAATACCAGACAAGGAAACGCAAACGAATCCGAATTGGTAATCATTTATGATTGATATTTGAAGGGAGAGAAGGGACTTCGTGTTTCTTCTCTCTTTTTGTTGCTATATATAATAATGTATAGACGATTCATCTCATTTTCTTCTTGTTTCAGATAATTTTAATTATAACAAAGCGTTGATTAACTGTAAATGCTTAACTTTGCCGCCGGAATGTTGCGCGCATAGTGCAATTACTTATGGATTTGAATATTCACATATCTAAATATAAACGATGAAAAAGTATAAACTGATCAACAACGTGTTGGGATGGATTGTGTTTGCAATCGCTTCCGCCGTTTATTTGATGACAATCGAACCTACTGCAAGCTTTTGGGATTGCGGTGAGTTCATCTCCTCTTCGTATAAGTTAGAAGTGGGGCATCCGCCCGGAGCACCGTTCTTTATGATTATGGCCAACTTGTTTACGCAACTCGCTTCCGATCCGTCGACGGTTGCAAAGATGGTCAATTCGATGTCGGCTCTGTTCAGTGGATTGACAATATTGTTCCTGTTCTGGAGTATTACGCACATGGTTCGCAAAGTGATGGTGAAAGATGGCGAAGAGATTCCGACAGGCAAACTGTTTGCTATCATGGGTAGCGGTTTGGTTGGTGCATTGGCTTATACTTTTAGTGACACTTTCTGGTTCAGTGCTGTTGAAGGCGAGGTCTATGCTTCGTCATCACTCTTTACGGCTGTCGTATTTTGGCTGATGCTGAAGTGGGAAGAAATGGCCGATAAACCTCATTCGGACCGTTGGATTGTGCTTATCGCTTATTTGATGGGTTTGAGTATTGGTGTCCATTTGCTGAACTTGCTTTGCATTCCGGCGATGGTATTGATCTACTATTATAAGAAATTCCCGAATCCTTCTGTTAAGGGTTCACTTCTTGCATTACTTGTATCATTCGGTATCATTGCATTGATGATGTTCGGTGTTGTTCAGGGATTGGTTGAAGTGTGTGGATATTTCGAACTCTTGTTCGTCAATGTTCTGGGTATGCCTTATAATTCGGGTGTATTTGCTTATCTGATTGTTTTGGCTGGTGTACTCGGTTGGTCAATCTATGAAACTATGCGTCCTGAAATACGGCCAACGCAGATGAAGATTGCTATCATTCTTTCGGTTGTCCTGATTGGTATTCCATTTATCGGTAGTGGTTATGTACTTGCTGTAATTTTGACAGGCGCACTTATCGCTTATCTCTTTATGAGCAAGAAGCTGAATGTGAAAATGCTGAATACGGTGATTCTTTGTTTAATGGTTGTCGTTGTAGGCTATTCGTCTTATGCACTGACTTTAATCCGTGCTACAGCTGATACTCCGATGAATCAGAACGCGCCGAGCGATATCTTTACATTGCGTACGTATCTGGCTCGTGAACAGTACGGAAAAACGCCGTTGCTGTATGGTCAGACTTTTGTATCCGAAGTGAAGCGTGTGGCTCAAGGAAACAATTGTGTTCCGGTCAGCAAGGAAGGTGCTGCAACTTACAGTCGGGTGATTAAGAAGAATGCCAGTGATAAGGACCATTATTATATCTCCCGTCATGATGAGGATTATGATTATGTTGACGAGTTGAATATGTTTTTCCCGAGAATGTACAGCACGGATGCACATCATATAGAGGCTTATAAGGAGTGGACCGATTTCAAGGGCGAACCGGTGAAGTTCGATCGCTGCGGCGAATCGCAGACGGTTATGAAACCAACTTTTGCCGAGAACTTGCGGTTCTTCTTCTCCTATCAGTTGAACTTCATGTATTGGCGTTACTTCATGTGGAACTTCTCCGGCCGACAGAACGATATCCAAGGTAATGGCGAAGTACTCAATGGAAACTGGATAACAGGTATTTCGGCTATCGACGAGATGCTGGTCGGTCCGCAGGATAATATGCCTTACGATATTGTCAATAATAAGGGACATAATACTTATTTTATGTTGCCATTATTGTTGGGACTTATCGGTCTGCTGTTCCAAGCATACGCCGGAAAGAAAGGTATCGAAAGTTTCTGGGTAACCTTCTTCTTGTTCTTTATGACCGGTATTGCCATTGTATTGTATCTGAATCAGACACCATATCAGCCTCGTGAGCGTGATTATGCTTACGCGGGTTCGTTCTATGCGTTCTGTATATGGATAGGATTTGGTGTCGCGGCCGTGGCAAAGGGATTTGAGAAATATTGCAAACTGCCGGCAGTAGCTGCAGGAATATTGGCAACGCTTTTGTGTCTGTTTATTCCGTATCGTATGGGTGCACAGAACTGGGACGATCATGATCGTTCTGGCCGTTATGTATGCCGCGACTTCGGTTCAAACTATCTGCAGTCGTGTGAGCCTAATGCTGTTATCTTTACCAATGGTGATAATGATACTTTCCCGTTGTGGTACGCCCAGGAAGTGGAAGGTATTCGTACAGATGTACGTGTCTGCAACACAAGTTATCTGCAGACAGACTGGTACACTGATCAAATGAAGAAACAGGCTTATCAATCAACTCCACTGCCAATCACGTGGGACCGTTCGCAATATATTCAGGGCAAACGTGATGCGGCTTATATATTTGCATTGACCAACGATCCTATTGATTTGGATGTGGCTTTGAAGTTCGTCCGCAGTGACGATCCTAAATATAAACAGATTCCGGGTATCAGTCAGCCGTTGGATTATATTCCTTCAGAAACGTTGATTTATCACGTTGATACTGCCGCTGCTCGGAATGTATTGGGAGGCGATACAACAGGAATGTTGAAGACAATGACAATCAATCTGAAAGGAAAGAGTGCATTGGGTAAACAGGAACTGACTATCCTCGATATGTTGCAGACAAACAATTTCAAGCGTCCGATATATTACGCAATCACTGTTAGTCCGGATCAGTTTGTTAATCTGGATCCTTATTTCCAACAGACAGGTTTGGCTTATCAGATCATTCCGAAGAATGTCAATAAGGCAGTCAATACGGAAAAGATGTATGACAACGTGATGAATAAGTTCAAATGGGGCGGCGTTGATAAGAAAGGCATTTATATTGACGAGAATGTAATGCGTATGTGCAAGAGCTATCGTATGATGCTGTTCAATAAGTTAGCTGAACAGTTGATTAACGAGGGCAAACAGGATAAGGCATTGAAGGTTCTTGATAAATGTATGAAGGTATTGCCACCGGAAAATGTTCCGATGGATTATACAGGCCTTTCTACCGGCGAATGCTACTATGTATTGGGCAAGAAGGCTCAGGCTGAGAAGATTTATACACTTATTGCCAATGATGCCGTTCGGAATATTGAATGGATATTCCGTTTGGATCCGGCACAGTTGGAATCGGTAAAAGATAATCTGGAACAGAATCTGGCTGTATTGCAGCAGGTAGTGATTATTAGTAAGCATTATGACCCTGCGTTTGCCAAGAAGTATCAGGAAGAGTTCGATAACTATCGGATGGCTTATGGTTCAGTAAGCAAGAAGTAAGAGATGTTTATCGAACAACCTCCTTGGTTTTATAGAGTATTGTTTCCAGGGGCAATCTGGAGAATCCCGGCTGAAAAGAAGTGTGTATATCTCACTTTCGACGATGGCCCGATTCCCGAGGTTACCCCTTGGGTATTAGATAGATTGGATGAGTTTGGCATTAAAGCCACATTTTTCTGCGTGGGCGACAATGTGAGAAAGTATCCGGATATATATCAGATGGTGCTTGATCGTGGTCACCGCGTGGGAAATCATACTTATAATCATATTCAGGGAATACAATACTGGTCGCGTCATTATGTGGATAATGTGCACAAGGCCTCAGAATATATCCATAGTAATTTGTTCCGCCCGCCGCATGGACATATGCGTTTTCCGCAAGTCGTGCGTATCGAGCAGGATTATCGTATTGTGATGTGGGATGTTGTGACGCGCGATTACAGTCCGCATATGTCGCCTAATGGTGTGTTCAATGTGGTGAAGAATTATACACGCAACGGCTCGGTCATTGTGTTTCATGATTCTTTGAAAGGTGAACACAATATGCGTGAAGCCATGCCTCGTTCGGTGAAATGGTTGCTTGAACAAGGTTATGAGTTTAAAGTGTTTGATTAAGAACGATATAAATTAGTAGAGGATGAAAAGAATAGTCAACATTTGCCTTTGGGTTGTTGTGTTTGTATTGACAATCGGACAGGCACAGGCTCAATCATTTGAAGAACAGTTGGCGACATTGGATGGCGTCAGCGGAATAGAAAAGTTGAAATCCGATGTTTATGCCGAGAAGTATTTGGTAAGAATTAATCAACAGATTGATCCTAAACATCCGGAAGTTGGTACGTTTACGCAAAGAGTAATAGTTGCTCATGTGGGTTATGACCGCCCGACTGTGATTGTTACCGAAGGCTATGGTGCTGCTTACGCTTTGAATCCTCGTTATCAGGAAGAGCTCTGCAAACTGTTTAATGCCAACATGGTATTTGTGGAATATCGCTATTTTTTGGAATCAACTCCTAATCCTTGTAATTGGGATTATTTGACTGCCGAGAATTCTGCCTATGACCTTCATCATGTGAATCAGGTATTTCATAAATTGTATAAAGGAAAATGGATTTCTACAGGAATAAGCAAAGGTGGGCAGACCGCAACACTTTATCGTGCATTCTTCCCGAATGATGTCGATTTCTCTGTTCCTTATGTTGCACCGTTGAATCGTGGGGTTGAAGATGGTCGCCACGAACCTTTTATTGATAATGACGGAAGCAAAAGTGTACGTAAACTGGTTCGTAATTTTCAATTAGAGATATTGAAACGAAAAGCAGAAGTAGTGCCTATGCTTGCAGCTTATTGCAAGGAAAAAGGCTGGGAGTTTAGAATACCGATGCCAGAAGTGCTGGATTATTGTGTATTGGAATATCCGTTTGCTTTTTGGCAATGGGGTATAGATTCAAAGAAAATTCCTTCGCTTTCGTCGGATACTAAGACACTGTTCAATCATTTTGTAGCTATCAGCGAACCGAATAACTTTGCAGAGAGTCAAGGCTTTATTTCATTTTTTGTGCAAGCTGCCCGCGAATTGGGCTATTATGGATATGATACTAAACCATTTGAAAAGTATCTGACTATCAAGTCTAGCAAAGGTTATTTGAATCGTATTTTGCTTCCTAAAGATCTTGTCGATAAGATAGAGTTCCGTCCTGAATTATACCATAAGGTATATAATTTCTTGAAAGACAATGATCCGAAGATGATATTCATTTATGGTGAGTATGATCCGTGGAGTGCTACAAGAGTGCCTACTTTCAAAGGAAAAGTGAATGAACAGGTTTATATCCAACCGGGCGGAAGTCACGCTTCCCGTATAGGCAATATGCCAGAAGCAACAAAGAAGAAAATCATTGATCAGATAAACAAGTGGCTATCTGAATAACTATTTGTATTTCAGTCTATTTGTATCAACTTGAAAAAAGTATATACTTTTAGACTCAAAAGTATATACTTCTATACATTAAAAGTATATACTTTCATATACCCAAAGTATATACTTTCGCATATCAAAAGTATATACTTTTTTTATTAGTGATAAAGATTCTTGTTTGAAGAACTGGTTACTTCGTTTTTATTGGTTGTAAACAGCTTTGTACCACTGCAATTGTTTGTACCATTCCGTTAAGCTGGTTGTTGCAGATTGTGGTACATAAACGGATAATCCGCAGCATTCGTTGATTGGATAGGAATAGCCTAATCCTGCAAAATAAGCTTTAGGCGTATGCGCTTCGTACGTGATTATGTTGGCAAGCGCAGCTTTGAATTGTGAATACTGATCAGAAGTACCGAGTTGTTTGATATAGTCATCCATATCGTAGAGTAGGCACGGATTGACATTTCCGTTTTTCCTTAAAAACTCCAATTTCTGCATCTGTGTCAGATCTACTGCGTACAAATCGCTTGTGCTTTTGGTTGAAAAGATACCTTTTGCAACAGTAGCCAGAGCGCTGAGTCCACTCGTTTTGATAATCGAAACAGTGGCAGTTTGATAATCGCCTGACTGTGTGTAGTAATAGTTGTAGAAAGTTTGTGCAGCCTTGTCCAATTGAAGTGTTTCTGTGAAGAAATAAGGAATCATCTTTTGATAAGGCCATCCATCAGCCATCGTTTCTGTTGGCGAGGCCAGAATATAATCTGTTTTATCTTTCAGTTCGTAAGCGCATTCAATGTTTGCCATATAACATGCATCGAACATAATAAAGTCGAAACCATGGTCCGGAAGTCCCTTGGCAAGATCATATATTTCCATCCAGTTGGAACCGTCTTGACCAAAAGCTTTCAGATAAGTACTGACATTTGACGGAAGCCAGCTTGTGCCGTGACTCCAAAGTACAAGTCCGTAACTGTTGGCAGGGAAGAGCGATTTTACATCACTGATTACCGACTGCATGACTGTCGGATCGGCAGAGTTTTGTTCACTATAATCTTTGACTAGATTCTTCACGACAACGCCTTTTGAATTCTCTTTGATTTGGAGAAGTTGCGGCGTAGCGCCTTTGGGAGCGTAATATACAATCAGATTACCACCATTCAGATTGGCACTGGTCCCAACTGTAACCATACTTTCCAAATTTGAAGAAGCATAACTGCTCAGACTGTTGTTGGCAATCATATATACCAGAACAGTACGACTCGTTTTAATCTCTTCGCTTTTATTGTCATCGCCACAACTTGTACAAAAAAAGCTGAGAGCGATTAGTATGGTGAGAAGTGTATATTTCATATTCCCTAATTGATTATGTTGCAAAGATAGCGATTTATTACGTCTGTAATGACCTTTGGCATAAATTGTTTTTATAGTCAAATAGAATTTGTATATTTGCTCATTCATTGGTTCATCCTATTAGTAGATGTTTATGAAAAGAATAATTGGAATCTGTGTCCTTTGCCTCTGCTGCTTGTTGAATGGGCAGGCACAAGTAGTTGCTCTCAAAAGCAATGTGCTATATGATGCTACAACTACCTTCAATCTGGGAATGGAGGTTGCAATGGCTAAACATTGGTCGCTGGATGTCTCGGGCAATTACAACCCCTGGAAGTTCGGCAGTGATGACAAGTCCATTAAGCATTGGATGGTGCAGCCTGAGCTGCGTTATTGGTTTCATGAACATTATAATCGTTCGTTTATAGGATTGCATGGTATGTATATTGATTATAAAACTTCGGGAGTGAGTTTGCTTAATGTGATGAAATCTGATTATGATTATGATGGGCATGCTTACGGTTGCGGCCTTTCATACGGATATGATTTGTATTTGAGTTCGCATTGGAATGTAGAATTTACTGCTGGTTTGGGGTATATCCGCTTTAAGTATGATAAGTCTTCTGAGGAAGGTTCGAACTCTGCGCGATACAGAAACAATTATTTCGGACCGACGAAGGTGGGTGTAAGTTTTGTCTATTTAATCAAGTGATGTTTATGAAGAGCAAGTGTTTGACTTTGTTGTTTTTGTTTGTGTCTTTTCTTTGTACTGCTCAGACTGACAGTACAAACTATTGTGGACTGATAAGTATTAAAGGCAATGAATTGACGCAGGATGGCAGAACGTTGTCTTTGGATCTGACATTCGATATTTGTCATATATCTGTCGGACGGTTTCAAAGTATAACTTTGATTCCAATGCTGAAGAACGCAGCCGATTCGCTTCAGTTGCCTCCGATTGTTTTGAACGGTGCACATGCGCAGAAAATGTATCATCGTAGAATTAGTTTTAAAGGAGAAAAAGCCGCAAAAGGTAGTGCCTATATGGTTCTGCCTAATGAATCGACATCGCTTGGTGATGTCCGATATAATTATAAACTTTCGTATCAGCCTTGGATGAAAAAGACATCATTCGTGCTGGTCGGTTTATTGAAAAATGAGAGGGGAAATATACTCCGTCGTTATGTGAATGTTTTAACCGATAATTTGTATATAGCTGAAGAAAAATAATTCTAGTGACGACGTCGGAAAGCCGTTCTAATAAATTCCCAATCCTTTTTATTGATTAGTAATTCGGAAACGGTTGTGTGTGTAATCTTGCAAAACATGATCAGCGAGAAGCAAAGCATGCAACAGAAGGCAATGCTTGAGCAGATAGCCGATCCGACCACTCCATATAAAGGAATCAGAATGACTCCGGCAATCAATAATGTTGCCAAACCAATAAATGAGCAGACGGCGCTGTAGCGAATCTTACCGCTTCCAATAAAATACTGACTGATAATACCATTGCAACCAAAAGCAATAATCCCGACAGAGAGTCCGGCAATGACTTTGCGTATGCCTTGGAACTGTTCGCTAAACAGATAGTCAGTGTAAATCCATTCCGGAATAAGCAGGATACAAGCGGTCGCTAATGTAACAGCACAAAAAGTAAGCTTGAGATATTGCAGTGTGATGGTCTTATGCTGTTGAGAATCATTACTTTTAGCCACGTGACCGTATTCAATGAATCCGACACTTCTGTTGATATGCCATACACTTTCCGACATTTTTGTTCCGGCATCCAGCAATCCTACACTGCTTAATCCACCGAAACGGCCGATTAGAAAATAATTGAGTCGCGTGGTCAGTGCTTCGGCAATATTATCGGCGCTTCCCCATAATCCGTATGCAAACATTTCTCTGAGGAGAGATGAGAGTGTATAATTTTTGCTTGTCTCTTCTGTCGGGTGTTTAAAATAAGGGAATAGCATCAGAAGGCTGATGATAAAGGCGATTCCGTTGGCGATGTACATTCCGGCAATGTATGAAGAAACTTCCTGACGTCGTTCTCCGTAATATAGATAGAGTAGAACAATGAACAGCATGCCGCCTTGCAACATATATGTGATATTGAATCCCTTGATATGGTCTTTGCCGAGAAGAAATCGCGAATTGGCCATAACCAATGACATCAGAATCGATAAAAGATAGATATGAAGAAAATAGCCTTCAGGTAACATTCCCACTATTTTCATCACTGAACAGGCAATAAGTGAACCAACGACAGTCCAAACGTATGATGGAGCAAATACAGCCTTCATGCTGTAGCGGTTCATGAAATAGACGATTGTGTTTCCCGAAAGTATTCCATTGAACATCATGGCAATATTGATTGAAGCGATGATGAGTCCGATCAGTCCGACACCTTCAACGCCCAATGCTTTTGCATTGATGAATATCAGTACAAGATTGAGAATCGCAATCAGGTATCGACTGGCTATTGTTCCAAGAATATCGCGCACGTTCTTTATTTATATGTATTACTCAACTGATGGCGCAACCGTCCAAAAGTTGAATGTAAGTGTCAATGGCTTCGCGTATTTCAATCAGTTCGATATATTCATCGGCAGTATGTGAACGGGAAGATTCTCCCGGACCCATTTTTACGGAAGGAAATCGCATTAATGCCTGGTCGCTGAGCGTTGGCGAACCGAACGGTTCTTTTCCCAGTATCAGACAACGTTGAATAAATGGATGATTGACATTGGTGTGTGTCGAATTGAGTCGGAAACTGCGAGCCTTAATTTCGCAACCGACATGTTCTTTGATAAGTTCAAAAAGTTGTTCGTTCTGATAGAATTCGTTGGAGCGTATATCAACTGTGAATTCGCATCGTTCGGGAATAACGTTGTGCTGTGTTCCTGCCTGAATCATAGTTACACTCATCTTCACCGGACCTAGAAAGTCGCTTTCCAATGGAAACTGATAAGTGTTGAACCATTCAATGTCTTTGATAGCTAATGTGATAGCATTAATTCCTTCATTGCGTGCTGCGTGGCCTGCTTTGCCGTGACTAACACAATCCAGAACCATCAGCCCTTTTTCGGCAACTGCCGGTTGCATGCCGGTTGGTTCACCAACAATTGCAAATTGAACAGGCGGAAGTTCGGGCAGAACACTTTCGATTCCGTTTTTCCCTGACACTTCTTCTTCGCATGATGCCAGAAATATCAAGTTGTACGACTGCTCTTTTTGACTTAAAGCCCTGAACGCTTCATATAGTGAAACAACACTTGCACCCGCATCATTGCTCCCGAGTCCGTAAAGTTTGTCGTCCTCGCTTTCTTCCGGATTGAAAGGATCTTTGCTCCAACCGGAGGCCGGTTTCACCGTGTCAATATGCGAATTGAGGAGCAAAGTAGGTTTATCAATATCAAAATGAGGCGCAATCATCCATAGATTATTGCCTTTACGATGAACCTTATTGCCTGCCTGTTGCCATGTAGCTTGTAGAAAATCAGCGACTTCAGTCTCTTCACGGCTGAATGATGAGCGGCAAATCATGCCTTTAAGTATGTCTAATGCTTCGTAATACATATCTATAGGATGTTTCAATCTAAAAGTTTGTCAACCGTTTCGCGGTCGTGCTTTAATTGGAGAGTCAATGCTTCAAGTGTATCGAACTTGATGTCAGCTCTGACATAATGAATAAACGCGACGCTGATTTCGTTATTATAAATATTTCCTGAAAAGTCCAGAATGTTTACCTCCATAGAAATATTGTTGCCGTTATTCAATGTAGGACGATCGCCGATATAAAGCATTCCTTTGTGTTTCTGACTGTTAAGATAGACCCACACGGCATATACGCCTGCAGCAGGAATGATTTTGCAAGGTTCTTCTACAAGAATATTAGCAGTAGGAAAGCCTAATGTGCGTCCTACTTTATATCCATTGACTATTTTCCCTTTCAATGAATAAGGATAGGTCAGCAGATGCGCTGCTTCTTCAACATTGTGCGTGGAGATCAGCCTGCGTATTTCTGATGAACTGACCGCTTCCTCACCTTCACTGTAACGTGATGCTTTGATTACTTGCATATTACAGTCTTTTCCGTAAGCCACGTAATCTTCAAATCCGTCTTCACGATTGTGACCGAACCGATGGTCATAACCAATCAGCAATGTTTGCACATGAAACTTCTGAGCCAGTATTTTGGTGATAAATTCTTTGGCAGTGAATTGTGATAATTCAAGTGTGAAGTCGAGAACAATGCAATAGTCGATGTCGGTTTTACTGAGAAGTTCAACTTTCTCGTTATATGTGTTCAGCAATTTCGGTTGATATTCAGCATTAAGCACAGTCCTTGGATGTTGCGGAAAAGTAATGACTGCCGAAGGAAGTCCTGATTGCGCAGCGATCTCTTTCAGTTCACTGATCAGATATCGGTGACCTAAATGAACTCCATCAAAGAATCCGATGGTAGCTACCAGTTTTTCTGCTTTCAAAGAATCTGTGTCTCGAATCACTATCATTGCTTTTCCTTTTTTCTGCTTTCGACTACAAAAGTATATAAAAACTATGAGTTTTGGCTATTGCTTTGATGCTTCTGTTGACTTCATTTGGGTTGTTTCGAAATTTGAATGAAAACGCAAGTGCTTTTATCCAAATGTAATTTCTTTTATTTTAGTCCAATTGTTAATGTTCCATGAATCATTTATCTCCTGTGATTAGGTTTAAAGATAATTTTTACCTTTGTGCTTATTAAACCGATTAAAATGAAGCTGTAATTATTGCTTATTTAAAAAATACACATGAAAAAGAAGATATTCATATTAGGCATTATCTGTCTATCATTGAACGTATCGGCGCAACGTGAGTCTGCGATTATCAATCCGGTTAATCCTGTGCATTATGAGAATGTGAATGGTCAATTCAGAATTTTGTCTTTTATAAAGCAGGAACATATAGGGAAGTCCGTATTGAAGGCTGAGATTGGTGGACAATCAATAGAGGTGACACGCACGAATAATCCGGATAGTTTGTTGGTTTGGTTGCCGATGATTGGTAATGAGAGCCGCTTTAAACTGATGTCGAATAAGACAGTTGTTGTCGACCAGGTGTTTACTCCTTTTATTCCATCTGATTGGGGTTATTTTCAGAATGGAACGATTCATCTGATACAGTCTTCTCATCAGGATATCGCTTGGATGAATACACCTGATTCTTGCCGGATGGATCGCATAGATAATATTATCCTTCCTGCTTTGGAAATCATGAAAGAAAACAAGAATTTCAAGTTTGAGATGGAACAAACACTCAATCTGATGGAATTTTTAGAGGCATATCCCACTCGAAAGAACGAACTGATTGATTTGTATAAAGCAGGAAGATTCGGATGGGGCGCTACATACAATCAGCCTTATGAAGGTCTTTCAACCGGCGAACAACTTGTGCGTCAGGCTTATTATGGACGAAAATGGGTTCGCGAGAATATGCCGGGTTGCGATGATCATGTTGCCAATAATATGGATGTACCGGGAAGAACTTGGCAGATGCCGCAGATATTGGCAAAGAGTGGCATTCCAAACTTGTTTATCAGCCGAATGGGCGAAGGTTTGTATGACTGGTACAGTCCGGATGGTTCAAAAGTATTGACATTCACTCCCGGCAATTATGGGTGGGCTTCGTTGATTTGGAAATTTTTTGATAAAGACGGTGTGACGGCTTTACACAAATTGCATCATCGGACGCAGCTTTGGAGCGAATATTATAAACAGCATGCCATTCCTCCTCACTATGCGATACTAATGAGTTGTGATGCAACGAAACCAGTCGATTATCAGAAGGTTATTGATGAATGGAACAAGATTGCATCGCAATCGTCCATACCTCTTCCGCGGTTGATCTGCTCAACAGCCGAAGAATATTTTAATTCGCTTAGGGATAATGATACGCATTTTGAAAAGATTTCGGGAGAACGTCCTGATCTTTGGCTGTATATTCACGGACCGGCGCATTATGAAGCTACGAGATATAAACGTGAAGCCGGAATATTATTGCCGGCAGCAGAATCATTCACAACATTTTCGGCTTTGATAAATAACAGTTTGAAGGATTACCCTCGATCTGCATTTGATAGAGCTTGGATGGCTTCTATTTATCCCGATCACGGTTTGGGCGGGAAATATGGTGAGATAACAGATTGTATTTATGAGGACAGTCTCCAATTAGCAAGGAATATGGGGAATACATTGCTCCAAAAAGCTTTGAAGGAAATAACGGAGAAAATAAATGTACGCTCGGGCAGTTTCGTATTATATAATGATTTAACATGGACACGCAATCAGTATGTCAAGTGTGCCGTTTCAAAAGAAAATGTTGTTGTCAAAGATGATCAAGGCAATGTTGTCCCTTCACAGATTAGTCGCGACAACAGTCAAAAATATGTAACATTCATCTCGAAAGATGTGCCTTCAATGGGTTTCCGCACTTTTGAAATATCTGAAGGAAAGTACATAAAGCCGCAGAATGGAGATTTTACGGCATCCGATAACAGTGTTGAGAATTCCTATTATAAAGCTGTTTTAGGTAATGGTGGTATCGTTTCGCTTTATGATAAGGAATTGAAAAAAGAGTTGGTTCATACCTCTAAGTTCGCATGCGGCGATATTTCTGAATTTGGTTATTTGGGTAATGGTGCAGGCGAATTTACAGAAATAAAAGAATTGACTCCGGGCGATATTACAACACTCAGTTCATTCGATGCTCGTTGGCGGAAGACCGAATCCGGACCGCTTTACACTCGTTTTGAAAATGTTCAGCCTACGAAACATGCTACGATAGTTCAGGTTATCACTTTCTATCATCAGAAAAAACAGATAGATTTTGACGTCACTTTGCGTGAATTTGATGGAACACACAATCGCCAGTATCGGATTGTTTTTCCTATTAATATGATGAACGGTCATACAATCAATTATGAAGTTCCGATGGGAGTTGCCCAAGTTGGACGCGATGAATTGAATAAAATACCAGGTGGTTGGGCCGCTGCCGGAGCGTATGTGCATCATCCTGCCGACTCGCATCCTCGTGAAATTCAGAATTTTATATCGGCTAATGGCAGTGGTTTCGGAGTAACCATGTCGTCTTGCGTTGCTGTAGCCGATTGGATTGACCCTTCTCGAGAACTGACTTCGTATCCTGTTTTGCAAGGTATACTGTTATCTTCACATAAAAGTTGTCATGGCGAAGGCAACTGGTATCATCAGACGGGAACGCATAGTTTCCATTTCTCCCTATCATCTCATGCTGAAGGTTGGAAGAATGGATATGTTTTCGGTATAGAAAGTAATCATCCTTTCTATGTTCAAAAGAAAGAAAACCAAGGAGGTATATTGCCTTCATCAAAAAGTTTTATATCAGTTTCCGACCCATTAGTGGCTTTGTCGTTAATTAAAAAGGCGGATAACGATTCGAATCTGATCATCCGTTTGACGGAAATGGAAGGAAAAGATAAGGAAATTCAGCTTACATTGCCAACAGACGTGAAGAAAGTGATAAGAACTAACTTGGTTGAAGATGAGGAAGATGTAATTCCTGCTTCAGGGAAAGTAATTACTTTAAAGTTGGGACATCATTCAATAGAAACATTTAAACTCATATTATAATTGCATAATGCCATGGAAACACAGACAAGAATCAAATCATTCTGGGGATTACCACCCGTATTGTTAGCCTTTTTTGTAATGGGCTTTGTTGATATGGTCGGTATTTCAACCAGTTATGTAAAGAAAGATTTCGGATTGAATGATACGTTGGCCAATTTGCTGCCGATGTTGGTATTCCTTTGGTTTGCCGTTTGTTCTTTGCCGACAGGTATGCTGATGAAGCGCATCGGGAGGAAGAAAACCGTCTTGATAAGTATACTGATTACGGTTGTGGCAATGATTATCCCGTTGACTTATTATTCTTTTGCATCCATATTATTTGCTTTTGCTCTTCTGGGTATAGGCAATACGGTCCTTCAGGTTTCTTTGAATCCATTGGTGTTGGATGTCGTTGAGAAGGAAAAGGTGACGAGTACAATCACCTTGGGTTGTTTCATTAAAGCTATCTCGTCTACGTTAGGACCGGTTATTATCAGTGTAGCTGTTGGCGGTTGGGGAAACTGGCAACTTATATTTTTAGTCTATGCGGTGATTACGGTGTTGTCATGGATTTGGCTTGCATTTGCACCGATACATGAAAGCAAGGATGAGAAGAATCTTGTGGGGAATCAGATTTGGGGACTCTTCAAGGATAAGGAACTGATGATATCGTTTTCGGTGATTCTGCTGATTGTCGGGTTTGAAGTAGGGCTGATGACAGCCGTTCCGAAATATCTCTTCGAACGTTGCCAAGTACCTTTGGAAAAAGGTGGATTAGGTTGCAGTTTGTATTTCCTGGCTCGTACTATTGGCACTTTTATAGGATCAGTTATGTTGTTGCGCTATTCGTCGCGCCGATTTCTGATGATTAATCTGGTGCTGGGCGTTTTGTCATTCGTATTGTTTATGCTCTCGTCGAATGTGACAATCTTGTATGTTGCCTTGTTCTTAATCGGATTCTTCTGTGCAAATGTATTCCCGATTATCTTTTCTTCGGCAATCCAATCGGAGCCATCCAAAGCTGACGAGATTTCTGCTTTGATGATTATGGGTGTTGCCGGCGGAGCCATATTACCGATGATTATGGGTGCAATCGCTGACTCAAGCAATCAGTTCTTTAGTCTGTTTGTGCCACTTTTCGCTTTGATTTACATATTGTACGTGTCTTTTAGAATGAAGTGGAATGAGATAGCAGAACGAAAATGAAAGGTACTATTTGAGAATCATCTGATTATTTATTATGATTTTTTGAGATTCGAAGTCCTTATCTTTTATGTTCTCAAGGAGAATCTGTATTGCCTTGATCCCCATTTCTTCGATTTGCATTCGGGCAATACTCATTTCCGGAGCCAGAATATCCAAACCGATTGTCTCATGAAAACATCCCATATTGAAACGCGTGTGATAGTCGATCTTGCGCTTGATAAAATAGCGTATGGCTTCGAGTGCAAGATAATGGGTTGAGAAGAAGAAGCCATCAACATCGGGAACTTCCTTAAATAATGAATCCAGTTTGTCGACAATATCGATTTCGTAATTCTGTCGTTCAATGAATAGTTCCAGATCCAGATCGCTGTTTATTCCTTGAGCATCCAGTGCTTTTCTATATCCTTCAATACGGCGTTTCATTACATAGAGATGAACGTCTGTAGTGAGTAGCGCAATTTTGCGCGAACCTTTCTTTAGCAGATGGTATACAAGGTCGTAACTGGTTTGATAATTATTGACGATAACATAGTTCGTATTCAGATTGGGGAAATAGCGGTCAATCAAAACAAACGGTAGTTTGTCTTCAATCAAAAAGTCGATTCCCTTTTGGGATGTCTTTGTAGGCGCGATTATAATCCCGTCAACCTGCTTGGAACGGAGCATTTTGATCAGTTCGAACTCTTTCTCGCCGTTGCCTTCAGAACTGCAGACAATGAGAACATTTTTATTACGTGCAGCTTCGGCTTCGATGGATTGAGCCATCTGTGCATAAAAAGTATCGCCTATAAATGGGATGATTAATCCTATAGTATTTGTCGTACCGAGCGATAAGCTTCTAGCCAGCAGATTGGGACGGTAATTGACCGACTCGGCATATTCTGTTACCCGCTTGATCGTTTTTTCACTAAATCCCTTGGCGGGACCTTGTCCGGAAAGAATCCATGAGACTGTAGCCTTCGACAAATTTAAGGACTGTGCTATATCCTTTATTGATATTTTCATTGAACTATTAAAATAATCGTTCCAAAGATATCTTCTTTTTTCCATAATCCAAAATATTTGTAAAATATCTCTTAGGATGCGTTCCCATTTCTCTCTAAATGAAAGTCATCTTGCAACTGAATAAAATCTCTCTTTCTTTCGATTAAATGATTCATTTGACATATGTAAAAATATAATTATACATATGTGTACTTGTATTTTGATATATGTCAAACGAATCCTACATTAGGACAAAAAAAGAAATGCGTCCGATTTGGAGACGCATTTCTTATAGATAAATATGATAATAAGGTTAGTTTATGAGTTCTTTTTGTATTTGTTCAAGTGATTTGCCTTTCGTTTCCGGCAGTTTCCATGCGAAAACGAAACTCAACAGCATGACAACTGCGAAGAATCCGAATATGAATGAACCTCCGCTTTCAAGGAAAATCGGGAACATCCATGATAGGATAGCGTTCCATCCCCAATGGGTCATACTGCCTAAAACCTGCCCTTTCTCGCGCACGGAAGTCGGGAAGACTTCGGAAATCAAAACCCAGATGACAGCTCCGAGAGATATGGCAAAGAAGGCGATGAATCCCATCAGACAGATCAACATGAAGATGGGCGACAATCTGCTTGTACCGAAACTGTAGGCTACGAGCAAAAGCGAGATCGTCATCCCTATGGATCCAACATAAAGCAACCGTTTACGACCGACCTTGTCAATCAATATCATACCAATCATAGTGAATATCAGATTGGTAAGTCCGATAATGATGGATTGCAACATTGCCTGATTATGAAAGACTCCCGACAGTTCGAAAATGCGTGGAGCATAATAGAGAATGGCATTGATTCCGGATAGCTGATTGAATGTGGCTACTAGAAAAGCAAAAAGGATTGGTTTCCGATACTTGCGTTGAAAGAGCGCTTCGCTTTTTCCACCGATGAAAACCAATGATTCTTTTATTTCTTCGAGTTCCTTCTGAATATCAGCCTTGCTGACCATGGCTAATATCTGACTCGCTTTTGACTCTTGATGTTGCTTGACCAACCATCTCGGGCTTTCGGGAACTGTGAGCAAAAGGATTCCGAAGATGAATGCCGGAATAGCCAATGCGCCTAACATCCAGCGCCAATCGTTGGGAATGCCACTGATATAAAAGTTTGAAACATATGCGATTACTATACCGAGTACGATGTTGAACTGGAAGAAGGCTACAAAACGTCCGCGCCAGTTTGATGGCGAAATTTCAGCGATATACATCGGTCCGACTACTGATGAGGCACCGACAGCTATTCCTCCTAAGAACCGGAAGAAAAGGAATGAATACCAGTTGACAATCAATGCCGTGCCAATTGCCGAGAAGAAGTATAACCATGCAACGATTTTCAATGATTTCAACCGACCGTATTTTTCTGCCGGCGCGGCACTGATCAGTGCTCCTAAGATTGTGCCGAACAGAGCAATAGCTATTGTGAAGCCATGACTGAAGTTGGATAGATTATACACATGCTGGATAGCTTGTTCGGCTCCTGAAATGACAGCCGTATCAAACCCAAACAAAAATCCGCCTAATGAAGCTACAAAAGCTATATAAAACATGAATTTTTTTACCATCGCTTGTATTATTTATAAACCGAATTCAATTCTATTGATTACGTGATTCTGATAACACTCGTCGAGTTCAACAAAGTATCCACTCCAGCCCCAGACTCTGACAATCAGGTTCTTGTAGTTCTCGGGATGTTTCTTGGCATCCAGAAGTTTTTCTTTGCAAACGGTATTAAGCTGCAACTGATGACCACCCAGAGTGATATAGGTCTTGACAAGCATTCCGAGCTTCTCAACGCTTTCTTCATTGCGGAATATCGATTGGTCGAACTCCAGCGTCAGCGGCCCGCCATTGATGACATTTTTCAGATCTGCCTTCGTAAAGGATTTTATTACCGACATCGGTCCTTTTTGCTTGATGAACAGACTGGGTGAATAATTGGCTGGAATTTTTTCTTCTGCGCTTCTGCCATCAGGTGTTGCCCCAAGCGTTTCGGCGTGAAAAATGTAGTACATGGCTGTTCCTGTTCCGGCACGATAAATTCCACCGCGTTCATTTTTCCGTCCATCTAATATTTTGTCGAATGAGTTCAGCAGATCTTTTGCGATGAAGTCGACATAATCGTCGTCAAATCCCATTTTGGGCGCCTCAGTACGTAGCATTTTCTGCAAGTCTTTCTCCTTGGCGAAATTGTCTTCCAGTGCACAGACCCAAACGTCGTAGCTTACTTTGTTCTCGTCGAAATAATATTTTTTTATTGCAGCAAGCGAATCGGCAGCTGTTGCCAAACCTGTGCCATGAATGCCGTAGTTGTTGTATTTTGAACCTTCTGAAATGTCTTTGGCGTTTTCGATCGTTCCATCCATCAGCAACGACATCATTGGAGCAGGAACCATATAGAGATGTTTGTGCTTTTCACAGATCATGTCAATCTGATGACTCATCTCTTTCTCTACAAGCTGATAGAATTCTTGATAGTTTTTGCAGCTATTGAGCTGATTGATAACCGATTTGACGCAAGCAGCTAATGATAGCGCGTCGATATTCGGAATATCCATGGCTACGCCAGGAATAATAAATTCCCAGCAAGCAGCAACTACATAATTATAAGCATCCTCTTTTGTATAGCCTTTGCGTATCAGACCAGGGATGACAATATCATCGTTGCAGTACTGTGGAAAACCGAGTCCGATGCGGGTTAGTCGCGAACCCAACGTATAGATTTCGTCGGGCGTATTCTTGTCTACACGTATATTTATCTTTGGATCAATAAGTTGAAGTTCAAAACTTGCCTGCAGGCACATACATGAAAGGTCGTTGAAAAGATATTCGCCATTGATGCTTCGTCCGCCCAAAACCATGCTCTGTCCGTTGTCGCCCTGTTGCATTCCGGGATACAAGTCGCTGTCTTTATTACAGGTCAGGAAGAATTCTTCCAACAGATCGAATGCCTCTTCTTTTGTCAGGACTCCGTTCTGAATATCTGCTGAATAATAAGGATACATATATTGGTCGAAACGGCCTAAAGTATTATGATAATTGCCTGCTGCCCAAATAGCAAAATGCAGTACTCTAAGAAGTTGCAGTGCTTCGCGGAAGTTTTTGGCTCCATCGGTTTTAATGTTGTGCAGCGTTTTTGCCGTATCGGTTTCGCCAACAGACAGGGCGTATTGTTCATATTTCTCGATGAATTTCTGGACGGCATCGATGCAAGTCAAGGAAGCATCAAGAAAATCGGTCTGCTCTTTATTTAAAGTTTTGTCTTTTAGTTTATCAGAAATCTCCTTTTTCCGTGCTTCAAAACCATTTTTGATTGTATAAGCATAATCAGGCGAGATATTGCAAACCATTCCATGTTCATGAATATAATGGTTGCTTGTTATCTGCTTCCATTCTTCCGCAGTGAACAGCGAAGGCACTTGCGAAACAGTCCGTGTACAAACAATCTTTTCGCCGGGAAGAATGACTGCCTGCTCTTTTTCCAACATCATCGATAAACCGAGAGCTGCGCGTCTGACAATTGGCAGATTTGAATCTTTGAACTCTTGGCTAATATCTTGTAATCCCACTTCTTCAAGTGTTTTGCGATAAGCGTGATGCTTTTTATTCGTGATGAATTCTCGCAAATCTTTTATTCTTTCAATCATAATATCAATGTTTTTATGTTGTTCTTCTCAAATACATTATATATATGTGGTTCGATAGTCGGATCGAACGGCGGATTGTAGTTTTGTCCGATCATGGGATATTTTGCCCCGGCCATCTTGTTGTAACGTAATAATTCGATCCTTACCAGCCGCTTTGCATCCTTGATGAGATCTAAAAGAGTTAGCATATTCTCTTTGGTATCGTTGACTCCCGGAATGAGCGGGACACGGATAATGAAATCTTTGTCGGCTTCATGGCATAGATAGTTCAAGTTGTCCAATATGGGTTGGTTGCTAACGCCTGTATATTTTTTGTGTAGCTCAGGGTTTGTCTGTTTCACATCAAACAGGACAAGATCCAGCATCGATACCACATTCTTGAAAATTTCATGCGAAGTGAATCCGCTTGTTTCGATGGCTGCATGTACTTCACCTTTGATCTGATGAAGCACTTCCAGCAGAAAATCAGATTGATACATCGGTTCGCCGCCCGAAAAAGTAACGCCGCCATGATTGAGCTTGAATATCTCTTTATTCCTTAATATCTTCTGAGACAGTTCGTCGCTGCTAATGGTATAACCGCATATTTCCTTTCCATTTTTCTTGTCCATATATTGTGGATTGGGCGAAATGCCTTCCGGATTGTGACACCAGGCGCAATGCAACGGACAACCTTTAAGGAATATGGCTGTCCTTATTCCCGGACCATCATTGATGGCAAATTCTTCTATTTCAAAAATGATGCCTTGTTTCATGATATGAGATTGATTCTTTGGCAACAAATATAAATATAAATATTCAAACTGGTACGAACTGGTATTATATTTTTTTATTCTAAAAACTTGAATGATGTAATGTTAATTTGAAATATTCATTTTATCTTTGTCAAATCTATGAAAGAGAAAGAATCAAAATATAAGCAGATAGTAAACTTTGTCTTGGAGGGCATAAATGCCGGGACGTACAAGAAAGGTGATTGGATTCCTTCTATTAATGAATTCAGAGAGCGTTTCCATCTTTCGAGGGATACCGTTTTCTCTGGAATCAACGAATTGAAGTCGAAGGGAATAATTGAATCCAGTCCGGGAATTGGTTATTATATAAATAGTGTTCGTACGTTTCAGCAATATAATATCTTCCTTCTTTTTAATGAATTCAATGCTTTCAAGGAGGACTTGTACAACTCGTTTATGGAATCAGTCGACAAACGGGCGACTGTAGATATCTATTTTCATAATTATAATCGTAAGGTTTTCGAAACGCTGATCAATGAGGCAAACAATAAATACACTACATATATTATTATGCCCGGTAAGTTTGCCGGACTTGATTCATTATTGAAACATCTTTCCGGTCGAGTATTCCTTTTGGATCATTTTCATCCGGAATTGAAAGGCAAATATTCGTCAGTAGCGCAGAATTTTGAAAAAGATACGTATGAGGCTTTGATTTTCGGTTTATCCTATCTGAAGAAATATAGCCAAATAATAATGGTTCAGAGAGAGGAAAAAGAACCGATTGAGCGCTATAATGGACTTTGTAAGTTCTGCACTGAGTATGGTTTTGGTCATGAATATATCAGTTCGATCCAAGACAGGACTATCCAAAGAGGTGAAGTTTATATGGTAGTTAATGACCGGGATTTGGTGATTCTGCTAAAACAGGCAGAAAGGCAATCGATGGCTTTGGGTAAAGATTTTGGCATTATCTCATATAACGACACGCCTTTGAAAGAAATCCTGGCGGGAGGCATAACTACCTTGTCAACCGATTTCAAACTCATGGGGCAAACAATGGCTTCACTCCTCAATAAGAAGAGTATAGAAACCATTGAAAATCCTTGGCGACTGAATATCCGTAAGTCGTTGTAAAGAGTCTTTTTTCCCCCTTATATTTTTACAGATGCGGCTATTTTTTCATTGATGAGTGCTGTCGTTTTTTTCAGCAGTTTGATGATATTGTTCTTTTCTGCTTTTCCGAAGCGGACATCCGGTAGATAAATGCCGAGGCTGGCAATGACAGATCCTTTCTTATAAATAGGTGTAGCCAAGCCTACAACATGGTTGGCGTTCGAGGTGATTTCGACTTCGTTCGTTTTTATTTGGTTGAGAAGCTGTATCAAATCCGATTTGCTTTTAACTTCTGGCCAGTCTTTTTCGGTTGGCATTCCTGCTTTCTCAATGATATCATCTAATTCTTTGGGCGAATAATGTGCTAAAATCATTCGGCCTGTTGTAGCACGGTAAACGGTTGATTCCGGAGTCGTTCGGATTTGCAGCGTGTGATCGCCTGGAGCTTCATAAAGCAAGATACGTTTTCCATTTTTAATGATGGAAAGAATGACCGTTTCATTGATTTCGTCTCTAAGCTCATCCATTAAGCTCTTAGCTATATTCAGAAGGTCTGTATAATAGGATTTTGCATTTGTCAACTGATATGACATATATCCTAATTTGTAGCCTTTCTTTGCGCTGACCTGTTCAACATATCCTCTGTTGACTAATGTTTTCAGGATGTTTGCACATGTTCCGTGATTCAGTTCAACTTCATCCGCAATTTCTGCCAGTCCGAGTTCTTTGTCCGTACTATTGGCAATCACCTCTAGAATATTTAGCGCTCTGTTTATTACTTGTATCATAATTCTTCTTCTTTTATATTGTAAAAACAAATATAAGTAGATATTGTTCATCTCGATTTGTTTTACAATGCAAAATTAAAATAATAATTTGAATATGATTGCTCCTTATATTCTTTTAACCAAGATTAGGCCGTATGATGAAAATTCTATTGATATTAAATATATTTACTTGTAATATTAGGCCTTCTAACATATTCTTTATGTTTATAATATCCTGATTTTATGTTTTGCAACATAAAACGTTATTTTTATACTAAATAATTTTGCCAATATTATTTTAGTATATAATATTGCATTGTAAAATATAATTTTATAATAATGAACGTAACAAATACAATTATGGTATCATGAAAAAAAAGTTTTACTATTTCTTATTGATGCTTTTTATTAGCATCAGTGCATTTGCGCAACATGGCGTGAAGGGCACAATTACAGATGTAAAAACCGGAGAACCGTTGGCTGGTGTAAATGTGGTTGTAAAAGGTTCAACCTCAACAGGTACTATTTCAGATGCAAATGGCGTATTTACGCTTTCTGTTCCAGCAAATTCTGTATTAGTTTTCTCTTACATCGGATACTTAAGTCAAGAAGTATCGGTGAAAGGTAAGTCTTCTGTAAATGTTTCATTATCTGAAGATGTTGAAGCATTGGACGAAGTTGTGGTTGTTGGTTATGGTACGATGAAAAAACGCGATTTGACAGGTTCTTTGTCTTCAGTTAAGGCAGAAGACATGCAAGCTATTCCTGTTCCAAATCCAATTATGGGGTTACAAGGCCGTGTTCCTGGTGTTGTTATCACGAATAACACAGGTGCGCCTCAAGGTGATTTTACAATTAGAGTTCGTGGAACCAACTCTATCAGAGGTGGTAACGATCCGTTGTATGTCGTCGATGGTATGCCCGTTAATGTATCTTCAATAAACAGTCAAGATATTGAATCTGTTGAAGTCTTGAAGGATGCATCTGCTACTGCCATTTATGGATCACGTGGTGCAAATGGTGTTATTTTAATCACAACGAAAAGTGGTAAAAATGGTACTTCTGTAACTTATGATGGTAGTTATGGTGTACAATCATTAAGAAAGAAAATGAAGATGCTTGATGCTACTGAATGGGCTACTTTAACTAATGAAATGTTGCTTAATGATACAGGTAAAACTTATTTTACAGATAGCCAAGTAGCTGCATTTGGTAAAGGCTTTGATTGGCAAGATGCTGTTTTTGACAGTGCTCCTATTCAGAATCATAATCTATCTATTAGTTCAGCTAATGACAAAACCAAGATTTTGATTAGTGGTTCAATCATGTTACGTGATGGTATCATTAAGAACAGTGCCTACGATAAATATAATTTGAGAGGTACTATTAATCATGATATTAATAATAAATTTCATGTTGATTTGATTATGGCTTATGCAAGAACTGCAACAATGCGTAATTATAATCTTAGTGGAGGTAATCGTGGTGGAACGTTGTTAGGAGCTGCATTATATGCGCCACCTTCAGTAACACCATATAATGAAGATGGCAGCTACAATGATATTATGTTGTCTTATCCATTTATGTCGAATGCATTAAGAAACCCGATGGTTCTTATCAATGAAACATCAAACAAGACAAAGTCTAATCTGAATGATTCGAATGTTGCTCTTACATATAAGCCAATTAAAGGTTTATCTTTGAAGTCTTCTATAGGCATTGAGACATTGGATTATAGAAATGATGCTTATGTCACTTCTAAATATTTGTGGGGTACAAATAATGCAAGTGTAGGTTCTAATACCGAAACAACAATTGTTAATGAAAATATTGCCAATTATGATTTTACTGTTAATAAGAATCATTCTTTTAATGTAATGGGTGGTTTTACTTATCAACAGTATTTAGGTCGTTCTATGAATATGAGTGGAACCGGTTTCATTAGTGATGTTCCTGAAACGGACCAGATTAGTTCTGCAACTTCTTTTGGAACACCTTCTACAGGATATACAAAATGGGTACTTATGTCATATCTTGGAAGATTGAATTATTCGTTCAAAGGTAAATATTTAGCTACGGTCAGTATGCGTGCAGATGGATCCTCTCGTTATTCTGTAGGTAATAAATGGGGATATTTTCCTTCGGCAGCTTTAGCTTGGCGTATATCTGATGAACCATTTTTGAAAAATATCAAACAGATATCTAATTTGAAATTGAGATTAGGCTATGGTGAAACAGGTTCTACTGCTATTGATCCATATTCTACATTAAGTATGTTAAGTCAGGGTAAACAAGCCATTGGTTCGGGTTTAGGAACTTATTATGCAGCAAGTACAACTTTACCGTCAGCTTTAAAATGGGAAACAACTGCACAATGGAATGTAGGTATTGATTTAAGCATGTTTGATTCCAGATTGAGAGTTACAGCTGATTATTACGATAAAACGACTCGTGATTTGTTGAATTCTGTCTCTATGCCAGTATCTACCGGTTATAGTACTACTATCGAGAATATTGGTAAGATGGGTAATAAAGGATTTGAATTATTAGTTGATGGAGATATTATTCGTACAAAGGATTTAGTTTGGACAGCTTCTGGAAACATAGCTTTTAATAAGAATAAAGTGAAGAAATTGTATGGAGGCAAAGATATATATGGTAGTACAGTCGGATTGTCATATATTGAAGATTTTGTCAATTTGATACGTGAAGGCGAACCTCTCGGGGTTTTCTATACATATAAAGAAAATGGTTATAATGAAAAAGGTATAATAACATATGTAGATAAAAATGGTGATGGCGTTTTATCAAATGAAGATAAGTTTATAACTGGCGATCCGAATCCGGATTTCACTTATGGACTTCAGACTGCAGTTAGCTGGAAGGGCATTGATCTTTCATTATTTTTCCAAGGTAGTCAGGGTAATGATATTTATAACGTAACAGAATGTCAGGATTTGGATTACAATTATCCTTTGAATTTCAGGAAAGATGTACTTTATAGTCATTGGAGTGCAAATAATACTGCCGAACAGAATGCAGCAGCAAAATATCCAAAGATTACTCGTTCACAGAACTTGAAGCATTCGGATAGATATGTTGAAGATGGTTCTTATTTGAGATTAAAAGATGTATCTTTGGGATACAATCTTCCAGTTTCAAAATGGGGTGTGAACAATTGGATTAAAGGTGTGAAATTATATGTTAGTGCACAAAACATGCTGACTATAACTGGTTATTCAGGAATGGATCCTGAAATCAATTCATGGGGCGGAGTTAATACAGGCTTGGATTATTTGACATATCCGAATGTAAAGACAGTTACCTTTGGTGTTAAAGTACAATTTTAAGGAAGGAGGATAATTTATGAAAAAAATAATATTTGCTTTAGGATTGATATTAGGGATGACTTCGTGTAGCAGTTGGTTGGATGAAGAGCCTAAATCAGTCGCAGCTGAAACATTCTATAATACTGAAGCTGAAGCAGCTTCAGCTGTTTTGGCACCATTGAATAAGTTGCGTAACGGATATAATCATATGTATTTTCCAGGTATGCAGGAATCTTTTGCTGATTTTGCCTACGGGCGTGGATCATGGGAACCATTAAGCCAGTATCAAGGTTTGAATACAACTAATATTTCACGATCAACTATAGTTTGGACAAGTCTTTATCAGTCTGTACGTGACTGCAATATTGCGATTAATCGTTTGCCGTCAGCCTCTTCGCTTACTGATCAGCAAAAAAGTGCATATACTGCTGAATTACGTTTCATACGCGCTTTTGACTATTATAATTTAGTCCGTCTTTATGGAGCTTGTCCATTACGAACTGATGAAAATATGAGTGAATATAATTTGGCAAAAAGTAGTGTAGATGATATTTATAATTACATTCTTGCAGACTTGACTTTCGCTTCCCAGAATGCTCCTGACGCTTCCCGTATTGTAGGTACGCCGAATAAATACAGTGCTTTAAGTCTTTTGTCAGAAGTCTATTTGCAATTAGGCAAATACAGTGAAGCTGCTTCTACAGCAAAACAAGTTATAGACAGTGGAAAATATTCATTAGTAAGTGTATCAACTTCTCGTGATTTTGATAATATTTTTGGTGCAAATGTTGTAACCAGCACAGAAGAGGTCTTTTATTTGAAGAACGATAATTCTGCAAGTGGTAATGGCTGGGTTTATGTGATGCTTTGTTCTCATCCGGCTGCAAGAATTAATGGTCAGAAAATGCATGGTGCAGGTGGTTGGTATGGTATTTATACAACAGATACTAACTCTCTGATCTCTGAATGGGATGTTAAAGACCTACGTAAAAATTTCAATCTTTTATCTTTTAATTTAGGATTAGGCTTTAATACATATTTGATGGCTAAGTTCTACGATCCTAATGCACCAAGTGATTCGGGCGCAGGAAATGATTATCCTGTTATTCGCTATCCGGATGTGTTATTCGTTTATGCTGAAGCTACGACTAAAGCTGCAGGTGCACCTAATGCTGATGCAATGGAAAAATTGAATATGATTCATCGTCGTGCTTATGGATATGCCCCAACGAGTACATCGCCGGTAGATTATAATTTGGCTGAGTATAACACGACAGATAAATTTATGGATATTCTTATAAAAGAGCAGGCTTATGAATGTATGAATGAGGGCAAACGTTGGATGTTTTTGACTCGTCTTGGTATTGCTAAATCACAAATCAAGAAGATTAAAGGTATTGATGTTGCTGATAAACACATGTTATGGCCTATTCCAGAAACAGAATTCAACTATAATGAAGCTTTGGATGCATCAAAGGATCAGAATCCTGGCTATTAAATAGTTGTGTTAATAATTTAAATGGAGGAATCGTGCTCAATATAAAGGGCACGATCCCTTTGAAAATAAAATATAAGATATAAGATATTATGAGACGTCTTTCTATTCCATACAAATGGCAGTTGATTATTATGCTGTGGATCGCCTATTTTTTGAATCAGGGCGACCGGCAGATTTACAACGTAGTCATTCCTCTGATTAAAGATGATCTGCATCTGACTGATATTCAGTTAGGACTTGTAGCTACCGTCTTTACTATCACTTATGGATGTTTGGTCCCATTCGGTGGATACTTAGGCGATTTCTTGAAACGTAAGTGGATTGTTTTTACAAGTATATTGATTTTTAGTATTGGTACACTATGTACCGGATTTAGTGGTGGACTTATTTCTCTTATTGTCTTACGAGGAATCACATCTGGTGGAGGCGAAGCTTTTTATTATCCTGCAGCAACTTCGCTGATAAGTCAATATCACCAAAAAACACGTGCAATGGCCATGTCTATCCATCAGACTTCCTTGTATGTTGGTATCGTTGCAAGTGGTTTTATTGCTGCATATATTGGCGAACATTTTGGATGGCGTGCTTCATTCCTTACTTTCGGTTTGGGCGGATTGCTTTTGTGTATCTTGTTGTTCTTTAAGATGGAGGATACACCACAGCAAGTACAAGAATCACGTCATTCTATCGGTTATGTCATTAAAGAAATTTTCAAGAAGAAAACTGTATGGATGCTCTGTATCGCTTTCGGATGCATGTGCTTTGTAAATATCGGATATGTTACTTGGATGTCAACATTCTATTACGAGAAGTTCCATCTTTCATTATCTACTGCCGGTTTTACTTCTATGTTCTTCCATTTCTCTGCAGCATTTTTAGGCGTATTGATTGGAGGACGTTTATCAGACAAGTATGCGTTTAAAAGAAAAACAGTCCGGATGGAGACTGAGTTTATTGGACTTTTGTTAGGTGCACCATTCATATTCTTGATGGGATATACATCAAGTTTATATGTTAGTTATACGATGTTGGCTTTGTTCGGCATTTTCAGAGGAATATATGATTCTAATTTGTATGCCGCTTTGTTTGATGTGATTGAACCTAAACTTAGAGCTTCATCTGTGGGTATTATGACTGCATTCGCATTTTTAGTTGGAGCGATGGCTCCTTTGGCATTGGGATATATAAAAACGCATTACGGATTGTCGATAGGCATATCTTCATTAAGTGTTTTCTATTTCATTGGCGCAATTATGGTTCTGATAGGCATAAGATTCTTTTTTAAGAAAGAATATTATAAGGAGATTGAATGTAAATAGTTAATTTTAGAGTCATTTAAATAAAGAAATATGAGAAGAGAATCGTTACAAAGTTTTTTATTGATACTAGGTCTATCTTGCATCAATTTTGCTTTTGCTCAGAATGAAGATGTAATGAGCGATGCCTATTACAAAATATGGAATCAGGAAGTTCAAGCAAAGATTGACAAAAATATTGATCAGTTTCGTAAAAGTGATGCTACGCTTGAATTGAAGCAAGTAAAGAAGGGAACTCTTGTAAAGATTGAACAGTTAAATCATTCATTTCTTTTTGGTGGTAATATTTTCTTGTTCGGTCAGTTTAAAACTGTGGAACAGAATAAACGATATGAAAACACATTCGGTGACTTGTTTAATACGGCAACGATAGCATTCTATTGGAAAACGCTTGAACCGCAACAAGGAAAGCCTCGTTATGAAGCGGAAAGTTCATATATTTTTCGTCGTCCTCCAACGGACCCTGTTGTTAGTTTTTGTGAATCGAAAGGCGTTTTGCCTAAAGGTCATGCTATTATTTATGGCATGCGTCGTTGGGGACAACCAGATTGGATGCCTGAAGATCGCAAAGCGATGGAACCATTTTTTGAAAAACATATTCAAGAACTGGCCAATCGTTATGGTGAGCGTGTAAAACTTTGGGATGTAGTTAATGAGCCTGTTGATCAGGCAAATCGTGGGGCAATGCCAGATGATTATACATATAAAACTTTTAAATGGGCAATGCAATATTTCCCCTCATCAGTAAAATTCAATATTAACGATATAGATATAAAATGTGAGCTTCCCTATGTAAGAAGATATGTTGAAATAGCTCGAAATATGATAGATCGAGGAATCCGTATTGATAATGTAGGAGCACAAATGCACATATTTGATCCTAAAGAAGCATCTATGATTGCTAAAGGAAGTGCAATATTGACACCTGAGAAGATTAATAATGTGATTGATTGTTTAAGAGAAGTAGGACGGCCTATTCATGTAAGTGAAGTAACCGTTTGCGCTCCAGACTCAACTGCAGTTGGTAAAAAAATACAATCTGTCATTGCACGCAATCTTTATCGTTATTGGTTTAGTGATCCGGATATTACTGGAATAACCTGGTGGAATGTTGTTGATGGCGGAGCTGCCCCAGGTGAGCCTTCATTTTCTGGGTTATATGATAAGGATTTAAATAGGAAACCAGTATATGATACTTTAGACCAATTGATTAATCATGAATGGAAGACGACATTTACAACAAAGATGGATAAAAGTGGCGTTCTAAGTTTCCGTGGGTTTAAAGGACATTATCAGGCAACATGGAAAGATAAGAAAGGAAAGATTCAAACATTAGAATTTGATGTTAAGTAAACATTAAATTAGCATGAAAAAGACGATAATTAGTATTGTACTAGCAGTTTGCTCATGTTGTTACATGCAGGCACAAATGACTTTTCCAAGGTCATCGAAAGAAGACAAAGGGAAAATCATGAGCGACGCCTATTGGAAAATTTGGAATCCTGATGTTCAAGCTAAAATTGATA
>DAIMYP010000028.1:0-46980 GCA_036734445.1 Tannerellaceae bacterium
GTCATTACCTATCATTTTTCTACCACTCAGTGTCTACTTTTTGTGGTGCAACAATATTTAATCATTTAATCTGAAGAAAGATGCCGACAAAAACAATGACAAATGTTGAAACCCTAAGAAGAGAAGTTTAGAACTCGTCGAAAGCAAATGGCATTTCGTCGAAACTCACTTTGAATCACGTATTTTTCACTTTTCCTTTGCTTTAGAAATTTAAAAATCAAAGGGAAAATGAAAAAGATTATTATCGCATTATGTGTCATGACAGTTCTTTGCTGCAACTGTAATACGCCAGGTCATGGAAATTGGGAGAACAAGAATCTCGAAGAGACTGTAATCAAGCATGTTTCTGCAAATCTCGCTAAAGGTGAGAAAGCCGAATTTGGTGGCAAATATATGTGTGAGGACTATAAAGAGAATGATGAAGTTAGATTCTCAGCAACAGTGATATATTATGTTGTAGCTAAGAACGGAACAAAATCGAAGCATGAGGCAAATGTCATCACCAATGAGGACAAGAACAAAATCATTGAATGGCAAAATATTAACGCAGACAAATAGACACTAAATCATTAAATTATGAAGAAGTTACTTATTCTGACAGTGATGTTCTTATTCTCTGTTGCTTCAATAGCCAAGGATATAAAGGGACGTGTAGTTGACAACAGCGGCAATCCACTGGAGTTCGTTAATGTATTACTGATGAAGGATTCTTCTTTCGTAGCAGGCGTGATCTCTGATGGTGATGGCCGTTTTAACTTCTCAAGCGGCACTGGCGATGCTACGGAACTCAAACTATCTTTCATTGGATACGAGACTCAGCTGCTTAGCATCACCGCTAATGGCGATATGGGTACTGTAAAAATGATGCCTGCAAGCACAGAACTTAAGGGCATTGTGGTAAAAGGTATCGCTTCAAGCACACATCTTAAAGGCAACACACTGATAACCAATGTTGAGAATGGTATCTTGGCACACGCAGGAACAGCTAAGGATGTGCTGGCAAAGGTACCCATGTTGATTGACAATGGAGGCAACATTGAGGTTTTCGGTAAAGGATCACCTCTTATTTATATAAATGATCGCAGAATAAATGATCCTCAGGAACTTACTCAATTGCTTTCAGACAACATTCATGATGTTAAAGTGATAACAAATCCAGGGGCTTCGTTTTCTGCTGATGCCAAGGCAGTAGTTCGTATTCGCACAAAAAGGCCTCAAGACGATGGTTGGAGTGGTTCATTTCGTTCGGCCAATAGTGTGCAGCATTACTTCAAGAGTGCTAACACTGCGGATTTGAAATATAGGTCCGGTGGTCTGGAAGTGTTTACCAACTGGACATATAATGCAGGAAAGAACTGGGAGAATAAGACCACGGACATCACGACAAAGGCTGTTGATCTCTGGCAACAGCACCTAGCTACACGCCTGGCTAAGCATTATCACGGCTTACTGGGTAAGGCGGGCTTCTCATGGATGATTAACAAAAATCATTCAATCGGTGGATATTATCAAGACGAATATTCCAAAATCAAGAACATCTCTGACCTGAACAGCGATGTTTCTAATAATGGTACATTTTACGACACTTGGACTACGAGTGCAGAAAATACTATCAGAAATAATCCAAGACATACGGCAAACATATATTATAATGGTCAGTTTAATAAGTTGAACATCGACTTTAATGCCGATTATCTGTGGAATAAGACAGAACAGAACTCTTCTAATAATGAAATCAGCAAGATGCGTAACAACCAGCAAGTGACTACCTGCAGTGATAATAAAAGCGACATGCTTGCTGAAAAACTGATGCTGACATATCCAATTCTCAAAGGTGTTGTTAAATCAGGAGAAGAATATGTAAGTTCTAAGACCAATAACCATTTCTTTACAGATTATTCCGATTTAGATAACGCCAGTTCTAATGTAAGGGAGAAAAATACTGCTGTATTCGTAGAAGTTATGCAACAACTTGGAAAGTTCAACCTCGGCGCAGGGCTCAGATACGAGCACGTGAACTATGACTACTTTGAAGGCAACAATTCCAAGTTTAATCTAAGCAAGTCATACGACAATATTTTTTCCTCGCTAAACGTATCAACAATCTTAGGCAAAGTGCAAATGTCGCTCTCGTACAGTGGAAGAGTTGAACGTCCATCGTATTCAAATCTTAATGCCAATGTGTCGTATGTGAACAGAATGACTTATGAATCGGGCAATCCACGTCTCCAGCCCACAAAGATTCACAGCATTGAGTATATCACCATGTGGAAAAAGTTCTTTGCTCAGGTATCATACGCTTACTTTGACAACCCTATAGTAAGTACCACTAAGCCATATAATGAAGATGGAAGGATAACAATCCTGACTTCTGAGAACTTCACGAAGAAACATTTCCTGCAGGCATTTATCGGTGGACAATTTCAGGCAGGGGCATGGCAACCACGTGTAAATGCCGGAATACTTAAGCAATGGTTCAGTATGCCGGTTGACGGAAATAATATAAGTCTAAATAAGCCCATCGCGATATTACAATGGCAAAATGCAATACACCTGCCATTTGATACATGGTTCAACATTGATTGTCAGTGGATGAGTTCCGGCAATGACCGCAACATATATGTTACCAGTTCATCCTATATAAATACCAAATTATACAAGGATTTCTTCAAAAAGAGACTCAGCTTTACACTTGAAGCAAGAGATATATTCAATACCTCCAGGCAGAATGTGAACCTCTATAATAACGCTGTAACAATATTCCAAAAGGACTTCAGCGATATGCGTTGCGTAACCTTCACTATCCAGTATAATTTCAATATGACACGTGACCGCTATCGTGGCACAGGTGCTGGGAATTCAGAGAAAAGGCGTTTTTAGGTACTAAACTAGCATAAAAAAGTTCTTATGAAGCAAACAATAGAAGAAATAGAAGAAAAAGTGCAGGAAATTTACAACCTTTGCATCATGAAATGGGAAAAGGATTATAACTGGGCTGTCATAGGTTGGTTGCTAGCGATACTCGTACCGCCTGTAACTACTGCACTTACGAACCAAAGTGTGGCAGATGGATGGAACAACTTCATCAATACATTCCCATTTATAACCATCCTCATAGTGACATTCTTCTGCAATCTGTTATGGCTCTCACCAAGATTACTCCATGATGGCAACAAGCGATATTTCATAGTATCCAATGTTCTTCTGATGGCTGTATGTCTAGCCGTGTACCAATTAATAAATCCTTTCTCAAACACTGAGGTGCTATCATACATTCTTTCGGTGACATCCGGTCGCGCCATTGTCATATTCGTGGTCATGGTTGTAGCTCATCTAATGTGTTCATCCAGCCAGCGTTCTACTCTCAAGAAACTACTTGCCGAAGAACAGTCGAAACGCCATGAAGCAGAATTGACAATGCTAAAGACCCAGCTTAATCCTCATTTCCTTTTCAATACGCTGAACAATATATCAAGCATGGTGCAGATAGACCCCGAGCAAGCCCAGGAGAGCATTGGTCAATTGAGTGACCTGCTGCGTTATACACTCTACGAATCTTCTGCTGCTCAGGTGCCATTATCTAACGAGATAGAGTTTATGGGCAACTATATAGGACTGATGAAACTGCGTTACAGTAACTCTGCAGAAATAGAAGTGGATATGCCAGAGCCAACTGAGAACATTCAGATAGCGCCACTACTTTTCATTTCTCTTATAGAGAATGCCTTTAAACATGGAGTTAGTAGCTGTGAACCTTCGTTTGTGAATATCTCACTTAAGGTTCAAGATGGTTGGCTGTCATTCTCCTGCGAGAATAGTCTCTTCCCCGACCAACAGACTGATCACGTGGGGAGCGGCATAGGACTGGAGAATATGAAGAAACGACTGGAATTGGCATATAATGGCCGATATGAATACAAAACAAATACCACAAACGGTATATACAAGGCAAATGTAAAAATCCAACTGGCATGAGAATTCTTAGATGCATGATAGTGGACGATGAGCCACTAGCTGTAAAGATGATAGAGAATTATGTGAACCGTACTGACGGGTTAGAACTTGTTGCGTCATATAATAATCCTGTTACAGCTCTTGATGAATTAGACAAGACACCCATTGATCTGTTATTCCTGGACATTCAAATGCCCAAACTTGATGGATTGCAACTATCACGTCAGATAGCAGAAACCACAAAGATTATATTTACCACGGCTTTTAAGCAATATGCCTTTGAAAGCTATGAAGTAAGTGCCATAGATTATCTGTTAAAACCCATCCGCTATCAGAAATTCCTCGCAGCCGTAGAGAAAGCTCGTAGATTCTTTGACACAGAAGCCCAACCAGCGTCAAATCCGACTGAAGAAGATAACCGTGATTCCTTATTCCTGCGCATAAACGAAGAACTAAAGCGAATAAATCTGGATGACATAACTTACATAACAAGCATGAAGGATTACATCCGCATCAAGCTCAAGGATAAGAATATTCCGCTTACTACTCACCTCACGATGCAATCAATAGAAACGCAACTGCCACAGGATAGATTCATGCGTATAAACCGTGCCTTTATTGTGGCTCTAAATAAAATCCGTACTATCGACCGCAACTACTGTGTGTATATTGACAATGAAATCATTCGAGTCACCGATACCTATCGCGATGCCTTCCAACAATATCTAGACAAAAATATGCCAAAATAGATGTTGAGCACTTAACAAGATTTATTTGGATTACTATATTTTTGATAAATGTTTAACGCAAATCAAAAACATCTCTGTATCTTTGTTACCAAATAATTCAACTGTTATGGGCGAACAAGAGAAGAAAGAAAACAGAGGTGGCAGGCGAACGGGAGCCGGCCGACCGAAAGGCACTAGTAAACTGTACGGCTTTCGTGCAGATAAGGAAGTAGCTGCCTTCATCGATGCTCAGGACAGCAAGACCGAATTCATTCGTGACTGTATTTTTAAGGAGATGCAATCACAAGGCGTTTCGCCGGAAGATTCCAAGCTGAAAGCATTAGGCGAAGTAATACTGGCGAACAGAGTGAAACCATTAACAATTCCCTTCTTCAATCTGAAGATTGTTGCCGGATTCCCAATACCACTGAATAATGATGAGATGGCTCAAGACATCGAGCTGCTCAAAATGCTTTGTCCCAATCCCAATTCATCATACCTGATACGGGTTCAGGGCGATTCTTTGATTGAAGCAGGAGTGAATGATGGAGATATTCTCATAGTTGATAAAAGCTCACGCGAACCATCCGAGAAACAGATTGCTGTCTGCGAACTTAATGGAGAATATACCGTCAAACGTGTAATGGAAAAGAACGGCGGCAGATGGTTAGTCCCTGCCAATCCCAAATATCCCAATATTGAAATTACCGAAACTGATAATTTCAGCGTTTGGGGCGTCGTAACTTTCATCATCCATAAACCTGTCTATTGATCATGGTAGCCCTCGTTGATTGCAACAGTTTCTTCTGTTCGGTGGAGAAAGTTTTTCACCCGGGTCTAAACGGGAAGCCCGTTTGTGTTCTGTCATGCAACGACGGATGTATTGTAGCCCTAACGCCTGAAGCCAAAGCAATCGGTCTGCATCGAGGTGATCCTGCTTTCAAGATGCATGATATCATTGAACATAACGACGTGAAACTGTTTTCTACAAACATGTATCTCTATTCTGCCATGTCCAAACGTGTTACCAATATCCTGCGTTCTTACATCCACCATGTTGAGAATTACAGCATCGACGAGAGTTTCTGCTATTTGGATGGCTACGAGGAACTTTATAATATAGAAGAATACATGCGTTCTATAGCCGAAAAAATAAAACTATACACAGATATTCCCGTGAGCATTGGAATAGCATCCAGCAAGACATTGGCAAAACTGGGAAGCAAGTTTGCCAAAAAATACAAGGGCTTCCACTCCGTCTGTATGATTGACAGCGAAGAAAAGAGACACAAGGCTTTGGAATTGTCCGATCTTGCCGATATTTGGGGCATTGGCCGACAGACTTTAACCAAACTAAATTATTATGGAATTTGCACGCCATTGGAATTTGCTAACAAAAAAGAAAGTTGGGTGAAGAGCCATTTTAATCTTCCTGTTGTACAAACATGGAAAGAGTTGAATGGACTCTCGTGTATAGACACCTCTGAAACAGCACATAAACAATCCATTTGTACAAGCAGAAGCTTTGGAAATATGGTTACCGATATCGATTCAATCCGTGCATCTATAGCTGATTTCGCTGCAAGTTGTGCCAATAAGCTTCGAGGTCAACACTCTCTAGCCGGCTCGGTAACCGTTTTTATAATGAACAACCGCTTTCGCGAAGACCTTTCTCAATACAGCAATGCTATGACCTTGCCCTTGCCAATGCCAACATCAGATACCATTGAAATAACCAAAGCAGCCTTATCTATTGTCAAGAAAATCTTTCGGAGAGGCATCAGCTATAAAAAAGCCGGTGTTATTCTTGGAAATATTACTGATGCATCTGCCATTCAACAGAATTTGTTCGATGAAATAAAGAATCGTCCACAACGCATACAATTGATGAAAAATATCGACAAATTGAACCATCGTTTTGGTTTGAAAAGCATTCGCTTAGCAGTGGAAGGAGAAGACAAACAAGCCTGGCATTCAAAGAGTGAATATAAAAGTGGTAATTATCTATCTGACATCAATGAAATTCTGACAATCAAAATATAATCATCATGTCATCCATATAGGATGCTTCAAAAAACATCCGAATGTATTTTCAAATATCACATAAAATAAGTTCTTTTGTATATTTCCTTTTTATTAGGAAAAACTTATCTTTGCATCAAAGAGTGCAACTATATCACGAAAGACTAAAAGCAATGAATATGGAGAAAAAAGAATATCCTTGCGAACAATGTAAGATGCGTCAAAAGTATGAGCAGAACCCTAAATCGTTTGTAGCACGATTTTGGCATTGGCACACGGGATTTTGCCCGGGATGGAAAGGCTACTTTAGAAGCTTGAACGAACAAGAACAGGCTGAGTTAAGGATAAAATATAATCTCAAACCTGCACGTAAAGGTTGATTATGCAAAACAAATAGTCCGTTTGTTAATAATTGATCTACAATAATTTAAGAAGGCAAGAATTTTAGCATTTGGAACGACCTTTATCAGAACCAGCCCGATGATGAAATTATAAGGCGATACATCAACGGCTCTTATAATCTGGTATTCAGTAGACTGCACAAATCAGTAAGACAGAAATACGGAGAAGGATAAAGAGACTTAACCTTTCAGCAGTGAAGTAAAGGCTTCACTTAGGTTGCAACAAATCCCACAAGTTTCCATACAGATCTGCAAAGACAGCTACCGTGCCGTATGGTTCTTCTTTGGGTGGACGTACAAAATGAACGCCTTTATCTAAATACCGATGATAATCTCTATCGAAATCATCGGTATAGAGGAACATATAAACTCGTCCTCCGGACTGATTCCCGATGCAACGCTGTTGCTCCTCTCCCACAGCACGGGCAAGCAGCAAACAAGCCTCATTGCCATCTGCTCCCGGAGGAGCCATCCGAACCCAACGTTTCTCAGCTGTCAGGACGGTATCTTCCACTAATATAAAACCCAGCTTATCACGAAAGAAGGCAATTGCTTCATCGTAATCATGCACCAATAATGCAGTATGTGCTATAAATTGTTTCATCGTTTCACTTTCAATAAAGACCGTATATCCTCAGCAAAGGTATAACAATAAACACTTCGGATAGTATCCGCATCAGAATTAAATTGCTATATTTGCAAACATAAACGGTAAATTTATATCCATGGAAATACATCACGATATTGAAAACGACAGAGTATGGACAGAATTAGATGGTCAAACAGCTTCGGTAGAATACGAACTAACAGGCAAGACACTCAACATCCTTCACACTTATGTCCCCGCTCCACTGGAGGGACAAGGCATAGCATCAAAGCTTGTGAAATACGCCTATGACTTTGCCAAACAACAAGGCCTGAAAACTGCCGCAACATGTTCTTATGCCCGCATTTGGCTGGATAGGCATCCCGAGTATAATTAAAACAATTATCAACCTGCTCGCACAGAGACTAAAAACACATATCCTGATGAATACCTTCCTGATAAAAAAGAAAATCTTATTTCTGATCACACTGGTTATCTTTGCCGCCACTTCCGCCATGGCACAAAAGAAAGCCTATCTCTTCTCCTACTTCATCAATAACGGCGAAGACGGATTGCATTTGGCTTACAGCTACGATGGTTTGAAATGGACAGTCCTAAACGACAGCAAGCCTTACCTTGCACCAACGGTCGGCAACGATCGTCTGATGCGCGATCCCAGTATTTGTCAAGCACCGGATGGTACTTTTCACATGGTGTGGACGTCGAGCTGGACAGACAGAATCATCGGCTATGCCTCATCCAAAGATCTGATTCATTGGAGCGAACAAAAAGCCATCCCGGTGATGATGCACGAACCAACAGCTCACAACTGCTGGGCGCCGGAACTCTTTTATGATGCGGCCTCTAAAACATACTATATCTTTTGGGCTACAACAATTCCCGGAAGACATAAAGAAATAAAGACATCCGAAAATGAAAAGGGGCTGAACCATCGCATCTATTTTGTTACAACGAAAGATTTCAAGACTTTCTCGAAGACGAAGATGTTTTTCAATCCGGACTTCAGTGTAATAGATGCCGCCATTGTACATGATTCGATTCATAAGGATTATGTTCTGGTTGTAAAGAACGAAAACTCCAATCCGCCGGAGAAAAATCTGCGTATCAGTCGTACGAAAGATTTGGTAAAAGGATTTCCGACATCGGTTTCTGCTCCCATCACAGGAAATTATTGGGCAGAAGGCCCTTCGCCTCTATTTCTGAACGACTATTTATACATCTATTTCGACAAATATACCCAACATACTTATGGGGCTGTTCGCAGTAAAGACGGCAAAAAGTGGGAAGATGTTTCAGCAACGGTCTCTTTTCCAGAAGGAACACGCCACGGAACAGCATTTGCCGTTGACGCTTCTGTTGTCAACAACTTACTCAAAACTCGCTATTACAACCCAATCATTGCCGACAATATTGCCGACCCGTCACTATGCAAGTTTGGCGACACTTATTATTTGTACAGCACTACAGACCTGAACAAAGGCTTGAATCAAGCAGGAATGCCTGTGGTTTGGAAATCAAAAGACTTTGTAAACTGGAGTTTTGAACACTCTCCAATACAAGGCTTTGACTGGAAAAAGGCATATACATACACCAATAGCAAGGGGAAAAGCAAAGAAGGATACTTCCGATTCTGGGCACCTGGTAAAGTAATATTTAAAAACAACCGATATCATTTATATGCTACGTTTGTAAAACCAAACGACGAAGCTCGCACGTATACTTTGGTAGCCGAAAATCCGGAAGGTCCATTTCATTTTGCTGAAGGCGACGGATTGTTGCCCAACGAAAGTGTGAAGACAGAAAGCCAAAGTATAGCACCCGACATAGATGGAGAACCGTTCATTGATGATAATGGCAACGGTTACCTTTTCTGGCGATTACGCAAAGCTGCCCAGATGACTCCCGATCTGGAACATCTGAGTGGAGATACGATAACCATAAAAACATTTAGAGAAGGCTACTCTGAAGGTCCGCTGATGTTCAAACGCAAAGGAATTTATTACTACGTTTATACATTACGCGGTGATCAGAACTACGCTTATGCCTATATGATGAGCAAAGAATCTCCGCTTTCAGGTTTTACAAAGCCTGAAGGCAACGATATATTCCTGTTTTCTTCAATTAAAAATGATGTTTGGGGACCCGGACATGGAAACGTTTTTTATAATGAAGCAACCGATGAATATTTCTTCATCTATCTGGAATATGGCGAAGGAGGAACAACGCGGCAGGTTTATGCCAATAGATTGGAATTCAACAAAGACGGAAGCATTAAAACATTAGTTCCCGACCGCAACGGCATCGGATACAGAGGTGCTTGTCAAGAAATGAGAAAAAACTTAGCGTTCAATGCATCATTCAAAGCTTCAAGTGTAGCTGAATCCCACAAAATTAAAGTCGACATCGAAACACAACCCAATGATCCATTGCCCGACAAAGGTTCAGTAAAAGAATATCAACGAACCTGCTCATACGAAGCCTCAAACGTTGGTGATGAATCAAACGGTAGCTACTGGAAAGCCGTAATAAATGACAAGCATCCGTGGATAATGGCCGATCTTGGCTCAGTTGAATATGTTGACGAATGTCTGTTTTTCTTCTATCACCCTTCTGAAGGGCAAGCTTGGGAACTGGAAATATCGGGAGACGGCAAAAACTGGACAACATCAAATATTCAAAAATATTTGGCAATACGCTCTCCACACCTTGCAAAAATTGGAAAAAAGATCAGATATCTTCGTCTAAATATTCATGAAGGAGCTGCCGGATTGTGGGAATGGAAGATCTATTCAGATAAAAAATAAAAAGACAAATCTGTATAAAAGCAAAAAGACCCGAGCTCACGCGCGGATCTTTCCTAAATCACAACTTAAAAATCTTTTATTAAAACTATACTCTACTGTTAACCTATAGTAGGTTGTAAAGTAACAACTCATATTATTTTTATGCAAATAATATAACATGTTTTTAAACATACAAATCTATTATATCGCACAAAAAATAGATATGTATCTGATGATATTTTAGCTTTCTATATAGAGTCTACGAATCGCCAACTATGAATTTGTCACCTGATTCATAGTTCTATTTAAATTATCAACTTGTTCGCCAATAGCATTTCTAAATGCATGAGGCTCCTTTATCAATGGAAAATCATTAGATGTGTCTCTTGTTGAAACGGTAATCGTTCCATAATCAAACAATCTACCTGCAACCGTTTGACTCACTTTAACCGCGTCTACTTTTGTTAGCATCAATTCGATAACATCTAATTTTAAAATTCCTTTCTTCAAAATCAAACGTTTATTCGTTACCACATACTCGTATGACTTTGCTCGTGCATAATCGCCAAAGAAAATAATCGCAGATAAAACCAAAATAACCACACCAAAGATAATTGTATATTCACGCATCTTATCTGCAAAACTCAAACCCAATGCAATAACTACTAATCCAATGACAAATGCAATTATTGCCTTAGAGTAAACGCACCAATGGATTTTAGCCTTATAAACAACTTGTTCTCCGGCCATCAAATTTTTTTCTACTTGACTCATATTTACTTATTCAAATTTGGGTGCAAAGGTAATATAAGTTAGAGTAGTACAAATATTTTTATTCATTTTATTTAGCTAAATAAGCGAAGATAAGTTGCACCTCGGCATAAAAAATGACCGAGTTCATTTTGTTCTGCTCTCGGTTTGCATTATCTTTGCCCCAAATTGGATGCGATGCAATGAAAAAAGGGACAAAAAACATAGCTTTCTATCTGCTGATGATCCTAATCTTCGGTATATTAATGTATTTGATTACCAAGCAAGGAGAATACAAAGAGATAGACATTGCAGTCAAAACAGTCAAGAATGCTCCTGCCGATTTTCGGGAAGGGTTCTCTATATTTATCAGCTCTGTATACGAACATATCCGTTCCTCCATAGGCATCCTTCTATTACAAATCATAACCATTCTACTTATCTGTCGTGCTTTTGGTTGGATCTTCAAAAAATTCGGACAACCTACCGTTGTTGGTGAGATTATGGCCGGAATAGTATTAGGTCCATCTGTTCTCGGGCATGTTCTTCCTGACGTGTCCGCTTTTCTGTTTCCTCCCGAATCACTGGGTAATATTTCTATACTTAGCGAGTTCGGATTAATCCTGTTTATGTTTGCCATTGGCATGGAATTGGATATCAATGAGATTCGAAAGAAATTCAACGAAACAATTATCATTAGTCATACTAGTACAATCGTATCGTTCCTTTGTGGTATGCTGACGGCCTATTACGTTTATGATACGTATGCATACAAAGGCACACCATTTCTTTCGTTCGCTCTCTTTATTGGTATTGCTATGAGTATTACGGCTTTTCCTGTTTTAGCACGTATCATTCAGGAAAAAGGTCTAACGAAAAAGCATTTGGGTTTTGTAGCCCTTTCGAGCGCTGCCAACGATAATATAACAGCTTGGTTCCTTCTGGCTATTGTCATTTCTATTACACAGGCTGGAAATATGATTGGAGCCATATACAATATCCTATTTTCTTTGCTTTACATGGCTATAATGGCATTCGCCGTCCGCCCATTCCTTGAAATGATCGGCAATCTGTATCACAACAAAGAAGTTGTCGACAAAACCATGGTGGCCTTTATGTTCTTGATACTTATTATTTCTGCATATATTACCGATGTATTAGGTCTTCATGTTCTCTTCGGAGCATTTATTGCAGGAGTTGTCATGCCTGCAAATATCAAGTTCCGTAAAATTATGACGGAGAAAGTCGAAGATGTTTCATTAGCACTCTTTCTCCCTCTTTTCTTTGTATCAACCGGATTGCGAACAGAAATCGGATTACTTAACACGCCCGAGAGTTGGATTATATGTGGAATATTCACGTTAGTTGCTATTTTCGGAAAATTCGGTGGGGCGTTGCTTGCTGCACGGTTTAATGGGGAAAACTGGCATGACAGCCTTTGCATAGGTGCTTTGTTAAATACACGAGGACTAATGGAATTAGTCATACTTACCATCGGATACGAAATGCATATTCTACCTCCCACTATTTTTGCAATGTTGGTTCTGATGACATTAGTGACTACATTCATGACGACACCGCTCGTTTCGTTTATCGGATATTGCTATCATACGCATAATCAGAGACTCAGAAATATGGCGCAATCACTACCTAATGCAGAGACATTCAAGGTTCTCCTTTCTTTCGGACGTGCCGGTAATGGACAAATAATGCTGGATGTTGCTCACCAAATGTTTGCTCGTCGAAAAGACAAACTGGATCTGACAGCACTACATCTCACAGTAGGCTCAGATGTAAATCCATTGCGCACGGACAAGTTTGAGGAAGTAAGTTTTGGTCCAATTCTCTACGGCGCCAAAAAGCTTGGATTACTGATTCATACCCGCTATGAAATTTCGAATAACGCAGGGCAAGATATTTGCAGTATTGTCAATAATGAGGGATTCAACTTTCTGCTTGTGGGCGCGGGCATTTCCATGAGCGATTCACCTAATGACGTTGCAGTAAAGCAATATTTCAGACGTTTCAAATCGCATGATGCATGGTTTTCTCCCAATTCGCTGCTGAAAGACAAAACAAAAACATTCATTACCAACAGCCATTGTGATGTTGGCATTTTCATCAATCGCAATTTTATCAGAGCCACAGAAGTCATTGTCATTATAAGTTCGGTTAAGGATCTTTTCCTGTTTGAATATGCAAATACACTGATCAAAACGACTAATGGTACAATGCGAATACTTCTCCTTTCATCTATTTCAGAGGAAGAATACAGTCAGATTACCCATGTAATCAGTAGCTTGATCATTTCGAACAGTGATACTGTGCTGTTAGAAGAAAAAACTCTCACAGCAGAATTGCTCTCAATGTTCAACTTTATGTTAGTCAGCTATGACACATGGAACAATATATCCGAAGCCTATAAAGAAGCATTGCAGAAAATGCCTTCAACGATCATTCTTAACAAAAACCAATATAAAAAATCATGAGTATGATACGTAATTTGATGATTGGACTGCTCCTTTTAATAAGTGGCATCCTTACTGGCTTTGCACAAGACAAGACTTGGGAAGGGCCTTCTGTTGATTTCTCTCATGGAAAATTACAAGTTTCAAAAAACAACCGTTATCTGGAGCATAAGGACGGAACACCATTCCTTTATATCGGTGATACGGCGTGGGAACTTTTCCACCGATTGAATGAACAAGAAGTGGATAAATATCTTGAAGACCGTCGAGCTAAGGGATTCACAGTCATACAAGCTGTTATCTTAGCGGAACTGGATGGACTTAAAACTCCAAATGCATACGGAGATCTTCCATTAACCGACATTGACAAGATTCAACCGAATGAAAAATATTTCAAGTGGGTTGATAAAGTAATTCAAATGGCAGAAGCCAAAGGGCTATATATAGGACTATTACCTACTTGGGGAGATAAGGTTGACAAAGACTTTGGCATCGGACCACAAATATTCAATCCTTCCTACATTTCTGTTTACGGAACATGGCTCGCAAAACGATACAAAGAATACAAAAATATTATCTGGATTATTGGCGGCGACAGATGGGGCGGCGACAGCAATTATCCAACTTGGGACGCTTTAGGTAAAAGTATCAAGAAAATAGATAAAAACCACTTGATGACGTTTCATCCTAGTGGTGAACATTCTTCTAGCGAATGGTTCCAAAACTGCAATTGGTTAGATTTCAATATGGCTCAGACTGGCCATTGCCAAAGGAATTACGAAGTCTATCAAAGAATTATTGTAGCCGACTACAATCGTACGCCGACCAAGCCTTGCATGGATGGTGAACCCCGCTATGAGAATCATCCCATCTGCTGGAAACCTGACTCTCTTGGTTGGTTCGATGACACAGATGTCCGACAGGCTTTATATTGGGATCTGTTTTCTGGTTCTTGCGGTCATACTTATGGATGTCATGATATATGGCAGATGAAGACGCCTGAACGTCAAGCCGTTGGTCTTGCACGTAGTGATTGGCAGTCGTCGCTCAGTCTACCGGGTTCTTCACAATTAATTTTTGCTCGCCGATTATTGGAAAGTCTGGATTGGAACAGCCGTGTACCTGCAAACGATTTGGTTGTTTCAGAAAACACTTCGCCAGAACATAAGATTGTTGCCTTAAAAGGGAATGGATATGCATTGGTATATTTTCCTAATGGCGAGAAAGCAACATTCAACTTCAAACCAGTTGGTTCTAACGAGAATCTGTCTTTATTATGGATGAATCCACGTACAGGAGAGACGAAACTTTCCGAAAAAATCAAACGAAATCAGAATCAAGAGATAACACCGCCTTCATCAGGCAGAGGAAACGATTGGGTACTGATTGTCAAATAAGAAATAGTTTTATAAAATAAGAACGTAAAATAAATTCAAATATGAGTCCAGTCCTAGTGCTTGTCACTATTCTATGTTACTTTTTGATGCTTTTCACAGTATCGTATATCACCGGCAGAAAGTCGGATAATCAAGGGTTCTTCATCGGCAACAGAAAATCGCCGTGGTACATTGTTGCATTCGCCATGATTGGAGCAAGCTTGTCAGGCGTCACGTTCGTATCTGTGCCGGGAATGGTGGGTGTCAATAGCTTTGCCTATTTGCAAATGGTTTTGGGATTTATTGTAGGTCAGCTTATTATTGCCTACGTGCTCACACCTTTATATTACCGGATGAACTTGATTTCAATATACGGATATCTGGAGAATCGATTTGGTACCAGTTCGCATAAAACGGGAGCCTGGTTCTTTTTCATCTCAAAAATGTCAGGGGCAGCAGTAAGACTGTTTCTTGTTTGCTTAATTCTGCAGATGCTGGTGTTCACTCCGCTACATATTTCTTTCGGTGTAAATGTAGCCATCTCTGTCATTGTAGTATGGCTTTATACCTTCCAAAGTGGTGTAAAATCGCTCATTTGGACCGATTCATTAAAGACATTGTGTCTTATCACAGCTGTTGCCCTCTGCATTTATTATATTGCCAGCAGCTTACATCTCGATTTCAATGGAATATGCTCAACTATTTACAATAGCAAGCTTTCTCGTGTGTTCTTCTTCGATGATGTTAATGCTAAACAATACTTCTTCAAGCAATTCCTGGCAGGTGTCTTCACAATGATTGCCATGAACGGACTCGATCAAGATATGATGCAACGAAATTTAAGTTGCAAAAACATCAAAGAGTCACAGAAAAACATGTTGACCAGCATTATGCTCCAATCAATTGTTATTGCCATGTTCCTGATGCTAGGCGTATTATTGTATACTTTTACAGAACAGAACGGAATTCAAAATCCGTCTAAAAGTGATGAACTGTTTCCAATGATAGCGACAGGAGGTTACTTTCCAATCATTGTAGGTATTCTTTTTATTATAGGTCTTGTATCAGCAGCCTTTTCGGCAGCTGGTTCAGCATTGACAGCTATGACGACTTCATTTACCGTAGATATTTTAAAAATAAAAGATAAAAGCGACGAACAAATTACACATATTCGTAAACGTGTTCATATCGGAATGGCCATATTGATGGGACTTTCCATCATAATCATCAATGTGCTCAACAACACCAGCGTAATCGACGCGGTATATATTCTGGTCAGTTACACTTATGGTCCTATTCTTGGCATGTTTGCCTTCGGCATTTTATGCAAAAGGAAAGTGCGTGATCGCTATATTCCTATCATTGCCATCCTCTCGCCCATTCTTTGTTACATATTGCAAACGAACTCCGAAGCTTGGTTCAATGGCTATTCATTCAGCTATGAACTTTTAATATTCAATGCCTTATTCACTTGCATCGGGTTATGGCTGGCAAGCATAGGACAAGGGAAAATAACACAAATAAAACAAACAGTATGATACTTATAGCAGACAGCGGTTCAACAAAAACCGATTGGAGTGTGATTGAAAACAAACAATTGGTCCAATCTCTCAGAACGAGAGGAATGAATCCGTATTTTCAACCGGAAAATGAGATTGACGAAGAGCTTTCCAACATATTACGGCCCCAATTGGGCGGCAAGACTGTCGAAGGTGTTTATTTCTATGGAGCCGGATGTACAGCAGAAAAGATTGACTTGATGCAACATAAAATAGAGAAACAACTTTCGGCCCAACATGTCGAAGTTAATTCTGACTTATTGGGTGCAGCACGCAGTCTTTGCGGACGTGAACCAGGTATTGCAGGTATTCTGGGAACAGGATCAAATTCATGCTTCTACGATGGAGAAAAGATTGTAAAGAATGTTCCGGCACTTGGGTTTGTTCTTGGCAATGAAGGTGCAGGCGACACGCTGGGCAGACACTTTGTCAGCGACCTGCTAAAAGACATGATCAATGATGAAATAAAAGAGTTGTTTCTGAACAAGTATGATCTCACAGCCGGTAAAATTATTGAGCGCGTTTATAAACAACCATTTCCCAACCGTTTCCTCGCCGGCTTTGCACCCTTCATTGAAGAACATCTAGACATTCCTGAAGTACAAAAGATTGTAATTGATAACTTCTGCGATTTCTTTAATCGCAACATCAAGCATTACGACTACCGCAGATATAGAACCAATCTTGTAGGTTCCATTGCCTTTCATTTCAGAGGATTACTTATGGTAGCAGCCAAGCAATGCGGCATTCATTTAGGGCGAATTATCCAAAGTCCGATGGAAGGGCTCATAGACTATCACACATGTCAAACTTCAAACGAATAACATCATTATGTCATTTATAAAAATATCTGAGGAATCTTCTCTATACGACGATTTAGAGAAGAAATCCGTTCGAGAAATACTGGAGGACATTAATGCAGAAGACCAAAAGGTTGCATTAGCTGTACAAAAGACGATTCCACAAATAGAGAAGCTCGTTTCGCTTCTCATTCCCCGGATGCAGCAGGGAGGAAGGATATTTTATATGGGCGCAGGTACCAGTGGACGTTTGGGTGTTTTGGATGCCTCTGAAATTCCGCCAACTTTTGGCGTTCCTCCAACGCATATCATTGGATTGATAGCCGGTGGTGATATTGCTCTTCGCTCTGCCGTCGAAAATGCTGAAGACGATACGAAGCACGGATGGCAGGAACTTTTACAATACAACATTAATGGCAACGACACAGTGATTGGCATCGCCGCTTCAGGAACAACGCCTTACGTGATTGGAGCATTGCACGAAGCCCGTGCAAATGGCTTACTCACCGCCTGCATAAGCAGTAATCCGGATTCGCCGATGGCTGCAGAAGTGGATATTCCGATTGAGATGATTGTCGGTCCGGAGTTCGTTACAGGCAGTTCACGAATGAAGTCCGGAACAGGACAGAAAATGATTCTGAATATGATTTCGACTTCAGTCATGATCAAGCTCGGACGTGTAAAAGGAAACAAGATGGTTAATATGCAGCTTACGAATAAGAAACTCATCGATCGCGGCACACGCATGCTCGTAGACGAATTGGGCATTTGCTACGAACAGGCACACAATCTGCTGCTGATGTCGGGATCGGTAAAAAAAGCCATCGACAAATATCACGAAATTTATCAAGACAAAAAATGAGACGAATGAGACGATGATTCCATTCAAATGAAATATACAGTGAATACGAATGGATGTTTTCTATAACATACGCATTCAAGAATCAAATATTTCAATTAAATTTGCATCGTCAATGAATAAAAACAGATAATCTCTAAATAAATCAAAGCAAATGATAAAGAGTGCATTACAAATTGCAAGAGCAGCTTATCAACCGAAGGTTCCAGCTGCATTAAAAGGTACTGTAAAAGCAGTAGAAGGTGAATATACACAGTCTGTTGCCAATCAGGACGAAATTAAGAAACTCTTTCCGAACACTTACGGAATGCCTGTTGTAACATTTGAGAAAAGCAACGCTAAAGTTGAGATACCACCGATGAATGTAGGTGTTATTCTTTCTGGTGGACAGGCTCCTGGTGGACACAATGTGATTGCCGGATTGTTCGACGGAATCAAAGCTCACAACAAGAACTCACGTCTATACGGATTCATCCTTGGCCCGGGCGGTTTAATCGACCATAAATATATGGAATTGACAGCCGACATTATCGACGAATATCGTAATACTGGCGGTTTTGATATGATTGGTTCAGGACGTACCAAACTCGAAACAAAAGAACAGTTCGATAAAGGCTTGCAAATTATCAAACAACTTGACATTAAGGCTTTAGTCATTATTGGTGGTGATGATTCAAACACAAACGCATGCGTACTGGCTGAATACTACAAAGCTATCAATGCCGGTGTACAAGTACTGGGGTGCCCGAAAACAATCGATGGCGACTTGAAGAACGCTCAGATCGAGACCTCATTTGGCTTCGATACCGCTTGCAAAGTTTACTCGGAAGTAATCGGTAACATTCAGCGCGACTGCAACTCTGCTCAGAAATACTGGCACTTCATCAAACTGATGGGTCGCTCGGCTTCTCATATTGCTTTGGAATGTGCATTGCAGACACAACCGAATGTCTGCCTCATCTCTGAAGAGGTTGAGGCTAAAAACATGTCGCTCGACGATATTGTTACCTATATTGCAACAATCGTTGCCAAACGTGCTGCCGATGGTCACAACTTCGGAACTGTACTGATTCCTGAAGGACTCATTGAATTCATCCCAGCCATGAAACGCCTGATTGCAGAACTCAATGACTTCCTGGCAAAGAACGATTCAGAATTCAAGATGATCAAAAAGAGCGAACAACGCGCTTACATCATCAGCAAGTTGACAAAAGAGAATTCAGAACTCTATGCTTCGTTGCCTGAAGGTGTTGCCCGTCAGTTGTCTTTGGAACGTGATCCTCACGGAAACGTACAGGTTTCACTCATCGAAACAGAGAAACTGCTTTCAGAAATGGTTGGACGCAAATTGGCTGAATGGAAAAACGAAGGCAAATATAATGGTAAGTTCGCTGCTCAGCACCACTTCTTCGGTTATGAAGGACGTTGCGCTGCTCCATCCAACTACGATGCAGACTATTGCTATTCATTAGGATACACGGCTTCTTGCCTGATTGCTGCCGGAAAGACAGGTTATATGTCATCTGTTCGCAATACAACAGCTCCGGCCAATAAATGGATTGCCGGTGGTATCCCAATTACTATGATGATGAACATGGAACGTCGTAACGGTGAAATGAAACCTGTTATACAGAAGGCTTTGGTTAAACTGGATGGTGCACCATTCAAAGAATTCGCTTCTCACCGTGACGAATGGGCTTTAACAACAAGCTATGTTTATCCGGGACCGATTCAATATTTTGGACCGACGGAAGTTTGCGATCAGCCGACAAAAACACTGATGCTCGAACATAAGAAATAAAGAATCTTTATAATATTCTATTAAAAGGCTGTGACAATCATTTGTCGCAGCCTTTACTATTATTTGGCTTCGGTTTAAGAGTATTTTAAGACCTTCAAAGACAAAACACGGACACTTTAATGTCAATATAAACCGGTTAATTTACATAAAAGTCCAATTAATTCATACAAAAGCCCAATTAAATTCAAAAGGAATCTTTTGTTATTAAGAATCCATTAACTACTTTTGTTTCGATTAACATATTGTTATACTACATAAACTTAAAAGAAATGTAAATGTAATACTGATTTAACAGTCATGAAATATATAATTTCTCTTTTTGCAAATAAACTATATTACAATATTTAAAATAAAACGGATCATGAACAAATCAATTATTTGTTTACTCATCTTCTTGATGTGCAGTATTTCAGCGTTTGCTCAAAAGAGCATCACTGGAAAAGTAGTTGATGCCAATGGCGAGCCGCTGATCAGTGTCAACGTAGTCGTTAAAGGCACAACTGTAGGAACAGTCACCAATTCCGAAGGAAAATACACAATCCAGGCACCTCCGGGAAGTACACTTGTGTTTTCTTATATTGGTTTTTCTGAACAAGAAGTCAAAGTAGCGAATCAAAAATCCATCAATATGACATTACGCGAAGACAATAAAGTTCTCGACGAAGTAGTTGTCATAGGTTATGGCAGCATGACACGAAAGGATGTCACCAGTTCCATCACGACAGTCAAATCCGATCAGTTGAATGTTGGAGTTTACACTTCTCCTGCTCAACTATTGCAGGGAAAAGTTCCTGGACTTACCATTACCCAAAACAACAATCCGAATGCAACGCCTTCGGTAACCTTGCGTGGTGCGTCCTCTTTGCGAACAGGTTCAGCAATGGAACCCTATTATGTTATTGATGGAATTCCAGGTATTTCTTTATCCACCATTGCTCCTGACGATATCGAAAGTATTGATGTTCTTCGCGATGCATCAGCTACAGCCATCTATGGTTCCAAAGCAGCCAATGGTGTTATCATTGTAACGACAAAGAAAGGCAAAGCCGGCCATACAAGCGTAACCTACAACGGTTATGCCGCTTTCGACAAAGTTGCCAAGAACTGGGACTTGATGAGCGGCGATGAATATAAAGCCTACATCACTGCTAACAGTTTTCCATTAGAAGCAACAGATGACCTTGGATGCAATACAGATTGGCAAAAAGAGGTTGAACGTACCGGCGTTTCGTTTAACCACAACGTCAGCATCAGCGGTGGAACAGATAAAACCGTATATAATGCCAGTGTAAATTATATGAAGAACCAAGGTGTTATCAAAGGAACAGACAAAGAGCGTTACATTGGTCGTACATTTGTTGAAACAAAAGCATTGAATGACCGCTTAAAACTTTCATTCAGTCTGGATGCCAGCATTCAAAAGTCAAACGACGTTCTTGCTTCAACAGATGGTTTGAGCGTCTACGATGCCATGACTTATTACATTCCATTATCGCCGGTAAAAAATGCCGACGGTTCATGGTTTGAAAACGGCAGCCGTTCACAATACTACAACCCGGTTTCTCTGATAAAAGAAAACACCAACTTTTCAAAAGCCAAACGTATACAGGCAACCGGTAAGGCATCACTCAAAATCATTGAAGGCCTGACTTACGATATTGATCTTTCTTATCAGAATGAGCAGCTGAACTACGACAATTACAATTCCTCAAAATCGATGGCAGCTGTAGGCATGAACGGTAAAGCAAGCCGTTCGTCAGGCGAGAATGAAAAGAAAGTAATGGAAATGTACTTCAATTACAACAAGACACTGTATCAGCTTCATAAAATCGGACTTATGGCCGGTTATTCATGGGAAGAGAACAACGACAATGACGGATTCAGTGCAACTACTTCCAACTTTTTCAATGACGAACTCACTTACTACAATTTGGGGATGGCCAACACCATCGATTCCAACAGTGTTGGTAGTTGGAGCTACTCAACCTTGCGAATGATTTCATTCTTCGGACGTGCCAACTACGCTTTTGCCGACAAATATTTGCTTCAGGCAACTGTACGTCGTGATGGCTCCTCTGCTTTCGGAAATAACAACCGCTGGGGTACTTTTCCATCTGCATCCATCGCATGGCGTGCATCAGAAGAACCCTTCATCAAGAATCTGGGAATATTTGATGATTTGAAAGTTCGTGCAGGCTACGGTGTCAGTGGAAACTCTATGGGTTTCGATGTGTTTACAGCATCTGCTGTTTACGGCTCTACAGGCTGGTTCACCAACTCTGCAGGCAAGCAAGTCCACACTTTAGGTGCGACTCGCAACGCCAACCCGAATCTGAAATGGGAACGCACCTCGATGTTCAACCTCGGTTTGGACTTCGGTTTCTTCCAGAATCGCCTGACCGGTACGATTGAGTACTATAACAAGGATACAAAAGACTTGATTGCCGATTATGCCGTTCCAACAACCAAATACTTATACGGCTGGCTGACTACCAATGTAGGCGAAATCACCAATAAAGGTATCGAATTCAGTCTGAATGCCATTCCTGTTCAGACAAGAGATTTCACATGGTCGACAAGCTTTAATATTTCTCACAATAAGAATAATGTAAAGAAAATATCCAACGACGAATTTTCTGTAGATTACATGGATGAAGCTGATCTGGGTGCTCCGGGCCAGTCTGGCAATTCACAACAACGAATCATGGAAGGAAGCCCTATCGGACAATTCTATACATGGGAATTCGCAGGATATAACAGCGACGGCGTATCAACTTTCTACGTTCACGATGCAAAAACAGGCGAAAGAACAGGTGAAACAACCGTAAAACCGGGCTTCAACGACCGTGCAAAAACGGGTAGTGCTCAACCGAAAGTAACCTTTGGATGGAACAACTCTCTCACCTACCAAAAATGGACTTTGAACATGTTCTTCCAAGGCATAGCTGGCAACAAGATTATGAATGCCACCCGAGCACGCCTATTGAATGTTGTAGGAAATGCAGGCAACAGAAACCTGTTGAAAGACGCAGCAAAAACCGAAAAAGCAACTGACTTTAATTCGCACATGCTATCCGACCGCTATCTGGAAAAAGGCGATTATTTCCGCCTTTCGACACTCACGTTGTCATACAATGTAGGACGAATCGGCGACTGGGTAAATAATCTCCGCATCTATGCAACATGTAACAATCTGTTTACCATCACCGGATATAAAGGCATTGATCCTGAAGTTTATTTAGGAGGTTTGACTCCCGGCATTGATAACCGTCAAACTTATCCAAGAACCCGGACGTATATGTTAGGTGCTAGTATCAACTTTTAATATTGGAATGATATGAAAACAAAAAATATAAAGCTATTTCTGTCTATTGCATCCCTTTCATTAGCAATGGGTTGTACAGACTTAAATGTGGATATCAAATCTCAATACACCACATTTCCAAACTCCAATGAAGCAGCTGAAGCTGTTGCAGCCAATATTTACAATTACTATCGTGGCGCATTGGGACAAGATCACTGGATGGTTCAAACACTTTCTTCGGACGAAGCCGTAAGCGTGGCTTTAGGCAGCGATTATTATGATGGCGGAATCTATATGCAATTGGATTTGCACAGCTGGCGCCCAGATCTGGGCAAACTTTCTACAATATGGAACTCAGCCATGAGTGGTGTTACAGGCTGTAACCAAGTTCTTCAGATACTGGGTGATGAAGAGTCGGTCGGAGCTGCACCCGTACGCGCCATGCGTGCCTTCTACTACTTTATCTTAATGGATAACTTCGGAGCCGTTCCTCTGAAAAAGTCTATCAGTGATGAACCTTCCGACCGCGCACCACGTAAAGAAATATGCGAATTCGTTGAATCCGAACTGCTGGCTGTCAGAGACAAACTGACGACAACCGTCGACGAAACAACCTACGGAAAAGCTACCCGATATATGGCTGATGCCTTATTGGCTAAACTTTATATCAACTGGAACGTATATACAGCATCCGATGTAGCTTCCTATACTCCAGCCACGACAAACCCGAAACTCAACGATGCTATTGCTGTTTGTGACGATATCATCAAGTCAGGGAAGTTCAATCTGAGCGACGATTTCATGGTGAAGTTCCGTCCAACAAACGGTCCTCAAATCAAAGACTTTATCTTCGCAATGCCTTTCGATCGCGAGAAACAGCAAGGTATGACCTACGCCCGCTTTTGGACACACCGAAGCGCACAAAAAGGTTTATACGAAGTAGATTTTCCAAACAGCGTAGCCGGTACATTCCGCTGCCTACCTGAATTCTATGACAAGTTCAATCTGCCTGGCGACAAACGCAACGAACAATATCTGACAGGCAAAATGTTCAAAAGGAAAAACTATGAAGCAACGACTGTTCCTTTCACTATCAATACCAGCAAAAAAGGTATCGATCAGGATTATACGGGCAGCGATGCAGATGTTAAATTCGACTGGCAAGTTGAACTGACAAAAGAGATTGTTCTCCGCCCGGACGGCGCCGAAACGCTCAACTGCGGCAACGACCAGAAAGGACGCTCAATGGGTTATCGTTCCATCAAGTTCTATGCCGATCTTGAGACAACAAAAGCTCAGAACAGAAGCCAGAGCAACGATGTTCCGATCTTCCGTTATGCCGACGTCCTGCTGATGAAAGCCGAAGCCATTTTGCGCGGTGCAACAGCAACCAACGGCGACACGCCTGCTTCGCTGATGAACCAGATCCGTGCATATGTAAGTGCTCCATCTGTGACCGGAACTCCAACATTGGATGAGCTTCTTGACGAACGTGCTCGTGAGTTTGCCAACGAATCATGGCGTCGTAACGACCTGATCCGCTTCGGCAAATTTGAAGAACCTTGGGGATTCAAATATCTCTTCTCCGGAAACACCGACAAGAACCGTCGAATCTTCCCGGTTCCGCAAGACGTAATGAACACAAATACGAATTGGACACAGAACGCGGGATATTGATTATCATCCATAAAAGGCAAATAATTTTGAAAGGGCTGATTTCTTTAAAGAATCGGCCCTTTCTCTTTTTCAAGCGGCGGAAATTCAACATTTATTTCTATCTTTGTCCAAAATCTTTAAACACAAATAGTATGTTCTGCGGAATTATAGAAGAAACAGCTCCTGTCGTAGCTATCGAACACGACAAAGATAATATTCATATCACAATGAAGTGTTCGTTTGTTGACGAACTGAAGATTGATCAGAGCATCGCTCATAACGGCGTTTGTCTGACGGTTGTGCGCAAAGAGGGCGACACTTTCACGACGACAGCTATGCGCGAAACGCTGGAACGCTCGAACCTCGGACTGCTCAAACCCGGTTCGCTGGTCAATCTGGAACGCAGTATGGTGATGAACGGACGTTTGGACGGACATATCGTTCAAGGTCATGTTGATCAGACTGCTGTTTGCACCAACGTTGAAGATGCCAACGGAAGCTGGTACTACACTTTCGAGTATCCATTCAACAAAGAGATGGCACAGCAAGGCTATCTGACAGTCGAGAAAGGCTCCGTATGCGTGAATGGCGTCAGTCTGACAGTCTGCAACTCACAGCAGAACAGTTTCCAAGTGGCGATCATTCCTTACACCCACGAACACACGAACTTCTGCCAGATTGAAAAAGGCACAGTGGTCAATATTGAGTTCGATATTGTTGGAAAATACATCAGCAAAATGAGGCTGTTCAAATAAAAATCGTCACACAGAAAAATCAACTTTACGAATTACCGTCACATATAAATTATTGTCACACCTACTAAACGGTCAACCGCATGGATACAAAAAAATGGCTCTATCTTTTGATATGTTTCACCTTTTCGATACCCTTCCTAGCGGCTCAACCTGCCAGAAAAATTAAAGGGACGATCATCGACAAATCCAGTCGCCAACCGATTGAATATGTCAATGTACTCATCATCGGCCTCGGCATTGGGAATGTGACGGACGAGAAAGGTGAGTTCACCATTGATCAGGTTCCTCCCGGAATCTACAAACTTCAAGCGTCAGCCATCGGCTACAAAAGCGAGGTGACGCCCGAATATATCCTTTCGACAAAAGACCTGCACATCTCCATTGAGATGGAAGAGAACTCTACCGAGCTGGCAGGCGTAACCGTCACGCCCTCTCCTTTCCGTCACGAATCATCGACACCTATCGGACTTCATATCATCGGACTTCAAGAGATTGAGAAAAGTCCGGGTGCCAACCGCGACATCTCGCGCATCGTGCAGTCATATCCGGGCGTCTCGTTTTCGCCGGCTGGTTATCGCAACGACCTGATTGTTCGCGGCGGTTCTCCGTCCGACAACCGTTTTTATCTGGATGGCGTTGAGATTCCGAACATCAACCATTTCAGTACACAAGGCGCTTCAGGCGGTCCGGTGGGCATCATCAATGCCGACCTGATTCGCGAAGTAAATTTCTATAGCGGCGCTTTTCCGGCAGACAAAGGCAATGCACTCAGTTCGGTGCTCGACTTCAAGCTGCGCGACGGCGATATGGAGCACAATTCGCTGAAAGCCACACTCGGCGCATCCGAAGTGTCGCTCGCTTCGAACGGTCACCTTGGTAAAAAAACATCTTATCTTGTCTCTGCCCGCCAGTCCTATCTGCAGCTTCTGTTCAGTGCGCTCGGACTGCCGTTCCTGCCAACGTTCACCGATGCGCAATTCAAGATAAAAACGCGCTTCGATGCCAAAAACGAACTCACGGTGCTTGGTCTTGGCGGCATCGACAATATGCGACTGAACAAGAAGGCTGACGGCGAAAGCAATGAGTATATTCTGGGTTATCTGCCAAAAATCCAACAAGAAACATTCACGCTGGGGACCGTTTATCGCCACTATGCCGGAGCTAACGTGCAGTCGGTCACTGTCAGTCACAGCTATCTCAACGACCGCAACACCAAATACAAACAGAACGACGAAAGCAGCGCCGACAATCTCATTCTTCGTCTGCGCTCCATCGAGCAAAACACACAATTGAGGCTGATGAACAGTTCGTCTTTCGGCAACTGGAAAATCCAAGCAGGAGCAAGCTTCGACTACAGCCAATACAGCAACACTACGTTTCAGAAAATTTATACCAGCAGCGCCCGCACATACAATTATCATACGAATCTGGGAATCTGGAGAACCGGCATTTTCAGCACGGCAACTTACGCCACTGCCAACGACCATTTCACAGCATCGCTGGGATTGCGCACCGATGCGAGCAATTACTCCTCATCGATGAATAATATTCTCGACCAGCTTTCGCCGCGCGCATCGCTCTCCTACAAGCTGACCGACCATTGGACACTGAGCGGAAATGCAGGCATTTACTATCAGCTTCCACCTTACACGGCTTTAGGATTCAAAGACAATCAAGGCGTATATATCAACAAGGAGAATCTTCGTTATATGAAAGTGAATCAGGAAGGATTAGGCCTCAGCTGGCACAACAACAGCACACTGGAACTGTCTGCCGAAGCTTTCTACAGAGATTACGACAAGATTCCGCTTTCGGTAACCGATAATATTCCGCTGGCTTGCAAAGGAAACGACTACGGAGTTGTGGGCAACGAACTACTGACTTCCACTGCCGAAGGTCGCTCGTACGGAATTGAATTCATGGCAAAATGGATCATCGCCAAGAAGCTGACGCTGGGCTCTTCGCTGACAATTTACAAGAGCGAATACCGCAACGACAGCGAAAGTCCGTACATCGCTTCAGTATGGGACAACCGTTATATTTTTAACCTGCGTGGCACCTACAATCTCAAACATCAATGGAGCATTGGGACGAAGATTAGCAGCATCGGCGGAACACCTTACACGCCTTACGACGAACAGAAATCATCGCTTGTCACGGCATGGGATGCGCAAGGGAAAGCCTATTTTGATTACAGCCGCTACAACATGAACCGCCTCTCATCATTCGCACAAATCGATATTCGCGTGGACAAGACATTCTATATCGGACGCTGCATGCTGGGATGTTATCTGGATATCCAGAATCTCACCGCCAGCAAACTGAAACGACAGGACGTATTCATGAGCACCGGCGTCATTCAGAATCCGAAAGCGCCTCTAGAAGAGCAGCATTACATCATGAAACGTGTTTCGCAATCCAGCGGAACAGTACTCCCAACCATCGGATTGACATTTGAATATTGAGAAGTGGAGGAAGTGATACTTCCAGCGAGTAAAAAAGGAAAATAATCCCGGATTCCCTACCTTTTTACGACACTGCGCTTCTTCCAATAACCAATTTTATAATAGATATAAGTAACGATTAGGCCGATTGTTATGCTGAGTCCGATTCCCCACCAGATTCCGACGCGTCCGAAGTGCGAACTAAGCTGATAAGCCAGAGGAATACGGATCAGCCAGAGGCAAACGATGCTCGTAATCATTGGGAACAACGTGTCGCCTGCACCACGAAGTGCGCCGTTTAACACATTCAATCCGCCGTGAATCATGAAGAAACCTGCCATGATCAGGATATATTCCCGTCCGATGGCAATCACATTCGCATCGTGCGTGAAAGCCATCATCAGTTTGTCACCGAAGAAATAGATGACAATGAAAGTCAGGACGCCCAGCGACACGTTGAGAAGCATCGCAAAACGAACGCCTTTCTTCACTCGATCGAACCTCCCCGCCCCGATATTCTGTCCGCAGAAAGCAGCCAATGCACCCGACAAGGTTAGAACAGCCTGAATGATAATCGAATCGATCTTCCCGCCGGCTCCATAAGCCGTGAGTGTATCCGTGCCGAAAGTATTCACAATACCGAGCAACGCCATCAGTCCCATCGAAATGGCACATTGCTGAACACTGGCGGGAATACCAATCTTCAAACCTGCCATAAATAACTTCGTGTCGAACAGCATGTCGCGCTTCTTGATGGAAAGCACTTGCTGAATATTATTCACATACGCCAATGCGATACACATACAGATGCCTTGAGCAATAACCGTTGCCAACGCCGCGCCCTCAACGCCCCATTTAAAAACGCAGATAAAAAGCAGGTCGAGCGTCGCATTAAGCACCGTCGAGATTGCGATAAAAATCATCGGAGGCACCGACTCTCCTACACCGCGCAAGATCGAGATGATGCTGTTGAAGCAGACAAACAGAAACGTTCCGCCCACATAAATCCGGAAATAAGCCACCGCCTCGGGAATCACATCGTCCGGCGTTTTAGTCAGTCGGAACAGCGGTTCGGCAATAAAAATACCAACAACCGATATCAGCACGCCCGCGATCAGCATAAAGATAAAGAAAGACGAAAACGCCCGCTGCACCTTGTCATACTGCCCGGCACCGAAGAATTGCGAAACGACAACCGACGTGCCGCTGCCAATGCCGACAACAAACGAGATGACAAAAAAGTAGATGAAGAACGAAGCTGAAACACCTGCCAGCGCCGTCTTTCCCAGGAACTGCCCAACGATGATGCTGTCCGTCACATTGAAAAGCTGCTGCAACAGGTTTGCAATCAGCAACGGAACAGCGAACGAGAGGATTACTTTCCAGACACTTCCATGAGTCAGGTCTGTTTTTCGTTTCCTTATTCCGACAGGTTGTTTACTCTCCATGTTTGTCAATTAAAGATCTTTTAAAAGCGTGTTATATGTTTCGGCGGTCATCTTCTCGCGCACATTTAGCAGCAATTGCCATTCTTTCGGATAGAGATGCGGCGTATCAATCTTGAAATCTTCGGAACCGGTCTTGTCGTATGGCCCGGCCTTATCAATGGCATTCAGTAAATAACTGACTGTGATGCCATTGACATCAATTGCCGGCTGATAATGAACGATACGCAGATCGTCGCCGTAATTGACTTCAATGATAATACCCAGTCGGGTGAGAAAATATAGAATCCGGGTAGTCAGACGGATGGGAATACGGAATTCGTTCGAAAGCTGATCGGCCGTATAAGGCTCGTCGCCCTTCACAAAACGCTTGATGATGAGCGAGGCAATCAGCAGCGTCAGGAAATCGTGATAGCGGCGACTGATGTTCTTGCTGTCCTTCTCGAAAACGAACTTCTCAACATTCTGCGAAGCATAGGAAATTTCTGCGCCGAACAGACAGATCAGCCACGACAACTGCAACCAGAGCAGCAACAGCGGTAGTGCAGCAAAACTACCATAGATGGCATTGTACTTGCTCACCCAAATCTGCCCGCTGATATAAATGTACTGAAAGAACTGAAACGCAACGCCCGCCAAACAGCCTGCCACCAAGCCATTTATAAACTTCACCTTCGTGTTCGGCAAAGAGATGTAAAGCCCTGTAAACGCCAGGATGGTGAAGAAGTAAGGCGCCACCTTCAAGGTCGTCCCGACGATTGGCGTCAGGAAAACATATTGACTCAGAAAAGAATTCTGAATCGTGTAAATGAAGATGGAAAGACCGCTGGAAGAAATCATCAACACAGGCAAGATGAGGAACAGCGCCAGATAATCGGTAATCTTACGATACCACGGACGCGACTTCTGAATCTGCCAGATATCATTGAAAGTATCTTCAATAGACGAAATCAGACTGATCACAGTCCAAAGCAACAGAATCAGACCGATACCAATAAAAACACCCCCCTGCGCCTGAGCCAGACAACTGTTGACAAACTCGAAAGCCTTGTTGAATTCGGCATTATGCCCCGGAAAATAATTGATAAGTTCCTGGCGCACCGTGTCCTGAAAACCAAAGCCTTTGGCGATACCCAGAAGGACAGCCAGTAGCGGTACAATCGAAAGCAGTGTGCTGTAAGTGAGTGCCGAAGCGCGTGTTGACAACTGATCGTTCTTAAATCCTCGTCCGGCAAGCAGGATTGTACGCCCGATCTTCAGATATACCTCTCGCAAGCCACTAACTTCGTTTCCGGTGATTCGCCAGATATCGATAGTGACAAAGCGGATACCCCATTTCAAGATGAAATTGATTCGGGCACCCAAGGGCATCTCTTTCAGTTGTTTAAAGTCCAAACCGTCCATGTTGTTGGATTTAAAAAAATGCAGCCTGCCTGTAAGCCGGGTTCTGTGTTCCGTATACGCGGAATGTCTGCCATTTATCTCGTCTTGCCGTCGCCGACAAGCTTTAGCGGTCCACCCCTCGGCATCGGACGAGCAATCCTTAAATACCGATATACATGACCTTACAACCCATAAGACGTACGGCTTCCCGCATTGCTACGGGAACCGGTGAGCTTTTACCTCGCCTTTTCACCCTTACCGGCAAGCCGGCGGTCGTTTTCTGTTACGTTACTCAACCCTCGCAGATTGCTTTCCGTTAGGAAGTATGGTGCTCTGTGTTGCCCGGACTTTCCTCCCATTATTGCTAATGAGCGACAGACCGGCCGACTGCATGGCGCAAAGATAGTGCTTTTTCATAAAAGCACGCACTTGATTATGAAAAAGGATATAAAATATGCTATGACACGCAACAGGATAAACTGATTTTGTTCATTTATTCTTTTTATTTACTGAAAATAAAGGAGGAGTATTATGAAAGCAAAAAATGAAAATCTGGCAAGTATAGACAGTATAATGATGCATTAGGTTTGAAAATAGATATTGTAAAGCCCGCCTAACGGACCTCACTTGGGATAATTAGTATGTCAAATAAAAGCATAATTGTATACTTTCATCTTATACATAAATAATCAAAACATCAATTTTTGATACGCCTCAAAAGGCAACCGAAAGCGTCCATAAATTCATTCGAATGCGCGAACCATTTCATTCGAATGAAACCTTCACTTCATTCGAATGAAGTGGAACTTTCTTCCGAATGAAATGGGGGCTATAACTAGTTAAAATAAATAACAGATATACAACTAGATACGTAGAAATAAAACAGAATAATTCGTTTTTATAGACAAAAGATGATTTTTCACCACAAGCAAACATGAATTTTTGATATTATCTTCCAGTCCTATTTGCGACAGCCAGATAGGAAATGACGCATTCCATACAGATCGGATTACGGTGCTTTCATGCCGACAAAGTTATGCCATGATTGCATGACTTCAGATTCCAAAGTGCACCCCAAAAGTTGAACAAAAACCTTTAGGGTTCACTTAGAACTTATCCAGTATATCTTTAGGAAGGAAAACATGATTCCCATTTTGATGCAAAGGGAGTTCTTTTAAAAACAGAACAATATGCACCTTTTGCCCTTTTTTAATAAAAGGCAGATAGGGAACGGCTTGAATTTCATATCAATAAAAGATAACTGCATCATAAAAAGATAACTGCATCATTTTGATAATGAAATTGCCATAATATAATAGGACTACAACTTTTCGCCTTATCTATCATTTCAACTTATCCAATACAGGCGTTTTGACTCCTGAAAGTGAGGACTGGGTCTTGTCATTCAGTTGTTCGAAGACAACGACTTTGTTGATGCCTTTTTTCAGGAAACAACCTGGCAGATAAAGCGTCTGTTGTGGACCGATCTTCCAATATCGACCGAGATTTGTGCCATTGACAAAAACAATTCCTTTGCCCCAATTCTCCATGTTGAGGAAAGTGTCGCCAATCGTGTTAAGCGTGAATGAGCCTTCATAAACGACAGGCAAACCCAAAGCATAGCTTGGACTGCATTTACTCAAGTTCGGAACCTTATCCATCGGCAGTTTGAACATCTGCCAGTTTCCTGTGATTTCTGTTCCATCGACATAAACAGGACTGATGATGCCTTTAAGATTCTCCGTGATCAGTTTGCCATAATTGATGCGTCCCATATTTTCAACAAGGATATCCAAAGTACCGTTCTTCGGAATAACGACGTCGATGCTGTCTTTTCCAGTGATTCGGTTCAATTCACCTACTTTCTGACGATTGACATAAACAACGGCGAAATCACGCAAACCTTTTATTTTCAACAATCCATTGGTATTCATATCGAACTGCCGACGATAGAGCACGTAGCCATAACCTTGATTCAAGTCTTCAAAAGTCATCGGATTGCTATTGACTACAGGTTTCATCTTTGCTACTATATCGAACAGATTGACTTTCTTGGTAAGTTTTATCGAAGGTGCAATTGTCGGAATAGCTTTTGGAACTTCGGGAACATTGTAGGAGACAAACTTCTTGAAAAGCATCCTGAGTGAATCATATTTGACTGTTGCCCAACCTGCTTCACTGATTGGAGCATCATAATCATAGCTGGTGAGATCCGGTTGTATCCCTTTTGTATCAGAGTAATTGGCTCCCGAAGTAAAAGCGAAGTTTGTCCCGCCGTGAACCATATAGAAATTAAAGTTGATGCCGTTGGTAAGATATTGCTCTACTTGGTCGTATACTTTCTTTGTTGCACCTCTCTGGAAAGGTTCGCCCCAATGATCCAACCATCCGGGATAAAATTCAGCAACCATATAAGGACCCTGATCGTTCGTGTACGGGTTGAGTGTCTTCTTCAAATTCTCAATATCTGTCTCGCCATTGGCTGTAGGATGAGCGCCTGCGATAGTTCCTTCTTTCAGCAACCAGTCGCCATCTGAAGTAAACATCGGAATATCAAAACCTGCATCAAGCAGTTCCTGTCTGATTGCAGCACTGTACTGCTTATGCGTTTCCAAAGGAATATCAGGGCGTTGAGCCACATACGAACCAAATTCATTTTCAGCTTGAACCATAATAATCGGTCCGCCTTTAGTGATTTGCATATCTTTCAACTGTTCGGCTAGTTGGTTTATATAAACTCTGCATGAATCCAAAAACGGTTCATTCATTGTTCTTACAACCAATTTCTTTTCTTTCTGCAGCCACCAAGGATAGCCACCGAATTCCCATTCGCCGCAACTATAAGGACCGGGACGAAGAATGACCATCAATCCTTCTTCTGCTGCAGTCTGAACGAACTGCTTGATATTGCGATTGCCGGTTGTCCAATCCCAGACTCCGGGTGCTGTTTCGTGATAGTTCCAGAAAACGTATGTTGCAACGGCATTCAATCCCATTGCTTTAGCCATTTTCAGACGATGACGCCAATAAGGAGCAGGGATGCGTTCATAATGCATCTCTCCGGAATATATCTTTATCGGTTGACCGTCATAAAGAAAGTTACCATTTGTAATGGCGAAAGTATGTTTTACTTGCGGATAAGCCGAATAGCTTATAGCTGCCAGAATAATTATGGCGAATGTTAAAAATATCTTTTTCATTTTGCTGATTTATTATAGGTTATCTGATTACAAAGAAATACCGATAGGACAATGATCTGAACCTTCGATTGAGTTGAGAATAAAAGCCTCTTTCAGACGCGGCAGAAGCGAAGCACTGATCAAAAAATAGTCGATACGCCAGCCGAGATTCTTGACTTTAGCATTGAAACGATAGCTCCACCAAGTATAAGATTCCTTTTTATCCGGATAGAAATGACGGAACGTATCAACGAAACCACCATTGATCAGGTTGTCCATGCCATCAATTTCCTTTTGCGTATATCCGGCCGTTTTGTTGTAGTTGTCTTTTGGCCGCGCAATATCAATCGGTTCATGAGCAACATTGAAATCACCGCACGTGATTACAGGTTTCTTAGCCTCCAACTTTTTCAGATAGTTAAAGAAAGCCATATCCCACGTTCCACGATAATCAAGTCTTGCCAGTTCTGCGCCCGAGTTCGGAACATAAACATCGATGAGATAAAAATCCGGAAATTCAGCCGTGATAACGCGTCCTTCCTGATCATGTTCCTCAATTCCAATGCCATAGCTGACCGAAAGCGGTTCCTGTTTGCAAAGCATGGCCGTTCCGGAATATCCTTTTCTTACGGCAGAAGTGCAAAAGAGATGATAATCCTTGATGTTAGCCAAAGCATCCTTTACCTGATCGTCTTGCGCTTTAGTCTCCTGAAGACTGATCACATCTGCATCCATCGCCTCGAGTTGCGATTCAAAATCTTTCTTAATGACGGCCCGCAGACCATTTACATTCCATGATATAAGTTTCATATCTTTCCTTTTTATTATTTCTTTATTCTGTATGAGCCATCTCGCCTACTCCTGAGTCACTTTTACATTCTTCCAGCTGAAATTATGAATCAGACTTTTATCGCAGGCGCCATTCTTGGCTTTGATATTCAGATTCTCGAATGTGAAGTCTGAAAGGATGTATTGATCGGATTTCTCAACTTCAAAGAAGATGTCGCACGTGAGTTGAATATTGCGCAGAGTGACGTGATTTGAATATGAGAGTGGAATCTCCTTTTGACCTTTCAAATCGAAGAATTGTGTCCATGGTCTGACAAACAGCAAGCTATGCGCCTGACCGGTAATATGCTCAACCGTAACATATTCGTAAAGCTGAGGCGTATCCGGACGCATCTTCAGCCAAAGAACGTGACTTGCTCCTTCCACTTTGCAACGACGAAGGATGATATTCCGATCGTGAATAGACTCACTGCCACAAGTCAACGCACTGTAGCAGAGGCCGTACTCGCAATCTTCAATGATGATATTGAAGTTCGCGCCGTTGTTGGCATCTTTATCCGCCGTCGGACCTTTGCCACCTTTCAAGGCAATAGCATCATCATTGACCGACATATAACAGCCTTTCACCAACACGTTGCTACATGCATCAATATCAATCGCATCGCTGCTCGGAGCTTTGACCGGACCGAGAACAGGCGAAGTAATCCGCAAGCCTAACAACTTGACATGATTGCATTTATAGAGATGCGTCGTCCAAAAAGGAGAATCTTTGAAACTGACGCCGGACAACTGCACATCGTTGCAATTGGAAATGAAAAGCAGGCGCGGACGCAACTCGTCCATATTCGTGCAGTTCGGATTCACAGCGCGCCGAAGCCAGAACGAACGCCAGTAACGCTCGCCATTGCCATTAATCGTTCCTTCTCCTGAAATGGTAAAACCATCCACATGGTCGGCATTAATCAGAGCAGCAAAATACTTCAACGTCTGACCTTCAATGCGCGTCGTCAATATCGGGAAGTTGCTGATATCATCGCTGCCTTTCAGTGTTGCTCCCTTTTTCAAGTACAGATGCGTCTTCGGCTTAAAGAAAAGTGCGCCTGTCAGAAACGTCCCTTCAGGAACAATCACTACACCGCCTTCTACCGAAGCCTTATCAATAACCGCTTGAATCTTATCTGTTTGAAGCAACGTGCTGTCATTGACAACACCAAAATCGGTGATCACATATTTTTTGCCTAATGTATTGATATCAACTGTTTCATAATGTTGGAACCAGTCCGGAATCATTGTTCCGTCAGGAAATTTATCCTGAGCAAAAAGAGAACTATTGGAAGCAAGTATTAAAGCCATGAAAAATAGATATATATTTAAATGCAGCGTATATGTTTTCATGCGAATATCCATTTAGAGATTAATGATGACAAAAATACCGAATAATTCAGATGGACAACAGTATTAGTCCCAATATTTTCAAATCATATCGTCGATTTATATTCGCCCGGCGTTGATCCGGTGAACTTTTTGAACAACCGAATGAAATAAGACTGGTTCGTGTACGAAAGCGTATAAGCCACATCTTTCACCGACAGATGATCAAAAACAAGCATCGTTTGCGCTTTCTCAACCTTCTTCTGCTGAATATATTCCAGCGGAGTGATGCCCATTTCCTTCTTAAACAGACGGATAAAATGATCCTCGCTGAGACAACAGATATCAGCTAATGTCTTAACAGTGATGATTTCGCAAATATGTTCGCGCACGTATTTCTTCACATTGATGATTCCAGCATCGGAAGTCTGCGCAAGCACTTTTGCATACGGCAGAAAACGCGAAAAGAGTTGCAGCAGAATACCACGCGTCTCAATAAATTCAGAATAATCGCCAAGCCCATTTTGAGAAATCATCTGCATCAGCGTTGCTTGATTGTCGTATTTCTTTGGGTCGCTATACTGAAGCTTACGCCCCTTATTAATCTGTATGAGCCTTTCTATCAAAACTTTGTCCAACGATGTCGAATCAATTTCAAAAGGGAAAGAGAAATGTTCGAAAAGACTGTATCGGCGATCTTCCATCGTCTCGAACACATGAATATAATAGAGACTGAAATCGCTATCGCAGCGGTCGGTATGCGTAGTAAATGGAGGAATGATATACAGATGACCGGGCGTAAGAACTTGTTCGCGATGATTCATGAGAACACTCGCCTCACCTTTCATCACCAGATAGATTCTGAAAAACGGACTGTTGATATTATCGAAATTCCAATCGGCATGATGTTCCCAATAACCAATATGCAATGGCACAAACTGCGGAAATGCTAACTCTTTTTCCATATACATTTATATATATATGCAAAGCTATATAATTCTTTCAATATAACCCATTTATTTTGTGGAATTCGCCGTATTGTTAGTCGAAATCGGACTATATACATAAGAATAATCTTTACTTCCTTTGTAATCGTCAACGAGAATAAATTATTAATCATATAATTATTAATTGTCATGGAAACAAACATGTTGAAAAGAAGCTGGCAATGGGCTGCCTTTCTCATTATGAGCTGTTCTATTTCAGCTATTGCGCAGACAAGTGACTTGCCAATGCAACAAGGAAAATTCAAGCCTACAGACGAATCACTAAAACAGTATCAGTATCCAGAATGGTTTAGAGATGCCAAATTCGGAATCTGGGCACATTGGGGACCGCAAGCTGTTCCACGGCAAGGCGACTGGTACGCCAGACGCATGTATCAGAACGGGCAAAAAGATGGAAAACCGGATTCTGATTATCTTTATCACTTGAAACATTATGGTCATCAGTCGAATTTCGGCTATAAGGATATTATTCCTCTTTGGAAAGCAGAAAAATGGAATCCAGAAGAACTGATGAAGCTTTACAAACGTGTCGGAGCCAAATATTTTGTTTCCATGGGAACACACCACGACAATTTCTTCCTCTGGAACTCCAAACTCCATCGCTGGAACTCTGTACAGATGGGACCTCATCGCGATGTTGTTGGTGAATGGCAGAAAGCAGCAAAAAATGAAGGCCTGCATTTTGGTGTTTCCGAACATCTCGGGGCAAGCTATACTTGGTTTCAAGCAGCTCACGGAGCAGATCTGACTGGAGATAAAGCCGGTGTATTATACGATGGCAACGATCCGAAATATCAGGATTTATATCATGAAAGAGCATTCTACGGCGATGATGATTGGTTGACAAAGAATCCCAAATGGCAACGCGAATGGTACGACCGCATCAAAGAACTGATTGACAACTATCATCCAGACCTGCTCTATTCCGACAGTAAACTACCTTTCGAAAATGTAGGACGCAGCATGATCGCTCATTTTTATAATCAGAGTCTGGACAAAGAAAATCAACCAACCGTTGTCTATACTTGCAAAGAAGAGTCACAAGGCCGTTACGTACGCGATGTTGAACGTGGGGTTATTGAGAACATAAGCGAATATCCATGGCAAACAGACACATCTATTGGCGACTGGTATTATCGTGAAGGACAAAAATATATGACTTCGGATGAAGTGATACAGATGCTTGTCGATATCGTCAGCAAAAACGGGAACCTGCTGCTCAACGTTGTGCAAACACCTGAAGGCGACTTGGAAAACGACGTTTTGCAAATACTCGAAGGTATTGCTTCATGGATAAAAGATAATGGCGAAGCCATCTATGGCACTCGTCCGTGGACTGTTTATGGCGAAGGTCCGTCTACAACAGGCAAACAGGAAAAAGGATGGTTCGAAGGATTGAAAGATGTCCGCAAATATCAGTCCACCGATATTCGCTTCACACAAAAACAAGGCATGCTGTATGCTTTCTGTATGGAACATCCGACAAGCGATATTCAGATTCATGCTCTCAACGGCAAAAAGGTTGCATCTGTCAGAATGCTTGGCAACAAGGAAAAGATGAAATGGTCGCAGTCAGAAGAAGAATTGACCATCAAACTTCCGGCAACAATGCCAAACTACAGTGCCATCGCTTTTGAAATCAAATTCAAAAAATAATACTTATGGAAAACGATTCATTTAAAATCAATCCCGTTTCTGTTCCAAAGCGGAAATTAGCTTCGGGCGACATCATTCCTGCTATTGGATTAGGCACATTCGGATCGGATAATTATGACAATCAAACAATTGCCGACGCTGTGAAGACTGCCATTAAAATGGGATACAGACACATCGACTGTGCCTCCGTCTATGGCAATGAAAAAGAAATCGGTCAAGCGATTGCAGAGATAATTGCTGATGGAACCGTAAAACGCGAAGAGCTTTGGATCACATCCAAAGTATGGAATGACATGCATCACGATGTGATTGGCGCTTGCCGCAAATCCCTAACCGACTTACAATTGGATTACTTAAATCTGTATTTGGTGCATTGGCCATTTCCAAACTCACATGCCAAAGGTGTATCCGTCGAATCTCGCGATCCGAACGCACGCCCATATATTCACGAGGAATATATGAAAACATGGCGAGCTATGGAACAACTGGTTGACATGGGACTTGTACGCAACATCGGTACTTCGAACATGACACAGAAAAAGATGGAATGGCTGTTGCGTGACTGCCGGATCAAACCTGTCTGTAATGAGATGGAACTGCATCCGCATTTTCAACAACCGGAACTGTTTGATTTCATTGTTGATAACGAAATACAACCCATCGGATTCTGTCCACTCGGCTCGCCGAATCGTCCTGAACGCGACAAAACGCCGACCGACACCAATCCTCTGGAAGATCCGGTTATTGTAGCCATTGCCAAGAAACACAATGTCCATCCGGCTTTGATTTGCATCAAGTGGGCTATCCAGCATGGACAGATTCCTATTCCATTCTCGGTAAAACCTCCGAAGATGGCAAGCAATCTGAAATCAGCAACCGAAGATCCGCTGACCAAAGCTGAAATGGAGGCCATCAAAGCCATCGACAAGAATTGCCGCCTGGTAAAAGGCCAGGTATTCACTTGGAAGGGAGCTACATGGGAAGATTTGTGGAAAGATTAAACAACAAATAAACAATAAGATAATGAATACAATGAAAGCGGCATTTCTGCCCGGCAACAGCACCGTATTGCTGAAAGATGTTGAGATTCCGGAACCGGGACACGGCGAAGTATTGCTCAAGATGAAATCGTCCACCATCTGCGGAAGTGATATTCGCGCTATCTATCGCGAACATCTGGGAAAAGGTCCGGAAGGATATCAAGATAAGATTTGCGGACATGAGCCATGCGGACAAATCGTTAAATGCGGACCCGGAATGCGTCGTTTCAAAGAAGGCGACCGTGTGATTGTGTACCATATTTCCGGTTGTGGTGTCTGCAACGACTGCCGTCGCGGATACATGATCAGTTGCACAAGTCCGCAACGCAAAGCCTACGGATGGCAACGTGATGGAGGAATGGCAGAATATCTTTTGGCAGAAGAAAAAGATTTAGTAGCTTTGCCTGATTCTTTGACATACACCGATGGTGCACAAGTGGCTTGCGGTTTTGGAACCGTTTATGAAGGACTTGAAAAGATAGGCATATGCGGCGACGATGATGTATTGGTTGTCGGACTGGGTCCTGTTGGATTGGCAGCTTGCATGTTGGCAAGAGCTATGGGCGCAATCAAAGTGTACGGCGTTGATACAGTGCAGGAACGCATTGACATTGCCATTTCGAAAGGACTTGTCGACGATGCCTTCGTCTCCGATGACAAAGCTTTGGACAAAATCAAAGCGCTGACACGAGGAAACGGAGTCGAAAGAGCCATTGATTGCTCCGGCAACACTTACGGAAGACAATTAGCGATCCGTGCAGCACGCAAATGGGGAAAAATCGTTTTCATCGGCGAGGGCGGAACAGTAGAGTTCAATCCGAGTCCGGACATCATTCATGAACAAAAAACCATTTACGGCTCGTGGGTGACAAACATCTGGCGTATGGAAGAATTAGTGGAAAGATTAGTTCGCTGGAACATTCATCCTGAGGATCTGGTAACTCATCGTTTCACACTCGACAGCGCTTCCGAAGCTTATAAGTTGATGGCTGATGGCAAATGTGGCAAAGTCGCAATCGTATTTGACGAAGAGATTAAATAAAAAAATAGAATTATCATGACGTGGGAAGAAGAGTTAGAACGCATGTTGCCTCTGATGGGACATCGTAATTGGGTATTAGTTGTGGATAAAGCTTTTCCTTTGCAAGGATCAAACGAAATCAAGTTGATCGACACCGGTGAAACATTGCCGCACGTGCTCGATGTTACATTGAAAGCCATCAACAATGAAGAGCATATCCGCCCGATTATTTACACCGACAAAGAATTGGAGTATCTGGACGAGTCATATTGCGACGGTATCAGAACATTGCGCAAAGAATTGTACAAAACCATTCAGGCAAATACCGCAGGTACAAAAGTACAAACATTGTTACATAATGATGTTTTTGCCAAACTCGACGCAGCATCAAAGCTGTTCAGTGTACTGGTTCTGAAAACGGAGACAACTCTCCCCTACACATCCATATTTATTGAATTCGATTGTAAATATTGGTCTGAAGCACAAGAAAACGAATTGCGCAGACGGATGGAATAAGAGACAAACGATTGATTAAAAATTGAGGCACGGAATATTCAAACTCCGTGCCTCAATCATTTTATCAATCAAAGAACTTATTTCTTAACTTTCAATGCTTTTACAACGATATCTTCCATGATTTTATAACCCTCTATTGTTGGATGAACACCATCTTTAGAGAATTTCTCAGGCAGACCACCACGGTCGTCCACCAATTTCGAATAATAATCGACATAGGTAATCTTGTGTTTCAAAGCGTAATCCTTGATCATGCTGTTCAGTTTGGCAATCTTTTGTGCCGGTTCCAAACCATGACGCCAGCCAAAATCATAAGCAGGCGTTATTGAGCAAAGCAGAACGCGGATATTATGTGCTTTAGCCAATTCTGTCATCGAAATGATGTTTCCGAGAACATTTTCCAAAGCGATATAGCCATTGTTCTGTGCGACATCATTCGTTCCGGCTAAAATAACTACCGCTTTAGGTTTCAAGTTGATCACATCTGTACGGAAGCGAACCAGCATTTCAGAAGAAGTCTGTCCGCTGATGCCACGGCCCAAATAATTATGTGTCAAGAAGAATGTTGAATCCATTCTATACCAGTTGTCCGTTATGGAATTTCCCAAAAAGACAGCTTCAGCTGTCTTAGTAACGGTCTGATTGGCGGCATTATACCGACCGAACTGAGCCCAATCTTTTCCTTGGGCGAATAATGAAGTGGCAGCAAACAAGCATGCAGCCATCAGTAAAAACTTAGTGCTTCTCATAAGTTTAATTATAAAATGATACTTTTGTAGTGCAAAGATACAAACATTATCCGTACCTTTGCCGCCGAAATAAAATAATTGACATGCTTTCGGATGGCATTATTCCATCCCGAGTGCTTGGTAAACCTCGTAAAAAACAAGATTATGCAGAAAACAACTGTATCTATTCCATTCATGCTGCTCGGCATTCTTTTCAATGTCTGCTTGGTTGCAGCCAATCTTTTAGAGACTAAAGTAGTTCAAATTGGCAGTATCTCAGCGACTGCCGGACTGATTGTATTTCCCATTTCATACATTATCAATGACTGTATCGCCGAAGTATGGGGATATAGAAAAGCCCGTTTGATTATCTGGAGTGGATTTGTTTCAAACTTTCTGGTAATTGCACTCGGACAGATTGCCATTCAATTGCCGGCAGCTCCATTTTGGGAAGGCGAAGAAGGATTCAATTTTGTATTCGGACTTGCCCCACGTATAGCTATAGCCAGTCTGATAGCCTTTTTAGTAGGCTCATTCCTCAACGCTTACGTCATGAGCAAGATGAAGATTGCTTCCAGCGGCAAACATTTTTCTGCGCGCGCCATTGGTTCTACTATTGTTGGAGAAAGCGCAGACTCATTAATATTCTTTCCGATAGCCTTTGCAGGATTGATTCCATTGCATAATCTGCTCATCATGATTGTTACTCAAGCTGTGTTGAAAACGCTTTACGAAGTGATTGTTCTTCCTGTAACAATTCGCGTAGTAAAATATATCAAGAAAATTGATGACAGCGACGTCTATGATTTCGATACGTCATACAGCATTATCAAAATCAAAGAGATCTGACAACTGGTTATTTAAAAAGATACGACCAGTCTTCTCTTGGGTCTGGTGTATAAGTATGAATTCCCAGTGCTTCCGCCGCACGACAATTTAGAGCAGTATCATCAATAAAGAACGTTTCTTCCGGAATAATTGCCGCGTCTTTTAAGACATACTTGTAAATTTCGGGGTCAGGTTTTTGAAGATGAAGTTCATAGGAAAGGTAAATCTTATTAAAGAAGTCGGAAGCCTGATAGCCTTTATAGGAGAAACAATTCTTTTCCGCCCATTCCCAATGAATAATATTCGTATTGCTGAGAAGCATGGTGTTGTAACGCTTGCGCAGTTCGAGCAGCAAGTCCAGCTTATAGGAAGCAACACCATCCAGCATTTTTATCCACGCGGCATCAATCTGCTGATCATCAAGCGGCTGCTCAGTCAAATGCCTAACATCATCACGAAACTCTCCTGCAGAAATCAATCCGGTCTCCAACAACTTGAAGAGATTTTTGCTTTTGTAACTATTTGAAATCTTCTCGCCTACATCGGCTACTCCCAACTGTTCAAAAGCTTCCACACATCGACTTCGTGCGATGTTGATAATCACACCACCAAAATCAAAAATCAAATTTTTAATGCCGTCCATATCTTCCTATATAAACAATGGCGCACGCCATAGAGCTGCGCCATTGAAATATTATAAATCAAAGCCATTCATTCATAAACGAATCCATCTCTTCTGCATGCGCTTCCAAGCTTTGCAAAAGTTTGTACTGTGCCTTTGTACGAATCAGATTATGTTTGGGTTTATGCGTCTTATAATACGTATCTCCATTGATATAATCCGTCAAGAAGCGAACCGTCTGCATGTAAGTAAGCAAGCGGCCTCCATAAGGCAACAGATGTATTTCAGTCGGCGTCAGGAATGATTTTGCTTTCTCCATATAGCCGCGTGTATAAGCTTTGAAAATATCCATGTTGACATTGACGTTATCCAGATTTTCATCATCTTCGGCGCCTGTATTAGCTCCGGTGCGGATAAAGTCGCCAATATCAGAAAGAACGAATCCCGGCATAACTGTATCCAGGTCAATAACGCATAATACTTGCTTGGTATCTGTATCAAACAACATATTATTCACTTTCGTATCGCAATGGTTGATATGTTTCTTCAGCTTGCCTTCGCGATAAAGGCGCTCTTGAATGCACATGTCATAAGCACGTTTTTCGACCTCTTCAATCAAATCTTTGACCTCATCCAGACGACCGGCTGCATTTTCCTTGATCGCATCGTGGAACTGTTGCAGGCGGAATTCCATATTATGGAAGTTCGGAATCGTTTCGCCCAATGTTCCTTCTGGAATATCCGAAAGCATAGATTGAAATTCACCGAAAGCATTTCCTGCTTCGTATGACAATTCGGGTGATACTTCCTCGAAGCTTGTACTGTTCGGAATCAAAAGAGATACGCGCCAGTAGCTGTCGCCATCGAAATAATAATATTTGCCTTCTTTAGTCGGCAGGAAAGTAAGCACTTTGCGATCGATATCGGTCTCGCCTTTTGCTTCTAACTTTTCACGGATATGCGTAGTTACAATCTGAATATTGTTTTGAAGCATATCAACATTCGTGAATATCAAATGATTAATACGTTGGAGCACATATTTTGATTTACCGGACTCGGTCGTGACCTTTAAAGTATCATTGATATGACCATTTCCAAAAGGTTCTGCGGAAACGGCTTTCTCATCCAACTTGAATTGGCTAAGGATGTTTAGTAATTGTTCTTTTGTTTTTGCCATGGCTTTAATTAATTGACGATAAATAAAATAATGGAAATGCAGGAAATGAACTTAACACATATCCTTTCTTCCAAACTTTTGCAAATGTAGGAAATTCTTTTGAGAAACACCAACAGTAAAAAGTAATAAAACAAAAAGGCTGTCATTTCGGACAGCCCTCTGTAAAATTTTGATTGACAACTTTACGCCGCGTCAATGCTTATTTCTTGTTACGATTACCGTAACGACTAACGAACTTATCAACACGTCCGGCAGTATCGACCAACTTCGATTTTCCGGTATAGAACGGATGTGATGTGCTCGAAATTTCGACCTTTACCAATGGATATGTAACACCATCTAACTCGATAGTTTCCTTGGTATTAACCGTTGAACGGGTGATGAATGTATCATCGTTCGACATGTCCTTGAATACTACAGGACGATAGTTCTCAGGATGAATTCCCTTTTTCATTGCTTCTGTTATCTTTTAATTATTTATTATTCTTTTGCTTGGTAACCGGTATTTTGGGATGCAAAGGTATGGATTACAGTTGAACTATCAAAGAAATTCGAACAATTTTTCTTGATTTATCTCTTTTGTGTTAATTTATGACCTCAAATACAACATAAAATCTCTAAGAGTTGTTACCTTTGCAGCAAATATTATTCATTAACGCAATAATAAATATAACACAATGGTAAACTACAAAGATTTAGGTCTTGTAAACACAAGAGAGATGTTTGCAAAGGCAATCAAAGGCGGATATGCTATTCCGGCCTTCAACTTCAACAACATGGAACAGATGCAGGCAATTGTAAAAGCTGCAGTTGAAACGAAATCTCCGGTTATCCTTCAGGTTTCCAAAGGTGCACGTCAATATGCAAATCAAACAATCCTTCGTTACATGGCTGAAGGTGCTGTTCAATATGCTAAAGAATTAGGTTGCCCGAATCCAGAGATCGTTCTTCATTTGGATCACGGTGATTCATTCGAACTCTGCAAATCATGCGTTGACATGGGCTTCTCTTCAGTTATGATCGATGGTTCACATCTTCCATACGACGAGAATGTAGCTCTTACAAAGAAAGTCGTTGACTACGCTCATCAGTTTGATGTAACCGTTGAAGGCGAACTTGGCGTTTTGGCTGGTGTTGAAGACGAAGTAAGTGCTGAACATCATACTTATACCAATCCTGAAGAAGTAATCGATTTCGTTAGCAAGACTCACGTTGATTCTTTAGCTATCTCTATCGGTACCTCTCACGGTGCATACAAATTCAAACCGGAACAGTGCCACAAAGATCCTGTTACAGGTCGCTTGGTTCCTCCTCCATTGGCATTCGACGTATTGGATGCAGTTATGGAGAAATTACCTGGATTCCCAATCGTTCTTCACGGATCATCTTCAGTTCCTCAGGAAGAAGTTGATACAATCAACAAATATGGTGGCAAACTTGAAGCTGCCGTTGGTATTCCTGAAGAACAACTTCGTAAGGCTGCAAAGTCTGCTGTTTGCAAAATCAACATCGACTCTGATAGCCGTTTGGCAATGACTGCAGCTATCCGCAAGACTTTTGCTGAGAAACCAGCTGAATTCGATCCTCGTAAATACCTTGGACCGGCTCGCGACAACATGGAGAAACTTTACAAGCACAAAATTCTCAATGTACTTGGTTCAAACGACAAGCTTTAATCAACTTGTTTGAATAAAATAAGGAAGGGAGTATGCGTCAAAACATACTCCTTTTTTTTGTAATTACTCCTGTCAAAAAAAGTATATACTTTTAGTATACGAAAGTATATACTTTTGATGCATGAAAGTATATACTTTTGGAGTGTGAAAGTATATACTCTTGAAAACGAAAGTATATACTTTTTGAAACAGATGTCCGGAGTGACTTACTTTTTCTTCTGCGGAGCCGGTTGTGAGATTCGCAGACAACTGACGATACCTGCCATAATCGCAAA
>DAIMYP010000029.1:0-42663 GCA_036734445.1 Tannerellaceae bacterium
GCGGAGCCGGTTGTGAGATTCGCAGACAACTGACGATACCTGCCATAATCGCAAATACGAAAGCAACATACAAACAAACCTGAGTACTGTTGTTGTGCACCAGACTGAAAAGCATTGCAACAAGCGTTGCACCGGTAGTTTGTCCCAACAAACGTGCCATGCTCAACATTCCATTTGCTCCACCGCTGCGATTGACTGGCGCCGAAGAAATGATTGTACTGTTGTTTGGCGTCTGAAACAATCCGAATCCTCCACCGCAAACAGCCAAGCGCCACAAAATATTCACATCCGATGCGGAAGAAGGCAGAACCGCCAGCAAAAATAATCCCGAAGCAAAAACAGCCATTCCTATGGATCCCAATATTCCGGGATGAATCTTTTCAACCAGATATCCGGCTACGGGAGCTGCCACCATATTCGCTATCGGCCATGCAGTAAACAACAATCCTGTTGCTACATCACTGCGCCCGAGCGAGTTCTGAAGAAAGAACGGCAACGAAATCATGGCCATCATCTGAGCCATGAAAGAACAAATGGAAGTGCCTATCGAAAGCGAGAATATAGGAATACGCAACAGATCGAGCGGCAATATCGGATAGCGCTGCGTGAGTTGTCTGCGGACAAAGAAATAACCAACCACGACAAATCCCACGATGCAAGCAATAATCACGGTCCGACTGTAATCATGCGCAATCCCTTCCATTGAAAATATAAGCAAGGCAAACGTCAGCGCGTTCATCAACGAATTAATCATATCAAACTTCCGTCCGAAAGATTTGACAGGATTCTGAGGCAGGAATATGATGCCCAATATCAGCGCTGCTATACCAAAAGGAATATTCACGGCAAAAAGCCAATGCCACGATCCTAAAGACAAGATTGCCGAAGCAAAGGTCGGACCGGCGGCAATCGAGACTGCCACAACAAAAGCATTGATTCCCATTCCGCGTCCCAACTGCCGTTTAGGATAAATCATCCGCAACAATGCCGTGTTGACGCTGCTGATCGCCGCAGCGCCAAAGCCTTGCAGAACGCGCGAGAGCGTCAGCATCCAAAAAGAAGTGGACAAGGCACAAAACAACGATGTAACCGTGAACAGCACCAGACCGAACAGATAAATCTTGCGATAGCCATAAATCTCGCCTAATGAAGAAAAAGAAAGCAGCGCGACCATCGTTGCCAGCTGAAAAGCGTTGACAACCCAGATCGTCATGGAAGGATCGGTCGACAGATCGCGAGAGATGGTCGGCAATGCCACATTGGTGATAGTTCCTGTAATGACCGACGTGCAAAGTCCCAAGGCAATAGTTAAAATCGCCCAATAGCGACCCGGCAACGGCATTCCTTCGGTCTCATCTACAGCCCTTGCCTTGCTCCAGCGCATATTTTTTTCCAGCTTTAGTCCTTAATCACCTTGCGGACAGCTTCCAGCATAGGTTCAACGGTAAGCGGACTGCCTGTAGCCTGCTTCATCCAAACATTCGGCGTCAGTCTGCCCTGACTGAAGATCCGCTCCACTTCGGTAGCGAAATCTTTGCCTTCCAGATACTGATCCAGCTGATACTCTATGATTTGTCCGAAAGCGTAGGCCGACAGATACAATGGCGTATCGATCATGTGCGAGTAGACAGCCAATATCGTTTCGTCTTTCAAACCGAAAACAGGTGCATAATACTTGTTCCAAACCTCTTTGGCAATACCGATTGTTGCCTCTTTGAGCTGCTCGGCTGTTGCATCCGGATGCGCATAAAGCCATTTCCAAACGGATATATCAACCATCGAAACGCCTGTGATCTCGTACATAGTCCAAACCTTGTCCAACACATCCATTGCCTTCTTCTCAGGATCATTGTCCTTGACACCTAAAAACTCCAGATCGCGTTTTTGGAACACAAATGCCAGCGCTTCAGTGAAAGCCGTGTTCGGAACGCCGTTCATCATATAATAATCGACGTCGTACATGGAAATCGTCTGTTCCACATTATGACCGAACTCATGAACGGCAATATTGTATCCTTTATAATCCATACCCGTAGATGCAATGCGCGTACGCAGATGCGACTGTTGTCCTTTCATAGCCGTTCCCCAGGCGTGTCCCGAACCTCTTGCAGGATCTACAGCCACTTTCTCAGCAATATAATTAGCTTTTTCTTTAGAGAAACCTGCTTTCATCAGAATATTCGGAAGATCCTTCTTCATTGCCTCCGCATTCGGATACAAAGCGCGCGTCTGCTCATTCAGCTTCGTCTCATCCATATTGCTGCGGGGTTTGAATCCATCGTACCAAATATCATAAGCCTCAAGCTTGCGGCCGAGGCGTTTGCTGATCATCTTTGCGACCGTTTTCAGTTCCGGAGCCGAAAGGAAACTGTCAAACAACGTTTCGGCATCATTGAGCGAAATTTCCATTTCGTCGTTGAATTTCCTGTCGATATAAGTATCCTTCGTGTACTTGTCGATTCCCCGTTGAGCAACAAAATCATTCAAAAGTTTCTGATAACGCGTAGTCGATTCGGGCGTTCCCTGAACAGTTTTGCCATCAAGGGTAATCGTATTGGCAAAAGGATTCCACACATATTTATCCTTATTAATCACCTCCACAGGGATTTCCTGAGAAATGATTCGTTTCATGATTTCATATATCGTGCGCTGTTTGTCCAGTCCTACTTTTCCTTTGTTGTAGTTCGACTTGATTTCGTCGCGCAGGTTCCAATGCGAGAGAAGCACCAACTCCTTCGGGAAGAGCACTTTCCCTTCCTTATTGGTGGTATAGCCCATATAAATGTTGTAAGCGGAAATATACATTTCGGCATCACTCGAGACATTGCTCTGTTTCTGAAGCACTTCAGCAGGGATGCGATCGGTAAACATGTCGCCCAGGCGCGCATAAGCCCAAGCCTTGCGGTCGTTGCCCAATGCTTCTTTTTCTGCCAATGTCAGATGCGGGAAATTAAGCATGACGACAAACGCGATCTTATTCATAAAGAAATCGTCCGTCATGTGTGCTGCAGGGCTGTATGCCGCGAACATCTCATCGATGGGATAAAGTGTCCCGGTAGTCAGATGTACATTATGTTGCAGACGGAGCGTCATCTGGTTATAATAGCCATTGATGCCCTCCATATAATCGCTTATTTTCAGAAATACCTGCTCTTTATCTTTCGGATCGGCAATATAGTTTGTTTCGCAAAACTTCTGAAAATCCTGATCCGTACCATCGGCAGTCTGCCACAATGAAGCAGCTTGACGCACGCCTTTTTCTATTCCAACCTGGTTATTCGCATCTTTCGCAGAAAGCGTACGAATGGTCTGTTTCACAACAGACTGACTAATTTCAGCATTCATATTAAAGCACAGAACTGTAGTAAGCGCCATAAGAGAAAAAGATCTTATAAGTGTCATACAATAAATATTACATATTATTGAAGAACAAAGATAAGAATAAATACTTACTTTTGCGAAGTAAAAACACTACTAAAAAACAAATACTCGATGAAAAAGATTTTGATGATGATGACAATCGCTTTAGGCGGTATTCTCTGCACTTCAAACGAAGCTTCTGCTCAATCTATTAAGGATATCTTTAATAGCAGCACAGTAAAAAATGCCATAACAAGTATCACAGGAGGCAAGACATTGTCTGTTGAAAGCTTGGTTGGAACATGGACATACACTGCTCCTGCTGTTGCTTTGGAAAGCGATGATGTTCTGTCGAACGTGGCAGGATCAGTTGCTACAACACAAATGGAGAAGAAACTGCAAACCTACTGCACAAAAGCAGGAATGATACAGGGCGTTTCCAAATTCACATTCAACAAAGACAGCACGTTCACAAGCGAAATGAAAGGCAAGACATTGAAAGGGCTCTATTCTTTCGATGCGAAGAACAAAACCGTTTCACTTTCATACGGACAGATCGGAAGATACAAAATGAATACGTTGGTAGCGAATGCCGTTTTAACTGACAATCAGCTCAAACTCGTATTCAACTCTACCAAAGTACTGAACTTCCTGTCAACCGTTGCCAAATACTCTTCCAACACGACACTGCAAACTATCAGTCAGTTGTCAAAGCAATACAAAGGCATGAAGATGGGATTTGAATTTAAGAAATAAGTTTTCAGAATTACATTTTTCATAATTCCAGAAACAAAATCAGTTCCGGCAGACACTTAGTTGCATCCAAAGCATAAAGTATCTGCCGGAATTATTTATATAAACAGATTGACATTTGCCTCTTCAGCACGCTCCAGATAGGAAGCTACACCTCCCAATACTACATTGTCTCTCAGTTCTTCCTTCTTGACGCCCATCACATCCATGCTCATCGTGCAGGCAATCATCTCGACGCCGTTCTCGATAGCCTGATTCATCAGACTCTCCAGACTGTCGATATTGCGTTTCTTCATGATCAGACGCATCATCCAACTGCCCATTCCCAGCATGTTCATCTTTGAAAGTTTCAGTTTTGTGCTGTCCGAAGGAAGCATCCATCCGAACATTTTCCCAAAGATATCTTTCTGAACAGCAGGCTTGTTCTGCTTCTTTATCACATTCAAACCCCAGAACGTAAAGAACATCGTCACTTTCTTTCCCGTTGAAGCCGCACCGTTGGCAATCACAAACGAAGCCAGCGCTTTATCCAGATCATCACTGAACACGATCAGTGTCTTGTTTTCCGCCGAACGGCCATGAACAGGGCAAGCTTCCTTTGCTTCCTCTTTGCGAACAAGCGCCTTCACGACGCCATTATTGTTTTCGACAGACAGCAGTCCGGCACCGGTCATCTTGCACCATGCAGCCACATCTTTGGCAAACGCCTGATCAGTAGCAGTGATCTGCAACTCATCTCCGGTCTTCAGTCCTTCGTAATTCTTTTTCAGTTGTAGGATCGGACCCGGACACATCAGTCCGCAAGCATCGATCTTGATCGTTTCGACCGGCGCGGAACCACAACCGCAGGATTCGTTTTTCTTGCACTCTTTCGGTTTTCCTACTTCTGACGTTGCCGCATACCAAGTCTTATAACCGCCCGACAGATTGCGCACATCCGTGAATCCTTGCTGCATCAATATTCGGGCAGCCAGATAACCGCGCAACCCGACCGCGCAGTTCACGATGATCGTCTTGTCCTTTGGCAGTTCTTCCAGATGCCCGCGCAGATCGTCCAACGGAATATTGACAAATCCGGGGATACATCCCAATTGAAATTCCTGAGGCGAACGCACATCCAAGCAATATGCTTCTGATGACAATCGGGATAATTCACGCCAATGAACAATACGAACCTTACCTTCCAAAATATTCGCAGCCACAAATCCGGCAATATTCACAGGATCCTTTGCCGACGAATAGGGTGGTGCATACGCATGCTCCAAAGTTGTCAAGTCATAGACTGTCCCTTGACGCTGAATCACCTGCGCCATCATCTCGATGCGCTTGTCCACGCCGTCGAAGCCCACGATCTGCGCGCCCAGCAAGCGACCTGTTTCAGGAGCGAAAAGAATCTTTATCGACATCGGAATCGCTCCCGGATAATAGCCCGCATGCGAAGCCGTATGCGTATAAGAAGAAATATACGGCATGTTCACTCTTTTGAGCAGCTTGGCATTTGCGCCGACAGCAGCGACCGTCAGATCGAACACCTTCGCAACGGAAGTGCCCATCGTTCCGGGATAAACCTCTTTGTTTCCCAAGGCGATATTATCCGCCACAATACGTCCCTGCTTGTTCGCCGGTCCTGCCAACGGAATCATTGCCGGCTGATCGGTGACCAGATGACGCACTTCGACTGCATCGCCGAGCGCATAAATATCCGGAGCGGAAGTCTGCATGAACTCATTCACTGCGATGCCTCCCAACTTTCCGATCGTCAGTCCGGCTTCGCGTGCCAGCTTCACTTCAGGACGGACACCGATACTCAACAGAACCAAGTCCGCCTCAACCACTTCTCCACTTTGTAAATGCACAGCCACGCCCGTAGCTGTCTCCTCAAAGCTTTTCACGCCATCCTTCAGATGCAGCGTAACGCCTTTGTCCACAAGATGCTGATGAACGATCGCTGCCATCGAATAATCGAGCGGCGCCATCACCTGGTCGGCCATCTCAATGATATCTACCTTCGTTCCGCAAAGGCTGAGGTTCTCTGCCATCTCCAAACCGATAAAGCCACCGCCCACAACCACTGAGCGGCTAGGTTTCTCATGTTCGACATACTGTTTGATGGCATCCGTGTCCGGCACATTGCGCAACGTAAAAATTTTCTTGCAGTCAATGCCTTCAATTCTGGGGCGCAAAGGTTCGGCGCCCGGCGAAAGCACCAGTTTGTCGTAACTCTCCTGATACGTTTCTCCGGTGAGCAAGTTCTTCACTGTCACCATCTTCTTCTCCGCATCAATAGCCTCTACTTCCTGCTCTGTACGGATATCAATCAGAAAACGGCGCGTAAAACCTTCCACCGTCTGAACAAACAGTTTTTTCCGATCGCTTATTTCGCCTCCTATATAATAAGGCAGTCCGCAATTGGCATACGAAACATATTTTCCGCGTTCAAACAGAATGATCTGAGCTTTCTCGTCCATTCTGCGCAAGCGTGCAGCAACTGTTGCTCCGCCTGCAACTCCACCGATGATCAAATACTTCATATAGTCTACTTTTTATAATTAATTCTTCAGATTATTTTTACGGAATCCGTTTTATCCATGCACTGTCTCAACTGTTCAAACAACGCATCGAACCGAAGTTCCGACTCCTTCATCTGCCGGATCTTCTCCTTTCCTGCCGCCGTTAGCGAGAAAAACATCTGTCTTTTGTCCTCCTTGCTGATATGCCGGCGGATGAATTTCTTATCTTCAACCGCAGTTATCACTTTTGATACACGCGAATTCGAAAGCCCGATGTATTCGCTGATTGTTCCTGCTGATTTCGCTTCACCATCTTTCAGACAGCACAGCAGCATCGCTTCATTGATCGTGATTTCGTTGGCCTCGGCAAAAGTTTTTTCAAACTGATACAAGGCCTTATATATATCCTTTATTGCACAAATCGATTCCATTTCTTTCTTTATTTTGTTTGTACGATGCAAAGATATATATATTTTTCATTATAAATAGTTTCTAGTAGAAAATATTTTATCAGGCAATAAAAAAGCACAGATTTCATTGTTTTGCAGCACATCTCATTCAGTAAAGAAAAGATTATGCAAACCATGAAATCTGCGCTTCCTAGATATATTGTATCAGTCTCTGTTAGAAAAATACTTCATAAACTGCGAACGTTCATACATAGCAGGATTCTCGATATTCGCCATGTTCAACTTGCCGATAAACTGCTTCAGCGAATCGAAATGCATCTGATGCATCCATTCTTCGAGGCAAGTGTGCATTTGCGAAATCACACTCGGTCCATGCAGATAAACAGCACTGCAAAGTTCAACAGCAGAAGCACCTGCCAGCAAGCATTTGATAACGCCATCCCAATCATGGACGCCTGTAGATGCAGCAATACTTACTCCAGGAATTTTGCCCGAAACGATGGCTGTCCAGCGAAGTGTATCACTCAGATCGGCAGCGCTACTAAACACATTGCCCGAAACGATCTGCATCTTATTGATGTCGATATCAGGCTGATAATAGCGGTTGAACAGTACGAAACCATCCGCTCCGTTTGCCTTCACATCATTGATAAGAGCAGGAATGTTTCCAACGCTCTTGCTCATCTTTACCGTTACCGGAATCGAAACAGCCTTCTTCACATTGCGAATAATGTTAACATACAAATCGCGAGTCTTGTCGCTGTTGTACGTCAGATCTGTTTCCAGGAAGAAGATATTCAACTCAATTGCGTCGGCACCAGCCTTCTCAATCTCATGAGCGAACTCAACCCAAGCTGCTGATTTATAGCAATTGATGCTGGCAATAACCGGAATAGTGCAAGCTTCTTTCGTTTTTCTGATCAGTTCCAGATAGTCATTAATCTGGTTTGCTTTCACATAGCCGCGAATATAATCGGCAGCTTCAGGATAATCCGAACTGTCAGCAAACGAATCGCTCTGTAATTCAATCTGCTCTTCGAAGAGCGACTTCAATACGATTGCGCCGGCACCGGCCTTCTCAAACTCCTTATTCTTTTCCGGATTGCGGGTCAAGCCCGAACTTCCGACGATCAGCGGACTGCTAAGAGTAAGCCCCGCATATTGTGTTTTAATGTCAACCATGTCAGATTCAATTATTTAAGTTCTACATCTATTAATATTCTCTTTCGCCGAAGATACTCGTTCCTACGCGCACCATCGTCGTTCCCTCTTTTACAGCTTCGTGATAATCATGGCTCATTCCCATCGAAAGAATTTTGAAAGAGTCCTGATCTTTGAAACTGATGTTCTTCAATTCTTCAAATAAGTCATGCAAACCATGAAATTCCTCTTCTACCCGCTTCATGTCATCAGTATTCGTTGCCATGCCCATCAATCCGCAGATCTGCACATGCGTCATGGCTTCGAGGCTTTTATCCTTCAATAAGGCACAGCATTCGTCGGCGCTGAAACCATGTTTGGCTTCCTCTTTAGCAATATGAATTTCCAGCAAGACACGAATAATCCGCTCATGGCGCGCCGCCTGCTTCTCTATTTCGTGCAGCAGTTTCTCACTGTCAACACTTTGAATCATCGAGATGTAAGGAGCAATTTCTTTCACTTTGTTGGTCTGTAACGGGCCAATAAAATGCCATTCAATATCTTTGGGCAAAACCTTTACTTTGCCTGTCAGTTCCTGTGCTCGGCTTTCGCCAAAGACACGTTGCCCGGCATCATAGGCTTCCTGCAAAGCTTCCACCGGATGGAACTTCGAAACAGCCACCAGTGTCACACCTTCAGGAAGTTCATCCTTCAGTCTCTTAATATTCTGAGAAATGCTTGTCATTATTTTGTTTCAGCCTCCTTCTTGGCCTCAGCCATCAGCTCTTCATCAGTCTTTTTTTCAGCCGGAACCGAGTTTGCATCAAAAGGAAAGACGTCGATCAGCATTGTTTCAGAAACAGAAGCGATCACATAATCCGCCATTGTTCCTTTCATGCCATCATTAAGCACAGCGATAGCATCTTCCAACGTTGTTGCCTGCGCCAGCATCTGCGAAGCCGTTTTCTTTTCTGCGCCACTCTTTTCATCCAATGTAATGAAATAGACTTTGAACTTAAAGAAGCGGTCGCCCTTCTCATTGAAGAACAGTTCCGAATAGCGCGCTCTCTTAATATCGGCTACTGTAAACTCGCCGGAGATATAGGGTTGGATTTCTTCAATGATCCGAGCCTCAGCTTCAGTGAACGACATTGCATCGACCAAATAAGGTTCAGACACTTTTTTCTGCAACCCATTCTCCATTGTTTTCACATAGGATACCTTACATTCAAACCAATTATGCATCATATTCAATTATTTTTCTACAAATGATCTTTTGTTATTCAGCGACAAAGATACAGCAAACCGAGAGCAGAATAAAACAAACGTGTTTGTTTTTTATGCCGCGGTGCACTTATCATGGCTTTCGGAAGCAAAGATACTGCAAATCGAATACAGAACAAAATTTAAATTGCTCAAATCGAAGTTTGCAGTGGCGTCAGAAATTAGGTTCGTAGTGCATTTCTATTGGCTTCCACTTAATTTGCCGAACCTTCACATTGGTGAGTCTGATACTGCTGCAATAAGCCTCAAAACCAACTTTCCCATATTTTTTACTATTTATCGGTTCCGGATCAGTCACCTCCAAAATCACTTTGCCGTCAACGCAAATAAAGCAGTGACCATCCACACTTCCTGCAACAACATGATAAATCTTTCCCGGTTTATAATTAAACAGAGGAGTCCCTGCGTTCAGCTTATATTCCGGTGATTTTTCAATGCCGACCTTGCCTTCCCACCAGCCTTGAAGTCCGGCGACATAAGCGACATCCCGTTTATTCAGCTTTTCATTCCATGAGCCGTTCCACATCACATTGATATCGTGATTGCTGGGGAGTACATTTTGCGCATCGAACTCCACACAAACATCACCGAAGTAATCGTGCAAAGAGACAATCATTCCCGGTGCATTTTCCGGATATTTCCCATAGCACCAACCATCCTTCACTTTCCATTCTCCGGATTTCACCTGCCAATTTTTCTCAAAATCATTATTCCGAAAATTATCCTCAAACAGAATGGGAGAGTTTGTCAGATCGATTTCCTTTTTCATGATTGTGAAGCGACCATTATCCGATTTGGGCTTGGATTTGCTCTTTGCAGAAGCCACAGCTGCAACCGAAATCATACAAAAAAGTACAAGAGCGAGAACATACATTAAGTTTTTCATTTTCTAACTGTTATTAAAATCATTGTCGAGACCAAAGCAGGGCATATTGTTCAGCCAACTGTATTGTTTTCATTTAATCGTTTGCTTATTCCTTTTTCAGTGTTTTCATTCATCATATTCAATCTTGATACACACTTTGCGGACGTTTTTATCGGCGTTCGCGCTTGGCAAAACACAAGGCTGATGATAGTTGTCAGGGAAGAAAAGGAAAAACATCTGCGGCGTACTGTCCACATAGTTTATTTTCGAAGCTTTCCAAAACATATTATCCACTACATAAGGTTTTTCGACGGTAGCATCCTGCGGCCTGACGATTCCAAAACGCTCTTTCGCCGTCACACTCCATTGCAGATCGATATATTTCTTATGTGATTCGATTTTCTGCTCGCCTGCGGGTTTCAGCACGGCATCCTGAACATTGGCGAAGCAATGATCGCCATCGATCACATATTTTCCGGCAGCTATCGTTTTCACATCGTGCGTTGCCAGCCATGCGAAAGCTTTGTCCCAGCGGCTTTTCTGCTTATGATATTGCGTGGCAAACTCCACCATATCCGTTCCACGATAGAGATTGGCTTTTGTGAAACCGTTGCGCCACTCACTTTGTGCCACCCATCGTTGCGCACTCTTTTTTGTCCATGACTTTGCAGATGCGGCCTCCGATGCAGTCATCATCACGAGCACAACCAGCATTGCCCATAAATAATTATTTTTCATTGCAATAGATATTTATCTAATTCGTTTCTAATTGAGATGAACAAAGATAGCAAATTCATTACTTTTGCACAACTAAAAGCGAAACATCATGTCCATGTATATTATTCTCGTGATTGTAGGTTTCATAGCGGGGTTCTTTTCCGGATCAGTCGGTTTTGGCGGAGGAATGATACTGTTGCCGGTCATCACCTACTTTTATGGCGTCACCATTGCCGTTCCTGTCTCAACGATTGCACAGTTGCTAAGTAACTTGTCGCGTGCAGGATTCGGATTCAAAGACATTCATTGGAAGGAAGTCGGGTTGTTTCTGATTTTTGCAGCGCCACTGACTGCTCTAGGTGCCTACGGTTTTGTCATCGTACCCAAACAGCTGATGACCAGAATCCTCTGTTGCTTTCTGATTCTCTTTTCCATCATGAAGATGGCAGGGAAGATGGAGCTTCCCAGAACGAAAGCCACCGTGTTGATCGGCGGCGGAATAACCGGTCTGACCAACGGACTTCTTGGCATATCCGGTCCGATCAGCAGCGCAGTGTTCATGACTTTCGGCCTCTCGCCTGTCGCCTATATCGTCAGCGAAGCTACTGCAGCCTCAGCGATGCATATCATCAAAGCGTTCATGTACGGCAAGATGGATCTGATGGACGAACATATATTTCTGAACGGACTTTTCATCGGCGTAGCAATGATGGCAGGTAATTTCTTCGCTCTGAAATTCATACGCAATGTCAACAAAAAGCTATATCAGAAAGTGATTGCCGGAATCATGATTCTTGTCTCGCTTTGGCTTATGATTGCCATATAGGAAGAAATATATATTTATCTTATACTGAGATCCATACATAAAAAAAAGAACACAAGTTCTATCAATCGCGATAGTCTACTTGAGTTCCTTTTTATATATTACCTTTCAATTTTTCAGAGCTGAATCCAGCGGATGTAAGCAAAATCCATACGATGCGGCAGATCCTTGTTCAGCGGATAAACACGGAAGCCCATCTTGTGGTTGCCTGCTTCGATAGGTGTTGTTGTCAGTTCGAAAGTCAGCTTCGAGCCTTCTTCTTTCAGCAACGTAAACGGCTCAACACCGATAAGTTCCAACTGATGATTATCAGGATTCTCCTTAGTCGTTACCATCTCAACGCCCAACATTCCTTGCAATTCATGACGATCGATCACCAGATTGAATTTATATTCTTTTCCAACGATCGGCATATCAGTAGACAAGTCCTGACTGCACGTAAACGATTCGACTTGGAAATTATCCCAATGGCTAGCCACTTCCTCTTTCCATGCAGCTATCGATTTAGCTTTTGCAAAACCATTGCTTTGCAGCAGCAGCGAACGAGTAGCCAGCTTGTTATAGAAACGATCGATATAATCGTCGAGCATACGTTTCATCGTGAAATCGGGAGCGATCTCCGACATTGAATTCTTGATGTATTGAACCCACTCAGGCGAGTAGCCTTTGCTGTTCTTTGCATAATATGTCGGGATGATTTCAGTTTCGAGCGTCTGATAAATCGTTGCCGCATCAAGTTGATCCTGATACTGTTGGTTCTCGTACGAACGCTTGTCGGTCAGTGCCCAACCAGCGCCTTGCTTGTATCCTTCGTACCACCATCCATCGAGGACAGAGAAATTGAGGACACCGTTCATCTCAGCCTTTTCGCCGGATGTACCCGAAGCCTCAAGCGGACGCGTCGGCGTATTCAGCCAAACATCGACACCTGCAATCAGATGGCGAGCGAGACGCATATCGTAGTTTTCGAGGAAGATGATCTTGCCCAGAAATTCCGGACGGCGTGAGATCTCAACAATATGTTTGATCAAGCCCTGTCCGCCTCCATCAGCAGGATGCGCCTTGCCTGTGTAGACAAACTGTATCGGATACTGTTCGTTGTTGACGATTTTCGAAAGACGATCGAGGTCGGTAAAGAGCAGATGCGCACGTTTGTAAGTAGCGAAACGGCGTCCGAAGCCCACAATCAGCGCATTTGGATTGATTTTATCCAGTACGGAAACAACCTTTGCCGGGTCGCCCTGATTCTTGAGCCAGTTGTTTTTATATTCGCTCTTAATATATTTTATAAGCTTCTCTTTCAAAGCCTTGCGTATATTCCAGATGTCTTCATCCGGAGCATTCTGTATTGCTCCCCAGTATTTTTTGTTCGACTGGTCGCTGAAGAAATTCTTGTCGAAGTTCTCCATAAAGAAGCGTTTCCATTCTGTAGAAGCCCACGTCATCATGTGAACGCCGTTCGTAACATAGCCCACATGCAGTTCTTCCGGGAAATAGCCTTTCCAGATCGGTGCGAACATCTTGCGTGAAACCTTGCCGTGGAGCCAGCTTACGCCATTAGCTTCCTGGCAAGTGTTGAGTGCGAAGACACTCATGCAGAAACGTTCGTTCGAACCCGGGTTCTCGCGTCCCATATCGATAAATTCCTGCCAGCTGATTCCCAGTTTAGCCGGGAATTCGCCCATATATTTTCCAAAGAGGCTTTCGTCGAAATAATCGTGTCCTGCAGGGACAGGCGTATGCACGGTGTAGAGTGACGAAGCGCGAACCACTTCGAGTGCCTCATTGAATGAAAGTCCTTCATTATGAATATAATCAACGATACGCTGCACATTGATCAGTGCGGCATGTCCTTCGTTGCAATGGTAAATTTGTTTCTTGATGCCCAGTTTGTTCAGCATCAGTATTCCGCCGATACCGAGCAGATATTCCTGTTTCATACGATTTTCCCAATCGCCGCCATAAAGCTGGTGCGTGATGGAGCGATCCCATTCGCTGTTCTGCGGAATATCCGTATCCATCAGATACAAAGGGACACGTCCGACCTGCACTTTCCAGATATTGGCAAATACCGAACGTCCGGGATACGGCACTTCGAGAATCATCGGTTCGCCGTTAGGCATCAGCATCTGTGTGATAGGAAGTGTATTGAAATTCTGCGGTTCGTAGTTGGCGATCTGCTGTCCGTCAATTGAAAGCGTCTGAGTGAAATAGCCATAGCGATAAAGGAAACCAACAGCAGCGAAATCAACATTGCTGTCGCTTGCCTCCTTCAGATAGTCGCCGGCAAGAATACCCAGACCACCGGAATAAATCTTCAGCACATTGGTCAGTCCATATTCCATACTGAAATAGGCAACAGAAGGTTTTGTCTTATCGGGTGTCACATCCATATAATCGCAGAAGAAGGAATAAACCTCACGGATTTCTGCCATCAGAACCTTATCATGAATAATCTCTTCTATACGTTTATATGTCAAACTTTGCAGAAGGAGCATCGGATTTCCTTGCGTTGATGCCCACAAAGCCGGATCAATTTTCCCAAACAATTTGGCGCCTTCATGATTCCATACCCACCACAGATTTGTAGCCATCTCATACAGAGGCTGTAAAGCTTCAGGAAGCTTGGAATGTGAATAGACATCCTTCCATATCGGACTATTTGTGTTGTTGACTTTGATTTTCATTTTCTATATTATTTAATCTGTTTCAAAATTCATTCATTTCTGCATAAAAACGTCGTAAAGATAGACTTTTATTGTCACTTTGAACTCATTTTTAACCATTTCTTTTACATGATTGGTCTAAAGCATAGCAAAATGCATCCTGATAATAGCGAATAAACTTACTCCATTGAGCTTGTTCAGCAAGCTTTGTGCAATGTTGATGAATACCCGTTATTTCGACTGTAGATTTTTCTGAAAGAGTGATTATTGCGTCGCGAATGGCGTTAGCCACTTCGTTATAGTTGAAATCCGTACGTTCTACCACGACTACACCATCGTCGATATTGTTGCCGGCGACAGTTTTCTTCGCCCACAGTCCGAAACCTGCCAACGTCGTCGTCACCGTCGGAATTCCGAAAGCGATGCTCTCAAGCGGCGTGTAGCCCCATGGCTCGTAGTACGAAGGATAGACGGTTGCGTCGAGTCCGATCAGCATGTCGTAATACGTTTTGTTGAAGATGCCGTCGTGTCCATCGAGATAGCACGGGATGAAGACGATCTTCAGCTTTTCGGCAGCCGTGTTTGTGAATCCGAGTTGTTGGATATAGTTCAAGGCGCGATCTTCGTCCATGTGATTGAGCCAGTGTGTAGAGAACGGCATCTGCATCGGCTTCGTTCCCTTTATATTACTGTCCATCATTGCTTTAAGATCTGAACGAGCCTCGCGCACCCACGCGGGTACCATAATAAATGCCACTACTTCGCGATGCAGTTTGTCGGAAACGCGGACATGATTCATCGCCTCGATAAACACATCGATGCCTTTGTTGCGGAACTCATAGCGTCCGCTGGTAGAGACAAGCAGCGCATCTTCGGATATCTTTGACCCTGAGAGCTTTTCGGCAGCGCTGATCAGCAATCGGCGAGCCTCCTTACGACGTGATGCATAAACGTTGTCGTCGGGCACAAAATCGAGTTCAAAACCGTTCGGAGTCACCACATCGGGTGTTTTATCAAGCAGTTGGCTACATTCGCGTGCCGTAATATCGCTCACGGTCGTGAAGCAGTCGGCATGATGCGCAGCCTGTTTTTCGACAGAGTGTTTGGCTTCCATATTGAGTTCGCGTGCCATCTGATCGCCGTGATAACCGTCAAGATAAGCATAGAGAGCCTTGTTGTTGCCGGCGATGGAGCGTCCGATAGAAGTGGCATGCGTAGTGAAAATCGTAGCGATGCGCGGCAGATGCTTGCACACATAGAGCAGTCCCATGCCCAGCATCCATTCGTTGAAATGCGCCACAACACGTTTATTCTCAAGATGATAGAATTCATAGAAACTCTCAATGACTTTTGCAACGGCATAGGCGAAGATGCACGAATCGTCGTAGTCGCCATAGGCATGCAGCGAATCGACCCGAAAACTGTCCCACATCTCAAAATAGAGCTTGTCCTTATCTTTGTAGAACGGCTTGAAATCGACCAGCACGACGAGCGGACGTCCGGGAATAGTCCACCGTCCCACTTTGATATTCAAACCTTCTGTGGCAGCCTTCTGTCGCCATTCTGTAAAAAGAGTATCATCTGACTGGAAATCGCGAGCGGATTCCTTTTGCCAGATATCCGGACCAATAAAGAGCACTTTATCTTTGTATAACTGCTGTAAAGTCAAAGCCTTAGTAGATAGGACAGTGTAGATTCCTCCCACTTTATTGCAGACTTCCCAACTGCTTTCGAACAAATACTCTGGCGTTGCTATTTTATTTATCATCATTTTTCTAATTTATGTGGCAAAGATACACTATTTTTATCTTTTTTCTGCAAGAATCGACAGATATCACAAATGAATTATGTAGCTTTGTGCAGTTTTTAAATTGATATATTATGGCTAAAAGAAGAATTTTAAAGAAGGGCATTTCATATGCTGCCGGAGATCTTTTTTCAGAGGCAATCATCGCTGAGCAGTACATTCCCAACGTTGACCACGAGAAAGTAGAACAACTCATGACTCGTATTCTTGATGTAGAAGACGACTTTATCTGCCGCGCTCATCGTCCGGACGGAAAAGACAATCCAAAGCTGGTCAAAGCCTACTACAAGAAACTCAAAGAAGATGTCAACACGGAATTCATGGCAATAGCCGACGAATTATTAAAATTGCACCACGAGAAGAAAGAAGAGCAGGCATGATGCAATGGATCAGCAGGAAACTTCTGCAATGGTATGGGTGGAAGTTGTTCCCGTGGAAAGAGGATTTCCCGAAATGTGTGATTTGCGTAGCTCCCCACACGAGCAACTGGGATTTTGTTGTGGGGAAGCTGTTTTATAATGCGGTAGGCAAAAATGCCAAGTTCCTGATTAAGAAAGAATGGTTTGTCTTCCCGATGAACATCCTTTTCAATATATTGGGAGGCGTACCTGTAGACCGCAGTCATCATCAGTCAGTGACCGAACAGATGATAGAGCAGTTTAAGAGGCGCGAAAAATTCCAGCTTGCCATCACCCCCGAAGGCACGCGGAAGAAAGTTGAAGAATGGAAGAAAGGCTTCTATTACATTGCTTTAGGAGCAAAAGTACCGATTCTGATCGGATTCTTCGACTATATAAAGAAAGAGGTCGGATTCAAGGGCGTGTTCTATCCTACAGGCAATGCAGAGGCTGATATTCAGACAATCCGTGGATATTATGCAGATGTGAATGCGCATAATCCGGATAATTTCTAATCAATTCAATGTAGTACCCTTTTCATTCGAATGCAGTGTCCATTTCATTCGAATACGAAAGTCACTTCATTCGAATGTAGCAGTCATCGCATTCGGAAGAAAAAAAATTTCATTCGAATGAATTTTTAAACACCCCGTAAAATTATGGCAGAACAGTTACGCATCGGAATGATTCAGGCGAACATCGTCTGGGAGCAGAAAGAAGCCAACTTCGCACTCTACGAACGGCTTTTGGGCAAGCTCGCGGGGAAAGTAGACCTGGTTGTGATGCCCGAAATGTTCGCTACAGGCTTCACGATGAACGCCTCCGCTATGGGCGAACCGAACGACGGCGTGACGATGCAGCACGTCAGCGAGTGGGCGAAACGTTATGGCACAGCTATTTCAGGCAGTTTTATTGCTATCGGAGGAGAGCAGTATTTCAACTATAACGGGCATTGTTCCATCGACATCGCTTCCTCTAAAATCGATGCATCCGAGAGCTTGGTGAACGTTCGCGAGCAGTATTTTAATCGGGCTTTCTTTGCAAAACCCGACGGAAGCGTCAGCTTCTACGACAAGCGTCATCTGTTCAGGATGGCACACGAAGACCGCTACTTTGCTTCGGGCGACAAGCATATGATTGTTGAATATCAAGGATGGCATATCTGTATGCAAGTGTGCTACGACCTGCGTTTTCCCGTTTGGAGTCGCAACACTGACAACGGCTACGACCTTCTGATTTACGTTGCCAACTGGCCTGAAGCGCGACGCAATGCATGGATTTCGTTGTTGCAGGCGCGTGCAATCGAGAACCTGTCGTATGTGTGCGGTGTGAACCGTGCGGGAACGAACGGCAGCGGCATCCTTTTTCATGGCGACTCGATGATTTTCTCCTATAAGGGCGAGCGTTTGGCGAACCTCGGAAAGCGTGCCAACAGCGTCAGTGTCATCACTTTAGAAAAATCGCCTCAGGAGCGTTTCCGTCAGAAATTCCCGGCATGGATGGATGCAGACCATTTCACGATAGAGTCGTGAATACTATTTTCTTGTTGCTGACGCAGCGTTCTGATTGATGGGCAGTTGTATTGTAAAGCGACTGCCTTTGTTTTCTTCCGAATCAAGCTTTATCGTACCATTGAACTTCTTGATGATAAGTCGGCAGATCGACAGTCCCAGACCCGTTCCCTGTGCGAACTCGTCAAGTTTGCTGAAGCGTTCGAACACCTCTTTCTGCTTGTCCTTCGGAATACCTTTACCCGTATCTTCAACGAAAAGATGGACAAACTCAGGATTGACATCGACATAATAGCCGATTTTGATATAGCCCTTGGTCGTAAACTTTATCGCGTTATTAATCAGATTGGTAAGCACTTGCATCAAACGATGGCGATCGGTCATGATCATGAGCGGTTCTGGCGGCACTTCTATCAGCAGTTTCACCGTGGCAGGCATCAGTATGTTTTCGGTGTTGAAAACCTCTGTGATCAGATCGGTAAGATTGCGTTTTTCAAAAACCAAATGCGCATACTCAGTGTCGATACGTGTCAAATCGAGAATATCATTGATAAGTTTCAGCAGATGGTTGCTGTTGGAGTTTATCAGATTGACAAACATCTCCTTTTCTTCCGGATCGAGCTCCGCTTCGTTCGAAGTGATCAGGTTTGAGAACCCGACGATGGCATTTAACGGCGTACGAATCTCGTGACTCATGCTCGCAAGGAATACCGACTTTGCCTTTTCCGAATCTTCAGCGCGTTGTTTGGCTTCGATCAGTTCCTCCTCCTTGCGTTTTACATCCTCCACATTCAGGCAAAGGCCGATGCAAGTTCCTTTTGAATTGTATCGATAGCGGAACTCCCACCACTCATAATCATCATTTTTGAAACGGCATCGGAACTGACCGGTAAACTCTTTGCCTTCATTTTTGCAAGCCAGCTGAATATCCTCCCGGAATCTGGTTTTGTCTTGAGGGCTGAGATTATAGTTCACAAAATGGTCAAAATATAGCGCCTTATCTTCCATCTTGTTAGAGGCATAAAACCTCGGATCGAAATAGACCCGATTATTTTCCTGACGAAAAGGATAGGCATTGCCCGCATCGAGCGACATCGATAGAAAGCGTTCGTTTTCAGAGAGTTTCTCATCTGTTTCATGCCGTTTTCTGTTTTCTTTCATATACAGTCTGACTACACCGAGGATGATGGCCAGGAGAATAATAAAAATCGTAACCGAACCGACGATCATGTAGTTCTTATATTCCTCCAAGAACGGCATCCCGACGATATGATAATTAGATGGGACCTTGCTCATATCGATATTCCAACGGCGCAGCTGGCTCCAGTCCACATAATAGTCTTTTGGTGAAATGCGAATCGGTATGTTTGCGACCTTCGTTCCTGTCAGAATATGCGAAGCCGCATCCACCGTTTGGCGTATCGTCACATCCAAAGGAGTAAAATAGCCGCCCACATAGCCTTCCTTGCAGTTAAAGCCCTCTTCGACAGCCGTAAACGTAGGCGTATTGGCAATAAATCCCAATCTGATGGAAGTGAAATCACGTTTACATTGGATAATCACCATACGTTTATCGCTGTTATTGAGCAAATTCATCAAAGAAAACAACTCGTTGCGCCCGTCTACGATCCGATAATTCGTTTCATCAGGATGTGCGCTTTTATAGCCTCTGTTACGGTGAGGAATCAACTGAATCATCGATCTGATAACCGAATCCTTCACCGTAGACGACTGATTCTCATCCAAAAAGAGATTGTTATCCTGAATTTCCTTCAAGATATCCTTAGTAGAACTACGTCCTATAAAAGTATTGTCCACCCAAAACTGCATGTCGAGATGACCAAGAAGCTTTTCTACTACCTGTGTAGTCTTCAAATATGCCGGTCGAGTATAGAACCCGGTAATATTCGGATATTTTTCGAGCAGTTTCCAGTTAGGGAAATTCACGCCGCCAAAGACAACAGGCACCTCATGTGCAAACGGATGCTTGCAAGCCATAAGAGCATAAGCAGCTTGGTCGTCGTAAACCAGAATAAGTTCGGCATTCCATCGCTGAGCGGAGGAAATGAAATCATACATACGTTGGTTCTCTTCATGTTCCAGGAAGCCTTCGCAGTCGAGGTAGTCAATGTGAAGATCGACTTTTATATTATGTTTGAGGAATGCCTGTTTAATTTCATTGCTGCTATTTTCATACCCGGCATAATCGGGTTTATAAGAATGTATGACCAGGATTCTGTGCGGCTTAGTGCTATCAGAATGGCAACAAAAAAAGAGGCTCATTATTCCAAATAATGCAACCGCAACCATCAATAACAAACCAAAAATCCTTGATTTACTCATAATTTAAAAAAGTAATCCCCTTTACTTATTGCACAAATTTACAGTCAAACAGACTGCAAAAATATAAAATAAAAACGAATTGAGCAGATATATCCATAAAAACACATCAATTGATTGTAATACTTTACCTGCTCATGGGAAGCAGAATGTTGAAGGCAGTACCTTTATTTTCTTCGGAAGAGATTCGGATAGTCCCTTTCAGATGTTCGACGATAAGCTTGCAGATAGACAGTCCCAAACCTGTTCCGGGCACAAACTCATTGAGTTTGTTGAAGCGTTCGAACACCTCCTGCTGCTTTTCTTTGGGGATTCCAATACCTGTATCTTTCACAAAAATATGGACGAACTTGGGATCGTCGGCAACGCAATAGCCAAAAGTGATCGAACCTTTCCGGGTGAACTTCACCGAGTTGCTTAACAGGTTCGTGATTAGCTGCGTCAGACGGAAATGGTCTGTCAAGATGGTTATCGGCACTTCAGGAAGCTCCAGTTTCAACTCAACGCCTTCGGGAATCTGCATCTGTTGCGCCTTGAAAACGGAATCAAACAGCTCAGACAACTGGCAATCGTCGAAAGAGAACGAAAACGTACTGGATTCGATACGTGACAAGTCCAGGATATCGTTGATGATACTCAGCAGATGCTGACTGTTCGAATTGATGAGCGCGACGTACTCGTTCTTCTCCTCGGGCGTCGTTGTGTACTCGTCCATACCGAGAATATTCGAGAACCCGACGATGGCATTGAGCGGCGTACGTATCTCGTGACTCATATTCGCCAGGAAAACCGTCTTCGCCCGCTCCGACTTCTCGGCGCGCTGCTTCGCCTCTATCAGTTCCTGTTCCTTGTGCACTTTCTCTTCGATATTCACGCAAGTGCCTATAAACGTGTGCTCTGCATTCGAAATATAACGGAACTCCCACCACTCGTACTTGTCGCCACCGAAGCGGCAGCGGTATTTGGCCTGAAACTCTTTGTTCTGATTTTCCATCACCTCCTTCAGATTATTGTAGAACGAAGGGACGTCGTCAGCATAGATCAGTTCGCGTGTGGCAAAATCGAAGGAGAACGGACCCTCTTTCATCTGGCAATGCTTGTAGAAATCAGAATTGAACGTAACCATATCGCCCACAGCACTATAGGCGAAGGTCGTACCTGCCTTGAGCGACATCAGCAGGAACTGCTCATCCTCTGCCAGCTTCTTCTGCGCATTCTTACGCCTTTGCACCTCCAAATGGAACAGATGCAAGATATAATAGGCAATCAAAGCCAGCAGTAAAAATAGCGCAATGGAAACCAGGATTATAGCTTTCTTATATTTCACTTCAAATGGCACATTACTGTAATGATAATACACAGGCAACTGCTTATCGTTCAGATTGAAGCGCATGGCTTCATGCCAGTTGATCCAATACTTTTTCGGCAAAGGCCGGATGGAAAAGGTGCTGACCGGAGTGCCTTTCAGAATGCGTGCAGCAGCGATAACCGACTCGTTTATAATAACATCGGCATTAGTAAAGTATCCACCCAGGAACCCTTCGTCTGCCTCAAAACCATCTTCAACAACACTTAATACAGGCTTTTTGAGCAAACGTCCCAGCTCCTCAGACGAATAGTCGCGCTTGCACTGGATAAATGTTGCCACTGCATCCTGCTGATCGACAAACCACAACAGGTTGGAAGTCGTTGAGCGGGAATTGACATAGAGATATTCGGTTTTCTTCGGCGAAATACCCAATATGTAACCAAAAGTATTCCATGTCGTATCTTTTTGGAGATCAAACGAGGAGTCGGTCAACGCATAAGTATAATTCAGAAACCGATTGATACCCGCCGCCTTCACTTCCTTCAAGAGCTGCAGTGAAGCATTGCGCCCCAATGCCGTCATATCACACCAGAAATGGATGTAGTTCTTGCCGAAAAGTTGCTCCGACATCTTCGCCACCTTCATGTATTCAGGAGGCGTACTGAAGCCGGTAACATTGTTATATCCTTGAATAAGAGACATATTTGGAAACTCTACGCCGCTGAAAACGACCGGCACGCGATGCACCATCGGATGGTTACACTTCAGGAGCGAATAGGTGGCCTGATCGTCGTAGACCAAAATCAGGTTGGGATTCCAGCGCTTTACAGTATCGATAAAACGATACATGCGCAAAAGTTCCTGCTGCTCATTATATTTCTCACAATCGAGATAAAAAGTCTTGAGTTCGACAGAGGTATGGGCTTTTTTGAAATCCTTCTCGATCATTTTGTCGAGGTTCTTATAGCCTTTGTAATGAGAATCGTAGGAATGAATGACAACGATGCGATGTTTTTCACTTCTGCTTTGAGAAGTACAGTTGGAAAACAAAAACGCTGCCATAATAATTCCCAATATCTGAATAATGGTTATTCGTAGAGGGAAAACGGTATTAACAAAAAAGGGTTTCATCCAATCAATCAACGATTTTACTCACATAAATAAATATATATGCACAAAGATAAATGATATTTTTTAGTGAATCATCCGTTTGGCTGTTTTTTTTAAATAATTATTCATATTCACAATGCCAAACAAAAAAATAGCACGAACTTTAGGATTCTTGATGTTTCAGAAATACCTAATCGAAGCTCGTGCTAAAAGAAACTTATTAATAAGCCTTCAGTTATTTAAATAATGGCTAATTTTATCTGAATGACGATTCTTGAAATTTTCAAAAATGTCAAAAATGTCAATAATGTCAATAATGTCAAAAATGTCAACTGACATTTTCGCGTCATTTACTTATTTTGCTGTACTGTCCATGAGAAACTCTATAAAGCATACCCTTCTTAATAAAACTAAGAATATACCTATATGAACTACTCGCTGAAATGGCCAAAGAAGAAGCAACAGTCAATGATTCCGGAGTATCAAACTTTTCGGGCAACAAATCATAATACCGTTGTACAAGCATTGCTTTACCAACCTGAACCACCGGCTTTTCAGCATGCGACTTCGGCATCATCCCGTACACCCTTACCATGTGCTGCAAAAGCACGGTGAGAATACGCTTTGCCGATTTAAAATCATCATCACAGCAAGTCAATACTTTCGGCAACTCGCCATTGTCCATGATTCTCAAAGCCGACAGGATCATTATAATACGAAAGGTGATCACACCCAAACGTCTGACTGAAGCCACAATATCCAGACCGAACAGATCGGAGTACTCGCGCTGTATGCCGTCGAAGAAGATGTTGAACTCCCGCTGTTGTTTCTTCGTCATATGGAAACGGATGGCATCCGAAGCTTTCAGCGATTTATAAAGTTCGTAGAACTGAAGTCCCAGGCGCTTGAAATAGATGTCGAGCGTTTCGGAATCGGAATTTGCAAACACATCGTTCCAAACCAGACGCGTCTGTATATAATAGAACATGAAACGACTGAACAGACCGTTCTCCGTATCGGGAATCAAGCGTCGCACCTGGTTCGGCGTACCGGAAAGGACGGCCGAGAGGCGCGGCAACTCCAGTTCAACAAACTCACGGTCCTTGCGCCGGTGGTACGAAATCGTTTCATGATGAAACGCTTTGCGGAAGCCGTCGGAATAGTTGCCATGCTCGCTGTTGAAGGTCTGCGTCAGCGTATCGCCTTCGGTTTCAAACATCAGCCCTACTCCATCATTATCATTCAACACCTGAAAGACAGCCGTTGCGGAACTGTTTGCGGGCACAAAGAGTGCACGTAGCGGCGGTTCGACGGGGATTTCGAGCTCGGACTTGTTCTTCGATTCATTATATTCGTTCTGCAAGCGCTCATATTCAGCTTGTTCCAACTTTGATTGCTGGCGCAGATCGCGGTGTATCGGCTCTACCAGACGACGGCACAGCGTGAGGCGCCCTTTGCCGGCCGAAGCGGGAGCGGTAACAAACAGGAACAGGTTCGGGAACACTTCGCGCTGCGCATAGATGCCATAGATATTGGGCAGACAGGCAGAAATCACCGTGAGTGCGCCCAGCAACAGCAGGTCGGCATCCTCAGCGGAATTATTTTGAGCAACAACCTGGCGCAACAGCGTCGGAAGCTGCTCTATCGCAATGCCATCCTCCTCTTCACCTTTTTCAACAGCAGAAGTACGGATGATAGTAGACAGCGGTTCGTTCATTGCCTGATCGTCGCCACCCGACTCACTGTCGGCTTCCACTTCAGCAGCCGACCCAACGTTCAGAGCCGCAGCCAAATGGTTGTCCGTGGAAGCAGCTTTGACATCAACAACCGCACCGGTATTGACATCGACCTTCACTTCTTGCAGACTGTTTTCATTTACCATATATATATTTGCCTCGTTGCCCGTCTCTGATTTGCCGGAAATCTTCAAATTGTCAGTTGACATTTTTGACATTATTGACATTTTTGACATTTTTGACATTTTCGCATCCCGTTTTTTAGCCAAAGAGACTCCCGCCTGCTTCGCCAAGTGAAAAAAAGTATTCACCTTGACGCCATGGCCATGCGCCGAAACGCACGCCGTGTACTGCTTGTCGGTCTCCTTCGCCGTATAGCCGGGATAGAAACGGCTCAAACGATGGAAATAACTGCGCCCCACTTCGCCCAAGGCGTCGGCGAGCGCGAACCCGAGATTACGCCAGTCGGCATAGTCGGGGGCAATATCTACATGCGCCTCCTCCACGCGACCGACAACGGTCTCGATATCCTCATCAATACTGTTCGAAGCGAAGGCCGCCTTCTGTGCAGCGGCACGCTTCAATGATTCTGTTGCAACAGCCAGCGGCATCGCCGACGGCGCCATGGCGCGATGCGGCTCCTGTTGCGGAACCGCCAGCCATTCACGTGCGTTAAATTGCTTCTTGCTCATAATTATTAATATGTTTGGGATGAATATAGACATTCGGATCGTGCGGTAGGAAACAGGCACGCGACACGTCGCTGCCCGACTTGTCGACAGCCACACCATACGTCTGACTGATGTAGTTGGCTACCGCCTGGAAATATTCGCTGTGCGAAACAGTGGGATCATCCTTCGCAATGACCCATTTAAGGCCATCACCGGAGGGACTGACGAAGAGCAGCTGGGTGTCGAAATATTCGTCCGCCAGCAGCTTCGCGCGGAATCCTTCGACATCGTCCAGATGATCGAAATCGAAACAGATAAGCCCCGAATGGCGAAGGAGGTTCTTGACATTACGCTTCTCGAAAACGCCCGAGAAAGTGCAGTAACTGAAGTTGCTACGCTTGAACTTGCTGGCCTGTTCCGCAGTTTGCTGCGCACGGAGCAGCCCCGTAGGCGTCTTTGCCCACGGACCGGCAATATAGGTATAAGCATCACGAAGGGTAATCGTTCTAAAAGGTGTCGTGTTTCCCACGGGTAATTTGAAAAACGAAAATACGTGGCTCGATTTATCGATGGAAAGGAGCTCGCCGGCGTTCGGCGAAAGCTTCTCGACGAAAGAGGGACATGTCAGCAACATCTGACCCATCTTATCGTTCGGGTCTGCCGCCATCTCTCTCAGAATTTCTGCTATAGATTTCGGTTCACGCATATCCACCTCCGTGTTTAAAGATGAACTGATCGGTCTGCCACGACGGATGACTCATCCGACCTGCAAATTCACTGACACGCTGCATGCGATGGAGGGAGGCAGTTATGCCTGCGCACGGCAGACCGCTACGTCCACACTGTGCTGCGCCATCCGATGCCTGGCTGGAGGCAATCATGCCTTCGCTAACAACAGAAAAGGGCGATCTTTCAGCCCTATCCACGAAGTCGGCCATCGTTTCCGACAGCCGCTTACCATTGAGACTTTTCTTAAATAACGACATATTCTATTTCAATATTTTTAATTCATTATACTATTTTTTAAACTCTAACGCACTACAAATATAATAAATGGAGCCTATGAAAACAAATGTTTTTCGGAGAATATATTGCCATTTTCAAGTTCCTTAACAATTAGGCGTATAAATAAATTAATCATCTATATATCAATATATTATAGAAAAATATCCCTTTAGAAGGTTTGTTAAAATATGTTCTCGAGGCCTTTTGTCCGAATGAAATAAAAACGCACTTATAAATAAAATCTATAAAGCTTCCACATCACCTTCCCAAAACCTCCCTTCCCGCGAAAAATCTCCATAAAATCCGCATGACTTTTCCACAAATTCTGTACAGAAAAAGGAACGGATAGACAGAAAAAAAAGGCGTACTATTTTATGAGCACTTAAAAAGAAAGTAAGCAAAAAGTTTGCAGTGAAGAAAAAATAGTCTAACTTTGCATCATCTCATCAACCAGGTTGTTGAAGGAGTTACGGGGTCGTCTGTTATTCAGGCGACCCTTGCTTTTTACGACTCATAATATCTACGGCGAGTGAATAAAGAGTGAATTCCTTATTGCCAATCGATTTTTTCCAATTAAAATATTCTTTCTGTTTCTTGATTATTTGGTGATGGTAGTCTGCACAAAAAGCAGTCCAAGGTAAAACGAATTTATCCCTCACGTCAAGAACAATGAAATAGTTATTATTCCATCTATTTTCAGTTTCAATATCATTTACTTCAAGCCAAATACAAATTCGATTCTTGCCTTTCCGCTCTTCTTCCCAAAATTTTAAAGAAAATATTTCGGCCTTTTCAATTCCCGGCTTACACCATGGCATTCGCTCACATCTCCGCAAATCCGGAGTTCTGTTCGCTTCATCATGCCCTTCATGCGTCATGTGGTAGAAGGTATAGGCCTTATCCTGATACATAGGGTTAAATTTCAATTTAAAAACAAGATCCTCAACATGAGGTTTATTATCAATAAAATCATGCTTGAAAACTTGATATACCTTATCAATATATTGAGTCTTGTAATAAAACTGATCATGTGTTTGCTGATATGCCTCATGATTCAAGCTCATTTTATTTGGCACGACTAATGCTCTAAAATGAAGACTCTCATTATCAAAAAAATAATTCAACACATCCTTATAATAATCTATTTTTGATTTCGAAACAGCATTCCATTTCAACTCATTTGTCGGTTTAAGACCATACTTCACCTTCAACTCTCTTAGTCTTTTAAAAGCTTTATCTTTCTCAGATTTTTGGCACCAAACACCTCCTATAACCATAATATTACTACCATCATGCTCTAAATGGCAGCTTTCATCACAATATATATTATATTCCATATTCATCTATATTACAAGCATTTATATCAAATTACAATTTCTATCGCAAATTAAGATTTTTCGGAGGACAAAATTCAGTACATTATCATCCTGCACCTTCTCATATTCCTGCCATACATGTACAAAAATAGTCTTTTATTTTTATAAAACAACGAAAGCTACATAGAAGATTTGATTAATGACATTTCGATTCACACATAGAACATACTTACAGATATATATTATACTCTTATAGTTGTCTAAAATGCATTTCTATTGAATCAGCCGATTATGATGCCTCGACACAAAAAAATAATAAACACACAGACACAAAAAAAGGGGTGTACCTTTTACAGTACACCCCTTTCGGACTTAAATTATTAATCTTATTTTATCTCGTTTGTTCGAGAGCTTTCTTTTTTGTTTCATCCGAATGATTTTCTCATTTCATCCGAATGTTTTACCCATTTCATTCGAATAAGTTTGTCATTTCATTCGAATGAATCACCTATTTCTTCCGAATGTATTTCATATTTGATTCGAATGTTTTCGATGTTTTCATCCGAATCAAATTTGCATTCATCGATGGAAATGCAACCTCAGAGAATTACATCGCGGCGAATCTCGTCCTCAGCGAATTACTTCCCCAAAGGATCTCGTCCTCAGCGAATTACTTCACTTCCTCGAAGTCGACATCAGTAACGCCACCGTCCTTGCCGCCGTTGTTACCAGCGTTGCCGCCCGGCTGTTGTCCGCCTTGTTGACCACCGAAGTTCGCGCCGCCCTGCTGTCCGCCGAAGTTTGCACCACCCTGTGGACCAGCGTTCTGCTGAGCATTGGTGTTGTTGTACATCTCCTGACTGGCTGCCTGGAACACGCCGTTGAGTTCGGCCATGGCTGCATCGATAGCAGCGATATCCTGCGATTTATGAGCCTCTTTCAGCTTATTCAAAGCCGTCTCGATCTGACCTTTCTTGTCTGCAGGAAGCTTGTCGCCAAGATCCTTCAGCTGTTTCTCGGTCTGGAAGATCATGCTGTCGGCCTGATTCAGCTTGTCAACACGTTCCTTCTCCTTCTTATCAGCTTCGGCGTTGGCAGCGGCTTCATTACGCATACGCTTTACTTCGTCGTCGCTCAGACCGCTGGAAGCCTCGATACGGATGCTCTGAACTTTGCCTGTGCCTTTATCGCGAGCGGTAACATTCAAGATACCGTTGGCATCGATATCGAAAGTAACTTCGATCTGTGGCACTCCACGCATTGCTGCAGGGATTCCATCGAGATGGAAGCGACCGATGGACTTGTTGTCCTTGGCCATCGAACGTTCGCCCTGTAAGACATGGATTTCAACGGACGGCTGGTTGTCGACTGCAGTCGTGAACACTTCCGACTTCTTGGTAGGAATGGTTGTGTTCGATTCGATCAGTTTCGTCATTACTCCACCCATCGTTTCAATACCGAGTGACAGAGGCGTAACATCCAACAGAAGAACGTCTTTCACTTCGCCCGTCAGGACACCGCCCTGGATCGCTGCACCAACGGCAACAGCTTCATCCGGATTGACACCCTTGGAAGGAACTCTTCCGAAGAACTTCTCAACCAGTGCCTGAACAGCCGGAATACGGCTTGAACCACCGACGAGGATTACTTCGTTGATATCTGCAGGCTGCAAGTTTGCATCCTGCAATGCTTTACGGCATGGTTCGAGGCAAGACTGAACGAGTGAATCGGTCAGCTGTTCGAATTTAGCACGCGTCAATGTTTTTACCAAATGCTTCGGAACACCGTTTACCGGCATGATGTACGGCAGATTGATTTCGCTTGTCGTTGTACTCGAAAGTTCGATCTTTGCCTTCTCTGCTGCTTCCTTCAGACGTTGCAGAGCCATCGGGTCCTTACGCAGGTCGACGCCCTCTTCATTCTTGAATTCTTCAGCAAGCCAGTCGATGATCACGTGATCGAAATCATCACCGCCAAGGTGTGTATTACCGTTGGTTGATTTAACTTCGAACACGCCGTCGCCCAACTCCAGGATAGAGATATCGAACGTACCGCCACCCAAGTCGAATACGGCAATCTTCATATCTTTGTTCGTCTTGTCCAAACCGTAAGCCAATGAAGCGGCTGTCGGTTCGTTGATGATACGACGTACATTCAGACCTGCAATCTCGCCGGCTTCCTTCGTTGCCTGACGCTGTGAGTCGCTGAAGTATGCCGGAACGGTGATGACAGCTTCGGTTACTTCCTGTCCCAGATAATCCTCGGCCGTCTTCTTCATCTTCTGAAGAATCATAGCGGAGATTTCCTGCGGCGTGTAAAGACGACCGTTGATGTCGACACGCGGTGTATTATTATCGCCCTGAACGACCTTATACGGTACGCGTTCGCGCTCTTTCTGAACACGGTCATAGGTCTCGCCCATGAAACGTTTGATAGAGAAAACCGTATTTTGAGGATTGGTGATGGCCTGACGTTTTGCAGGATCACCAACTTTACGTTCGCCACCTTCAACAAAGGCTACTACAGAAGGCGTTGTGCGCTTTCCTTCGCTGTTGGCAATCACAATCGGTTCGTTGCCTTCAAGTACGGCAACACACGAGTTTGTTGTTCCTAAGTCTATACCAATAATCTTTCCCATAATTGATAATATTTTAATTGTTTATTATTCAAATTCCTTCGCACTCTCATCGAGTTGCACTTCATATTCTACAAATGGTATGCCAAAGTAAAACCGACGCAACAGCAAAATCTGCCCTGTCAGAAATTCTGACATTTAGGCAGATAATTTAGCGCAAAGCACAAAAAAATCCGACAGTTTGTTAGGACACGGTAATTTGTAAGGACTCGATAAAGACTAACCCATTTCACCCAACTCCCGAAAACGCTCCTGCAAATCCTTCAGTCTCGCCATCAACTCATCAAAAGCCAAGGCTTCGCCATAAATGAAAGTCTTCCGCATATTATTATCGTATTCATCTCGATATGATTCCAAAAGTTCACCTGTCGGGCAAAACGCTATCCTGCCGGGAAGATTCTTCTCATAGTCCACATATCCAATGTGATAGAACTTCTTGCGATGCACAATAATTTTGCGATACAAATCCATGTTCGCCAAAGCTTCCATGGCATATTCGGTATCCATGATTCTTTCAAGGTCATATAAATGTCTGCTCATCCGCATGACACGAGGTTTATCCCTTTGAAACTCTTCATTCAACAGAAAGGCCTTTTCCAAAAATGTCCGTGCAGGTGTTACCGTTTTAATCATCGAACATGCCGCGTCGTCTTCCTGGGGAAACTTATTATAAATCAATGACGTTATCTCTTTGCATTCTACCGGTTCTGACATTGACAAACAGCTGATTTCCACTTTCACAATGGGTAATACATAGCTTTCGCTCTCTTTATAAATACTTTTATACTTCACATTTATCACCGTGGGATCGCTATCGTGCGCAATGAGCCGCGTCCCTTCATATAATTTATTTTCAATACTGAAGTTTTCTACTCCCATCCGCCTCAGTTCTCTGTCCAATTCTTGTGACAAGCAATGATGGATATAATCACGAGAGATTTCGCGAAGGTTATGCATTTGCGTATTGCTTTTACACTCTGCACATTTGATATTCAGAACTTTCAGAAAGAATTCTCTGCTAATGGAGATATCCACATCTTCACTGAATCGATGGATAAGATTCCAAGCTTTACCCAACGAAGTTCCGCCTTTGAATGATAAATATTCTGAACAGGACGTTCTGAACAAGGCCTTTAAGACAACAGTTACCCACCAGTCTTTTTCGACTGCCTTATCATCAATGTTTTTTTCAATAGCTACGGTTTGGATCATTGCTATCTTGTCATTCTGTAGATTGTTTTGCCAAATCTTCATTACTTTTTAGTTTATCGGTTTCGTTTATAATTGACATGACTATTTTTTTAATCCATAAAGGCATAACTTGCAAATCAAAGCCCATCGTGTCTGACTCATTATATTTCCTCATGATAATTCGTATATTATCAACATCTTGAGCGGTTATATTCTCCTTGCCTATCGCTTTCATTGCCTGAATAAGTATCCGTGTTATCTTCCCCTTGGCTGCAAAATTCTTTGGCATACCATGTTTTAAACGGATTGTTCGTCCTGCATATTTTATTATTCGTGTCGAACCGCTGGTCAAATATTCGGTATTCATGGGAACTTGCGTCGATAAGCCCAAAAGATTCAATGAGGTGTTTCCTGTTGGAATAATTTCACACTTATCGCGCTTAGCTATTGCCTTAACTATCTCATCTGATGTTGGATATATCATTCCGAATTTGCTTTTAGCCGGTTTAAGATAAATCCCATTTGAGATACGGATGATCAGACCAAGACGATTGCAATCCGCCAAGACTTTACCTACATACTCATCATCATACTCAGGGAAAGTACTGATAAAGAATAGTGTTCCTGATTTGGATTTGCTAATAGCCTTCTTGACAGCATCAACTATTTTCTCGTTGTGTCCATTCATTCGTTTAACATTAATTAGGTCGGATATTTTTACAAAAATACGGATATAAATCTATTCTCCAAAATAAACACAGAGATAATTCGCAAATTCAATATTTCCAACAGCGCAAACCACAAAAAAATCCGACAGTTTGTTAGGACTGCCGGACTTTTTAAATGATGTCTTTATGTGGATTCTATTCTCTAACGATTTCTTTTCTGGTAGTACCGTCGCTCATCACTACGATATTGATACCGATAGTCGGATTGTTCAGCTTCTCGCCGGTGATGGAGTAACGTGCCACTTCCTTGGCATCGCTGCTTGCCTTGATCTTATCAGCTGAAGTAGCTACCGACGAAGCGTATTTCTCAACCCAACTGATGAAATTGGTCTCAGCAGAGCCTGAATCTTCGGCTTCGGTATGAGCTTGTCCCCATATCGTTTCGAAATCAACGGCTTTCACGCCATCGCGGTTTTGCAGCGCCAAAGCGAGATTTACTTCGGTAGGCAATCCTGTGTCCTGCTGATCAATGCCGGTGCGAATACGCCAATAGGGAGCGACTGTAGAACTTCCAGATCCGCCACCATTATAATACGTACTGTTGTCAATCAGATAATACAGAGGCGTATACATCATCAGGCGCGTATGAACGGTCTTTCCAGCAGCATCAACATTCGTACTCGCCAGATCGCTGGTGAAATAGGAATAATAGCTCGATGCATTCGTCTTCACCAGCGTAGCCAATGAATCATCAAAATGGCCTGCTGTACCGGCAATACCCAACAATGTATTTTCTGCCTGCCCTTTTTCATCATAATCATCGAAAGCGCCCAACCCTTTTGAAGCAGTCTTATAGCTCGAGGTGAACGATTTCAAGGCGGAAGCGTCTGTCGTACTGTATTTTGAAACGCTTGCTGAATTATAAGTATTGTAGCGACTGACTGCATCGTTGATAACACCCATGATATACTGATAGTATGAACCTGACTGATAATAGCCGTCCGTAGTTGACGAGAGCGTCAGTGTCGCGCCGGTACTCGGGTCCTTGAAACCGATAGCATTCACATAGTTGGCGAAAACCTTTGCCAGTCCTGCACTGATATTGCTGTCACCCGTACTCAACCCGCTGCGTGTCAGTCCCATATTCCATTCGTACGCGCCATCAGCCTGATCAAGATTTGTAATCGGACACCAGCACATCGCTCCGCAGATATCATCCTTATACTCAGTAGCAGCGCCGATAGCTGTAAAATAGTCGTCATAAAGCGTACTGTTGCCTGAAGCCCCGAGCAGCGAACTCTGTGCACCGCCACCACTGTGACCAAACGAGAATATCGCATTCACATTGCCCGGAACTGACTTCTGCTCTGCCTGAAGATAACGATAATACTTGATAGCCGATTTCAAATCAGTAACGCCCAATGGAGCACCTGCATCGCGTCCGCGACATCCTGCCCAAAGATAAATAAATCCCGCTTTTATATACGAAGTGACTGAAGTACTGCTGCCTGTAGGAGCTGCCTGTGCGGAATAACCGGGCGTATTGACCGGTATCACAATCGGTGCAGTCGACGAAGAATAGCCGTTGACCGTAGCTGTCGTGTTGATCGTACAAGTGTACGTACCATCACTATTGGCTGTAGCATTCATATACGCTGCAGGGACATAAATACCCATCTGTTCATATGTTTTATCAGCAGGATTCGAACAATAATACAATCCAACAATATAGTAAAGATTGTTGCTCGAATCGTACTGCCACAAATTGTTGATAGCTGTTTTAAATGCGTAAGTAGTGGATGCGCCCGTTGCAGTAGTCATTCCACCAGGCTGTGCGAATGTTAATGAAGCATATAACATGATCGCAATAGTGAATAAAACCTTTTTCATAATTACTCAATTGAGTTCTCAATAATAAAATCTGATATTTGTAATTAATATAATTGTTATACTAAAATACTTATTATTAAATCGTTAAGCATGTAAACAGAATTGAATCGTTATTCATGATTCGATATTTCTAACTTTAAAAGGAAAAGTCTCTCTTCTATAAAAAATCCGACAGTTTGTTAGGACTGCCGGATTACCAAATTGAATAACAACGCTTCATCTTTTAATCATCTTCACTGTAGAAACTACGCTGCCCGTATTTGTCCTGACAATGTAGAAACCTTGCGGAACGGACAGATTATTAAGTAGTTCCTGATTCAACACCACCGATGAATTGCCGCTTGACGTCTGATAGACCACCTGTCCCATCAGATTATATATCGTTACTGCTGCCTGAGCGTTGAGTTCGCTGACGATTTCGTTGGCTGTGATGATTGTGCCTTCCGGACAGAGATAGCCGCCGTTGGTCAGTGAATAGGTTTCGCCGTTCAGACTTGTGTTCGTACTCTTCGTATAATAGATATTATGTCCGTTGCCCAGGATGTTCGAAACGGTCGAACCCGAGGTGAGTCCGGAGATGGAGATGGCGCCGTTGATATGGCAGTCGGCAGCGAGCGAAAGCGTACTGCTCTCGTCCATCGTAAGTGTCACCAAACCAGCCACGTTGCCCGGATTTATCGATGCGTTTTTATAAGTAGAGCTGCTCGAAAGCGTGATGTAATCCTTGCTGTTCGAATCGGCATAAATCATGCCTTCCATCGTCTGCCCGGTTGCATTGATATAGGTTGTTCCTCCACTCGAAGCTGTGGCATTATTGCCCCAACCACCTTTGAGTGAGCGCACTAGCGTATCGCATTTGTTGACAATCGTTACGCCTTCGAGGTTGATATTCGCTGTTGCGTTAGTGTTGTAAAACAGACCGCCCGAAGTGCCGTTGTAAGTCAACGTGCCGCCTTTCAGCGTGATCGTTCCCGTCGAACCTTCGGCATCGCCCGAAAAACTCTGATAGAGCAAGATACCCCACTTATCTTTGTTACTCGTTGCCGTACAGTTGTTTACCGTGATATTGTTCGAACCTTCGATGACATACATCTCGCCGCCGTTGGATACGAAAGTGGCATTGTTGGCTGTAATCGTGCCTGTCGAATAAATGCCTGCCGAATTGCTTCCGTTGGCCGTGTAAGTTCCGCCATTGACCGTTATCGTTCCGCCGCCGCGATCGGTTGCGATGACACTCGAACTGCCGTTGGTTGTTGTGGCAATATCGTTGTTGACAGTGATTGTTCCGCCGCCCGATGCCATGATGGCACGCGCATTGCCACCGGTCTGATAAATCGTGTCGCCGGTCGTTGTGATACTTCCGTTTCCGTATGCGAAGATTCCGTTAGCACCTTTGCCAGTGCCGGATACATAATTATTGGAAGAGGTGATGACGGGCGATGTGGATTTGCCGTACGACAGCATAACGGCGTTTGTTCCGTAGAAACTGGCATCGTCGGTGCTCGAAGCATCGGCAGAATTATAGAGTTTGCATTTGCTGATGGTCAGTGTGCTATCCGTCACTTTAACGGCGGACTGGTCTGACGTTGTGCTTGTGTAAGTATTGCCAGAGACGCTCTGAGTAGTCGAAGAAGTCAGCACGTTGTCCGACGAACGGGTCTGTGTCTGTGCAGAAACTCCTGCCGTGAGGATCATAGCTGCTATCGCAACCATGCCTGCTTTTGCTGAATAATGAAGAATTTGTTTCATAAGACGTTGTTTTTAATCCCTAACTGTTTCATTTTCTTGAGACAAAAATACAGGGCGCACGGTGAGTGTACAAATACTTTCCATAGAATGGCTTTTTTTACCGTTGAACAATAAAATTATCATTATAAGGGCAGCAAAATCATTCAAAAAAAGGAGTTAATATACAGATTGAAAGACAAAGGCAGGATAGCATTATCATCATAAGAAAAGTTGTTTCGGATAAAGGCTTTTTGGCTGCGACTGCGCAATAGAAACTTAAGGGAATTTCATTGCGCGGAAATATTCTATTCGGAAAATAGCTTGCTTCATCTCCTATCAATGCTCTTACAGATGTAACATATTCGTTTTATATAATCCGCAGAATAGCTTGCCCGTTTCCCTCTAATGCTCTTGCGGATGTAACATATCCGTTTTAATAATAGCTTGTTCCTCTACAGCAAAACTAGGGAATCTCAATCATTTCCCCGGTGTATTCATAAACCACCTTGTCACCAAAATGCTGCTGCAGAAGCGCATATTTATCAACGCCTGTGCAGTGACAGACGGCAATCTGCTGCGGACAGTCGTGTTCAAAATAATTAGCTATGGAATCAAACTTCTCGTTCTCAGCATTATGAATATGGAAACCGCCTTGAAGCAGACGGAAGTTCTGGGTCGGAAATGCCTCACGCACGCGACGAATGATGTTCGTGATGCCGCGATGCGAGCAGGCGCTAAGAATCGAGAAACTGCTCCCATCGGTGAGAACCAACACCATCTCATCTTCAAACGTGTCGGGAACGCGATGGTCGGTCCGCATGACAAAGAAATGTTCGAAATGTGTGTCGACCGCATCAAGCAGCGGGATATCCGGAAAAAGAAATATTCCAGGCAACAGTTCAGTCTGCTCTTTCACAAAGCGAAAACGCCGGCGATCAATCGTTTCGCCCTCAAGGATGCCATTCTCGCGCACCTCCTTGAACTTGCGGTCGAAAATAGTTTCTTTGCAGACCACCGTCGCACGACTGTTGAGTTCAAGAAACGCATGAAGTCCACCCGTATGATCGCTGTGGCCATGCGAAAGCACCAGATAATCAACGTCATGCAGGTCGATATTCAACTGCGCCGCATTGCGAATGAATAGGTCGGAAGCGCCCGTATCAAACAACAGTTTATGCGTCGGCGTCTCAATATAAAGCGACAACCCGTGTTCCGCCTGCAAACCCCGACCATAAACCAAATTCTCAGCCAAAGTAACTATCCTATAACGCTTTGGGTAATTGTCCATTCTATTCATTGCAATGTGATTCAATTAGGATACAATAATGATTTAACAGCGATACGACAAAAACAGTTCACGGCAAATAATGATAGCTCCGCAGAAAAGCGTCAGTCAGATTCCTCGCCTCATAAAATTCCTTCGTCAACGGCTTGCGATAGAAGAAGATAGGATGACCTATACCCAGAAACAGCTGCAGTTCGCAATAGACACCGTTCTGTTCCATGCGATGTTTGAAAGTTTCCGCCGTGGAAACGGGGATGAGCGGATCTTTTGTGCCAACCAAAAACAATGTCGGAGGAGTCGATGGCGAAATGTTTTCCATCGGCGAAATCTCTTTATAACGTGCTTTCATCGTGGCCGGACCATAACCAGCCGGACTGTTGTCGACAACAGGATAGTTGAGTACCAACAAGTTCGGTCGATAAGAGACTCCTCCGTCGCGATTCGGAATCGTTCCCAAAGCCGCTGCCAACTGCCCGCCTGCCGACGAACCCGAAGCAACAATCTTTGCCGTGTCTATATTATATTTGTCCGCGTGCGTACGAAGCCAGCGCATCGCGTCCTTGGCATCCTCAAAACTGTCGAAAGGCGACGAATGATGCAGTAACACTATGCGATAGTCGGCAGCAACAGCCACGAATCCCTTCGAAGCATAATAAGCACACTCGCGATTATACTGTAGCGGCGTGCCTTCGTGCCATCCGCCACCAAAGTAATAAATCAGCGCAGGATGCTTTGCTCCGCTCGTTTTTGCAGGTTTGAATATATGCAGTGTCAGCGGATCGGCATCTTTTAAAGTCTTATACGGCACAATATCAAAGGTATATGTGTTCGGCGCAGGCAGCAGAATCTTCTTAAGCGCCTTAAACCAAACGTTTGCCATCCGTTCACCGCCAAGCTTGTTCGGATGCACCTTATCAGCTATCGTAAACCTTTGCCAATCAAAGCCTTTATTCTGATTAACGAGGACGACCTGCTTCGAATGAATCAACTTTACCATCTTCGCGATCTGTTTGTTCAGTTCGGGAATATAGCCGTACTTCGGCAGTTTGCCGCTCGGAATGACTTCTGCCATGAAAATATATGCCTTCGGATTGATTACTAATATCTTGCTGATGATGGACCTATAGGCAGCAATCATGCCAGGAACAGGATGCTCGTCGATGAAATGATTATGACCGGCGTGAAGCAACACAATATCCGCGGGATAAATCCGATAAAGACTGTCGATTTTTGAATCAAGGAATTCCACTGTTTTGCCACCAAAACCGCATGTGCTCAGCGTTCCGATACGACACGGACTATTATTCGGACCGATAAAATCGAACTCGTAACCACCATTCATCAACTTCTCCCACAACGGATAAAGATAGCACGTAAACGAAGTACTTCCTTCCGTTATCGAGTCGCCCAATCCCATGATTGTAAAGCGCTGCTGTTTTTTCTGCTCAGCTCCAGCATGCATCGTAAGCGGCAACAAAAACACTGCCAGCAAACCAATGCGAATAATCTTTCTCATTGTCACCCAATTTATGATTTTCATGTCACAAAGATATGATTTTAAATACTCAAATGCAACTGCAATCAGATATGAAGGGATTTATTTGTCATGACAGATAAGTAAAGAATTTCGAAAATAATACTTATATTTGCACATAGTCAGATTCAGAGTTTTACTCTATCTAACCGCGTGATAAATAAAAAAATAAAAATGAAGGGAACAGATCATATTGACGAAAAGAGCTTGCAGAAAGCGCATGCTTTATTTGAAACCGGCGATATCAACCATATAGAAATAGGTTCTGCGAAGGGTTTATGCCAAATTCATAAGTACCTTTTCGATGGGCTATATGACTTTGCCGGCAAAATACGCGCGCTCAATATTACCAAAGGAGGTTTCCGTTTTGCAAACTGCCTGTATCTGGAAGCCATACTTCCCGTAATCGAAAAGATGCCCGAACGTACTTTTGAAGAGATCATCGCGAAATATGTCGAGATGAATATCGCTCACCCTTTCATGGAAGGCAACGGGCGCACGACTCATATCTGGCTCGATCTGATACTCAAAAAGAATCTTGCAAAAGTGATTGATTGGCAAGCCGTCGACAAAGATTTATATCTGCAAGCCATGGAACGCAGTCCTATCAACGATTTGGAACTTCGCACGCTGCTAAAACCTTCCCTAACTGATAAAATCAATGATAGAGGCGTGATTTTCAAAGGCCTCGAACAATCCTATTATTATGAAGGCTATAGCAAAAACAAAGATTGAAAATATTGACAAGTTCCATTCGAATCGCAGATAATTTTTATTCGAAAGCGATTTCCAAAACATTCGGATGCGGCAAGAGTTTTATTCGAAAGAAAAATAATTTGATTCGAATGAAATGGTTGCCGCATTCGAATGAAATGGCATTCTGATTATCAGTGCCTTTCATGTAAAAAGCACTATCCTTACCTTACTGTACAAAATAACTGACGGACAATCATCTCGTATAACTCGCCGTTATAACCAAAAGCAGGAAGCATAAATTTTCCAAGAGCAATTTTTTGCAAACAGCATGGTTATTTATTTGACAATCGGCTTGTTTTTCAGTGTGCCGCCTTCGTTATATTGCTGATTGTTAGGCAGTTCCTGGCCACCAACACCTTCTTTCATCAGTGCTTTCAAGTCGTTGAGATGCGACAGATACACACCGCGCGGATTCACATTATATTTCTTGCAGATCGAAGCAGCCATACCGACAACTTCGCCCATCATTCCGGTTGTTCGCATCACACGAACCGTTCCCAAAGCCACATGCGTCACACTGATATCGCGACCCGCCATGAACAGATTATCAACGTTTCGCGAATACAGACAGCGGTACGGAACATCATATGGATAAATCGCAATGTGCTTGGCAATGGACTTAAACTCCTTGCCGGCAAAGTTAGCCGTGTTCGCCGGATCAGGATAATGCAAATCAATCGTCCAAGTGGTTGCAAATGTGGCATCTTCGTGAGCGACATCCTTTACCAGGTCGTCCTCCTTCAGAATATAATCGCCCATCAGTCGGCGCGATTCACGTTTGCCGGCAACATAAGCCACCCATCCCAATTTCCGATTCTTATATTGCCCATTCTCCTTCATGTGGTTCTTCAAGAAGTTCCAATTCGAATAAACGACAAGCATGCCATAATCGCGTATGCGTTCAAAATCATGTATCTGATCGAGATTCATACCCGTTTCCCAAGTCCACTCGCCCATCATCACTTTCTCGGCGTTCTTTTCATTAAAATTCATACCGTAATCGAACTCCGGAAAAGCGCTTGGCTTCTTATTATCAACGGAATACCACTGAACGGAAGAACCCATCGTCATCTTGTCGGCTTTCTCGGGAGCCGTACTCTCGCCAAACTCATCACGGCTCTCGCGACCCATCCGGAAATCAGCGCCTGCCAGATAGCCAACAGTTCCATCTCCAGTGCAATCCGAGAACAACGGAGCTTCAAAAGCCAACTCTTTACCTGTTTCGATATGCTGCGCGACAACGGAAGTGATTCGGTTGCCGTCCTTGTTGACTTTCAAGGCACGATAATTCATAAACAGGGTAATATTCTTCTCTTTCATCAGCAGATCCATCTTCTTCTGGTCTTCGTAGTAAGATGCCGGTTGCGCATTGCCGCCTTTAGTCGGACCGAACTCCTTCTGCAGACCTCCAAGTTGCTTATATTCACCCGATTCTATGCGTCCACCAAGATGCACGCGGATGTCAGAACTGTTGTTACCACCCACGATCGGACGGTCATTGATCAAAGCGACCTTGCATCCGAGGCGCGCTGCCGAAACAGCCGCACTCATTCCGGCGATGCCTGCACCAACAACCACCAAGTCATATTTTCCTGCCGATGGCGCAACATCAGGCAATCCCAAAGCCTTGTGACGGAAAGCTTCCAGTGCTTTCACCTCTGTCGGAGGCACTTTGCCATTCTCTGTAGTAAAATAAATCGCATCACAACGACCATCAAAGCCGGTCAAATCGTGGAGTTTCAGAACAGTCTTTAAAGACTTCACATTGACTTTGCCAGCGAACTGCCATATCCAAGCAGAGCCTTCAGTGCCTAATGGCGACAACAGCTTCTTTCCTCCTACTGAAAGCGCGAACTTACCCGGACCTTCGCCACTTTTCCAGGGCGACGTCCAGTTATATGTCCGCACATAAACAAAATAATTACCTGCTTCCGGAAATGAAACTTCCGTCGAAGCATCTGCTACAGGAACACCCATGCCATGCGCCAACAAATACGGCGAACCCATCAGATCCATAAACTGCTGATCAACAGCCCATCCACCTTTGTTCGCAAAACTCTCGGTCTCGACAAACAAGTCCGCAGCCGTCACATTTCCCGCCAGCAAAAGACCAAACATTATCGATGCAAAATACTTTCTCATTCGTTAAAATATAAAAGTGAATAAAACAGTTGCCTACTTCAAAGGCAACAAAATAATATCTTTATAATAAACTTCTGCCCCTTCGGACTGAAGAATAATTCTACCTTCGTTGACATTCAAATGGGTTGCTTCATTGACCTTATAGCCGTTGACATAATGCTCGGATTTATTGTCATAACAAATGATTTCTATTGTATTCCACTCACCATGAGGCTTCTCATAATCAGCAGAATGCAAAACACGCGTTAAATTATCATTTATATGGATGGTCTTGTTTTCGCATTTTCCCATAGCGCCCATCACAAACCAATAATCACCGAAGTTTTTCTCTTCAATCTGACATTCAATGCATTTGGGCCAAACCACATCCTTTTCGGAAGCTGCAAAATGATACAAAACTCCTGCATCACGTGCTCTACTCTCTGCAGTAAACTTCTTCTCACCCCATTTAACGAGCACTTTCAAATAATAGTTTTTGAATGATCGCTCTGTGCAAGCATATCCATTATGATTACCAAGAAAATGCATCATGCCATTTTCGACATTAAAACAATGGTCAACATCATTATTTTTACCATTGTCTTTATCAAACAAATAGAAGTTTGTAAAATCCTTGCCGTTAAACAAACGAATAGGCTTGTTCGACTTTTTACCTAAAAGAGTAAATGCAGACCTGTCCTTATGATTCTGAAGGATCGCAGGAATATGACCCGTTTTTTGTCCTAAAGAAGAAAACGCGATGCAAACAAATAAAAGCATCAAAGCGCAAATTTGTAAATTCTGTTTCATAACTATTTATGATTAAGTGTTGAGCTAATTTTTACCGATCTGCAATCGAAAAGTTGTTACTGACTGACCGGGACACTGAGTACTCAGCACTCCTTTCTTTACTTTTGGCGAAGCAATATGCAAACAATCCTCTGTTTCGCTTGTCCGCCAACATGAGATGCTGTTTACTTTTCCTGCCTTGTTCAAATCAATATTGAAATCCTGACTTCCCTTGCCTCTATTGAGTAAAGCCACAACCAATTCCTTACCCGAAGGCGAGACTGCTGCCAGCACATTCTTCTGATTCGTTTCAATCAGCGTATAACCAGCCTTGA
>DAIMYP010000029.1:42763-46401 GCA_036734445.1 Tannerellaceae bacterium
ACTGCTGCCAGCACATTCTTCTGATTCGTTTCAATCAGCGTATAACCAGCCTTGATGAAGCGCGTAATCTGCATTTGCACGAAATAATTCTTCACCGTCTTGTATTCCTGCGTCTTGAAATCGCCACTGATAACACACCATTCTCCGTTATGCTCTTCTACCATCTGCCAATCCAACCATGCAACAGGGCGCATGATTCTCAAATCGTCGAACATCTTTTGCAACAGCATCAGATTGCTTTCGAAGCCACGTCCTTCGCTCGGTCCGGTTTCCGATTGCCAGAAGCGCTTGCCCGAAGATTCCACCAATTTATGCACTTCCGCACGTTCGACATCTGTTCCTGAATAAGTGTGCGTATTAAACTGTCCCACTTTGCTCCAAATATCTTCTGCAGCTTGATATGCATGCTGTACAGTTAGAAACTGATTCAAATTTGTTTCATCCGAAGCTGCAATAACCGTGTTCAAACCCGACGCCTGCAGTTTAGGATAAAGTCGATGGATGATTTCAATCTGCGTGGAAGGTTCGAAATGACAACCTTCTTGACTTCCTTGATTGTACCAATAGTTCGAATACGATTCGTTGAATGGCTCCAACGTTCTAAAATCCAACTGATAAGCATCATGATAGTGCTTGCATACATCGACCAGATAATCGCAGAACATGTCGTAATATTCCGGTTTCAGATTATCTTTCAACGGATCGTCATTTCCTGCAGAACAACCACTGAAAGTCATCCAATACGGTGCCGAATTAGAAAATGCCTCGAAGATTGCATCCGGTCTCTTTGCCTTGATTTTCATCATGATCGTGCGCTGCGCCTTGTCTGCATTCCAATCGTAAGGCGCTGTAGGCGATGCTTTAAATCCTTCCATCTCGGCGCGCTTGCCCTTGCCTTTCACCATATGTCCATCCGCATGCGAAGGGTCGTCACCGCCTCCGATATTATAGCGGAAGATGTTCATATTCAGCTTGTCAGGCGCAGTAATCAAATTCACAACATCATCCATCTTCTGCTCATCCCACTTGCCCACTTGTGCTGCCCACCAGCAAAGCGAACTTCCCCATCCTTCGATCGTCTGCAAACGCTCAGCCGGATTGAGAACAATGTGATTATCACTTGGTTCCGAACTCTGAACCGAAAACGACAGCAGCAGCATCGCTGCCATCAAAATGTTTCGAATCTGATTACTGCCCTTTATCATAACTGCTTATTTATAATTCAAAAACGCGGTAGCCTGCGTATCAACATTTGTCGAGAAACGAATCCAACGTGCTGCAAATGAGGCAGGAAAATGATGAATGAACTTCACCCCCGGCTTTACGACGTATGAAGCATATTCCATCCAGTCGCCATTGCCTGTCGGATCGACTTCGACCTTGAACGTGACACTGTTTTTGCTACTATGCGATAATGAAAGTTCTTTCTTGTCATAAAAAGCGATGAGGAACGGATCCGATGCCACACCGGCTTTCACAGTCGTGTTTTTCCACGGACCACCTTGACCTACAGGCTTTCCCAACTGCCACAAGTCATCAATAACGCCTGCCCAAACAGCAGCTTTGCCATCATCAGACACAATCACATGCTTATTAGCCTTCCCTGACTGAATATCAACGCCTGTCATGATAAGCATGCCGCGATATGAAGCATAATCATTGATGCGGAAATGATGCGTGGCAATCGGACGAATCTTCGCAAACCCATCCGCATTCTCAGCGGGAAGTTCATAAAAAGTTCCCATGCAACTGAACAAATCGCGCTCTGTAGCTACTTCGCGACAGATTCGCAACTGCGTTTTTCCAATCAGGTCCTTATATTTCGAATCACCCAAAGGCAAACGCCAGCGACGACCATTATCGTCCACAATAAGCACTGAACTATTCTCAATATCAATCACTTGACTGGGAATAGCAAAGCGTGTACGAATCGTATCGGCAGAACCGGCATTTTCTTTGCGCACCAGATCAAAATGATCGCCCATCTCGTAATAGCCCGTTTCTGTCATAACACCGTTCTTCACAGTGTTTGCCAGCAATCCCAAGGCACGGCGATTATCACCCAAGCCACGAAGCAGACCGCCTGTCGTATTCACAGCATTCACATTCGTCAATCCTTTGAATATCGGAGCTGATACAGTCGTGCGATTATCGGATGCAGAATATGAAAAACTGACAGTAGTTTTTGTATCCTTATCCGTCTTCACGCGAATCCACTCGCCCTTTTCTTCAGTAATAAATGGCAAAAAAACAGACTTCCCTGCTTTGACTGCCAATGTTTTAAATGTCTTCCACTGATTATTGCCTTGTTCATCGATCTCGAAAGTATAAGTCACATTTTCTGAGCCATCATTCTTCACCCAAGCACAACGCTGCGGCCATCCGGCAAACAGGAACGGTTCTGAAAATGTATTCGCCTTGACATTTTCCTTTGCCCAAACAGCTCCTTCAGCAGACGACGGTCCAAGTTCTTTCGGTTTCGTAAATGACGTAAACCACAGATTGGAATTGGATTGTCCGGGACCTTCGATATTGCCTTTCGCCTTGCGCTTGTTCAGGAACTCGCTCTTTGCCGAGTCGTCGCAACCAAAGACCAGTCCGCCATTCCAATTGGCAAAATCTGCAATGACCTTCAGATAGGCAGAAAGCGGACGGATTCCCGCGCTGTGAGCAGCAGTGAATGTACCAGGAAACTTCCAAAACATACCGTGCATCGTCATCATATAATTCGGTTCTGCATCTGTTCCGACATTGCGGATCCGCGGCCATTCTGTATTCCAGCCGTGAGCGCCATCATAACTGTGACTTGCTTTTGGCAAACGATAAAACGACCATCCTTTCTGTGCATCGCGGACACCGATCAGAAGCGACTTGTAATCCCATCCGTTCGTCCATATTGGATCTGTTGCAGGATTTGAATTTCCGTATATTCCGCCAGGACCGGTCACTTCGGTGAACTGATTGCGGCGAACGACTTTCCAATCCTTGCCATTCCATTCCGCCAAAACGCCCGATTCGACATCGAACTTCTTCAGCGCTTCCTGCGTTCCTTCACCATTGTTGGCAAAAACAGCCACGCCTTGTCCCGAATAAAAACCCTTGCCATGAACGCCCGGAAGCAAATCATTGATCGGACCGGCATCAGTATCTTTTTTCTTTCGCTGTAGATTATTGCCATCCGGATACAACTCCTTGACAGCCAACGAATGAACATCAACTTCATAGAAGCCCTCTTCCATCGTCCCATATAAAATCTTATTTGCCGGATCCGTCAGATGACGCGCATTGCCGGTCATTCGCCCGGGCATTATTGTGTAAGGAATAACACGCACTTTTCCGGTCTGATCAATCACATACGGACCGATAAAAAGCTGCTTGCTCTCCTTGTGTATCATCCTGTTAGCCGGTGTTCCACCAATACTTTCCGGTCGCACAATCTGCCGATAATCCTTCGTCACCTCATACAACTTATCCGATGATCCGTACGGCAAATGCGGTCCATAAGTAATCACCCACAGACTTCCATTCCAAGGCACAACCGCCCCCGTTCCACATTCTCCCTCATTATTATAATACGCCAACCGCGGATAAATCCCGGAAAGCTGAAGAGGAGTTTGCTTCTGCTGAGCCACACAGTT
>DAIMYP010000030.1:0-45924 GCA_036734445.1 Tannerellaceae bacterium
TTGACTTCTGATAATCCTCGCTTTGAGGAACCGGATGATATTATTAAAGATATGGTTGCGGGCCTTGATGAGAAGGACTTAGAACATACACTTTGCATTACTGATCGTACACAGGCAATAAAGACAGCTACTGTAATTGCCAAAAAAGGCGATGTGATATTAGTCGCTGGTAAAGGCCATGAAGATTATCAGGAGGTAAAAGGCGTAAAGCATCATTTTGATGATCGAGAGAAGTTACATGAAATTTTTGATAGACAACTAACAACAAATCATTGACATGCTATATTATCTGTTTAATTATTTGGATCAGTTGGATTTCCCCGGTGCGGGCATGTTTAAGTACGTGTCGTTCCGTTCAGGATTGGCTGTTATACTTTCTTTATTTATCTCGACGGCCATAGGTCGGAGGATTATTGACAAACTGCAACGACATCAGATTGGCGAGACAATCCGAAATCTTGGATTAGAAGGACAGATGGCTAAAAAAGGGACACCAACGATGGGTGGTATCATTATTATTATTGCCATTTTGGTTCCTACTTTACTATGTGCTCGTTTGAATAATGTATATGTGATGTTGATGCTGATTACTACGATATGGTTGGGAGGACTTGGTTTTGCTGATGACTATATTAAGGTGTTCAAGAAAGATAAGGAAGGCATGCATGGCCGTTTCAAAATTGTAGGACAAGTTGGTTTGGGTTTGATTGTAGGACTTGTCTTATATTTGAGCCCGGATGTTGTTATTAAGGAGAATATGGAAGTTCGTCATGATAACGTGATTGAGGAGGTCCGATATCATGCGGTTGAAACAAAATCTACAAAAACAACCATCCCTTTTGTAAAAAACAATAATTTTGATTATGCTCAACTTGTTTCTTGGGCTGGAGAATATAAGACTGAAGCTGCATGGCTGGTCTTTGTCCTAATGGTTATCTTTTTGGTAACAGCTGTGTCTAATGGCGCCAATCTGACTGATGGACTGGATGGACTGACAGCAGGAACTTCGGCGATAATTGGAGTCGCGTTGGGAATATTGGCCTACATGTCGGCGCATTTTGAATTTGCGTCGTTCTTAAATATTATGTTTATTCCTGGAGCCGAAGAGTTAGTTGTCTTTGCTGCGGCCTTTATCGGGGCTACGGTCGGATTCCTATGGTACAATTCATTTCCAGCTCAAGTGTTTATGGGCGATACTGGAAGTCTGACTTTGGGTGGAATTATAGCAGTATTCTCAATTATTATCCGAAAAGAACTGCTGATTCCAATCTTATGTGGTATTTTCTTGGCTGAGAGTTTGTCAGTCATCGTTCAAGTGATATATTTTAAATATACGAAACACAAATATGGTGAAGGTCGCCGAATCTTTAAAATGACTCCGTTGCATCACCATTTTCAGAAGCCCGGTAATGCAGGTATACAGGCTTTGATACAGAAACCTTTTAATGTGATTCCTGAATCGAAGATTGTTGTGCGTTTTTGGTTGATTGGCATTATATTGGCTGTTATTACTATTGTTACATTAAAGATGAGATAATTAATTGCATAAGAAGATGAAAAGAATCGTTGTTTTAGGTGCTGGAGAAAGTGGAACGGGCGCAGCTATATTAGCGCAAGCTAAAGGATTTGATGTGTTTGTTTCGGATTTCTCGACTATAGATCCAAAATATAAAGAGATGTTGGATTCACACGGCATACGTTGGGAAGAGAAGCAGCATACGGAAGCTGATATTTTGAATGCTGATGAAATCATTAAAAGTCCGGGTGTACCTGATAAAGCCCCGATGATAAAGAAACTGAAAGAGAAAGGTATTCATATAATTTCGGAAATTGAGTTTGCAGGTCGTTATTCGCATTCTAAAATGATTTGTATTACAGGGAGTAATGGAAAGACAACAACGACAATGTTGACTTATCATATTCTCAAGCAAGCAGGTCTTGATGTTGGTTTGGCTGGGAATGTCGGAAATAGTCTGGCTCTTCAGGTAGCTGAATCGCCACATGCAGTATATGTGATTGAATTGAGTAGTTTTCAGTTGGATAATATGTATGATTTCAAGGCTGATGTGGCTATTATATTGAATATAACTCCGGATCATTTGGATCGGTATAATTATGAGATGCAGAATTATGTGGATGCCAAGTTCCGTATTTTACAAAACCAGACGGCAGACGATGCCTTTATTTTCTGGAATGATGATCCTATTGTTGCACGTGAGATCGCAAAACGTCATCCACAAGCAACACTTTATCCATTTGCTGAAACTCACGAAGAAGGAGTAAAAGGCTATATTGACAATAATAAAATGATACTTGAAACATTGAAAGGAACATTTGTCATGGAAAGAAATTCATTAGCCTTGAAAGGCGTTCATAACTTGTATAATTCGTTTGCAGCAGGTATTGCTGCAAAACTTGTTGATATTCAAGACGAAAAGATCAGGGCTTCACTGAGCGACTTTACGGGGGTTGAACATCGTTTAGAAAAGGTTGCTCGTGTGAAAGGAGTAGATTATGTGAACGATTCAAAAGCTACGAATGTAAACTCATGCTGGTATGCTTTGCAGAGTATGACAACTCCTTTGGTTTTGATTTTGGGAGGCACTGATAAAGGAAATGATTATTCAGAGATAGAACAATTGGTTAAGGAAAAAGTACATGCTTTGATCTTTTTAGGAGTCGACAATGCGAAACTTCATGCTTTCTTTGATGGAAAGGTTCCGGAAATAGAAGATGCTCTTTCAATGGAAGAATGTGTTTTAAAAGCATATAAGTTAGCAAAGAAGGGAGATACTGTTTTGTTGTCGCCTTGTTGTGCAAGCTTTGACCTCTTTAAGAATTATGAGGATCGGGGTGAGCAGTTTAAAGCATGTGTTCGGAATTTATAATAATAGGAAAGAATGGATCTGGCAAATAAATTATTTAAGGGAGACCGGGTTATATGGATTATATTCATGTTCCTGTGTTTGATTTCGGTGCTTGAAGTATTTAGTGCAACAAGTACGATTGCTTATAAGAACGCCAATTATTGGGCTCCTATTGCTCGACATGGCTTTTTCCTTATAGGTGGTTTTGTCCTTGTTTTATTGCTCCATAATATTCCATATCGTTTTTTCCCTTTAATTATTCTTTTGCTGCCGGTATCTATAGTAATGTTACTTGTTGCACCGTTTGTCGGTGTCGAACTTAATGATGCTCATCGTTGGCTGGATTTGTTTGGAATTCAGTTCCAACCTTCCGAATTTGCCAAGCTGTCAATCATTGTTTACATAGCTTTTCTTATGAGCAAGCGAAACCGGTTTACGGATGATCAGATATTTAAATATATATTGATTGCTGTCGGAATAACGTGTGTTTTGATTTTGCCGGAAAACTTCTCAACGGCATTTATGCTGTTTGGTGTAAGTTATCTATTGATGTTTATCGGCCAGATGCCAATGAAAAAAATGCTTTTATTGGCGGGCGTTCTGATTCTTGCATTGTGCTTGTTTGTAGGAGGTCTGATGACTCTCCAAGATAATGTTTTGGATAAGATTCCTAGGGCATCCGTTTGGAAAGGTCGTTTGGTAGAACATTTGGCTCCTCATAAAGATAATGTGGATGATTCTGGTGTTTATAAAATAACTGATGAGAATTATCAAGTCTCACATGCGAATATGGCTATTGCTAACGGTGGGGTTTTTGGACAGATGCCGGGGCATGGTGAGCAACGTGACTTTTTACCACAAGCATATTCTGATTTTATTTATGCAATTATCATAGAAGAATTAGGCATGGTAGGAGGAGTCTTTGTCCTATTACTTTACATTATGTTATTGGTAAGGGTAGCTATGATTGCTCGACGATGTGAGAAGTTGTTTCCTAAATTTCTTGTTTTGGGTTGTGGGTTGCTTATTGTCGTCCAGGCCATATTTAATATGGCAGTGGCCGTTAATTTGATACCTGTCACCGGACAACCTATGCCATTGGTAAGTCGAGGTGGAACTTCTACTCTTATTTCTTGTGTTTATTTTGGTATTATTCTAAGCGTTAGTCGTTTTGGAGCAAATATGGGCAATGAGAGTGATTTATCTGAAGGACCTGACTCACAACAAGAGATAGCAGTTGAAGCTGGCGATGGCGAAGTTGTCAATGAGGAACTGAATGCGACAGCTGAAGTAAAGACTGAAGATGAAACTGATGAGAATCCGCTAACGGCAGTCAAAAGTTTAGATGAAGTAAAAGAAAAAACAGATATGTAACCTGGCAGGTTCGTCCTTGCCTTTAAAGAATAACGATATGAAGCAGTATAAAATTATTATAAGTGGAGGAGGAACGGGAGGACATATTTTCCCGGCAATTTCTATTGCTAATACATTTAGAAATCGTTTTCCTGATGCAGAAATATTGTTTGTTGGTGCAGAGGATCGTATGGAAATGGAAAAGGTTCCGGCTGCCGGTTATCGAATTGTTGGATTACCTGTGAGTGGTTTCGATCGTGCACATCTAATCAACAATGTAAAGGTCCTTCTTAAACTTTTCAAGAGTTTGGGACTGGCCAAGAAAACGATCCGTGAATTTAAGCCGGACATTGTTGTTGGAGTAGGCGGATATGCCAGTGGTCCTACTTTATGGATGGCTGCGCAACAAGGAATTCCGACCTTAATTCAAGAACAGAATTCGTATGCGGGGGTTACCAATAAACTGTTGTCAAAGAAAGCAAAGAAGATTTGTGTAGCTTATGAAGGTATGGAAAAGTTTTTCCCCGCTGATAAGATTGTGATGACAGGCAACCCGATTAGAAAAGATTTGGAAGAAGCACAAGGTAAAAAGGAAGAAGCGTTGGCGTTCTTTGGATTATCTCCGGAGAAAAGAACAATTCTTGTTGTAGGAGGCAGTTTGGGTGCACGTACTATTAATAGAAGTATTCAAGGTAGTTTGGATAAATTATATGCTTCTGATGTTCAAGTTATTTGGCAGACTGGACGCTATTATTATCAAGACGCAGTGAAGCACTTGAAGGCTTATCGTGGTATTCCTATTTGGTGTTCAGACTTTATTACTCGTATGGATTATGCCTATTGTGCAGCCGATTTGGTAATATCACGTGCCGGTGCAGGTTCCATATCGGAGTTGTGCCTTTTGAAGAAGCCTGTAATATTGGTTCCTTCTCCAAATGTAGCAGAAGACCATCAGACAAAGAATGCATTGGCATTGAAAAATAAGGATGCAGCGATTATGGTTGCTGATAAGGATGCTGAACAGGAGTTGGTAAAGCAGGCATTGGATACTGTTCATAATGACGAGCTTCTTGCTTCACTAAGTTCGAATATTGCTAATCTGGCTCAACACCAAAGTGCAGAACGAATTGTAAATGAGATTGTGAAAATTATTGACGAAAAGATATAAGTGCGTATATTTGCGTAAACATTCGCACGAATGAAGAAAATATAAATATGAATATAGATATAGATAAAATAAGTGCAGTATATTTTGTTGGTGCCGGCGGCATTGGTATGAGTGCTTTAATCCGTTATTTTCTCTCAAAAGAAATAAAGGTTGGCGGATATGACCGGACCTCTTCCGAGTTGACAGAACAATTACGTAAAGAAGGTGCCGACATTCATTATGAAGACAATATTGATTTGATTCCAGCGGATTTTACTGATCGTACAACAACCTTGGTCGTTTATACGGCAGCAATACCTGATACTAATTCTGAACTTTCCTTCTTTCGTAATCTGGATTTTGTGATGATGAAACGTGCCAGAGTTTTAGGTGAGATCACGAATCGTTTAAGAAGTTTATGTGTTGCTGGAACTCATGGCAAGACAACAACTTCTTCCATGATCGCTCATATCTTGAAGCAATCACATGTGGATTGTAGTGCGTTTTTGGGTGGAATCTTGAAGAATTATAACAGCAACTTGATGCTTTCGGAAAAGAGTGATCTGACGGTTGTTGAGGCTGATGAATTTGATCGTTCGTTCCATTGGTTGAACCCTTATATGGCTGTGATTACAGCGGCTGATCCTGATCATTTGGATATTTATGGTACACCGGAAGCTTATCGTGAAAGTTTTGAGCATTTCACTTCACTAATTCGGCCGGGTGGTTGTCTGGTGATAAAGAAGGGTATTAAAGTAACTCCTCAGTTGCAGGAAGGTGTTAAGTTATATACGTATGCTTCGACAGGTGATGCTGATTTTCACGCAGAGAATGTTCGTGTGGGCAATGGTGAGATTTACTTCGATTTTGTTGGCCCTGAAATACGTATAGCGGATATTCAGTTGGGCGTTCCTGTGAAGGTAAATATAGAAAATGGTGTTGCTGCTACTGCAATTGCTTGGCTTAACGGAGCAACACCCGATGAGATAAGGCAAGGAATGGCATCCTTCCAAGGTGCTCGACGTCGTTTCGAATTTCATTTGAAGACAGATAAGATAGTCTTGATAGATGATTATGCTCATCATCCGCAGGAATTGAAAGCTAGTATTCTCTCTGTTCGGGATTTGTATCCGAACAGGAAGCTGACAGGTATTTTCCAGCCTCACTTGTATACTCGTACACGTGATTTCGCTGCAGATTTTGCGAAGAGCCTTTCTTTGCTTGATGAACTTATTCTGTTGGATATATATCCAGCTCGCGAAAGACCTATTCCGGGTGTGACATCAAAAATTATCTTTGATGCCGTGACGATTCCTGCCAAGCATTTGATTAAAAAAGATGACTTGTTGAAGCTGGTTTCGGCTGAGAGAGATAAGTTGGATGTAGTATTAATGGTTGGAGCCGGGAACATTGATTTATTGGTTGAACCGGTGAAACAAATATTAGAGAAAAAAATATAGTGCTTCGGGTTGTTTCCATAATAGTTGCGACACTTTTGTTTTGCTACATAGTGTTTGTTTCATTCTTCTTCCGTCGGATGAAGAGTGAAGGTACATGTACCGGCCTTCAGGTTGAGGTGGTTGATAGTTTGGACAAACATTTTGTGAGTAAAGGTGATCTAGTGAGTATCCTTAAGAACGCAGAATTGTATCCGGTGCATAAACCTATAGGAGCTATAAATACCGAGCGAATTGAAAGGGAATTGTTGAAGAACGAGATGATTGCTCGCGTTGAAGTATATAAAACGCCATCGCGTTTAATAAAACTTGAGGTTGAACAGAAGATACCTATTATTCGGATAATCAGTAATAGTGATAATTACTATATAGATAATCGAGGAACAGTGATGCCCATCAGTCCGCATTATGTAGCCGATGTCCCTATTGCTAGCGGAAATGTGGAAAAAACATTGGCAAAGACCGACTTATATAAATTTGCACTATTTTTGCAGAAGAATAAGTTTTGGAATGATCAGATTGAACAGATTTATATCTATCCGGATAATGAAGTGGATCTCATTCCAAGAGTTGGCGACCATCGGATCATATTGGGCGATTTTACCGATTTTGAGGCGAAGCTGAATAAGCTGCAGCTCTTTTACGAACAGGCCATGCCAAAGGTCGGATGGGAAAAGTATAGCATTATAAACTTGAAATATAAAGATCAAATCGTTTGTACTAAAAAATAGAAATATGGCATACACTGACTTTATAGCAGCTATCGACCTGGGTTCTTCTCATATGGTCGGTATGGTAGGTACGAAAGGGCTTTCGGGCACTCTTTCCATTATTGCCTACGAGGTCGAAAAATCCGATACCTGTATTCGCAGAGGATGTGTTTACAGTATCAAGGAAACGGCTAGTAAGATTAAACGACTTATTCTGAAATTAGAAAATAAGTTGGGTGGTGCCCGTATAAGTAAGGTGTACATTGGAGTGGGGGGCCAATCCTTGCGTTCTATCGATCATGTCGTATCTAAAGTATTGGATAATGGAGTCGTCACAGAAGAAACGTTGCAGGAACTTGCAAAGAAATGTAATCTGTATCGACCCGATATGTTGGATGTACTGAAAGTTGTGTCTCCTGTCTATTTTTTAGATAACAAACAAGAAGATAATCCGGTAGGTCTTTCATGCTCGCGCTTGGAAGCACGTTATAAATTGATAGTCGGTCGTCCTTCATTGCGACATGCTGTGACGATGAACATGGCTGATCAAATAAATGTGAAGGTGGCCGATGTTATTGTTTCTCCTTTAGCATTAGCTAATCTGGTGCTGACTGACAGAGAGAAGGAACAGGGATGCGCCTTGGTCGATTTTGGCGGCGGTGTAACTTCTGTTTGCGTTTTCAAAAACAAACATCTTGTAAATCTATCGGTTATTCCTTTGGGAAGCGATTTGATAACCAATGATTTGATGATGCTGGATATGCCAGAGATGGAGGCTGAACGCGTTAAGTCTACCTATGGTAATGCCCTTTGGGAGAAAGATAGCGATCAAGAATCAGTATCTATAGATTTGGCTGACGGACAGCATACGAAAGAGATAAAACGTTCGGAAATCAATCTGGTTATTGAGGCTCGTGTGCGTGAAATTATTGAGAATGTCTATGCTCGCTTAGCTGATGCAGGAGTAACGAAGAATTTAGGAAGCGGCATGATTATTGCCGGTAACGGTGCTGCTCTGCGTAACTTGCGCGAAGCTTTAATTGATCGTTGTAAGATGGATGTCCGATATGCATCTGTTCGTCGCGATTGCATTGAAGCCGGTGAGATGATTGCCAATAATCCTGAATTTACGACCGCAGCAGCTTTACTTTTGGAAGGCTCAGAAAACTGTGCGCAACCAGTTCCTGTTGAAGTAAAGATTGAGACAAAGGTTGAGCCAAAGATTGAAGTTTTTGAGGATACTATTTATAATCCTACATTGGAAGAAATCCGTGGTGAAGAGAAAAAGGAACAGCCTGCAGAAGAAAAGCCTAGGGAACCGGAAATAAAAGTAGAAAAAGAGAAACCTGTGACTCCTCCTAAGCCCAAGAAACCAAAGGGCCCTGGTTTGTTTGGCCAGTTGAAGAAGAAAATAGATAATTTCGGCGGTGAACTGTTTAGTGAAGACGATAATCGGTAAATAATAAAAGATATACAGATATGGATGATAATATATTTGAACTCGATGTAGCAAAAGCTCCTCAGTCAATCATTAAAGTGATAGGTGTAGGTGGTGGCGGTGGAAATGCAGTCACAAACATGTATAAGGAAGGTATCCATAATGTTTCCTTTGTATTATGTAATACCGATAAACAGGCTTTGGATATATCCGAAGTGCCTGCCAAACTTTTGTTGGGGCGGAATACGACAAATGGTTTAGGTTCGGGAAACGTACCTGAAGTAGGTGAGAAAGCTGCTATGGAAAGCGAAGAGGAGATTCGTCAGATGCTGAGTGATGGCACACGTATGACTTTTATCACTGCCGGAATGGGTGGTGGTACAGGAACAGGTGCAGGCCCGGTAGTTGCAAAAGTCTCCAAGGAAATGGGCATTTTGACCGTAGGTATTGTAACGATTCCGTTTGTATTCGAAGGCCGTCCGAAGATTGTAAAAGCATTGAAGGGTGTGGAGCAGATGGCTAAGAACGTCGATGCTTTGTTGGTTATCAACAATGAGCGTCTTCGCGACATGTATTCGGAAGCCAAATTGAGCGTTCCTCAATCGTATAAAAAAGCTGATGAAATCCTGACGATTGCTGCCAAGAGTATTGCTGAGATCATTACGATGGAGTTGATTCAGAACGTCGATTTTGCTGATGTAAATACGACTATGCGTGAAGGAGGCATTGCATTGATGAGTAATGGCTATGGCGAAGGAGATAGCCGATTGCAAGTAGCCATTGAAGAAGCATTGAATTCTCCTCTATTGAGTAATAATGATATTTTTAATGCTCGTCGTGTGCTGTTTTGTATTTATTTCAGTCATGATGCCGAACTGGGAATGGATGAGATGTCAGATATACATAATTTCATGTCACGCTTCAAGACTCGTTATGAGGTAAAGTGGGGCTTCGGCTATGATGACTCGTTGGGAGCAAAGATAAAGATTACGATACTGGCTACCGGTTTCGGATTGAAAGATGTTCTTTCCGAGCAGCAGCAACAATATAATTCCGAGGAAGACCGTCGTAAGGCTGCCGAAGCAGATCGTTTGCGCAAGCAGCAGGCTGAAGCTGAAGATAAGCTGGTTGAACGTTATTATAAAGAATATCTGGATACGCGTCCTAATGTGGAAATCGTTGTATTGAACAATGACGAGTTGGACGACGATAATCTGATTGCCATGATGGAAGATATTCCTCCGTATAAAAGAACGTTGGATGATATAATGAAGGTCCGTCGGAAAGTTGAGGAGCCTTCTGCTCCACAGGCTAACGCAGCAACACCATCTGCTCCTTCATCAGGAGATAACAAATCGAAAGGTGTAAGAATTAGTTTTAGATAGTATTTTAAAGACATATTCAAAATGGATTTATTTGATAGAGTCAGCGAAGACATTAAAAACGCAATGAAGGCTCACGATAAGGTAGCCCTTGAAACTTTGAGAAACATTAAAAAGAACTTTTTGGAAGCAAAGACCGCTCCCGGTGCTGACAACACATTGTCAGATGCCGATGCATTGAAGATTATGCAGAAGATGGTTAAACAAGGCAAGGATTCTGCAGATATCTATACGCAGCAGGGTCGTCAAGATCTGGCTGATGTAGAACTGGGACAGATCGCTGTTATCGAGAAGTATCTTCCGAAGCAGATGACAGGCGAGGAATTGGATTCTGCTCTTAAGGCAATAATTGCACAGGTTGGTGCAACTAGTGCAAAGGATATGGGCAAGGTAATGGGTACTGCCTCAAAAGCATTGGCAGGTAAGGCAGAAGGTCGTGCAATATCGGAAGCTGTAAAGCGCCTGTTGAACTCATAAAGCATGATTACATTTACTTGCAGTCTGATAGCGCTTATCGTAGGTTTCTTTGTTTATGGGAAATTTGTTGAGCGTGTTTTTGGAATAAAGCCGGATCGTCAGACTCCGGCTTATTCATTACGTGACGGCGTCGATTATATCCCGATGCCGACATGGAAGGTGTACATGATCCAGTTCTTGAATATCGCTGGAACCGGTCCGATATTCGGCGCAATCATGGGTGCATTGTTCGGCTCTTCGTCGTATCTGTGGATTGTTTTCGGATGCATCTTCGGTGGTGCTGTTCATGATTATATGAGCGGAATGCTTTCGTTGCGACATGCAGGTGAGAGTCTTCCGGAGACGATTGGTCGCTATCTGGGGTTGAGTGCCAAGAAGGCAATGCTTGTATTCAGTACGATCCTATTAATCATGGTAGGTACGGTGTTTGTATATAGTCCGGCGCTGCTGTTGGCAGATCTGACACCACAGTCGCTCGACGTGATGTTTTGGATTGTGGTAGTCTTTGCTTACTATGTGTTGGCAACGATGCTTCCTATTGATAAGATTATCGGCAAGATATATCCCTTGTTCGCTTTTGCATTGTTGTTTATGGCTGTCGGTCTGATGGCGATGTTGTATGTGCATCATCCGGCTATTCCTGAACTTTGGGATGGATTGCAGAACCGTCACCCTGACGCTTCTCAGCCGATCTTCCCCTGTCTGTTCATCACAATTGCCTGTGGAGCCATCTCCGGTTTTCATGGCACACAAAGTCCGCTGATGGCGCGCTGTCTGAAGGACGAACGTCATGGTCGCTACGTGTTCTACGGTTCCATGATTACCGAAGGCATTGTTGCTCTGGTTTGGGCGGCCGTATCTTCCTATCTGTTCTACGACAATGGTGTAGCTAATGAAGCGAACATGTCATTGCAGGCTCCGGCTGTTGTTTCGAAGATTTCCCGCGAGTGGCTTGGAACCTTTGGCAGCATTTTGGCTATCCTGGGTGTTGTAGCTGCACCGATCACTTCGGGCGATACGGCCTTCCGTTCGGCTCGTCTGATTATTGCGGACTTCTTCCATCTGAAGCAGCGTCGCATCGTCAGCCGTCTGTATATTGCCGTGCCGTTGTTCCTGGTGGCTATCGTGCTGCTATACTACAATATTAATGACAAGAATGGCTTTAATGTGATATGGAGATATTTCGGATGGGCAAACCAGTCGTTGGCAACGTTTACGCTGTGGGCTGTCACCGTTTATCTGGCAACACATAAGAAACTCTATTGGGTATCGCTTATTCCGGCTCTGTTTATGACGGCAGTCTGTACGGCGTATATCTTTGTTGCTCCGGAAGGATTAAAGTTCCCGGCAAATGTTTCGCAGATTATCGGCGTATGTTTTGCTGTTGCAGCTTTTATCCTCTTCTGGGTTTGGAAAAAGAAACATGTAGATCCAATGCCATGCGCTGCGGACGACGATTAATATTAAGCGCATGCCTGCTGTGTTTGGCAGGCATGCTTGCTGTGCAGGCATGGGGCGAACCGATTGACCGTAAGGCTGTCGTGGAGCGTCATCGTGTGATAACAACCGGTACTTTGCATAATAGTCCGGCACAAGTAGGCAATGGCAAGTTCGCATTCGGTATGGATGTGACCGGCTTGCAGACTTTTGTTCCTTTCAATACGCTCTCTGACTGGGCATGGCATAGCTTCCCTTATCCGCAAGGCTTGACGCCCGGTGATTATCATCCGGTGATTATCGAGACGCACGGAAAGAAGATTCCTTATCAGGAGTTCAATCGGCAGGACTCTACCATTTCGGACTGGCTCTCAAAGAACCCGCACCGTTTCAATCTTGGCCGCATAGGTTTTCGATTGCTGGACAGAGAGGGTAAGGAGGTGACGGAGTTTGATATCAAAGGTGTCCGTCAGGAAGTGGATATGTGGACAGGTATTGTCACCAGCCGTTTCGAGATTGATGCCGTTCCGGTATTTGTGCGCACTGTTTGCCATCCCGAGAAGGATATGATTGGCGTTACCGTGGAGTCGACGTTGTTGGAGAAGGGGCAGATTGCCGTGTTCTTTGACTTCCCTTATGCTGACTCGCGTCAGTTTCCGAACTATATTGGCAATTATGATATGGCGTCGGCACACAGTTCAGTCAGTCATGTTGTATCGCCCAATGCAGTACGTATCGACCGGACGATGGACAGCACGAGCTATTCCGTCAATGTCGTTTGGCAGGGTGAGGCGTCGTTCGACCGTCCTTCTGCTGCCCAACATCACTTCCTGCTTCAACCGAAGCATGCGCGGTCGTTCTCCTTTACGTGTCGCTTTTCACCCGAAGCCGTAGTATCCGACCGCGAGTCGGAACCAGATATTGAGCAGGCGAGTGCCGCCGCATGGAAACAATACTGGCTTTCGGGCGCAGCCGTCGACTTTTCGGGCAGTCGGGATCCGCGTTGGGTAGAGCTGGAGCGTCGTATCGTACTTTCTCAGTATCTGATGCGTGTCAACGAGAGCGGACTGTTCCCGCCGCAAGAGTCGGGGCTGGTCAACAACGGATGGAACGGACGTTTCCATTTCGAGATGATATGGTGGCACGGCGTTCACTTTGGGCTTTGGAACCGCATGGACTGCTTCGATCGCTATCTTGATGTGTATAAGAAATTCATGCCTGAAGCGTTGAATCGCGCCAAAAGCGAAGGTCGCATTGGTGCCCGCTGGCCGAAATGCACGGGCAACTTCAACCGTGAATGGCCTTGCAGCGCCCATGCGTTTATCTTGTGGCACGAACCGCATCCTATTTATTTTGCAGAAATGGATTATCGTCTGTATCCGTCGGCCGAGACCTTGGCCAAATGGCGTGATGTAGTGATTCAGACGGCAGACTATATGGCTTCGAACCCGTTCTATGACAAGAAGACGAAGCAGTATGTGATTGGGCCTCCCATTGTAGTTGTGTCCGAAAATACTGATCCACTGAAGACTATCAATCCCATTTTCGAACTGGGTTACTGGCGCTATGGTTTGCGTACCGCATTGAAGTGGGCAGAACGCTTGCAGCTTCCGGTGAAACAGACGAAGCGTTGGCGTGAAGTGCTCGATAATTTGGCTCCGCTGCCTGTGAAGGATGGTGTTTATACCACTTACGAAGGCATTCCCGATATGTGGACCAAATATACTTATGAGCATCCGGCCTTGACCGGTGTACTGGGCTTGTTGCCTGGTGACGGTGTCGACAGGGCTACGTTTGATCGTACGCTTGACCGTGTTTCCAAAGAGTGGCAGTTCGACCGCATCTGGGGCTGGGATTTCCCGATGATGGCGATGGCGGCAGCACGTACAGGCCGGCAGGCGTTGGCTGTCGATATGCTGATGCATCCGTCGTACGGCTTTCAGTTCGATGAACACGGATTGGCTACTGGTGGCCCGTTCCCTTATTTTCCTTCCAATGGCGCGCTGCTCACTGCTGTGGCGATGATGTGCGGCGGTTGGGACGGCTCGACGGGCGAGGCTCCTGGTTTCCCGAAAGATGGCAGTTGGAAGGTCCGCGCCGAAGGCTTCGTGCCGATGCAATAATGACAACCGCCGATACCATAAGGCGTTAAGTTTACTATTAACGAGTACTGAAGTAACAAACTGATACGTAATTTGCTTCGCTACCTTGAAAAAGGAGTGAAGCAAATTATGGCACAGTATAGTAAGTTTAAAAAGGTTTGGCTGAGAGAGAACCTTCTTACAAAAGATGTGTATAATGATTACACGCTGAAGTTTTAACTATGAAGAATATGCTTCGTAACGAGGACATTGCCAAGCGTATCGTTAGCGAAGGGTCTGAAATCAAGTACGACACTCTGTTCAATCATCAATCAACATGACTAGATTATCCCTGAAGCCTTGCGGAACGTCTACAATGTGCTGACGCAGGATTGTCAGTTCACTCTCCGTATGACAGGTTTGTGGATTGCTTCACTGGCTTTGTTCTTCTAAAAAAGGAAGCTTCGGAGGCATCCTCGAAACAGCCTCTTATTCCCGAAACGAATCTCCCGACTGTTAAATCTCAAATTTTACCTGAAAAAGAGCAATCATTACGAAAATAATGCGTAATATTGCAACCGAAATAAACGAATTGATATAAAAATGACACATTCAGGTTTCACATACTTCACCTGGGCATTGATGACCCCCTGGGGGGTAAGCATTAATTCATAACAACTGTGGCGACCACGTCGCCGCCTTGTAGCAGCCGACTGGTTGCATCCGTTTTTCATTTTCCTTTATCATAGTAATAATTTCCGACATCTGTAGAGTGATGCGCCGTGCGTGTGTCCATAGGTGTCACAATAAATACATTTTCCGATGAAAGTATTAAAATTCGGCGGAACATCCGTAGGTTCCGTGAATAGTATTCTGACCGTAAAGAAAATTGTGGAGGCTGTTGATGAGCCTGTAATCGTTGTCGTGTCCGCATTGGGCGGGATAACCGACAAACTGCTGACTACTTCGGCTATGGCCACCAAAGGTGATATAGGTTACGAACGCGAGTTCTCCGAAATTATCGCTCGCCATCTTGACGTGATCAAAGGTGTGATCCCCGATGCACAGCAGTGCCTCTATGTTCAGAAGCTCGTGATGGAGCTGATGGACGAGCTGGGCAACATCTTCAAAGGCGTATACCTGATCAAGGACCTGTCGCCTAAGACATCCGATGCCATCGTCAGCTATGGCGAACGTATTTCGTCGCTGATCATTTCGCACGTCATCAGTGGGGCGCAGCTGTTCGATTCTCGCAAGTTCATCAAGACTGTCCGCCAGTTTAATAAGCATAACGTTGATTTTCCGCTGACCAACAAACTGGTTCTTGATACATTCAATCCGCTGCCGAAAATATCGGTAGTACCCGGTTTTATCTCGTCGAGCATTGAAACGGGCGAGGTGACGAACCTCGGACGCGGTGGTTCCGATTACACCGCTTCTATCCTGGCAACGGCTCTCGATGCTTCCATCCTGGAAATATGGACTGATGTGGATGGCTTCATGACGGCCGATCCGAAGGTAATCAGTTCGGCGTACGTCATCGACAAGCTTACCTTCACTGAAGCCATGGAACTCTGTAACTTCGGAGCGAAGGTTATTTATCCGCCGACGATCTATCCGGTTTATCACAAGAATATTCCGATACTTATCCGCAACACGTTCAATCTCGACGCTCCTGGTACATACATTTCCAAGGAGAAGGAGAAGATTACGGGCAAGGCGCTCATCAAAGGTATCTCGTCTATCAACGACACCTGTTTGGTGACGGTACAAGGTTTGGGCATGGTAGGTGTCATCGGCGTCAACTACCGCATATTCAAGACGCTGGCGAAGAATGGCATCAGTGTGTTCATGGTGTCGCAGGCCAGTTCCGAAAACAATACAACGTTCGCCGTACGTAATGCCGACGCCGATTTGGCGGTGCAGGTGCTCAATCAGGAGTTTGCCCTCGAACGTTCGCAGGGCGAGATCAGCGAGATCACTGCCGAAAAGGAATTGGCTACGGTGGCCATCGTCGGTGAAAACATGAAACGTACGCCGGGCATTGCCGGGAAGTTGTTCGGTACACTGGGTAGTGCGGGCATCAGTGTGATTGCCTGCGCTCAAGGTGCATCAGAGACCAACATCTCGTTCGTCATCCGGAGGCAGTATCTGCGTAAGGCGCTCAACTCCATCCACGACTCATTCTTCCTGTCGCAGTACAAGGTGCTGAACCTGTTTATCGTCGGAGTCGGTACCGTGGGCAGCAACTTGCTTAACCAGATTCGTATACAACAACCAAAGCTGATGCAGCAAAACGGGTTGAAACTGAATGTGGTGGGCATTGCCAACAGCAAGCGTGCCCTTTTCTGTCGCGAAGGACTGAAGCTCGACAATTGCATCGAAGATCTGAAGACCAATGGCGAGGCAAGTTCACCGGAGCATTTGCGAAATGAAATCCTACAGATGAATATCTTCAACTCTGTCTTTGTAGACTGTACTGCCAATCAGGATATTGCAGACTTGTATGAAGCGTTGCTCAACAACAACGTCTCGGTCGTTGCAGCCAACAAGATTGCTGCTTCTTCGCAGTATGCCAACTATATCAATCTGAAAAAAATATCACGCCATCGCGGCATCAAGTTCTTGTTCGAAACGAATGTTGGTGCCGGCCTGCCTATCATTAACACGATGAACGACCTGATCAATAGTGGCGATCATATATTGAAATTGAAGGCAGTCCTTTCCGGAACGCTCAACTTCATATTCAACACGCTAAGTGCCGATATCCCTTTCAGCCGCGCTATCCAATTGGCTAAGGAAGACGGTTATTCTGAACCTGATCCGCGTATCGACTTGAGTGGCAAGGATGTGATTCGTAAGCTGGTGATTCTGGCTCGTGAAGCCGGTTATGAGGTGGAACAGTCCGATGTTAAGTGCCACCTGTTTATTCCTGAATCGTTCTTCAAAGGCTCGCTCGAAGAGTTTTGGTTGAGCGTCAAGCAGCTAGACAGTAAGTTTGAGACGATGCGTCAGGCGCTGGAGAAGGAACATAAGCGGCTGCGTTTTGTGGCTTCGATGGATAACGGCGAATGCAAGATAGGACTGGAGGAAGTCGACTCACATCATCCGTTCTACGACCTCGAAGGAAGCAACAATATTATCATGATTTCGACAGAACGTTATCATGACTATCCGATGATCATTAAAGGCTATGGCGCCGGTGCCGATGTGACGGCTGCGGGCGTCTTTGCCGATATTATCTCAATTGCAAACATAAGATGAAAACGATTATAATTTTGGGTGATGGCATGGCTGATGAGCCGATACCGGCTCTCGGCGGCAAGACTCCGTTGCAGTATGCCGAAACTCCGTATATGGATGAGCTGGCCGCGCTGGGCGTGACCGGCCGGATGAAGACTGTTGCCGACGGCTTTCATCCGGGAAGTGAGGTGGCAAATATGGCAGTGCTGGGCTACGACCTGCCGACGGTTTACGAAGGACGCGGCGTACTCGAAGCTGCCAGTATCGGCTACGATTTGCAACCGGGTGAGATGGCGATGCGCTGCAACCTGGTTTGTATTGAAGGTGATATATTAAAGAACCATTCTGCAGGCCATATCTCTACCGAAGAGTCCGACGAACTGATCCGCTTCCTCAACGAGAAACTGGCTACTGATAGGGTGCATTTCTATACTGGTGTTTCCTATCGCCACTTGCTGGTGGTGAAGGGTGGCGACAAGCGTTTGCGCTGCATACCGCCTCATGATATCCCGCTGCATCCTTTCCGTCCGAATATGATTCAGCCGGAAGTGCCCGAAGCTGCGGAGACAGCCGAACTGCTCAACAACCTTATCTTCGAATCGCAGAAGATACTGATGGAGCATCCGGTGAATAAGAAGCGCGTGGCTGAAGGCAAAGATCCTGCCAACAGTATTTGGCCTTGGTCGCCGGGTTACCGTCCGGCTATGCAGACCATGCGTGAGATGTACGGAATCAAGAGTGCGTCGGTCATCTCGGCTGTCGATCTGATACGCGGTATCGGTGTCTATGCCGGATTGAAGGTAATCAATGTGAAAGGGGCGACAGGCCTCTTCGATACTAATTATGAAGGCAAAGCTGAGGCTGCACTCGAAGCGTTGAAGACCGATGATTTTGTTTATCTCCATGTTGAAGCCAGTGATGAAGCCGGCCATGATGGCGATATCGCATTGAAGATTAAAACCATAGAGAGCCTCGATAAGCGGGCTATCGGTATCGTGTACGAAGCATTGAAGAACTGGGATGAACCGGTGGCTATCGCTGTGCTGCCCGATCATCCGACGCCTTGCCTGGTTCGTACGCACACCAATACGCCGGTGCCGTTCCTGATATATAAACCGGGACAGACGCCTGATGCCGTAACACGTTTCGATGAGTTCTCCGTTCTTAACGGGAAGTTCGGTATCCTGCAGAAAGATGAATTTATAAAAGAGTTGTTGTCATGAAATATTATAGTACCAATCATGAGGCGCCGCTCGCCTCGCTGGAAGAAGCTGTTGTCAAAGGGCTGGCTTCGGACAAGGGCTTGTACATGCCCGAACGGATTCAAGCATTGGATAAAAGTACGATTGCGGATATGAAGAACCGTTCTTTCCACGAGATTGCCTGCACGGTTGCAGAGGCGTTCTTTGGCGAAGATATGGATCGCGACGTGCTGGATAAGATTGTGAAGGACACGCTCGCTTTCAATACACCGGTTGTACATGTCAACGATGGCATCTACAGTCTCGAATTGTTTCATGGACCGACGCTTGCCTTCAAGGATGTTGGAGCTCGTTTTATGGCACGCATGCTGGGTTATTTCATTCGCAAGGAAGGACTGGACAAGGTGAATGTACTGGTGGCAACTTCCGGTGATACAGGCAGTGCTGTGGCAAACGGCTTCCTGGGTGTCGAAGGTATCCATGTATATGTGCTCTATCCCAAAGGAAAGGTCAGCCCAATACAGGAATGCCAGTTTACGACGCTAGGGCAGAATATCACGGCGCTCGAGATCGACGGCACGTTCGACGATTGCCAAGCACTGGTGAAGTCGGCATTTATGGACGACGAACTCAATGGGCACATGAAGCTCACTTCGGCGAACTCTATCAATATTGCCCGCTTCCTGCCACAGTCATTCTACTATTTCAATGCTTATGCTCAACTCGACAGGATGGGAAAAGCGGATGAATTGGTCATATCTGTTCCGAGTGGAAACTTCGGCAATATCACCGCCGGTTTGTTCGCCTATACGATGGGCTTGCCGGTAAAGCATTTTATTGCTGCCAACAACCGCAATGATGTCTTCTTCGAATATCTGGAAACGGGCGAGTATCGACCGCGTCCTTCCGTTTCGACGATTGCCAATGCGATGGATGTCGGTGCGCCGAGCAACTTCGCACGTATCCTCGATCTGTTTGGAAAGGAAGGTGATGCACATCAGCATATATGCAGTCTGATCAGTGGTTGTCGTTATGTGGATGAGGAGATTGCTTCAACCATCAGAACAACTTATCAGCATTATGGCTATCTGCTTGACCCGCATGGAGCATGCGGATACCAGGCTTTGGTCGATCTGCCATTGCGTAGTGGCGAGACGGGATTATTCCTCGAGACAGCCCATCCGGCAAAGTTCAAGCTGACAGTCGATCAGATCCTGGATGAAGATATTGTGATCCCCGACAAGTTGCAAGCTTTCATGAAAGGAAAGAAGCAGAGCATTGAATTAAGCAAGGACTTCGCTCTATTCAAAAATTATTTGATGAGTATTTAATGACAATAAGTGCTCAAGGCTTGAACTATAAATCGGCTGATGACGAGAGTGCCGATGTATTTGGTAAAAGCTTGAGGATTGGTATAAAATTGTTTGACAAGCATTTAAATCCTCTTTAAAAAGTGTTTTAGATGCGTATCTATTCTATTGCCCATTCCTTCATTTCATACATGTCGAGGTATTCTTCCCAACCGGGATCAACTTCTGTGTAGATGGTAATGGGAAGAAGTTCGAAACTGGCGAGGGCCTCATTGAGGCGTTCGCCAAAAACACGTGCTGTTCGGGTATAAAACACCCATGTCTTTTCTCCGCCGCCGGTGTATATAGCTGTCGTAATGGCAAGCTTGTCTTTTTCCATAACATGGCGTAAGGCCTCTTCAACAGCTTCTATTTGTTTGGCAATGCTCTCTGGAGGCATTCCTTTTTCGTCGCCTTCATATTTCCAGGTGACTTCTGCACGTTCATTGTATTTGCCGGAGTTGACAAACTCTGTCAGCTCGTCGCGCCCTGAAACAGTAATTAACTGTCCGTTATCGTTTTGAGAGAGGGCTGTAAACCATTCGTCGCTAAGTTTCATATTGTATCTGTATTATTATGTTTATATGCTTTCGCTCATCATTTCCATAAACAAGGTACATATCAGGATGACACCTAAAGTTGTACACATCAGTATTAATATCCAGTTGATGTATTTTGCCTGGGGCTTAGTGTCTTCATTTATATCTTCCAGAAAGTAGTCGCGGAAGAAAAGGTATAAAGCAGGAATAGTTGCTCCTGCTGCAAGAAAGTCCTCCGGAATATGAAAAAAATAGGTCTTTGTCAAACCGATAATGGACCAATGGCAAAGGAAGAGCACTAACAAAATGTTCACCTTCCGCGAGAAAAGCAGCAATATGGATATGGTGAATATAGCAACTGTACAAGGCATGATTGGCAGTGTCATCATAGGAAAACTCAGCCCTCTTGAAAGTGAGAAAAGGGGATAGACAAAAGGCAATATGATGAATACGTAAGCCAATAAGTCATATTTACGAGTGCGTTCGAAAGGCGTGTAATCGCTGAAAGCATCCCATAGCCATATAAGCGCCATGACGCCCCAGTAGATAGCCATAACATTGTTGTAGCGCCGCTCTTCACAATAGACGGCGTAGTAGATGATGGCAATCCAGGCATACAGGACAATCAGGTAGATCTTCATGAGTAGCTTCGTCTTTGGAGAAGGCTTACGTATCAGCAATATAGTCGATAATATGCCGACCAGGATAAGGACAATTTGTTCTATCCAGGTGTTTGCGTTGTAATATGCTATCGTTTTCCAAAATATTTCCATATATCAACTCTTTTGTTCATGCCTGGTGAGCGAGAACGCCTTGTGCGGGAAAAGCATCATCGGGAGCGTGGCTCCTACGGCAAGAAGAAATATGACTGTACCAGTGACTAATCCGTTCGTTACCATCTTTTCCAGATAATTATGAAGCTGTTCGGGGTTATTGAGTGACTGCATCAGCATGATAAGCGAGAATACCGTATTGTAGGCATAGCGTCCCGGAATCATGGGAAGTAAAGCCGGAATATAGAGAACAGTCATCGGGCAGTATACTTTCTTTCCTAACAGCAGGCTGCCGAATCCGATTACCAATGCACCAAAAAATGAAGCAGTTGAGATGTCAAGACCTCCAAAGGTCATTAACGAAAAACGAAAGGCATGTCCTAATGCTGCAAGGATTGCAATCATCTTAAATGCTCGTAAAGGCGGATCGGAAATGGAGCCGAATCCAATGCCGGCCAATGCCGCAAAAAGTCCGTCTAATAATATGTCTATTGCAATCATATCAAGCTGTCTTTAACCAATAGTAGTGTAAACGACAAACCGATGGCAATGCTGGTAATGAGTAGTGCCGCCTCAGTCAAACGCGTATAACCAATCAGGATATATCCTTCCACAATATCAATGACACCGTTGATCAACGGTACACCGGGAACCAGGAATAGTACACTTGTTGAGAGTGCTATTTCGGCTGTAGTATGTTCGAATATCAGAGCCGTTGAAGCTAGGAGTGAAGCAACAAAAGCCGAAGCAATGAAGGTGATATACACATTGATTTTGTGCTTCTGCATCTGCTGCTTGAGAAAGAGCCCGGTGAATGTGGCCGAGTAAACGATGCACATCGAATAGAGATCGCCGCCAAATAGTCGGCAAAACGAAGCATTCGCCAAACTTGCCAAAAGGAGGACAAGCAATGGATGTATGCGTGGTGCCTTGATGATGGACTTGAATTTCTCTTTCAGCGTTTCCAGTGGAAGATGTTTGTCGTAAGCTTCCCAACTGAGTGCGCTGAGTTCAGAATTGTAAGTAAAACTGATAGGTAATGCCGGGATGTCAGCAATCTCGTTCTGTGATTTGCCAGTCTTCGGATCGGATATGGTAACAATGATGCTTCTGTGAAAGACTGTCAGTTTGACGTCTTTTTCGAAAGCTTCCCCGATTCGTCGGGTGTTGCGTACCACTCTTGAAGTATGCACGCCTGCTCCCATCAGGCAGGCGGCATATTCAGCTATAAATTTTTCTAGAGAATTAAAGGATGTACCTGAGTCCATAAGTTTTGATATCTTCGGGCGCAAAGCAATAATCAGCAAGCCTTCAGACTCATATCCAGACTTTTTACTGAGTGAGTCAGTGCGCCTACAGATATATAATCAACGCCGCATTCAGCATAATCGCGCAGTGTGTCGTAAGTGATGCCTCCGGATGATTCAGTCTCGAAACGGCCTCCGATCATCTGAACAGCTTTCTTTGTATTCTCGATATTGAAGTTATCCAGCATGATCCTGTCTATGCCTCCGATATTGAGTACCTGCTGCAGCTCATCAAAGTTGCGTACTTCGATTTCAATCTTCAGATCCTTACCTTTTTCTTTCAGATAGTTGTGAGCACGGGTGATAGCCTGTTCTATTCCGCCTGCAAAGTCAACGTGGTTGTCTTTGAGAAGAATCATATCGAAGAGTCCGATACGGTGATTGACACCTCCTCCGATCTTCACAGCTTCCTTCTCCATGATACGCATGCCGGGTGTTGTTTTGCGAGTATCCAGCACATGCGTTTTTGTTCCTTCCAGGCGCTTTACGTATTTATGCGTTGTGGTAGCAATACCGCTCATACGCTGCATAACGTTCAGAACCAGTCGTTCTGTTTGCAACAAAGAACGTACTTTGCCTTCCACCTTGAATGCGATGTCACCCTTCTTGACTTCTGCACCATCGTGAATAAATACATCAATCTTCAGTTCAGGATCAAAGTCATGGAAGATGCGCTTTGCCATTTCAACGCCGGCCAGAATGCCATCTTCCTTGATGATGAGCTGGCTTTTTCCCATTGCTGTTTCAGGAATGCAGCACAATGTTGTATGGTCGCCATCGCCAATATCCTCGGCGAAGGCCAACTTGATTAAGTCGTCAATGAGTTGCTCTGTCGTTTTCATTCTATTCTGATTGATTGTATGATTGCTTTGTTGCCTTCCACTTTGTAGGTGACGTTCACCCGATACGTTTTAGAGGTAGTTGCCAGTTTACCAACGAGGAACCCGCTGTCTTGCTTGTCTGCCTGATGTATTACCGTAAATGCGGTAGGCTTATTCTTTCCAAAAAAACTATTCAGCATGGATACGGCACCATTTGCATCGCATTTATTGTTTGTACCTGGTAAAGCTATATCAATTTCTTTATCCATAGCAGATACCAATGTCGATGCATTGCCGCTCTTCATAGCATTGGATATCGGATTGATATCGGCTGCAGAAGCAGTCATGAGCGCAAAAGCCATCATTATAGTGAGTAAAAATCGTTTCATAAGCTTCTCCTCTCTTTTTATTGTTAGTGATGCAAAGGTACAGAATAATCTTGTATATGTGTTGAATGATACGTAAAAAACGCAAAGTCTTGTATCTACGAGTGTAAGATAGAAATAGTTATTTGTGATGAAATGTGATAAAGAAGTCACTAATAGAAATATTTTTCAAAAAAAGTTGTCATTTTGTTTGCAGATTGATATAATGTGCTTACATTTGCTGCCGTAATAAAACAAATAGTAGAAATGATAACGTTTACACAAAATACATATTGGTGGTGGCGCTTCGTACAACTCATAAGGTCGTAAGGAACGCAGTCCTGCATGTATATATGTAAACAATAATATAAAGAAATAGCTAAAAGGTCTGTCGCACTTGCGACAGGCCTTTTTTTATTGTGCTAAATCGAATAAATAAAATAACAGTTGAAAAGATGAAAACGTATCAAGTTGACAAAAATGGATTCTATGGGGAGTTCGGCGGAGCCTACATCCCTGAAATCCTTCATCAATGTGTGGAAGATTTGCAGCAGAACTATCTGAAGATTATCGAGAGCGAAAGTTTTCAGAAGGAGTACAGAGCTTTGCTGCGTGATTATGTAGGTCGTCCGTCGCCTCTTTACTTCGCTAAGCGCATGAGCGAAAAGTACGGTTGCAAACTTTATTTGAAGCGTGAGGACCTGAATCATACCGGAGCGCACAAGATTAATAATACGATTGGTCAGATACTGATTGCACAACGTATGGGCAAAACGCGTATTATCGCCGAGACCGGTGCCGGACAACATGGTGTGGCTACAGCTACTGTCTGTGCGCTGATGAATATGGAATGTGTCGTATATATGGGCAAAACCGATGTAGAACGTCAGCATATCAATGTGCAGAAGATGGAGATGCTCGGTGCGACGGTCGTACCGGTAACTTCCGGAAACATGACGCTTAAAGATGCAACCAATGAAGCCATACGCGACTGGTGCTGTCATCCTTCGAATACTTATTATATTATTGGTTCTACTGTTGGTCCGCATCCGTATCCGGATATGGTAGCTCGTTTGCAGTCTATCATCAGTGAAGAGATAAAAATACAGCTCAAGGAAAAGGAAGGACGCGATTATCCTGATTATCTGATGGCTTGTGTCGGCGGTGGAAGCAATGCTGCCGGAACCATTTACCATTATATAGATGATGAGCGTGTAAAGATTGTACTTGCTGAAGCTGCCGGCGAAGGATTGGAGTCGGGTAGAAGTGCGGCGACAATTCATTTGGGTAAAGTAGGCATTATTCACGGTTCGCGTACGTTGGTGATGCAGACTCCTGACGGACAGATTGAGGAAGCTTATTCTGTTTCTGCCGGACTGGATTATCCGGGAATCGGACCGGTTCATGCAAATATGGCTGCTCAAAAACGTTCTACCGTATTAGCTATTGAAGATGATGAGGCGTTGGCAGCAGCTTTCGAACTGACACAGACGGAAGGAATTATTCCGGCTTTGGAAAGTGCTCACGCATTGGCTGCATTACCAAAGATGCATTTCAAACCGGAAGATGTGGTCGTTCTGACCGTTTCTGGTCGTGGTGATAAAGATATGGATACATACATCAAATATAAAAACAGAATAAAATGAACTATACATTTCATACAGTAAGCAAAAAGGTGATGGGCGACCTTCATACGCCTGTAAGTATTTATCTGAAAGTACGCGATATCTATCCGGAATCGGTACTGTTGGAAAGTTCTGATTTCCATGGCAATGAAAACAGCCTTTCGTATATCGCTCTTTGTCCGCTGGCCAGTATCGGTATCAATAGCGGTAAATGTACGGCAACATTTCCTGATCGTACAACGGAAGATACGCCGATAACCGAGCAGTTTGATGTGACGGCTGCCATGAATGCTTTCTTGAAACGTTTTATGATTGAAGGTGACGATAGGAAAGTGTGCGGTCTGTTTGGTTACACCGCTTTCGACGCAGTCCGTTATTTCGAACATATCCCGGTAATGGAAGCGCATGATGCCGAAAATGATGCACCTGACATGCTCTATATGTTGTACAAATATGTAATTGTGTTCGACCATTTCAAGAACGAATTGACATTGGTGGAGCTGCTTCAGGATGGCGAGGCTTCGAATTTGATGGAGATTGAGTCTGTGCTTGACAATCGTAATTTTGCTTCATACAACTTCCAAACCAATGGACCGGAAACCTCTTCCATCACCGATGAAGAGTATAAGGCGATGGTTCGCGAAGGCGTAAGTCATTGTCTGCGTGGCGATGTTTTTCAGATTGTACTCAGCCGTCGTTTCGAACAACCGTTCAAAGGTGATGACTTCAAAGTATATAGAGCTTTACGCAGTATCAATCCTTCGCCATATCTGTTCTACTTCGATTTTGGTGGATTCCGTATTTTCGGTTCTTCACCTGAAACGCATTGCAAAGTATCTGACGGACATGCCAGTATTGATCCGATAGCCGGAACAGCATTTCGTACAGGCGACATATCGATTGACAAGCAGCGGACGGAAGCTTTGCTGAACGACCCAAAAGAAAACTCGGAGCACGTGATGCTGGTTGATTTGGCACGCAACGATTTGAGTCGCAATGCTCATAACGTACATGTCGATTTCTATAAAGAAGTGCAATATTATAGTCATGTGATTCATTTGGTATCACGTGTCAGCGGCGAGATCAATACTGAAAGTAATTCGGTGAAAACATTCATCGATACTTTCCCGGCAGGAACATTGAGCGGTGCACCGAAGGTTCGCGCCATGCAACTGATTACAGAGTTGGAAAAACATAATCGTGGCGCCTACGGGGGCTGCATCGGATTCATCGGTTTCGATGGCAATCTGAATCAAGCCATTACGATTCGTACGTTCGTTAGTCGTGGCAATGTGCTTTATTATCAAGCCGGCGCAGGAATCGTTGCAAGGAGCAAGGATTCGCGGGAATTACAGGAAGTAAACAGTAAGTTGGGCGCTTTGAAGAAAGCTATCGATCTGGCTGAACAATTGAAAAACTAATAACAGATAACGATTATGGATAAAATATTGCTTTTTGATAATTACGACTCGTTTACTTACAACCTGCTTCATATCCTGAAAGAGCTGGGTGCCGATGTGGAAGTGTTTCGCAACGACAAGATTTCGCTCGATGAGGTGGTTCGTTTCGATAAGATTGTGCTTTCACCGGGACCGGGTATTCCTGAAGAGGCAGGCATCTTGCTGCCATTGATCAAACGTTATGCGCCAACGAAAAGTATTCTGGGCGTTTGTTTGGGTGAGCAGGCTATCGGTCAGGCTTTTGGTGCGAAACTGGTGAATCTGACAAATGTTTATCATGGCGTCTGCTCTGATATGCGGGTGAAGGTGAAAGATCCTTTGTTTGATGAGATGGGTAACTTTTTCCGTGCTGGGCGTTATCATTCGTGGGTGGTTTCGAAGGAGGATTTTCCTGAATGCCTGGAGATTACGGCAGAGGATGCGAAGGAAGGACAGATCATGGGTTTGCGTCATCGCAAGTATGATGTGGAAGGCATACAGTTCCATCCTGAATCGGTTCTGACCCCTAACGGCAAACAGATTATCAAGAACTGGTTGCGTAAGTGAGTTGATAAATCATAGTTGAACATTAATAATAAGATTACAATGAAAGATATATTATATAGATTATTCGAACATCAGTATTTGGGACGCGAAGAGGCTCGCACGATCCTTCAGAATATTGCAGCAGGTAAATATACCGATACGCAGATTGCCAGCCTCATAACTGTATTCCTGATGCGCAGTATCTCGGTGGAAGAACTGACCGGTTTCCGCGAAGCATTGCTTGAGATGCGTATTCCTGTGGACTTGGCAGAGTTCAAACCCATTGATATTGTAGGAACCGGCGGTGATGGAAAGAACACTTTCAACATCAGTACAACGTCCTGTTTTGTTGTTGCCGGTGCCGGTTACAATGTGGTTAAGCATGGAAACTACGGCGCTACCTCGGTGAGTGGTGCTAGTAATGTGATGGAACAGCACGGAGTGAAGTTTACGAACAATGTTGATCAGCTTCGCCGCTCTATTGATGCATGTCGTATCACCTATCTGCATGCACCGTTTTTCAATCCGGCATTGAAAGCTGTCGCTCCGGTTCGCAAGAGTCTGGGCGTTCGCAGTTTCTTTAATATGCTCGGGCCGTTGGTGAATCCGGCAATGCCTGCTTATCAGTTGCTTGGTGTTTATAATCTGCCATTGCTTCGCCTTTACAGTTATACTTATCAGGAAAGTGGTACGCGTTTCGCCGTTGTTCATAGTCTGGATGGTTATGATGAAATTTCGCTTACATCGGAATTCAAGGTCGCTATGGTCGACAAGGAAAAACTTTATACACCGGAAATGCTGGGCTTTACACGTGTAAAGGAAGCTGATTTGGATGGAGGGGCAACAGTAGCCGATGCAGCAAAGATATTCGACAATGTTTTGAACAACTGCGCTCTGGAAGCACAAAAGAATTGCGTTATTGCCAATTCAGCCTTTGCTATTCAGGTGATTTGTCCGGAGAAAAAGATTGAGGATTGCATGGCTGAGGCGCGTGAGTCTTTGGAGAGCGGTAAAGCTTTACAGACCTTTAAAAAGTTCCTTTCAATGAACAGTTGAAAAAGTATATACTTTCGCATCTCAAAAGTATATACTTTCATACATCAGAAGTATATACTTTCGTATACTAAAAGTATATACTTTCATACCCCAAAAGTATATACTTTCTGAAGCGAATATATTCAAATGATAAAATGAAAGATATATTACAGGAAATAGTAGCTCACAAGCGTTTGGAAGTTGCCCGGCAGAAGGAAGCGGTGAAGATGCGTACTTTGCTCGGACTGGGTGCCGACAAATTAGAGCGGAAGACAGTATCCATGCGTGAGGCATTAGCTTCTTCGCCATCTGGAATCATTGCTGAGTTCAAACGCAAAAGTCCATCGAAGGGCTGGTTGCATCCGGATGCTTTAGTTACGGATATTGTTCCGGCATACGAAATCGGTGGAGCTTCTGCTTGTTCGATATTGACAGATGAAATGTTTTTTGGTGGTTCTTTGCGCGATTTGAGTAAGGCACGCGAGCGGGTTCGGCTGCCATTGCTCCGAAAAGATTTCATCATCGACGAATATCAGCTTTATCAGGCAAGGGTGATGGGAGCAGATGCCGTGTTGTTGATCGCTGCTTGTCTGACAAAAGATGAATGTCGTTTATTGTCCGAGCAGGCGCATAAGCTCGATCTGGAAGTGTTGCTGGAAGTGCATAGCGTTGAGGAATTGGATTATGTGCAAGCCGATATTGATATGCTTGGTGTAAACAATCGCAACCTGGGTACTTTCAATACGGATGTCAATAATTCCTTCCATCTGATTGAACAGATGAAAAAAACGTTGGATGATCGGCATCTCTCACCGTTGTTGGTTTCAGAGAGTGGCATCTCTTCTGTCGAAACGGTGAAAGAGTTGCGTGAATCCGGTTTCGGTGGTTTCCTGATTGGCGAAACCTTTATGAAGACGGCGAATCCGGGCGAAACATTGTCTCATTTTATAAAGAGTTTGTTATGATTATCAAAGTATGCGGCATGCGTGATGCGGACAATATCCGTGAAGTGGCAGAGTTAGGCATCGACCTGATGGGTTTCATTTTCTATCCGAAATCTCCTAGATATTTTCTTATGGAGAAAGGGAATGAGGCTGTTCTTCGTTTACTGCCTCTAAAAAAAGTCGGTGTCTTTGTCAATGCATCGATGGATGAGATACAGACAACCGCAATCCGTTTGAATCTGAATTATCTGCAACTGCATGGCAATGAATCGCCGGAGGACTGTCGCGCATTATATCAATTGGGTTTCCCTTTGATTAAGGCATTCTCTATAGCTTCGGCCTCCGATTTAAGCCGGACGGAAGCGTATGAGGATTGTGTCGATTATTTTCTGTTTGATACAAAGTGTAGTGGCTTTGGAGGATCGGGTCGGCAATTTGATTGGTCGTTGTTGTCAGCGTATAAGGGACGGACGCCGTTTTTGCTGAGCGGCGGCATCACGTCTTCCAGTGTAGAATCTATTCTTCAGTTTAAGCATCCGGCTTTTGCCGGCATTGATTTGAACAGTGGTTTCGAAACGTCTCCCGCAATGAAAAACGTTCAGCAGTTAAAAGAATTTGTAGAATTGATTAGAAAGAAATAATAAAAGATATGAATCGAATTAGCCATTTATTTGAAACAAAGAAAAGCAGTATCCTGTCTATTTTCTTTACCGCCGGATATCCGAAGCTGGATGATACGGCAATTGTTTTGAAAGCCTTGCAATCTAGAGGCATTGATATGGTAGAAGTAGGAATCCCGTTCAGTGATCCTATGGCTGACGGACCGGTTATACAGTCTGCTTCGACGCAAGCATTACGTAATGGGATGACGCTCCGCCGTCTGTTTGAGCAATTGGAAGCCGTTCGCGGTGAGATACATATTCCTATAATCCTGATGGGTTATCTGAATCCGATCATGCAGTTCGGTTTTGAAGCTTTCTGCCAGGCTTGTGTGAAAGCCGGCGTCTCGGGAATGATTGTTCCCGACCTTCCTTTTGCCGACTACATGTCGTCCTATAAAGCTATTGCCGAGAAATATGATCTGAAGATGATTATGCTGATCACGCCTGAAACGTCCGAAGAACGTATCCGTCTGATTGACGAACATACTTCCGGATTTATTTATATGGTTTCGAGTGCAGCCATCACCGGTGCACAGAAGAGTTTTGATGAACAGAAGCAGGCTTATTTCCATCGTATCAACGCCATGAACCTACATAATCCTCGTCTGGTAGGTTTTGGTATTTCAAACAAGGCTACGTTTGAAGCTGCTGCCAACAATTCACGCGGCGCAATCATCGGCAGCAAGTTCGTTCAGCTTTTAGGAAGCGAACCCACTGCAGAAGCAGCTGTCGAAAAGCTGCTCGAAGGTTTGAAATAATAAGAATTGAAAGAGATGCATTCCAAAGAGTGCATCTCTTTTTATGCCAGAATATATCCTGAACTATCTTTTTTGATGATTCCCTGTTCTACAAGGGTTGCGATTGTTCTTGAGAGTGATGGACGGGCAACGCCCAGTATGAGTGCAACCTCTTGCAGATTTTGTATACACGTATGTTTCTTTAGATAACTGATGATTCTTGTTTCAAGGTTTTGTAAGGCAAACTCATTGAATTTACGACTCAGAAACAGACTGCGATCCGATATGATTCTCAAAAAATTGCGAAGAACCACAGGATCATGCTCCATGATTTTGAGAAAGTTTTCTTTGGATATAATCCATAGCAGGCAGTCTGTGTCCGCATGGATTGAAACAGGAAAGATGCTTTCGCTGCCGTAGATGAATGCCGGAGCTAGAATCTTTGGCGCTTTATGCAGTTCAACTTTGATCTCCTTTCCTTCATCGTTTGTCATTCGGGCGGACGCTTCTCCTTCGCAAAGCAGAAACAACGAACGGCATGCACTTCCTTGTAAAGCGATGATGTCTCCGGGCTTATATGTACTGAGTCTGGATGGCAAATCCTGTAGAATTGCATCCATGATTTCGTGATTGCATCCTGCAAATAGGGGAAATTTGTATATGTCGTATAGCGCGTTCATAACTTAACATTTATTATTGTGTGTCGTAACCTATGTTACGGATGATATGATTTGTGGATAATACCTTTGCGGAACAAAAATAAGAAAAATCTGAAATAAAAATTCATTAAATTGTAGAGATATGGAAAATAGCATGTTTTGTTACCAATGTCAGGAAACCAGTAGAGGTATAGGTTGTGTACTTAAAGGTGTTTGCGGAAAGAACAGTTCGACTTCTTCCGCCATGGATTTGTTGCTGTTCGTTGTAAGAGGTGTATCAATCGTTGCCAATAGTTTACGTGTGAAGGAACAAATAGTCGATTCGAAAGTTGACGGCTATATTGTTGATGCATTATTTTCTACTATCACGAATGCGAACTTCGATGATGAGAGCATCTTAAAACGTGTGGACAACGGTTTACAGATCCGCCAGAAACTTATATCGCAGGCAGAGAAAGCAGGCATCGATCTTCCATCTGTAGATGAAGTGGTTTGGGATGGTCAGAGATCAGAATATGAAGGGAAAGCAAAAAGTGTCGGTGTGTTGAGAGAACCGAATGAAGACATTCGTTCACTTAAAGAACTTACTGTTTATGGCTTGAAAGGGATGGCAGCTTATCTTGAACATGCCATGCGTCTGGGTTATAATGATGAATCTGTTCACGCTTTCATACAGTCGGCATTAGCTGATATGACGGTAAAAAGTATGACTGCCGATGAACTGATTGCTTTAGTGATGCGTACAGGCGAAGTGGGCGTTCAGACAATGGCACTTTTGGATAAGGCAAATACCGAATCGTATGGAAATCCGGAGATTACCAAAGTGAATATCGGTGTAGGGAAGAATCCGGGTATCCTGATCAGCGGTCATGATTTGCATGATATAGAAGATTTGTTAAAGCAGACGGAAGGTACGGGCGTTGATGTTTATACGCACGGAGAAATGCTCCCCGCACATTATTATCCGGCATTCAAAAAGTATAAGCATTTTGTAGGCAATTACGGTAATGCCTGGTGGAAACAGCGCGAAGAGTTTACAGCTTTCAACGGACCGATTGTCTTCACGACCAACTGTATCGTTCCTCCGCTGAGCAATGCAGTGTACAAAGAACGCATGTTTACAAGCAATTCTACCGGATATCCGGGTTGCAAACATATTGAAACGGATGCATCGGGACATAAGGATTATTCCGAAGTCATTGCTCTGGCTAAGAGCTGCCAAGCACCGATCTCTTTGGAAGAAGGCGAGATCGTTGGCGGTTTTGCTCACAATCAGGTATTGGCTCTTGCTGATCAAGTGGTCGATGCAGTTAAGTCGGGTGCAATACGCAAGTTTGTGGTAATGGCCGGATGCGACGGAAGAATGAAGAATCGCGAATACTATACGGAGTTTGCCAAAGCACTACCGAAAGATTGCGTTATCCTGACAGCAGGTTGCGCCAAGTACAAATATAACAAACTTAATCTGGGCGATATTAATGGAATACCCCGTGTTTTGGATGCCGGACAATGTAACGACAGCTATTCGCTTGCAGTGATTGCTCTCAAACTGAAGGAAGTCTTCCAGCTGAATGATATCAACGAGCTTCCTATCGCATACAATATTGCGTGGTATGAGCAGAAGGCAGTCATTGTTTTGCTTGCTTTGCTTTATCTGGGTGTGAAGAATATCCATTTAGGTCCGACGTTGCCAGCATTCCTTTCGCCGAATGTAGCCAAAGTGCTCGTCAATAATTTTGGTATTGCTGGAATAGGTACAGTGGATGAGGATTTGAAGAAATTTGGTATAGTAGGTTGATAATATAGGAGAATGTAATTATGAATATTACAGATATTAAAAATAAGACGGTAGGTGAGATTGTAACAGAAGATTTCTCTTCTACTCGGATCTTCAAACGCTTTGGCATTGATTTCTGTTGTCACGGAAATACAGATTTGAAGACAGCGTGCAAACAGCAGAATGTAGATATTGACACGGTAATCAGCGAATTGCAGTCACCTTCGGGTGAACAGTCCGGCGATTCGAATATTCCATTTTCCTCATGGCCGTTGGATTTGTTGCTTGATTACGTGTTGAAGATTCATCACAGAGGAATCCGCACTAACGGCCCTGCGTTATTGAGCCTTTTGGAAAAAGTAAAGAATGTTCATGGAGAAAATCATCCTGAACTCTTTGAATTAGGCAATTTGCTGGAGGAGTCGCTTCACGATCTGGAAGAGCATCTTCAGAAGGAAGAAAATGTTTTGTTCCCCTATCTGTACAGATTGTATGATGTATCGTTGAAACATAAGTCAATAGAACCGATGCATTGCGGAACAATTCGCAATCCGATACGCGTCATGATGATGGAACATGAAAATGAAGGAATCCGATATAAGCATATTATCGACCTGACCCATCATTTCACGACTCCGCAAGACGGATGCACAAGCTACCATTTACTGATGCGCGATCTGGAAGCATTTGTAGACGCTCTTTTTGAACATATTCATATTGAGAACAACATTGTGTTCCCACGTTTTGAGGAATTGGAAGGGGAAAGTATTCATCAATGATGGTTACAAGTGATGATTTTTGATTCTCCTATACTGTCTATATACTTGTCGAAGTAATTATCAAAGAACTTTTGCAAATAGATCTTTCTTATTACCAGAGTCATGTCAATGCCGAACTCTAACAAGTACGATAGGATAGGAGAAAACCCCTTCCCTTCTAATTCTAGTTTGCCAACTTCATCAATCCATACTTCAGATAGTTTATTTGGAGTATGGATTACATATTGAAAGGCAGTATGAAATGTTTCTTTTCTAAATGCGAATCTTCCTTGATGATAGGATTTTTCAATTGGAATTGTAGTATTGTCACAACGTTCGATGAATGGATAAGTTATCCCGTCAGGCAGTATCACTAAAGAATAACCACTCACAATATGCTTGTTATCATATTGTTTCTTTGAATAAAACGCAATGCCTTTTTGTTCTTTCTGGTAAAGGGCGAGAAAGTTAGTTGATTTGCCTGAGTCTTTCTCGCCGGTGATAATTCTTATTCTCATCTTTGATTCCGGTTTGCACCTGTACGCAAATAGGTTAGTAAATAACGCACAGGGACCATCACCATGTGCATCAGTTTGGAGAATGGAAAGATAATCAATATAACAAAACCATTGATGATGTGCAGTTTATGCAGGATATTCGTGTGCTCAAGATATTGCCATGAATCAGGATGAAAGATACATAATCCTTGAGCCCAATAGTCGATAGTCATATAATCATGAAGCGGGGAAAAAATGGTTACAGTGGTGCTCATCATTCCCAGTACAATCTGAATGAAGATGAGGACGACAATGAAAAAGTCGCCCATGCTGCTGTTCGCCCTTACTCTTGCGTCGGTGAATCGTCTCATCATCAGCAAACAAATACCAACCAAGGCAACGATTCCCGAAGCACATCCCATGGTAATGGCAAGAAGTCGTTTGGTTTCATTGCTTATCAACCAGTCATATAATGGCTCAGGAGTCAATAATCCTATAATATGTCCGATAAGTACGAAAATGATAGCATAATGGAAAAGGTTACTTCCCCACTTGAGCATCTTGTCGTTTCTCAAGAACTGAGTTGACAACGCCTGAATATTTCTGTTGTCGTTCATCACCCGGTAAGCAAGACCGGCAATGAAGAACCCGATAGCCAAATAAGGCAGGTACACAAAGAAAAAAACATTTAAGTATTCAGTCCAAGTAATATTCATAGGTCTATTGTTTTTGTGTGGATAAATTGCAAAGTATCTTGATGAGTGGCAGATAAGGATGCGAATCCCGTTCAAAACGTTTTACCATTTGCTTCAGTATGGGAAGGATTTCGGCAAGTGACTTCCCGGCTTCTTCAGTCTCCAGGCTGGAAACAAATTCCAGAAACAGAGGTAAATAATCCGGCAGTTCGTTCTCATTCGGAACCATCCCCGATTTCATGTACATTTCTTTCAAATCGACCATTGCCTGTCCTCTATCTTTGGAAGAGCCATAGACATAGTCAAAGAGATAAAGATTAGTCTTAGTAGAAGTATCGAACAGTCCTACATATGATTCCTGCCAGTCGAGTAAAGAGGCAAATCCTTCAGCATAATCCATGAAAGAGTTGAATTGCATCCGATCTTCTTCAGACAGCTCCTTATCCTCTTTGATATGGAGAATGATGTTGCCCAAGTTATCTTTCAGAGTCTGATCGGGATAATCCAAAAGCAATGATATTATTTTGCATGTATTCTGTATATCCATATTGTTATCGTCCGCCAAATAGATTATTATGCTCTTCTTTCTTTTCAAACCCAAGTTCGGCTCTCAACTTGAAATAGTCCGATTCCTCATTTTGTGCTGATGCAGTAGGTATCACAAATCGGTCTTCATATTTGGCAATGGCAAGATATTTGTACATCTCATCATACTGTTCATTTGTCAGCCCCAACTCGCTTGGCATATTCGGATTCAAGTTCTTGTCGACTTCTTTCTGCCGCATATAATTGCGAAGAGCCAGAAGTTTGCTTAATGCATATTTTATAGGTTCTTCATCACCGGCCGTAAGCATTCGAGCAATATAAGAAACAGGGATACGCATCTCGCTGACTTGAGCAAAGAAATCGCTGTTGATATTTATAATATTTTTGATAGGCGACATGGGTGGAATATACCAAACCATTGGGAATGTGCGATATTCAGGATGTAGAGGAAATGCAATCTTCCACTCTTTCATCATTTTGTAGACAGGCGATTTGCGTGCTGCCTCCAAAAAGTTGTGCGTGATTCCTTGCTCTTCGGCTTGCTTGATGACTTCAGGGTCGTTAGGATCCAGAATGAGTTCGAGCTGTTTTGAATAAAGTTCTTTTTCATCAGCTGTTATCATTTGTTGCAAGCGTTCTACATCATATAATATAACACCCAAGTAACGCAGTCTTCCCACACACGATTCAGAGCAGACCGTAGGTTTGCCATTCTCAATTAAAGGATAGCATAAGATACACTTCTCCGATTTCATCCGCTCCGCATTGAAATATATCTTCTTGTATGGACAAGCACTTATACACTGACGCCAACCGCGACATTTGTCCTGGTTGATCAACACAATGCCATCTTCTTTACGTTTATAAATAGCTCCCGACGGACAAGAAGCTTTGCAAGCAGGATTCATGCAATGCTCGCATAGACGCGGAAGGTAATACATGAATGAGCGTTCGAACTCCTCAAATCCTTCGGTGTCCATCTCTTTCATGTTCGGATCTTTTTTGCGCGTTTCGAATGGACCGGCAAGGTCGTCTTCCCAGTTGGGTCCGTATTCAATCTTCTCCATCTTCTCTCCTGTTATCAGCGAATAAGGTCTGGCGCTAGGAGGTGTTTTGAGACGTTTTTTCCCTTGAAGTTTGGAAAAGTCGAATGTGAACGGTTCGTAATAATCATCGACCTGCGGCAAATACGGGTTCGAAAAGATGTTACCCATGATTTTGGCAGGCGTTCCCACGCGTAATTGCGCTTTTCCGTTCTTCACAATCCATCCGCCTTTGTATTTTTCCTGGTTTTCCCATATGACAGGATACCCCGGACCCGGTTTAGTCTCCACATTATTAAACCAGGCATATTCCAACCCTTTACGGCTAGTCCAAACATTTTTGCAGCTTACTGAGCAGGTGTGACATCCGATACATTTGTCCAAACTCAGTACCATTGCTATTTGACTTTGTATTCTCATCCTGTTTAATAGTTTATTGTTCTTTTTCTTCTTCATCTCCCCATTCTACATGGTCGCAACGACGCAGCAGAACGAACTCATCACGATTAGCTCCAATCGTTCCATAGTAGTTAAGTCCGAAAGCAATCTGTGCATAACCTCCGATCATGTGAGTCGGTTTAGGACACAAGCGAGATATGGAGTTATGAATGCCGCCACGGTTTCCGGTCAGTGGACTTAATGGTACATTGACCGTTCTGCCTTGATTATGATACATGAACAGTGCTCCTTCGGGTATTCGTTGTGATAAGATGGCGCGGCACATGGCGGTTCCATTGTCATTAATCACTTCTACCCAATCATTATCTTTGATTGAAAGTTTGGAAGCATCTTTCTCGCTCATCCATATAACAGGCCCGCCTCTTCCCAAAGTAAGCATCAGCAGGTTATCACACCACGAAGAGTGAATACTCCATTTGTTATGAGGTGTCATCAGGTTGAGTGACAGTGTCTCATCTGTAATATGCATTCTCTCTTTTAAGTCATTGATTTCCTGCTTGGCCAAAGGTGGTTTATAACAAACCAGTGCTTCACCGAAGTCTAACATCCACGGATGATCCTGATAGAATGACTGACGTCCGGTGATGGTTCGCCAAGGAATTAAATTGTTTACATTGCTGTAGTTCGCCGTATAATTTACTTCGTGTGACTCAATACCGCTCCAGATAGGCGAATTCAAAACCCGTCTCGGTTGCGTTATCAGATCTTTGTATCTGATTTGTGTATCACCACCTTCCTCAGTCAGAGAATCAAGGTCCATTCCGGTTACTTTTCCCAAAGCACTCCATGCTCTTTTGCCTGTAGCACCATGACTTGCCGGATCAAGCGTAAGGATGGTCTCTATTGCTTGGATATCTGTTTTGATTTCCGGGAATCCATGTGTGCTGCCCTTGTCTTTGACAACATCGTTCAGTTTCTTCAAGAACTCATAATCGGGTTCTGAAGACCAAGAGATTCCTTTCTGGTTGATTCCTTTCTCTTTTATCAGCGGTCCTAACGAGGTGAAACGTTTGTAAGTGTCAGGGTAGTTGCGTGTTACTTGTACAAGATTGCCCATTGTTACACCGGGAACAGGAACGGTATGACTTTCTTTCCAGTCGGCTTCTTCGAGCGGAGTGGCTATCTCTGCAGGAGAGTCGTGCATCAGCGGTTGCATGATGACATCAGTTTCTACGCCAAGATGTCCTTCGCATAATTCAGAAAATCGTTTTGCCAATGACCGAAAAATCTCCCAATCGGAACGCGATTCCCATACAGGATCGATTGCTTTTGAGAACGGATGAATGAAAGGATGCATATCCGTGCTGCTAATATCATTCTTTTCGTACCAGGTTGCTGCGGGCAGAACGATATCTGAATGGATGGATGAGGTCGTCATACGATAATCGATGGTGACTACCAGATCTAATTTCCCGGTCACTTCTTCCGAATGCCATTTTTCATATTTTGGCAGTTCCATTCCCGACTGTTCAATATTCTTCCCTAACAGGTTGTTTTGTGCTCCTAACAGATACTTCATGAAATACTCCATGCCTTTAGCACTGCAACCAATCAGATTGGCTCGCCAGATGAAAAGATTCTTCGGCGAGTTTTGTTCTCCATCCAGATCTTCAGAAGCCAAGGACAGCGATCCTTGATGCAGCTGTTCAGGTATATAGGCCTTTATATCTTTCCCGGATGCTTTTGCTTCTTTGCATAAAGTGAGCGGATTCCTGTTGAATTCGGGCGAAGAAGGAAGCCAACCCATACGTTGCGATTTGATGTTGCAATCGAGCAGAGTCAACTTATCCCATTTGCTACGCGAGCTCAATGGTGAAAGTAATGTATTCAGTTTAACTTTTTCATAGCGCCACTGATCGCTGTGCATGTAAATATAGCTTGTCGTGTTCATGTGGCGAGGCGGACAAATCCAGTCTGTTGCGAAAGCCAATGTAGCCCATCCTGCTTGAGGACGCACTTTTTCCTGTCCGACATAATGTGCCCAACCGCCACCGGAACGTCCGACAGTGCCACACAATATGAGAAGATTGATGGCTGCACGGTAAGTCATATCGGTGTTAAACCATTGGTTGACACCGGCTCCGATGATAATCATGCTTTTGCCTTCCGTCTTTTCGGCGTTGCTGGCAAATTGGCGAGCAACAGCGATGACGCGTTCTGAAGGCACACCGGTGATCTTCTCTTGCCATTTGGGCGTATAGGGAATATCATCATTATAATCGCTGGCGGCATTTGGATCATTCAGTCCTCTTTCAACGCCATAGTTGGCAAGCATCAAGTCGAAGACGTTGGTACAATAAACGGTCCCTTTGTCTGTTTCGACTTCTATGACAGGTATCTTACGGGATAATACATCGGAATGCTGTGTTGCGTTCCAATGTGGATTCTTATAGGTTTCTCCTCCAAAGTAAGGGAATAGAACGTCAACTGTTTTTGTATGATGCGGATAGACTGACAATCGGGGTAGAAACTCTTTTCCGGTTCGGACATCTTCACATTTCAGATTCCATTTTCCTTCGTTGTTCCATCTTGATCCGATGCATCCATTCGGAACAACCCATTCTCCGGATTGCTCATCGCAAAGGACAGGATACCATTCGGCCTTATTCTTAATACCTAATTTATCAGCAAAATCAGAAGCTCTCAACAGGCGGTCGGCAACATAACTGCCCTCTTCTGTTGGATGAAGTTTTACCAAGAAAGGAAGATCCGAGTAGCGACGTACATAATTGTCGAAATAAGGAGTGCATTTGTCTACAAAGAATTCTTTTAAGATAACATGTCCCATTGCCATGCCTAATGCTGAGTCTGTGCCTTGTTTGGGCGATAACCAGACATCGGCGAATTTGCTTGCGTCACTGTAGTCGGGAGAGATAACAACAACCTGTGTGCCTTTGTATCTTACTTGAGTAAGGAAAGGCGAATCCGGAGTACGAGTTACGGGAACGTTCGATCCCCACAACATCAGAAAATCCGAATTATACCAGTCTGCACTTTCAGGAACGTCTGTCTGTTCTCCCCAAGTCTGCGGTGAAGCAGGAGGCAGATCGCAATAGAAATCATAGAAGCTGAGGCAAGTTCCTCCAATCAAACTCAGATAACGTGTGCCCGAAGCATACGATACCATTGAGAATGCAGGTATTGGCGTGAATCCGACAATGCGGTCAGGTCCGTACTTCTTCGTTGTATAGATGTTGGATGCAGCAATGATTTCTAATGCCACATCCCAATCCAGACGCACAAAACCTCCTAATCCTCTACGCGATTGATATTGAACTTTCTTTGCCTTATCTTCAACTACTGATCCCCAGGCTTTAACGGGATCTTTGTATTTCTCTTTCGCTTCATTATAATAAAGTAAAAGCTCTTTTCGGATGAGCGGATGTTTGACACGACCGGAATTGTACAGATACCATGAATAGCTGGCTCCACGCGGACATCCTCGCGGTTCGTAATTCGGTACGCCGGGACGATTTTCAGGATAATCAGTCTGCTGCAGTTCCCAAGTTACGATTCCTTTCTTGACAAAGATTTTCCATGAGCATGAACCGGTGCAGTTCACACCATGAGTAGAACGGATCTCCTTATCGTGTTGCCAGCGATTACGATAGAAGTTCTCCCATGAGTGATTGTCCTCTTTTGGGCATCTCTTGAAAAACCTTAATGAAGTGAATATATCTTTCATATACAAATGTGTTTCTCGCTAATTATTTTTTACGGATCATACCTAAATAGTTGATTGCGATATTCAGCAAACTGAATATGGTAAAGAGTATGAAACCTAAACCATAACCTTTGTCCGGATACAGTTCAGTCATTTTTCCCATGAGCGGAGGAATAACAAAACCGCCGAATGCACCCAATCCTCCGATCCAACCGGATGCTCCGCCAACGGATTGTGAAACGTAGACAGGAACTAGTTTCATCACAGCTGCATTGTTGAAACCAAAAGCAACAGCCATAACGATTGCACATATAAATAGTGGAATCCATCCCAATGGAAGTGTCATGATAATGCCTGTTATGGCAACGACAACCAATGAAAAGATGGAAACTTTCACACCTCCCAATTTATCGGCCATTTTCCCTCCCGGAATACGGCAGAGCGCAGCCAGTATGGCAAAGGTGGCGGTTAATAAACCTGCTTGAATCAGATCCAGGCCCTGTCCTTTCTGCCAGAATGTTGGGAACCATGAGGTAAGCGCTATGAATCCACCGAAAGTAGTGAAATAGGTAGCTACCAGCATCCACGTCTGCGGAATCTTTGCCGAGAGGCGTAGGCTTTCTTTTACATTCCCGGCAGGAAATAATTCCTGACCGTGTTCTTGAGCTTTTATTTTGCTCTCTTCTTTTGTGAAGCCATGCTTCATTAACTGAAAATAGGGCGCGTTATTGGAAAGGACGATATAGATGATACATCCCAAAAGCATCACGAAAGTGAGTATGTAGTAAGCATTTGTGAATCCAAATGTTTTCAATATGGCCGGTAAAGCTAATGCTAAAACACCTGCACTGGCAGTTCCCAATCCGCCAAATATTCCGAGTGCGAACCCTTGTTTTGATTTGACAAACCAATATGATGTCTGACTTGCACCGACAGAAAAGGTTGCAATTCCGCAACCGCTTAAGCATCCCAGCAGAAGTATTACATAATATAAGTCTTTCATATTGTCCGGGTAGCAGAAGGTAAACAGCAGACTCAGACCTATCAGACCAATAACGGATAGAACCATTAATGTTATGAAAGACTTTCGTCCTCCGTTAACATCGACAGTCGCTCCTAACGGAATGCGCAAAAGCGATCCTGACAAAGATGGAACAGCTACAAGCAGTCCTATCTGAAATGGGCTTAAGTTCATACTATCGGCAAAAACTCCTGACGAAGGTCCAAAAAGAGAGATTGCCATTGCTCCAAAGAAAAATCCCAGTGTCGCTGCAGTCAGTGATTTTTGGGCGTTCCCAGCTAGTTTAAATTCTTCTTTCATACTATTTTATTTAGGTCTTCAATTGTATTTATATTTGAGAAAAGTTGAATATCATCTGTATCCATCTTCAATAATTCCGTATCGCATTGTTCGAATATCGATTTTACTCGCAAATCGTGATTATCAAGCATCTGTTTTATGATTGGAAGACATGATTTGTCGATTAGCATTGGAAAAGGATTTTGCTTGTTGTCGGGATACTGCCAACAGACAATCTTGTGATGGGCTTGCGGCAACATTTTCATTAGAATATCTTTGGTCAACAAAGGCATGTCACAACTCAGTATCAGCAAATGATCCGTAGTGCTTTCTTTCAGTAATGAATAGATACCCGAGAGAGGTCCCATATCCTTGTATTCGTCTATGACTATTTTTTTGCCTGATTCTGAAAACGAAGAAGCATTGAAGTCATTGGCGCTGATTAAAACATTATCACACAAGCTTTCAAGTAGACAGATGCCTCTTTGCATGAAAGTTTCTCCTTGATAGGTCTGCTGTGCTTTGTCTTGTCCGAAACGACGGCTTTTACCTCCTGCCAGCAGTCCGCCTGTCAGTTCCGATTGGGCTATTAATTGAACCATAATGTTGCAATTAAGGCTATAATAAAAGCGGGTATGGCAAATGACTGTTCAAAGCGAATCGGCTTGAATTGTATGACAATATAATTCCGCAATCTGTATAAAAGGACGAGAATTACTCCTTGAGCGGTTGCTTCTAACAACCATGTTGCTATAAATAACAGATCAAACTCTCTTTGTATATACGGGTTACCTGTTGTAATTTCGCCCATCATAATTTGCCATCCTCTAAATATGAGGAAAGAAATAATAGTGAGGGCGAATGCGCAAGGCAGGTCAAATGCTTTCTTTAATTTTATCTGACAGAACACAGCGAAAACGCCTCCTTCCAACAAAATGGCAATGGCTGGGTTGATAACCCAATAAGCAGGTATTGAAGGTAGCATAAAGAGATTGGCTAGTTTGACCAGTGAGGCCACAGATGCAACTAACATGCCGATGTTTGCGTTTCCCTTGAATCTTTGCATAGCATTGAGCATACAATATATCCCTATGGGATAGAGGACTAAGGCTTCACCTCTAAAATGTATAAGGTGCAATCCCCAACCAAGTGTGGCTTCGAAAATACCCCAAAGGCTTCCCCAAAACAGGATGGTAAGAAATTTATTTTTTGCCATAATCTTATCATTCATTTTAATTTTTCATGGACTCAAAAAACATCTCTTATGAATAGAGATTATCGTGGCTAAGATAGCAATAATATTGTAACTTACATAATTGTGGCGTTCATTTTTGTTGCTTTTAATTAATTAGCATGCATAACCTTGAGAAAAATCCTATCAATCGTCTTTTGACTTTATTAAGAAACGCTGAACATCGATTTTTGATATGACTTTAAAAGTCACTAAACGCGCTGAAAAATTCATTCGAATGCGCGAACCATTTCATTCGAATGAAACCTTCACTTCATTCGAATGGAGTGAAACTTTCTTCCGAATGAAATGGAGGCTTCTATTAGTTAAAATAAATGTCAGATGCAGAGGAATATACGATACATGAAGAGAAACTTCTTCGCTTTTGGCGGAGAAGTCGGCATGAAACAATAGGGAGAAACATGAATTTTTGATATTTTATTCTCCCAGCAGCTTTTCAATGTCCTGCTCCATCTCCTCAGGCTTTACCATTGATTCATATCGCTTGATTTGTTTGCCATCCTTACTTACCAAAAACTTTGTGAAGTTCCAGCGGATATTATTGCCTTCCGCAAAACCGGTGTTGTTTTTGTGATGAATGTTATCGAGCATTTCGCCTGTTTTCTTGTCGGGATATCCGTTGAACGGTGCTTTGTCTTTGAGGTAGGTGTACAAAGGCGCTTCATCTTTGCCGTTGACATCAATCTTTGCAAATACCGGGAAGGTGACGCCGTAATGGAGCAAACAGGTCGTTTTGATCTCTTCGGCTGTACCCGGTTCTTGTCCCAAAAATTGATTGCATGGGAATCCCAAGATAACCAATCCTTTGTCTTTATACTTCTGATATAATTTTTCGAAACCGGCATACTGAGGCGTGAATCCGCACTTTGAAGCCGTGTTTACAATCAGAATTACCTTGCCCCGATAGTTGTCGAATGAAGTGTTTTCGCCCCCTAACGATTTCATATGGAATGAATAAATGGATGTCTGCGCATCATTACTTGTTTGAGCAGAAACAGTAGCCAGACCTATGGTCAAAGCTGCTACTAAAGTGATCATTTTGTTTATCATTTTCTTGTCGTTTATTATGTGAATAGGAATTGTGAAGTAGCTTATAAAAAGAAATCCTGTAAAAGCGAATGTTCTACAGGATTAATCTTTTCTTACCTTTATAAAAATTCTCGGCGGAAAGGCAGGGATTCGAACCCTGGGAACAGTTACCCGTTCACCGCATTTCGAGTGCGGCCCGATCGACCACTCCGGCATCTTTCCTTCATTTAGTTCGGATTCTTCCGCCGTTTGCGTTTGCAAAGGTATAGAATTTTTGAGAAGTATCGCTTCTTTTTGAATATTTTCTCTTATAAAAAAGGACATTCTCGAAAGAATGCCCTCTCTAATTATTATCTCACATGTGTTATTTGAAGTAGCGATTGTATAATCCCTCAAATCCTTTTCCGTGACGAGCTTCGTCTTTGCACATCTCATGAACGGTGTCATGGATAGCATCCAGATTCTGCTGCTTTGCTAATGTTGCAATACGTTTTTTATCTTCGCATGCACCAGCTTCAGCTTCCATACGTTTCTTCAGATTGGTCTTTGTGTCCCAAACGACTTCACCTAATAATTCAGCAAATTTAGATGCATGTTCAGCTTCTTCAAATGCATAACGCTTGAAAGCTTCTGCAATTTCCGGATAACCTTCGCGATCAGCTTGGCGGCTCATCGCTAGATACATGCCAACTTCTGAACATTCGCCATTGAAATGAGCTCTCAATCCGTCAAGAATTACAGGATCAACGCCTTTGGCAACGCCAATTACATGTTCGTCAGCAAACTTGAGAGCACCTGAAGTTTCTTCCATAAGTTTAAACTTGCTCTTTGGTTGATGACACTGTGGACAAGACTCTGGTGGCTCTTCGCCTTCATAAACATAACCGCACACTGTGCAGATCCATTTCTTTTTCATATCGTTTATTATTTAATAATGTTGTTATTAATCTTTTTTGCAAAGTTAATCAATTGCTTCTATCTTGTGCCTTTTTTGCTATAGATATATTTTATAGCAAGATTGATGAAACTTATTCATTTGGCATTCATCGTATACTATTAATTATGTATTGAGGTGGTAATTATAGCAAGATTGTTTCACTATAATCTGATCCTTCTATTGAAACTTAAATTTTTTGATCAGGCATTCACTATTAATAACCGACTGTGCATTAGTTGATTGTTCCGCCTGCAGGAGTTTGATTCTTGAAGTCGAGCAGAAAAAGTTGAAAAATAATCGAGAAAAGATTTGGCGGACTGAAAAAAGGTAGTACCTTTGCACCCGCATTCCCAAAATAGGGGAAGCGCAGAA
>DAIMYP010000031.1:0-45148 GCA_036734445.1 Tannerellaceae bacterium
AATGCGGAAGTAGCTCAGTTGGTAGAGCATAACCTTGCCAAGGTTAGGGTCGCGGATTCGAGTTCCGTCTTCCGCTCTCAAATAGCAAATGGCGGTATGTGGCCGCTTTTTTAATGTATTGGAATTGCCCAGGTGGCGGAATTGGTAGACGCGCACGTTTCAGGTGCGTGTGTCGCGAGGCATGCAGGTTCGAGTCCTGTTCTGGGCACATTCTTATGCGTAGGTGGTGAAATTGGTATACACGCTACTTTGAGGGGGTAGTCCCGGTTTCGGGGTGTGAGTTCGAGTCTCATCCTACGCACGATACAAAAAGGCATAAATAAAAGCCTCTGTAATTTGTTCATATGAACAATTGCAGAGGCTTTTATTTTAATTGAATTTTAGAATTTCTGATTTTTATTTTGCAGATTTATCTTCAAATACTTTCCATACGCAAGCTGATAAGGCTGCACCAACAAAAGGAGCAACGATAAACAACCATAATTGTGATAAAGCATCACCGCCTTGGAACAATGCCGGGCCGATACTTCTTGCCGGATTGACAGAAGTTCCTGTGATAGGAATACATACAATATGAATAAGAACCAGCGACAGACCAATAGCCAAACCGGCAAACTGACCGGCACCCTTGGTTGGATCTGTTGTACCTAAAACAACTAAAACAAATATAAAGGTAAATACAGCTTCGGCAATAAAACCTTGTAATAAAGTTACATCACCCGAGCATGCATTTGCTCCTGTTTGGGTTACGCCTCCACCAGTAAAGCCTGTTGAAACAATTGCAAATAGAATAGCTGATCCAATGATAGCTCCAATTACTTGAGAAACCATGTACATGGCTGCATCTTTGCCGCTCATACGTCCAGATAAAAATACGCCTAATGTGATAGCTGGATTAATATGACAACCAGAAATGCCACCAATTGTATATGCCATAACAACAACTGATAAACCAAAAGCCAAAGCTACACCAAGCGTTCCAACTCCAGAACCAACAGTTCCGGCGCCAGCATAAGAACCAGCAAAGACTGCACTACCGCAGCCCATAAGAACGAGTACCATCGTTCCGATCAATTCAGCTAAACATTTTTTCTTCATAATGATTATATTTATAATTTGTTAATATTAATACTAACAAATGTAAGAAGATATTGTTGAGTAAACAAATATTTTTCGATAAAAAGATTAGTTGGTATGAAAATAATATTTACCTTTGCACCCGATAAAAGAGAGAGACTCTATTAGAATCTTCGTTTTTGTTCATGATGCTAGCACAGAAATGGAAGACAGATAGCAGGAGTTGTCTTAAATTTCTAAATTAACAAAATAAAGAAAGATAGCGATGTCTAAGATTTGTCAAATTACTGGAAAGAAAGCAATGGTTGGCAACAACGTTTCTCACTCTAAAAGAAGAACGAAGAGGAAGTTTGATGTTAACCTGTTCAGAAAAAAGTTCTACTGGGTAGAACAAGATTGCTGGATTAATTTAAATATCTCAGCAGCAGGTTTACGCCTTATTAATAAATTGGGTTTGGATGCAGCCATTAAAATGGCAGCAAAAAAAGGTTATTTAAATGCTTAATTTGAGGAGGATAGAAAATGGCAAAGAAAGCAAAAGGTAACAGAGTTCAAGTAATCTTGGAATGCACAGAGCAGAAAGCTAGTGGAGTTCCTGGGATGTCTAGATACATCACTACAAAGAACAGGAAAAATACAACTCAGCGTTTGGAGTTGAAGAAATACAATCCATTCCTGCACAAAATGACATTACATAAAGAAATTAAGTAATAGGAGATTAAGCTATGGCAAAGAAAGTAGTTGCAGCATTTAAGAAAGGTGATGGACGTACCTATTCAAAAGTGATAAAGATGGTAAAGTCTCCGAAAACTGGGGCTTATGTTTTTCAGGAAGAAATGATTCCTAATGAGGCAGTAAAAGATTATTTCAATAAATAATCGGTTCTGTTTGAAATATATAAAAAGAGGCTTTTCTCATAAGGTTGAGAAGAGTCTCTTTTTTTATGTCCAAAGACTTTCAGTATGAAATTTATTTCTTAATTTTGTTGGAACAATAAAAGACGTACGAAAAAACTTTTTTGAGTAAGGTCTTTATATTAAAAGTCAATAAACAAAAAGTAATATAAATAATTAAGTGCTATGAGATTTGATGTATCAAGTATAACGCTGTTATCCCGTTTGCAATCGATTGGCAAGGTCATCGCAGCAAAGAACTCTTTGCCAATCTTAGATAGTTTCCTTTTTAAGTTGGAGGGAAATAATCTTACTATTACTGCCTCAGATGCAGAAACCCGTTTGGTCACTTCGCTAGAAGTACTTAATGCGGAAGGTAGTGGCGTATTTGCCGTTTCTGCAAAGATTCTGCTTGAACCATTGAAGGAACTGCCCGAACAACCTCTTACTTTTGATATCAATGATGAGAATCTGGAAATCTTTATCTATTTTCAGAATGGTAAGTATAACTTCATTGGTCAAAAAGGTGACACATATCCCCAGCAGAAATCTTTAAATGAGAATGCAGTGTCTATAGACATAGATGCACAGGTATTATTGAATGGTATCAGTCGTTCTCTGTTTGCTACTGCAGATGATGAATTGCGGCCTGTAATGAATGGCGTTTTCTTTGATATTCAGCCTGAAGAACTAGTCTTTGTAGCTTCTGATGGACATAAACTTGTCCGTTTGCGTAACTTTTCAATCAAGGCTGGCTCTACATCTTCGTTTATTATGCCAAAGAAACCGGCTACGTTGCTGAAAAATCTGTTAACTAAGGAAGAAGAAAACGTTCATATCAGCTTTGATGAAAATAATACTTACATCAAATGTTCTAATTTTGAAATGATTTGCCGTTTGGTGGAAGGTAGATATCCAAATTATAACAGTGTCATCCCTAAAGATAATCCATTTAAAGTAACAATAGACCGTATTTCATTTATGAATGCTTTAAAACGGGTATCTGTCTTTTCCAATCAGGCGAGTAGTTTGGTAAAGTTAGAAATGGAACATAATGAAATGTTAGTATCTGCCCAAGATATAGATTTCTCGACATCTGCAGAAGAAAAAATAATGTGCAGTTATGATGGATCTACACTCACTATTGGTTTCAAAGCTACTTATCTAATTGATATTTTAAATAACATCAATTCAGAAGATGTCATACTTGAATTGGCTGATCCTTCACGTGCAGGTCTGATTGTTCCTTCTGAAAATCAGGAGAACGAAGACTTACTGATGTTGCTCATGCCAATGATGTTGAATGAATAATAATTATAAGATGCAATTGAATTTGAAGAATCCTTTGGTTTTCTTTGATTTGGAAACTACAGGTGTAAATATAGTCAAAGACCGTATCATAGAAATATCATTCGTCAAGGTATATCCTAATGGAAAGGAAGAACGTAAGACGAGACGCATAAATCCGGAAATGCATATTCCTGAAGAATCGACAGCTATTCATGGAATAAAAGACGAAGACGTTAAGGATTGTCCGACATTCAAGTCGATTGCCAAATCATTAGCAGCACAATTGGAAGGTTGCGATCTGGCAGGCTATAATTCCAATCGTTTTGATATTCCTTTATTGGCTGAAGAGTTTTTACGCGCCGATGTCGATATCGATTTGAACAAGCGTAAATTTGTTGATGTTCAGACAATTTTCCATAAGAAGGAACAGCGTACGTTGGCTGCAGCATACAAGTTCTATTGCGAAAAAGATTTAGACAATGCCCATACGGCTGAGGGCGATACAATGGCTACATACGAGGTTTTGAAGGCACAGTTGGATCGTTATACTGATTTGCAGAATGACATCAATTTCTTGTCTCACTATTCCAGTTTCAACAATAATGTTGATTTTGCCGGACGTATGATATATAATGATAAAGGCGAAGAGGTTATCAATTTTGGAAAATATAAGGGACAAAAAGTTGTTGATGTATTAAAAAATGACCCCAGTTATTATGCTTGGATCATGAATGGAGATTTTCCATTGAATACGAAAAAAATGCTTACTGAAATCAAGCTAAGAGGTTTTAATTCAAAATAATACCTTTATGATTAATAATTTTGAATTTAGCAATCCTGTAAAGATTTCTTTTGGTAAAGGATCTATAGCCCGTTTATCTGCTTTGGTACCTGCAGAAAGTAATATACTTATCATCTACGGTGGTGGAAGCATAAAGAAGAATGGCATTTATAATCAAGTTCTGGATGCTTTGAAAGGTTTTGAAATCTCGGAGTTTTCCGGTATTGAAGCGAATCCTCATTATGAAACCTGCATGAAAGCAGTAGAACTTGTAAAGCAAAGACATATTAATTTTTTATTGGCTGTTGGTGGTGGTTCGGTTATCGATGCTACTAAGTTTATTGCTGTATCAGCCTTATTTGAAGGAGATCCGTGGAATATTCTTGCTAAAGGAAGTCCTGTTGTTAAAGCACTTCCAGTAGGAGTGGTCCTTACACTTCCGGCAACGGGCTCTGAAATGAACGAACGAGCTGTTATTTCAAGAGTATCAACAAAAGAGAAATTGAATTTCTCAACTCCATTCGTTTTTCCAAAGTTCTCAATATTGGATCCTGAAGTGACGTATTCATTGCCATTACGGCAAGTGGCTAACGGGGTGGTCGATTCGTTTATTCATGTTGTTGAACAGTATCTGACATATCCGGTAAATGCCAAAGTACAGGATGCTTTTGCTGAAGGCCTGATGAAAGTAATTCATGATGAAGGTTTAAGAGTTTTAGATAATCCGCACGATTATGATATCCGCGCAAATTTGATGTGGGCAGCAACGAATGCTTTGAATGTGTGGATCGGACAAGGTGTTCCGCAAGACTGGTCTTCACATAGAATGGGTTACGCTTTGACAGCTCAGTTTGGTTTGGATCATGCACAAACGTTGGCGGTTCTTTTGCCTGGCGTTATGACTTATATGTTTAAGGAAAAGCAAATAAAGCTGGCTCGTATGGGTGAAGTCGTATATCATATTACAAACGGCAGCGAAGAGGAACGGGCGCATCAGACGATTGCTGCTACAGAAGCCTTTTTCCGCCAGATGGGATTGAAAACTCACTTAAGCGAATATGGCATTACGATAAATGATCTGGATGCTTTGGCTGCACCTATTGACAAGTTAGGCTGGAAGTTGGGTGAACATCATAATATTGATACCCACGCAGCAAAAGAGATAATGATGTTAAGGCTTTGAAAAATAATCTCTTATATGAGATAAGCAAAGTCTATCTATAGTCAATTAAAAAAGTATATACTTTTGGTTCTGAAAGTATATACTTTTGATATATGAAAGTATATACTTTTGAGGTATGAAAGTATATACTTTTGGGGTGTGAAAGTGTATACTTTTTTTATGCGATATAATATATGTTGAAAGGAAAGCATATTATCTTAGGAATAACAGGCAGTATAGCGGCTTATAAGGCTGCCTATCTGATTCGTGGATTGGTAAAGAAAGGAGCAGAGGTTCAAGTGGTGATTACCCCTGCGGGGAAAGAGTTTATCACTCCGGTTACACTTTCTGCATTGAGCAGTCATCCGGTAATCTGCGATTTCTTCTCAGGAAAAGATGGTTCATGGCACAGTCATGTTGATTTGGGTCTTTGGGCTGATGTGATGCTTGTTGCACCTGCTACCGCTTCGACAATAGGGAAGATGGCAAACGGAATTGCTGATAATATGCTGGTTACTACTTATCTTTCATGTAAAGCACCTGTATTTATTGCTCCCGCAATGGATTTGGATATGTTGGCTCATCCGAGTACTCAGCATAATTTGGATTTGCTTCGTTCTTATGGAAATCGGATTATTGAACCAACTGAAGGAGAGTTGGCAAGCCATCTGATGGGGAAAGGCAGGATGGAAGAGCCGGACAAGATTATTGAAATATTAGACCATTTTTTTGAAACATCCCGACGTTTGGAAGGCAAACATATCTTAATAACAGCCGGACCTACATACGAAAAGATTGATCCCGTACGTTTTATAGGTAATTATTCATCAGGAAAGATGGGCTTTGCATTAGCAGAGGTATGCGCGGAGGAAGGAGCAGAGGTCTCTTTGATAACAGGCCCTGTAAGCTTGAACATTTCTCACCCGAATGTACATCGTATAGATGTAGAATCGGCTGAAGACATGTATGATGCAGCAATGAGAGTATTTCCAACTGTTGAAGCAGCTATTTTATGTGCAGCCGTTGCTGACTATCGACCGGAAATGCAGATGACGGAAAAGATTAAACGGGAAAAAGAAGGAGCAATGATGCTTAAACTTATTCCCAATAAAGATATTGCAGCGTCGCTGGGAGCTATCAAGCAACCACATCAGATATTGGCGGGATTTGCTCTTGAGACAAATGATGAAACAAAGCACGCTATAGAGAAGTTAAAACACAAAAATCTTGATTTTATCGTTTTAAATTCCTTGCGCGATAAAGGTGCTGGTTTCCGCTACGATACGAATAAAGTGACTCTTCTTGATGCAAAGGGAGAATCAATAGCTTATCCATTAAAAGATAAGCGTGATGTCGCTGGTGATATTATTAATAAATTGGCAACACTACTAAAATGAGAAGAATAGGAAGGATAATGTTAGTATGTCTGTTAGGCGTTTTATCTTTGTCGGGTAAGGCGCAGGAACTCAATGCTAATATTATAATAAATAGTGATAAGGTTCAGGCTACAAACAAGCAGGTTTTTACAACTTTGCAAAATGCACTCCGGGAGTTTGTCAATACACGTAAATGGACAGATGCCACATTTTCGCCTAATGAACGCATCGATTGTTCAATGACTATTATTGTAAGTGAAATGCCTTCCGATAATAGTTTTAAGTCGGAAATTCAGGTGCAGGCACGACGTCCTGTCTATAACGCAAGTTATACGACTCCATTATTCAACTTCCGTGATAAAGACCTTACATTTGATTATACCGAATTTGAACCGCTGGAATATACAGAGAATACTTTGAACAGTAATCTTATAGCTACAGTCGTATTTTATATTTATACAATTCTTGGTCTTGATTTTGACAGTTTTTCGCCAAAGGGAGGAACGGCATACTTGCAGCAAGCTCAACAGATCGTGAATCTTGCTCAGGCGCAAACCTCATGGAATGGATGGAAAGCATTTGAAAATGATAGAAATCGTCATGCGCTGATTACTGCATTAACAGATAATACATCAGACGCCTTTCGGGATATGTGGTACAATTATCATAGAAAAGGCCTTGACGATATGGTTGCAAATGCTGAACGAGGAAGAGCAACAATCCTTTCTTCCATTCCTGTTTTGAAACAAGTTAAAAGTGCGCGTCCGACATCTCCATTGATACAACTCTTTGCTGATACGAAACTGGATGAACTGGTGAATGTCTATTCTGAAGCTACTCCACAAGAAAAACAAGAGGGATATAATGATTTGTCAAACTTGTTCCCTGCTTTTACTACACGTTTGGAACCTCTTAAAAAGTAACAAAGATGCTTGCTTCATTATTTATACAAAACTTTGCTCTGATAGATAATTTGAATATTCATTTCAATGAAGGATTCTCTGTGATTACGGGTGAAACTGGTGCAGGCAAGTCAATTATCCTCGGTGCTCTTGGATTAGTTCTTGGGCAACGGGCTGACGGACGAAGCATAAAAACCGGCGCCGACAAGTGTGTGATTGAGGCTGTGTTCAATATTTCCCAGTATGAATTGGAAGACTTCTTTCAAACCAATGATTTGGATTATGATGCCGAAAACTGTATCCTTCGGCGAGAACTATCTTCTAATGGTAAATCCCGCGCATTTATAAATGATTCGCCAGTACAGTTGAATCTATTGAAAGATTTGGGAATCAAATTGATAGACATTCATTCCCAACATCAGAACCTTTTGCTCGGCGACAATCGTTTCCAAATGAAAGTGGTTGACATTATGGCTGATACAAAGTCTGTTCTATCAAATTATAAGGCAGAATATAAGAATTATGTATTATTGCAGAAGGAACTGAAAGGTTTGCAAGAAAAGAATGTTCAATCCAAAGAGGAAGAAGATTATCTGAAGTTTCAGCTTGAGCAACTGACGGAAGCTCGACTGTCAAGCGACGAGCAGGATACATTGGAGCAGGAGCAGGATACGCTTTCGCATGCAGAAGAGATTAAAGGATCACTATTTAAAATCACACAATTGTTGGATGGTGATGATGGCAATACAATACTTTTATCACTGAAAGAGGCTTTATCGGTTTCAGAAAGTATTTGTTCTTATTACCCGAATGCAAAGCAAACGGCAGAGCGTTTGCGTTCAGCATATATCGATTTGGATGATTTATCTTCAGAACTGAACAGCCAAAAAGAAAATATCGAGTTCGATCCTGAAAGATTGCAGTGGGTTAACGACAGATTGAACACGATCTATTCTTTGGAACAAAAGCATAGAGTTTCAAGTGTTTCCGAGTTATTGGCTCTACAAGATGAATATACTTCTCGACTCAAGGAAATCGATGCTTATGATGAACAGATCAAACAGAAACAAAAAGAGCTGGAATCATCTTATACGCACTTATGCCAATTAGCAAAAGATTTAAGCAATCAAAGAAAAGCGGGAGCCGTATCAATGTCAAATAAATTGACAAAAATGCTTATGCCGTTGGGAATGCCGAATATCCGTTTCAATGTGGATTTTATAGCTAAAAAAATTCCTGAACAAGATGGAATGGATGATATCTCATTCATGTTTTCTGCCAATAAAAACAGCGCACTACTACCTGTTGCTCAAACGGCTTCGGGCGGCGAAATATCCCGTCTGATGCTTAGCCTTAAAGCAATGATAGCAAAATATACCGCTTTGCCTTCTATCATATTTGATGAAGTGGATACCGGTGTTTCAGGAGATATTGCAGATAAAATGGGTGCAATCATGAAAGAATTGGGAGAGCAGAATATGCAAGTCATTACAATTACGCATCTTCCTCAGATTGCAGCTATGGGTACCTGCCATTTTGTAGTTTTTAAAGAGGACTTGAACGATTCAACAGTCACACGCATAAAAGAATTGAATTCAGATGAAAGAGTACAGGAAATTGCTAGAATGTTGAGCGGATCGACAGTGACCAAGGCTTCAATTATAAATGCGAAAGAACTTTTAAGAATTGAAAATTAAACCTTTTGGGCATATGATGGTTCTAATAGTAAAGAAAACATTAATTGTTAACTAAACGTAGAAAGACATGAAAAGAATTAGTATAATATTAGCATTCATCTTGGCACTCAGTTTGCCGGGATATGCGCAGTGGGAAGATGACTTTGATTGGGATGATCCGGATTGTTCATATTGCCTGTGGATGGAAAATGCTATAGGCATGTCGGACAGACAAGCTTATGATTATCAATACATCATTCATCAATATGGAATAAGAATAGAAAGAGAAGCCAACCGTAGTTATCGCTACTGGGATAGGGTTGCCAAAAATATTTATGAGTTGAGAATGGAACGCGACAGTCGATTGCAAGATATTCTTTCGCCTTCACAATTCCGACTCTATATTACACTTTCGCGTGAGCAGCCAACTCGCATTCATGATTGGAATGGATGGTTCAATACACGTAGATACGTTCAATATTATCCATCAAGTATATGCTATAGATATGAAGACCATTATTGGCATAGTTTGTGGGAGTTTGTGAGCAATCGCTGGTACGCTCGCTTTGATGATGGAGGTTGGTATTTTGGAAAATATAAATATCCTGAATTCAGACCGAATCCTCGTTATGACAATAATCGGAGATATGATAACAACCAAAGATATGATAATAATCGGAGGTATGATAACAATCAAAGATATGACAATAACAGGAGAAATGACAACAATTCGCAGTGGAACTCCGAAAGACGTGACGATCATTCTTCTTATCAGTACATGAATCCAAATAGTGGGTCAGGCTATAAAAATCAATATAATAATCAGTATAATAATGGCCGTGACCAGTCTTTTAGCAATAACAGACCAAATGGAAATTCTAATAATTCGAATAAGAATCAAGACTTCACCAGAGGTTCCCAACCGAGTAACAATAGTCAATCAAACTATTCACGCTCGAACAGAGGAGGAAATGATTCATTCCAATCGAGATCAGGTAGTGATTCGCGACCCGATAATGGTGGGGGAAGAAGTCAAGGCATGAGTAGCCGCAGCGAGCAAGCTAATCCGTCCATGGGACGTAGTGCAAGTAGCAGTACGCATTCGGATAGGAGCAGTTTTGAGTCAACACGTAGTAATAGTGGTAATCAGAGCTCTGGACGTACTCAAGGAAATGGTCGTAGTAAAAGAGAACGATAACACAATAATCAAAAGAAAATAATGAAGGAAAATGAAATGATTTTTGGCGTGCGTGCAGTTATTGAAGCTGTTCAAGCCGGAAAAGAGATCGATAAGATATTAGTTAAGCGCGAACTGCAAAGTCAGCTTTCAAAAGAGCTTTTTGAATCATTGAAAGGATTAGACATACAAGTTCAGCGCGTACCGGAAGAACGTTTGAACCGTTTGACACGCAAAAATCATCAAGGGGTGATTGCTTTTATTTCAGCTGTATCATATCAAAAATTGGAGGATATCATTCCATTTGCATACGAACAAGCAAAAAATCCTTTCATTATTTTGCTCGATGGAATAACGGATGTGCGTAATTTTGGAGCGATAGCAAGAACTTGCGAGTGTGCAGGAGTCGATGCTATTGTGATCCCTTCAAAAGGTAGCGTTACCGTAAATGCAGATGCTATTAAAACATCAGCAGGAGCACTGCTTACGTTACCTGTATGTAAAGAAAAAAGTATTTCTCAAGCAATTAAGTTCTTGCAAGATAGTGGAGTCAAAGTCTTTGCTGCAACCGAAAAAGCGACAGATCTTTACACTCAGGTAAAATATGATGGTCCTATCGCCATTGTAATGGGAGCTGAAGATACAGGGATCTCTGCCGATAATCTTCGTATGTGCGATGATTTGGTAAAGATTCCGTTGTTCGGTACTATAGCTTCTTTGAATGTATCTGTAGCCACTTCGATTTTTGTATACGAAGTAGTGAGACAGAGGATGAATGAACAAACAATTACTAAATAATTGACTAAAAGAATATGAAGAAAGTTATTTCAACAACAAAAGCACCCGCTGCTATTGGTCCATATAGTCAGGCAGTTGTTGCAAATGGAATTTTATTTGCATCTGGACAGCTGGGTATTGTTCCTGCAACAGGTAATTTTGCTGAAGGAGGTGTCAGAGAACAGGCTATACAAGCTTTTTTGAATGTAAAAGCCATACTAGTTGAAGCTGGTTATGATATGGCTGATATTGTTAAAACGACAGTATATCTTGCTGATATGAATGATTTTAGTGCCATGAATGAAGTCTATGCCCAACAATTTTCTGGTTCTTTCCCTGCCCGTTCGGCTGTGGCTGTAAAAACATTGCCTAAAAACGGACTTGTAGAAGTTGAAGTTGTTGCTGTAAAAGATTAGTTGATTGGCATTTCATTTTTTACGGAAGTAACACCGATTAATCGGTCATAACGGGCACCCATTGGACAATAATAAACGTATATGCTGTACTCGTTCTCCGTCTGATAATAGTTCCCTTCTATCGGTGCTGTTTCACCGATAGAGGAACCTGATGGAACAAATAAATATTGGTAGTTGTAACTTCCCTGTTTGAGTAAAAGGGATTTTTCGTATCGCTTTGCCTGTGGGTTATACGACATTTTACTCATTTCATTTAATTCATTATTGAGAAACTCACCATTCAAATAAATATCTCCTTCCGGTAATTCATTGCTTTCAAGAGCAAAGTGAACGATGCAATAATCACCTTCTGTATCAGGATCACTGCATCTGCTGCAACGAGAGAAAAAGCGTCCGTCTTGATCTTGATCATATTCATAAGTGGCATTGGAACGTTTTTGATCTGTCATCAATTCAACATTATAGTATGGGCGATGATATGAAATATGTTCAACATGCATACCATTGTATTTATTACTCAAGAATTCCATCCTTCTATACTCATTTCCGGCAGGAAAAATAAGATTACGATTGTGATAATACGAAATATCATTCGCTTGTATATTCAAAGGTTGTAGATTCGTAACGAAATTATCACGTCTGTTGTTCTGATAGACGAAGATTTTCAAATCTGTTTGTGGATAGGCAATAGATAAATTACGAGTATTGATGTTGAAATTTACTTGTTGATGATTTTGATGTGTATCAATATCTGTATTGCCATCAATGGATGCAGCGATTGATATCTGCGGTTCTACAATAGAAAAACAAGCTGTAAAAATGATATTTGAAGGATCCGTTTCTTTATACACTTGTACAGCATAGTTGCCTGATACTTTAAATTGGACATCCTTGTTAGGTAAAAACAACCTGTAATTAGAGTAAAGGGATGTTGTACCTATAGAATTTGCAAAGTCTTCAATATATAAACCTTGAAAACCATCCAAATATTCAACAGGCGTTAACTGTGACTTGGTCCAATCGCCATTACAATGGACAATGGAATATGTATAACCTGTATATCCATATCCCAGTCCATCAAAATCTATCTCAATCTTTTCACTACTACCTAAGGTAATATAAGGATTGGAAATTTTTTGGCCAGTTACTTTAACTTGCAAATTCTTTATCAGCTTATTGTTGACACTGGTAAAATACTTTTCCTGGGCATTTACCTGATAAAAAAATGCAAACAACATCAAAAACAACAAATTGTAAACTTTCATATCTGTATTCATTTGTATTGACGGTGCAAAATTATGGAATTTTTTCTCTAATTATTTCTTATATCCTTCTTTAGGGCATAAAAAATGTTTACTTTTGCGGGAAAATTACAAACAAACAATTTTAGTTCTATCATGGCAAATGTGATTAAGATTAAAAAGGGCTTGGACATTGATCTGAAAGGCAAAGCCTCGGAAGTCATGCTAAGTGGTAGACAGAGTGATAGTTATGCTATCGTTCCGGACCATTATCACGGCGTTATTCCCAAAGTGCTTGTTAAATCAGGAGACAAAGTCAAAGCTGGTTCTGTATTAATGATTGATAAGAACCGCCCTGAAATTAAATTCGTTTCACCTGTCAGTGGTGAAGTGATTGCCGTAAATCGAGGAGAGAAGCGTAAGGTGCTTAGTATTACTGTTAAGCCAGATACGCAAATCGAATATGAAGATTTTGGCAAGAAAAGTGTGACATCATTGAATGCAGACGAAGTAAAAAACGCCATCCTGGGAGCAGGTCTTTGGCCTTTTATTAAACAACGTCCGTATGATATCATTGCTACATCGTCAGATACTCCTCGTGACATTTTTGTGTCTGCCTTCTATTCAGCACCTTTGGCTCCAAACTTCGATTTTGTAGTTAAAGGACAAGAAAATGATTTTCAGACCGGATTAGATGCTCTTTCAAAACTTACTACCGGTAAAGTGTATGTTGGCATACGCAAAGGTTCTGCTTTGAAACTTAGCGGAGTAGAAACTTTTGAAGTAGAAGGACCACATCCTGCTGCAAATGTCGGTGTTCAAATCAATCATATTAAACCTGTTAATAAGGGTGAAATAGTTTGGGTTGCTAATCCTGCAGATGTAATAATCATCGGTCGCCTATTCAATAAAGGTGTAGTTGATTTCACTCGTTTAGTGGCACTCACTGGTTCAGAAACAACAGAAAGAGGATATATAAAAGCTATTTCAGGTTGTTCAATTAACAGTTTGGTTACAGGTAAAATTTTGGAAGGTCAAGAGCATATCCGTATAATTAGCGGGGATGTCCTTACTGGAACAAAAGTCAGCAAAGAAGATTATCTGGGAGCTTATGATAATCAGATTACTGTAATTCCTGAAGGTGATGATGCTGCAGACTTTTTGGGTTGGGCATCTCTAGGCTTTAACAAGTATAGTGTAAGTCATTCTTATCCGACATGGTTGTTGGGAAAAGGGAAGGAGTATGTTATGGACGCCCGTATTAAAGGTGGAAAACGTGCAATCATAATGTCAAATGAATATGATCGTGTGTTCCCAATGGATATTTTCCCGGAATATTTGTTGAAGGCTATTATTGCTTTTGATATTGATAAGATGGAGAATCTGGGCATTTATGAAGTAGCTCCAGAAGATTTTGCTCTTTGCGAATTTGTTGATACCTCAAAGCTCGAAATCCAAAAGATTGTACGTAATGGATTGGATTTGCTTTATAAGGAAATGAATTAATAACATTAAAATTTAGAATACATTGAAAGCGTTAAGGAATTACCTCAACAAGATTAAGCCAAACTTCGAAGAGGGTGGAAAGCTGGCAATGTTTCGTTCTGTTTTTGAAGGATTTGAATCTTTTCTGTTTGTACCAGATACAACTTCAAAATCAGGCGTACATATCCATGACAGCATTGACTCAAAGCGTACTATGACTGTAGTTATAATCGCGTTGCTGCCGGCTTTACTATTTGGCATGTATAATGTAGGTTATCAGCATAACCTTGCGATTAATGCTGATCCTGGATTTTGGATGACTTTTATTTTTGGTTTCTTAGCTGTATTGCCTAAGATAATTGTTTCTTATGTAGTAGGCTTGGGAATTGAATTTGCAGTTGCTCAATGGAAAAAAGAAGAAATCCAAGAAGGATTCTTGGTTTCAGGTATATTGATCCCGATGATTGTTCCTATAGATACACCATTGTGGATGATTGCTGTAGCTACCGCATTTGCTGTTATCTTTGCAAAGGAAGTCTTTGGTGGTACAGGATATAATATATTTAATGTAGCGTTGGTTACTCGTGCATTTTTGTTTTTTGCTTACCCGGCAGCCATGTCAGGTGATAAAGTATTTGTTCGTACAGCTGATACCTTCGGAATCGGTGGTGGACAAGTAATAGATGGCTTTTCTGGTGCAACACCGCTCGGACAGATTGCAGTTGCTTCAAAAGATGCATTCAATGGTGTCGTAAATGTAATAGGCCAACCGCTTTCTACATGGGATGCTTTTACGGGTCTTATTCCTGGTTCAATAGGTGAGACTTCGGTTATAGCTATTTTGATTGGTGCAGTTATTCTGCTCGTTACTCAGATTGCAAGTTGGAAGACAATGCTTTCTGTATTTGTAGGTGGTGCATTCATGTCATTGATTTTTAATGCTATCGGTACTACTGTTGCAATGCAGACATCTGTTCTCAACCATTTGTGTTTAGGCGGTTTTGCTTTTGGCGCTGTATTTATGGCTACAGATCCTGTCACTTCAGCTCGTACGGAAACGGGTAAATTTATCTATGGTTTCCTTGTCGGTTTGATGGCTATACTTATTCGTGTATTGAACCCTGGTTATCCAGAAGGCATGATGTTGGCTATCTTATTAATGAATGTATTTGCTCCATTGATTGACTATTATGTTGTCGAAGCAAATATTTCACGTCGTCTTAATCGTGTAAAATTAAATAAGTAAGGGAAATATGGCTACAAAGAAATTTAAATGTAAAGTATGTGGCTATGTCTACGAGGGAGACAAGGCTCCAGCTGCGTGTCCTGTATGTGGCGCTCCAGCTTCCGAATTTGAGGAGATTAAACCTGAGAAGGCAAAGTTAAATACAAATAGTAACACATATACTATTATATATTCTTCTGTAATGGTAATTCTTGTTGCAGTATTGTTGGCATTTACCTCACAATCACTACACAGTTATCAGCAAAAGAATGCAGATAATGATAAGAGACAACAAATTCTTCGTTCCATCAATGTCACGGTTTCTCCAAATGAAGCAGAAGCTAAATATACGGAGCTAATCAAGCAAGCATTTTTGGTAAACGATAACGGTGAAAAAGTTGAAGGTGATGCTTTTGCAGCTGATGTTGTTAAAAGTGCTGCCGAACACAAATATCCGGTTTTTGTTGCAAACATAAACGGTCAGAACAAGTATGTGATGGCTTTACATGGTACGGGTCTTTGGGGACCACTTTGGGGATATATTTCTGTCGAGAAAGACGGAAGTACAATCTTTGGTGCAGACTTCAGTCATCAAGGTGAAACTCCGGGCTTGGGTGCAGAAATAGCAAAACCTGAATTCAGTAAAGAATTTATAGGAAAGAAATTGTTTGTAGAAGGTAATTTCAAATCTGTTGCTGTTGTAAAGCATGGAAAAAGTGTAGAAGGCCAGGATTATGTGGATGGTATTTCAGGTGGTACTCTGACGAGTAACGGTGTAAATAGAATGCTTTTCGATAGTTTAAGTGGCTACGTTAAATATTTAACTTCCTTAAAATAAGTAGAGATGGGATTATTATCAGAAAAAAATAAAGGAGTGTTGTTAGGGCCGTTGAGCATGAACAATCCAATTCTTGTTCAGATGTTGGGTATTTGTTCTTCTTTGGCTGTAACATCTAAATTGGAGCCGGCAATTGTTATGGGTGTTTCTGTAACAGTAGTTGTAGCTTTTTCAAATGTGATTATTTCATTGATTCGCCATTCTATTCCTAACCGTATTCGTATTATCGTACAGTTGGTAGTTTGTGCTGCTTTGGTTACTATTATCAGTGAAGTACTTAAGGCTTTTGCTTATGATGTTAACAAGGAACTGTCTGTTTATGTTGGTTTGATTATTACCAACTGTATTTTGATGGGTCGGTTGGAAGCTTTTGCTTTAGGTAATGGTCCATGGGAATCTTTCCTGGATGGTATTGGTAATGGATTGGGTTATGCCATCATATTGGTGATTGTTGGTTTCTTCCGTGAAATACTGGGTTCAGGAACTCTATTTGGATTACATGTTATTCCACAATCATTCTATGATATGGGTTATGCAAACAATGGTTTGATGATTTTGCCTCCGATGGCATTGATCATCATTGCTGTGATTGTTTGGGTTCATCGTTCAAAGAACAAAGAACTACAGGAAAATTAATGAATCAAACAAGTAAAGGATAAATAGAATGGAAGAATATTTAAGCACATTTGTCCGCTCAATTTTTGTTGACAACATGATTTTCGCATACTATTTAGGTATGTGTTCTTTCTTAGCTGTTTCCAAAAATGTAAAGACTGCCATAGGATTAGGAATGGCTGTAACGTTCATCTTGGCATGTACGTTACCAATCAATTATATGCTTGAGACGTATGTATTGAAGGATGGAGCTTTAAGTTGGCTCGGTCCTCAGTATGCTAATGTCAATCTGAGCTTTTTGTCATTAATCATTTTTATCGCTGTCATCGCTTCATTTACACAAATTGTTGAGATGGTTGTTGAAAGATTCGCTCCTGCATTATATGCATCATTAGGTATTTTCTTGCCGTTGATTGCTGTTAACTGTGCCATATTAGGTGGTTCATTGTTTATGCAGCAGAAGGCTTTTCCAAATGTAGGAGTTGCAACCGTTTATGGATTAGGTTCAGGTATTGGTTGGATGTTGGCTATCGTTGGTATGGCTGCTATCCGTGAGAAATTAGCCTATTCAGATGTTCCCAAACCATTGAAAGGTCTTGGTATATCTTTTATCATTACCGCATTGATGGGTATGGCGTTCATGTGTTTTTCAGGTATCAAAATTTGAGTATTAACGATTTAAATATCAAAAAGAAATGGTTTTATTAATGTCTGGCGAACTAACGATGATAGCAGGTGCAGTAGTTTTCTTAGTGATGACTCTGATATTGGTTATCGCAATATTGTTCGCTAAAGCAAAATTGGTACCATCAGGAAATGTAAAACTGATAGTCAATGGCAAAAAGGAAATTGAAACGCCAATGGGTGGAACACTGTTGAATGCGTTACAAGGCGGCGGTATTTTCTTGTCGTCAGCTTGCGGCGGTGGTGGTAAGTGCGGACAATGTCGTACACAGGTTCTAGAAGGCGGTGGCGAAATATTGCCTACAGAAAAAGGCTTTTTCAATCGTAAACAGATAAAGGATCATTGGCGTTTGGCTTGCCAAACCAAAATAAAGGAGAATATGACAATTCAAGTTCCTGATTCTGTATTTGGTGTAAAAGAATGGGAATGCGAAGTCATCTCAAATAAGAATGTAGCTACTTTTATCAAAGAGTTTATTGTTGCATTGCCTAAGGGAGAACACATGGATTTTATTCCAGGATCTTATGCGCAAATTAAAATTCCGGAATATTCAATGGATTATGATAAAGACATTGATAAGAGCTTAATTGGCGATGCTTATTTACCCGCTTGGAATAAATTCGGCCTTTTTACTTTGAAATGTAAAAATACAGAACCAACAATCCGTGCGTATTCTATGGCCAACTACCCAGCAGAAGGTGATCGTATAATGTTGACTGTTCGTATAGCTACACCGCCATTTAAACCGAAACCACAAGTTGGCTTCCAGGATTTAATGCCAGGTATAGCTTCGTCATATATCTTTACATTAAAACCAGGTGATAAAGTTATTATGAGTGGTCCTTATGGCGATTTCCATCCGATTTTCGATTCGAAGAGAGAAATGATGTGGATTGGTGGTGGTGCCGGTATGGCTCCGTTGCGTGCACAAATTATGCATATGACAAAGACTTTGAATACAAGAGATCGTAAGATGTCATATTTCTATGGAGCTCGTGCATTAAATGAAGTTTTTTATCTGAATGATTTCTTGGAGTTAGAGAAAGAGTTTCCTAATTTTACTTTTCATTTGGCTCTTGACCGTCCAGATCCTGCAGCAGACGCAGCAGGCGTTAAATATACGGCAGGTTTTGTTCATCAAGTAATATATAATAATTATCTGAAGGATCATGATGCTCCAGAGGATATTGAATATTACATGTGCGGTCCTGGCCCAATGTCAAAAGCTGTTGAAGGAATGTTAGATAATTTGGGTGTTGCACCTGAAATGCTGCATTTTGATAATTTTGGAGGATAAATCTTTCTGATTATATTTTTAAGGGGGGCCGTTATCGACCTCCCTTCTTTATTTTGCATAGTTGAAAATAGGATTACTGATCTGAGGAAGAATATTCTTTTCGGATTTTTGATAAGAATACTTCCTTTTATAAGAAAAAAAATGTTATTCAGATAATATTCATGCAGCGTTTTGCGTTATTTATGCATCTAAGCTAATAGAGATATTAAAAAGGAAAGTTATGAAAGCATTGGTATTATCTTTTTTTGTAGTCTTATTAAGCTATTCTCTTATTTCCAATGGAAATGAGAAGAAGACGAATACGCATATCTCTCTTCAGAACACAAACATTGTATACGGGGGGAATTTGGAAAAGGCATTACTCGATTCTAACAATTACATAAATAAAAATGAGGCAACATCTGCTTCTGAATATTTTTTTATTGACACAATTGAAAAATTAAATGTTTCAATTGCAATGAATAAGTATTACGGCCAAAGCCAAGTGTCAAAATACATATTGCCAATTCAGTCTTCTTCTGAATTATTGAGAGTGGAGTAATCTGGTATTTCTTTTAAAAAGTTATAAGTTAAGTTTTTGTAGTCTATTTGACAACAATAGTGTGTCATTCCGTTGCTCACAATCAAATATTTAACGTGCAGTGCAAAATTGTAATGTATGATCTGTTCAAAAACGGACTCTGTAATTTTGATGTATGGTGCTTTATATTCTATAATCACAAGCGGTTCTAGAAACTGGTTATAAACAATTGAATCACATCGTTTGGATGTGTTATTCAATTTAATCCACATTTCATTAACTATTAGTTCTTTAGGATAGTTAAGACTCGTGATAAGATAATTTATAAAATGCTGTCTGACCCATTCTTCAGGAGTGAGAGCTACATATTTCTTGCGTATGAAATCAAAAATCAAACGCTTTTTTTCTTTTTCTATTACTTTCACAGAGAAAGTAGGCAGATTTAATGCTTGCATTTTGTATATTTGTCCTGTCCTTTTCGACATCAAAGATAATGAATTATGAAAACAAAACAAGAGATTGTAGAAAATTGGTTGCCAAGGTATACAGACAGAAAGTTGGAAGACTTTGACAAATATATACTATTGACTAATTTCACTAAATATGTGGAATTATTTTCTGACAGGTTTAAAGTACCCATTTTAGGGTTAAAAAATACAATGCCTAATGCTGCAGCTGAAGGCATTACGATTATAAATTTTGGAATGGGTAGCGCCAATGCGGCAACTATAATGGATTTATTGTCTGCTGTAAAACCTAAAGCCGTTTTATTTTTGGGAAAATGTGGCGGTTTGAAGGTTTCGAACAATATTGGCGATTATGTTATGCCGATTGCTGCTATTCGTGGCGAAAGTACATCTAATGATTATCTTCCACCAGAAGTTCCATCATTACCTGCATTTTCAATGATGCGTGCTATTTCTTCAGCTATACGTGATCATGGAAAAGATTATTGGACAGGTACCATTTATACAACCAATAGGAGAGTTTGGGAATATGATAACGATTTCAAAGATTATCTTCGTCGTACACATGCCACAGGTATAGATATGGAAACAGCAACATTATTTACAGCGGGATTTGCTAATGAGATTCCCACAGGTGCTTTATTAATGATTTCTGATAAACCAATGGAGGAAGAAGGTATAAAAACGGCAGAGGGCGATAAAGTTGTTACCAAAAATTATGCAGGAGAGCATGTAGATTTAGGTATTGAAGCCTTGCGTCAAATAATAGATGGAAAGAAAACCATTCGCCACATACGTTTTAGTTGGTAACTCTATATACAAATGGCGAAAAAGGAGTATACATTTGATGAAATTTGTGCAGACATTTCTGCAAAGAGATTCTCACCCATTTATTTTTTAATGGGTGAAGAGCCCTATTTTATTGATCAGATTACGAATAAACTGATTGATAATGTATTGGAAGAGAACGAGCGCGATTTTAATCAGGTTATTATGTATGGTGCTGATGTTAATGTTATTTCAATAATCAATGCAGTTCGCCGATACCCTATGATGTCTAAATATCAACTGGTTGTAGTTAAAGAGGCTCAATTGATTGATAATATCGAGTTGCTTTCATCTTATGTAAAGAATCCACTTCAGTCAACTATCTTAGTTGTCAATTACAAATATAAAACCTTGGATAAACGTAAATCTCTGGCCTCACTTGTAGAAAAGGTCGGTATTTTATATGATTCAAAAAAGATTTCTGATTATAAGATGCCAGGGTTTATCGTTACATTGCTTCAACAACGTTCTATTGGAATTGATTCTAAGGCTGCACAAATGTTATCAGACTTCTTAGGAAACGATTTGAGCAAACTTAATAAAGAACTTGATAAATTATCCATTTCGTTAACGATCTCTCATACAAAGCGAATTACGCCTGAATTAGTGGAAAGTAGTGTAGGCATTAGTAAGGAATATAATAATTTTGAGCTTTTGAAGGCTGTAGCTATCAAAGACGCTTTAAAATGTTATCGAATTGCTCAATATTTTGAGAAAAATCCTAAAAGTAATCCTATTCAAATGACACTTTCCGTCTTGTTTAAATACTTTTCTAACCTGTTGATTTGTTACTATTCCCCAAACCGTTCTGAAACAGGAATCATGGAAGTGTTAGGTCTGCATGCTTCATACCAAACTAAAGAATATGTATTTGGTTTACGTAACTTTTCGGCGATGAAAACATTTCTTCTTATAGGAGAGATTCGTTCCACTGATGCTAGATCAAAGGGAGTTGCCAATTCTTCCACGTCTAGTTCGGATCTTCTCAAAGAACTTCTTTATAAAATCCTTCACTGAAAGGGTAAAGGATTTTTCCACATTCGTAATCAATCCTTTTAATAACTTTCATCTTAAACATAGGACGTTTGTATACAGATGTCTTTTTGTCATCTAAAGAGGGCATAGATAAGTATATATACTATCAATATAATTACAATTCCAAATGTATACAGATGTCAACTGCAAATAATGCCGTATAATTTACATGTGTAATATAATTAATTATCTATAGATGACAATTGTGATTTACATTACTAATCTATTCGATTTACATACTTAACTAATTTCATTGAATTTATATATAGCTTTACAACCCTAATTTTTTGTCAATAAAACTATGTTTATCAGATATTTATATGGAATTTCTAATGAACTAATAAAAATAAACCGTAACTTTTGTCCACAATTATTGTAAACAAGCTTTTTGTAGCATCAATAATGTATTATAATTTTATGAATAACAAATAAATATGTTATAAACATAAAGTGATACTTGATTCGTTTATTTTATGATTTTACGTCTGTACACAAATAGTGTGTTTACTATTATATATTGAGTTTACGAATATATCTAATTAAATTTATAACTTTATATTGTACAATTGGAATTTATAGTTTAACTTTGTGCAGTTTACTTATATATCTTTCTAAATCAACAAAAGCTGACATCTTGTCATCATTTTAATTAAAAAGAATATGGAAATAGATCCTATACGAGATCGGATATTACAGATTATGGAGCATGAAGGATTCGTGCCTTCTAAATTTGCAGAAGAAATAGGTATACAACGTTCAGCGATGTCTCATATAACATCTGGGCGAAATAAACCTAGTTTGGATGTTATCATGAAAATATTGGAGCGATTCACATATGTTGATTCAGATTGGTTAATGTTTGGCAAAGGCAATATGATCCATCAAGCCGTTTCGATTGAACCTGATTTGTTCAAAAATACGGCGATAAATCCACCTGAGGTACAGACTGCTCCTGAATATCGCAAGGAAAATAAGGTTGAAACGCATGTAAATGATACTAAACATACTGTATTAGAGCCGGTTATACACCATGAAAAGACAAATAAGGTGGTGTCTAAAATAATGATTTTCTACACAGATAACACGTTTGAAACCTTTATACCCGAAAAAATAAAGAAAGATTAGCCCAAAGTATCCGATTGTATTTTATATTTGCATAAAAATCGGAGTATTTTATATGAAGAAGTATATTTTGGAGATGCAAGTAAACAGCAACTGTCGCATTCATAAGAATTATTGCTTATTGAAATTAGCAACAGGAGATGTTTTACCTGAAATGTTGCCAGGACAATTTGTTGAAGTGAAAGTAGAGCATTCGCCTTCTACATTTTTACGCCGTCCTATTTCTATTAATTTTATCGATAGAAAGACGAATGAACTATGGTTGCTTATACAAATAGTTGGCGATGGTACCAGACAAATAGCAGAATGCAAACCAGGTGATCAAATAAATGTTGAACTTCCTTTGGGAAACGGTTTCAGCATTCCGGAAAATAAAAAAGAATCATTGCTGCTGATTGGTGGTGGTGTCGGTACGGCTCCAATGTTATATTTGGGTGCTACATTGAGAATGCAAGGCTTTAATCCATGTTTTCTACTTGGTGCTCGTTCGAAAGAGGACATATTGCAGTTAGAGTCCTTTAGTCAATATGGAAAAGTGTATATTACTACAGAAGATGGTTCGTTAGGTGAAAAAGGATTTGTAACAAACCATTCCATTCTGCAAAATCCTTTTGATTTTATCTATACTTGTGGCCCTAAACCAATGATGATGGCTGTTGCCAAATATGCATATGAACGAAATATAAATTGTGAAGCCTCTTTAGAAAATAAAATGGCATGTGGCATTGGTGCTTGTTTGTGCTGTGTAGAAAAGACAACAGAAGGTAATCTTTGTGTATGTTCTGAAGGTCCTGTATTTAATATAAATAGATTAAGATGGCAGAATTGAATGTAAATATAGGTGGTTTAGAATGCAAGAATCCAATAATGACTGCTTCGGGTACATTTGGATATGGCGTTGAGTATGCTGATTTCATGGATATTTCTCGTTTGGGAGGTATCATTGTTAAAGGTACGACAATACAACCTCGAGAAGGAAATGATTATCCCAGAATGGCAGAGACACCATCTGGAATGCTCAATGCTGTAGGACTTCAGAATAAAGGAGCTCGCTATTTTGCAGATCATATCTATCCAACAATTAAGGATATTGATACAAATATGATTGTCAATGTCAGTGGTTCTAGTGTGGAAACTTATGTGGAATGTGCCGAAGTTATTGCGTCGTTAGATAAAATACCCGCCATTGAAGTCAATATTTCGTGTCCAAATGTGAAACAAGGTGGCATGACTTTTGGCGTAACTTCTTGTGGAGCAGCATCTGTTGTCAAAGCTGTTCGCAAGGTATATCCAAAGACGATGATAGTAAAGCTTTCGCCAAATGTTACAGATATAGCCGAGATTGCAAAAGCAGTAGAAGCCGAAGGTGCAGATTCTGTTTCATTGATAAATACTTTATTGGGAATGGCTGTTAATGCCGAAAAACGCAAACCTGAATTATCTACGATAACGGGTGGTTTATCTGGTCCTTGCGTCAAACCCATTGCTTTGCGGATGGTTTGGCAAGTATTTCATGCCGTAAAAATACCGATAATTGGTCTTGGAGGCATTTGCAACTGGAAAGATGCTGTTGAATTTATGCTTGCAGGTGCAACGGCTGTTCAAATAGGAACTTACAACTTTATTGATCCTACCGTAGGTGTTAAAGTTATAGAAGGATTAGAAGATTATTGCAATCGCCATGGATTCAAATCAGTAAAGGACATTGTTGGTGCTTTAGAAGTTTAATAGATGGGCAATAAATAAAATGCTTATGTATAATCATCTTTCAGACATATTACAAAGTACTGTTATAACTCCGTATACAGCCGTCATACGTTTGTTAGTCAGTTTCCTATTGGGCGCAGTGATCGGAGTTGAACGTCAATTCAGAAGACGTGAGGCCGGAATGCGAACTTTTACATTAATATGTTTGGGCTCTACAGCAGCTATGCTTATTTCAATATGGATTCCTCAAACGTATCCCAATTTTTTGAATGGAGATCCAGGACGAATTGCAGCACAAGTCCTTACAGGTGTTGGTTTTATTGGTGCAGGAGCAATCATTCAGAGCAAGGGAAGTATTCATGGCTTAACAACAGCGGCTTGTATTTGGGTTGTTGCTGTAATCGGATTGGCGGCCGGTGCTGGAATGTATATTCCTGCAATTGTGGCTACATTTTTAACACTGATTGTTTTAGTAAGTCTTGAACGGTTGGAAAAAAGAATGTTCCTGAATGGAGTAAACAAGATACTGACTATTACCTGTAAAACTTCTAGTCCTGATTTAAAAGTAATAAGGGGCATATTGGAAAAGCGGAATGTTTATATTGTAAGTGTTTCTTTTGAGTCATTATACGAGCAAAACACTTCTATTATTACTTATAAAGTAAATGTAAAAGCCCAATCCTCTTATACCAGTTTGTTTGAAGATATAAGAACATTGGGTTATGTATCACAAATTCGGTTGTTAGCCTGATTTATTCCAATTCGCCTTTGAGCATTCTCCCTGCAATTCTAGCTGATTCTTCCACAAACCGAGCGCAAGGGCGTGTTGCATAATATGCATTTGTACGCAGTTCGGGTGCAGGAGTGTCTGATTTTGACAATTTACCAAGTAGATCTCTACAGATGATCGTATCATTTTTTTCTTTAAAAAGAGCAGCCATCTTTTGAACTATAGCATAATTTTTAGTTCGTGCTTCCAGATCTTTCTCATCTAAAACCGGATATCTGAATCCAGCCAACATAGACATTGCGCTAACCGTCCCGCAAACTTCTCGCATTCTTCCCATACCGCCCCCGAAGGAAACCGACATTTTTTTAGCTGTATCCAAATCCAGTTCGAATACATCCGAGTAAGCTAAAAAAACTGATTGTGCACAGTTGAATCCATCGTAAAAATTATCGACAGCACGCTGAACACGCTCATCTATATTAAAATCTTTCATTCGTATATATTAAAATTGATAATCTACACATGCTCTATCAATCTTTACAGGACCAATAATGCCTTTAGCTACAGCTACATGTTCGGGATGAGTTGAATATGTATTGACATCTTCCAGTGTATTCATTTCTGTTGTCAGGATAATATCCCATTTTTCAGCAGGATTGATATTAAAATCTACGTGTATATAACGTAGAACATCAATTTTATCTTTCAAACTTTCCAAACGCATTTTTATCTCCTGCATCTTAGATTGTTTTTCTTCTTGAGTAGGAAACTCTTTGAGTTTGAACATTACAATGTGTTTAACCATACTATTAATATTTTACATTTGTTCGTCTAAAAATGAATCTTTGTATCCTAAGAAATATAGGATACCATCTAAACCGATTGTCGAAATGGATTGTTTAGCAGTAGCTTTAACTTTAGGTTTAGCGTGGAATGCAATACCAAGACCCGCAATACTTATCATTGGCAAATCGTTTGCTCCGTCGCCAACGGCAACAGTCTGCCGTAAGTCTACATTTTCAACCTGCGCAATCAGTCTAAGTAATTCTGCTTTGCGTTTTCCATCAACGATATCGCCTACATAATTACCGGTAAGTTTTCCATTTTCAACTTCCAGTTCATTGGCATAGACATAATCGATATTGTATTTTTGTTTTAGATAGTTCCCGAAGTAGGTAAATCCGCCTGAGAGGATTGCTATTTTAAAGCCAACCTTTTTGAGTATACGCATCAGTCTGTCAACACCTTCAGTAATAGGAAGATGTTCAGCTATATCTTGCATGATAGAAACATCCAGCCCTTTCAGTAATGCACATCTTTTACGGAAACTTTCGCTGAAGTCTATTTCACCGCGCATAGCTGATTCTGTGATGGCTTTTACTTGATCGCCAACTCCAGCCCGCATAGCCAGTTCGTCGATAACTTCCGTTTCGATCAGTGTTGAATCCATATCGAAGCAGATCAGGCGGCGCATTCTGCGAAACATGCTTTCCTCCTGAAATGATATATCAACTTCTTGCTCAGAGGACAGCGTCATGAATTCTGCTTTCATTTGTTCCTTATCCTTCGGTGTTCCTCGGACAGAGAACTCAACACTTGCTTTTGGCGTTCTTGCGTTCTCATCGAGAGGAATACGTCCAGTAAGTCGCTTGATATCATCGATATTCATATCTTGCTTGGCAATAATATGAGTTACACCCGAAATCTGTTTGGCAGTCAGTTTGCGAGCCACAATGGTAATGATATATCTGTTTTTACCTTGCAGAGAAACCCACTGACCGTAAGCTTCTTCCGTGATTGGATTAAAACGGATATTCACACCCAGATCATAGCTTTTGAAAAGCAGTTCTTTCAGGATATTACCCGAATCGCTTTCTGTACTTTGGAATAGGATACCCAAAGACAGATTACTGTGGATATCAGCTTGACCAATATCCAAAATAACGGCATCGTTCTTTGCCAGAATCTCAGTTAATGCAGCTGTTACACCTGGCCGATCATTGCCATTGATGGTGATTAATATTATTTCGCCCTTATCTTCCATCGCTGATTTCTTTTGCTGGCAAAGGTACATAAGTTATGCATATTATCATTTGTTTGCCAAGCAAAATTTCAACATTTAAGTACAATAGAGCATCAGCGATGTCTATTAATATCCAAAGCGTAGAGCGGCCTTCTTCATCTGATTGATTATTTCCACTCCGAAAGGACAGTTCTTTTCGCATCGTCCACATTCGATACATTCTGACGCATGATGTGTCAAAAGATGATAATGATCGGCAACGGTTTCAGGAATTGCATTTTCGGCAACGGTCAGATTATAGAATTTGTTTACCATCGCAATATCAATGCCAACTGCGCAAGGCGCACAATGACCACAATACATGCAATGACCTTTCCAGCTTAATTTGTCGGCATTAGCAAGCGAAGAAGCGTAGTCTTTATCTTTATCAGAAGCATTGCACCACTCAATAGCTGCCTTAAATTCATCGATACTTTTACAACCTGCCATTACTGAAGCAGTTGCAGGACGAGTTAAAGCATATTCAATGCATTGTACAGGAGTGAGCGAAACACCAAATGGTGAATCATCGTTAAGTAAATCTCCACCTGCAAAAGCTTTCATAACATCGATTCCTACACCCTTACGTTCACAAAGTTCGTATAATCGTTCACGAGCCGGATCTATATTCATTAGAGGATGCTCGTAGCTTTTGTCTGCCCATAGATCCTCAACGTTATCAGAAGGCGGTTGCATATCGTAACATGGATTAATTGAAAACAGCAATACGTCAATAAGTCCTGTTTCAACAGCTTTTTCTGCTATCAGTGGATTATGACTGCTCATGCCGATGGTACGTATTTTCCCTTCTTTTTTCAATTGGATGGCATAATCGATGATGGGGCCATTAAACACTTTTTGAAAATCTGCTTCATCGTCGAGATAATGTATCATGCCTACATCTACATAGTTGGTGTTTAGTAATTCGAGAAGGTCATTAAATCCTTTTTTTGTCTTCTCTATGTCCCTCGTACGAAGATATTGGTCTCTTTCCCAAACTGTACATAGATGTCCCTGAATGACAAACTGTTCGCGACGCCCTGTAAGCGCTTTTCCTATGTTTTTTCTCAACTCGGGGTTAGGAGAGTAGATATCAATGAAATTGACTCCCTGATTTATAACATAGTCGAATTCTTCATGAACCAACTCTTCTGATTTGCCTACAAATCCTTCGCAGCCTAATGCAATTGCACTGACTTTGATTCCTGTATGACCGAGATTTCTATATTCCATTTTTTTTGAGTTTAGTTTTCTAACCGTACAAAGATAGGATATACTCGTTAATTTAAGCAGACCTTTTCTACGGATTTGTTTATCCTTTTTACTGATTCAAAGCACTAAAAAAAACATCCGAATGGAGCAGTCTTTTCATTCGAATGAAAAGGTTCTCGCATTCGAATGTATTTGAAATTTCATTCGAATATATTTTCGGATTTATCAGGCTTGTTTGGGTTGTGGAGGTGGAGTTTGATTCAAAACGTTAAGTGAGAATATGAAAGTAGTTCCTTTTCCCTCTTCGCTTTCAAACCAAAGCTTACCGTTATGCATTTCGACAAAATCCTGACACAGCATTAAACCAAGACCTGAACCTTTTTCATTATTGGTACCATAAGTAGTAAATTGAACTTTTGGATTCAATATCTTATCTTGATCTTCTTGTTTTATGCCTTTGCCTGCATCCTTAATGCTTACAATCAGATTATCTCCCTCTGCTTTGGAATTCACAAATATCGTTCCATTTTCAAAAGAAAACTTTACGGCGTTAGACATGATGTTACGTACAATAGTCTGAACCATATCAACATCAAAAAAGGCTGTTAATGATTGCTCAAACCCTTCTTTTTTGATGGTAATATGTTTCTGGGCAGCAACAGGTACAAACAAATCAACAGTACTACGAATAATAGCATTGATATCACTTTCTTGTTTGAATATTTTCTGTTTGTTAAGTCTGTTTCTTACCCATTTGAGAAGATTATCAAGCAGTTGGAAAAGTTCTTCTGATGTTTTATTCATCATTTGGAGCATTTCAAATACTTCAGAACTAACTTTCGTTTTGTCAACCATCATCAGAACGGCATTATTCATCATTTTGAGTGAACCCAATGGTGAACGAAGGTCATGAGCAATAACCGAATAGAGTGTATCGCGAGACACGATAGTGTCTTCTAATTCCTTTTTTATATGAGTAATGCTGTATAATTCGTAACGATGACCAACGCGTTTGAGCAGTTCTTCGCGTTGGAATGGTTTAGTAACATATTCGACAGCACCTAACTGATAACCTTTTACTATACTTTGCATGTCACTCAATGCAGACATAATAATAACAGGTATTTCGTTAGTCTTCGGATTATTCTTAAGTCTCTGAAGCACTTCATAACCATCCATCCCTGGCATCATAATATCCAGAAGAATCAAGTTCGGCACTTTCTCATCGGCGATGCGTAATGCCTTTGGTCCACTATCTGTTGTTAACAGATTATACCCTTCTTTTTTTAGAATAGCCTGAACCAGAATGACATTAGTAGGAACATCATCAACTATAAGAATAGTATACTTTGATTTTAAGTCGCTCATTATATATTAAGTTCTAAATTCTAATTTGTATCCTTCTTCACCCTGCAAAAGTACCCAATTTTAATAAATCAGTAAAAACATATTACCCAAAATATAGTTTATGGTACGCTTTCATGCATACGCAGGATGCACAAATGTAAGATTTTAGTTTGAATTGCAACTCATTTTAGTGAAACTTTTTTTTACTTTGTGAAGTGAAGAGGCAAACATATCGCTATTTGAAAATAATTCTATAAGTTTGCAGTTCGAAACGGAAAATGTTTTTCCATTGTGAGGTTATATAAAATGAATTCCGAACGCACATTAGTTGCTGTATTTTCTTTTTTATTGACATTGTTGCTTGGATGTCAGTCTGATTTGCCTGTAACTTCTGTTATAACAGTTGAAGCAGATGGATTGTCATTCCCTGTTAATAAGGAACTTTACGGATTAACCATAGAAGAAATAGATCATGGTATTGATGGCGGTATTTATGCCGAACTGTTGCAGAACAGGAGTTTTGAAGATGGAGTTCCTCCTTTGAACTGCCCTTTTGATCCTGTACAACATACGTTGACAACGCCAAATGGTTGGACTATTCCATTTGTTCGCTCGGATACAGTGATAGGTTGGCATGTGCTTAATTCTTATACACAGATGATTTTAGACAATAAACAACCTATTAATGAACAGAATAATCGTTCTTTATTTGTTTCCATTTATGGTTCGGCAGCTACAGGACGAAGTGGAATCGTGGCTGAAGGTTATCGGGGAATGACTATTCGTGAAGGTGAGAAATATAATTTGGCTATTTACGTTAAAGGAAAATCGGCCATGCCGAAAAAAATCAATCTCGCGTTGTCTGATTCTACTGGCACAGAGAATATAAGTGATGAATATCATATTATAACTTCTCCTTACGATTGGAGGAAATATCATCACACTTTTACAGCAACAAAAAGCATGGAGAAAGCGGTTTTGACCATTACAGCCGATACAACGGCGATGTTTTGGATTGATGCTGCTTCATTAATGCCACAAAATACATGGAAAGGGAGAAGTAATGGCTTACGTCCTGGATTGATGGAATTGGTCAATGCCGTTCATCCTGCATTTATTCGTTTCCCCGGTGGAAGTTTTGTAGAGGGTTATACAGCAGGAACTTATCCAATGTGGCGTGAGACTATAGGCAGTATTGATTCCCGAAAGTATTTTTGGAATATATATGCCTATGGCTCTTCGAATGGCATTGGTTATCATGAGTTTTTGCAGATGTGTGAAGATTTGAATTCAGAACCCGTATATGTGATTAATAGTGGAGTTACGAGCCAGAGTCGCCGTCCAAGATATGAAGATATTACAGAGATGGACAAGTTGGTGCAAGATGCTCTTGATGCGATTGCTTATGCCAATCAACCGACTGATTCCACTTTCGGTGCTATGCGTGCAGCGGCCGGACATCCTAAACCATTCAAACTGAAATATGTAGAGATAGGTAGCGAAAATTATGGGCAGGAATATGCAAAGCGTTTCGATTTGTTTAAGAAAGCAATCAATGGACGTTATCCGCAGATTACCGTTATTGGAAGTTCCATCACGCCTGGAAAAATTCGAAGCGACTGGTCCGATCATCATTTTTATGCAACAGAACCTTTCTTAATTAGCAACTACGATCGTTACGCTCCAATGCGATACACTCGTCTGTCATCGTCAGTGTTTATCGGTGAGTTCAGTCAGACTGACGGCAATAATTGGGGAAATATGCGAAAAGCGGTTGCCGAAGCCTGCTTTCTCATTGGAGTTGAAAACGGACAAGACATAGTGAAACGAGTGGCTTTATCACCAATCATCGGAAATGTGAAATATCCGCTGCAACGTCAGCCGGCTATTCTTTTTGATGGAAACAGAGCTGTACCAACGCCGTCGTATTATATGTATCAACTTTTTGCCAATAATCGTGGCGATGATGTTTTAAAAACGGTTACACAGACATATCAACGGCCGCAGGTGACATTCGGTCGTTCTGGAATTGAAATCTTTGATAACAGCTACGATATTCGCAATGCTCGTATTGATGGAAGAAATATTTCGACAGCGACAGTTATGACCGGTGGCTGGGACGTAGACAATGGTACTTTAAAATCAGCTGCAAATCGCTGGAACTATCTTCTCGCCGGGAAGTCTGATTCATATAATTATGTATTTTCAGCAGATATCATGCGAACAAAAGGTAGCGGATCGATACAGTTTCGTGTACGTGACAATGGTTTAGGAGGTGAGAAAAGCGATTTCATCGGTATGAATATTGGTGCTGGAACTCTAGAATTGTTCCGTCAGTCGGGAAGGGTGAAAGATGATATTGCATCAACAATCGTTTATCCTTATCAGAGCAATCGTTGGTATAATATTAAGATGATTTGTAGGGATGATTATATCTCCTGCTATGTGAATGATTCTTTGATACATAAAGTGAAGATGACTACTGAACCATCACTTGTTTCAGTAGCAACCTACGATAAGGAGAAAAAACAAATTATCCTGAAGGTTGTCAATACCACAATGCACGAAGAAAAGACCCGTTTGAATATTACAGGTATGAGTGCACGTAATACAGCAGATATCATAGAGTTAGCTGGTTTGCCTGAGGCGAGTAATTCTTTTGTACGTCCTAAGGAGGTGATGCCTGTAATGAAGCGTATTTCTTTCTCAATAGGGTCGCCGATGATTTATAACTTTCCACCTAATTCGATTACGATTATGAAGCTGAAAGCAGAATAAATACATTTTGCTTAAAAATTTCAGCTTTCAAAAGTAGCATGGATAAATTTAGATTGTATATTTGCGATTACTAAATCTATAAACCGATCATAGAATGTTGAACGCAAATCGTTTTAAGATGGCTGCATTGCCATTAGGTCTGCTTGCTGTGGCCTTGGTAATGCCTTCATGCTCACAAGAGTATAAGAAACTAAGTGATCCTGCCAAGCAGGTTGCTGCCATCATCAGACAAAATGGATGTTTGGAATGCCACTCATCAACAGCAAAAATGCCGTTTTACGGCAAACTACCCATTATTGGTCCTGTAGTCAAAGCCGACATGCAGGAAGGTACTCACTATTTGGATCTTACAGCCATGCTGGATGCCTTGGATAATGGTAAACCCGTATCTGTGGTCGATTTGGCTAAGATCGAAAACACTGCGCTTACAGGTTCAATGCCACCGGCAAAATTCTCGTCAGTACATTGGGGTACAAGCTTAAGCCGAGATGAAAAAGCTGTTATCATTGCGTGGGCAAAAGATACGCGCAAAAAGTTTTTCACAACGCCTACTGTTGCTCCTGAGTTTGAAAATGAACCTTTACAACCGCTGATGGCTTCACTGCAAACGGATTCTGCAAAGGTTGCATTAGGTGAAGCATTATACAATGATACACGTTTGTCGGGCGATAGCACGATTTCTTGTGCCCATTGTCACGATTTGAATATGGGAGGCGTCGATCGCCAGCAGTATTCAGACGGAATCAAGGGACAGTTTGGTGGTGTTAATGCTCCGACAGTTTATAATTCTGCACTCAACTTCCTACAGTTCTGGGACGGTCGCGCTGCAGACTTGAAGGAACAGGCTGCAGGTCCGCCATTGAATCCGGTTGAGATGGGAAGCAAATCTTTCGACGAAATCTCTGCGAAACTGGCTGCAGACAAAGAGTTCAGCAAGAAATTCCTGGCCGTTTATCCGGAAGGTTTCAACCAGTCAACAATCACTGAAGCTATTGCTGAATACGAGAAAACATTACTCACACCGAGCCGTTTCGATAAATATTTGATGGGCGACAAGAACGCTCTTTCTGCTGAAGAACTGGAAGGTTATAAACTTTTCAAAGCTAATAAATGTGCTACGTGTCATACGGGCGTCAATATTGGTGGTCAGTCATTCGAATATATGGGTATCAAAAAGAGCTACTTCGATTATCGTGGTACAGGCTTGACCGACGGCGATAAGGGTCGTTATTCGGTAACCAAGAACGAACAAGACTTGCATAAGTTTAAGACACCAACGCTGCGTAATGTTATGATTACGCCTCCGTACATGCACGACGGCACAGTCAAAAGCGTTGAAGATGCCATTCGTATGATGCATCAGTTTGAAATTGGAAACAATATCTCTGATCCGGATGTAACGAAGATTATTGCTTTCTTAAAGACTCTAACAGGAGAATATAACGGCAAACTTTTGCAATAAGGGAAATTATTATTATATTTGCCAATAAACAAATATAATGGAATTGATACATGCCCTTCCGCCTGATACATATCACACTGATTACTACTCTTTTTTTACAGGGAGCAGCGATGTTGTGGAGTCAGGAGGAAGGGCTTGCTTCATTTTATCACACACGTTTCCATGGTAAGAAATCAGCTAGCGGACGTATACACGATCAAGAAGAATTGGTAGCTGCTCACAGGACTTATCCTTTTGGTACTTTCTTGAAAGTCATCAATTTGGCTAACAATAAATCAGTTATTGTCTGTGTTACTGACAGAGGTCCACGCCAGAAGAAACGTATCATCGACGTATCGGCCTCTGCCGCCGAGGCTTTAGACTTTAAACGGCAAGGCGTAACAAAAGTCAGAATTGAAGTTGTTCCTGACGAAAAAGAGAGAATCTTATACGAACTGATGTTTCCCAAGATTCCATATCTGGAAACAAACAATTCTTTGCCATTACTTTATGATGACGAAGAATGATTAGCAAACAATGGCAAAAATATTATTAGTTGAAGATGAGCAGAATATCGCTTCATTCATTGAGCGAGGCTTGCAGGAATTCAATCACGAAGTGCGAACAGCATTCGACGGTCAAACAGGGTGGGAGATTGCTGATAAGGAGGAGTTTCAGCTCCTGCTGCTTGACGTTGTCATGCCTCGTATGAGTGGATTGGAACTTTGTCGCCGTTATCGTAACAAATATGGATATTCAACTCCAATCATTATGCTAACGGCATTAGGAACAACAGATGATATCGTCAGCGGTCTCGATGCCGGTGCTGACGACTATATTACTAAGCCTTTCAGTTTCACTGTATTGGAAGCACGAATCAAAGCACTACTTCGCCGTATAGGCAATGATTCACCGCAACCCGAACAACTTACTTGCGGTGATCTCACGCTTGACCTTTCTGCCCGGCGCGCACTACGTGGAAAGAAAACGATTGAACTAACCGTTCGTGAGTTTCGTCTTCTCGAATGCCTCATGCGAAACAAAGGTATGGCGCAAAGCCGTTTGGACCTATTCAAAGAAGCATGGGACAAGGAAATGGATCGCACAAACGTGGTTGACGTTTATGTGAACTATCTACGTACCAAGATTGATAAAGGATTCACCCGTAAGCTTATACATACCGTCACGGGCGTGGGATATATGATTGACGAACAATGAATATTCTTAACGAAAAAATAATTGAACGACGCTACAAATTTGCCTTCATCGTAATTATCGCCACGCTGAGTGCTATCGTTTGTATCGCGGCTTTATTGGGTCTTAAAGGATGGATATTGGCATTGCTTACCTTTGTGCTTTTTATCGCTGCTGTCATAGCTGCCCGTGCTATTGGAAAACGCTACACCGCTTTTACTGATGATCGTATCCGTGCCGCCCATCAGAGCGAAGAAAGTTTTATCCATCACGCTTCGCATGAACTCAACAATCCGCTCACTGCCATTCAAGGAGAATGCGAAATAAGTCTAATGAAAGAACGTACGCCACAGCAATATCAAGCTGCTCTCGTACGCATTATCACTGAAGCCAAACGTATTAATCAATTGATGAAGAGTCTTCTATTTCTTTCAAAGAGCGACAGTGAAATTCAGGAAGGCAATCATGAAATGGTGTTCCTTGCAGATTTTCTGATGCAATTTGCAGATAAGCGGATAAGTTTCAGTGCCGACAACTTCGCCTATTGTTTTGAAGCCAACCCAAACCTGCTCAAAATTGCTATCGGTAACATTCTCAACAACGCCTGCAAATATTCAGGAGAAGAAATCGTAGAAATGCGTCTTCGCGCTTCAACACTCGAAATAATGGATCGGGGAATAGGCATTCCATCCGAAGAACTCAATCGAATCCAACAGCCTTTCTACCGCGCTTCGAACACTCGCGATTATGCAGGTAAAGGTCTGGGACTTAGTCTTTCCATACGTATTCTCAAAATTTATGGGGCAGAGGTACACCTTGACTCGGTGTTGGGACAAGGAACAACGGTAACGATTGATTTTCCTTAGAGACAGTTGTATCAGCAGCTGTTCCCAAAATATAATCTTTCGCCGGACCAGTTATCTTCACTGCTTCAGGCGATGCACCAATCGCTTCTTCCGGTAGAATACGTTCGCGCAAAACCATGCGATTCAGCACAACACGGAAAAATTCAGCATAATAGGGTTTCAGCGTCAATCCATCAAAGCACCAACGTACATGTTTTGGCTTTGGGATGATGGAAGCAAGGAAAATACATTCACTGAGTGTCAACTCCGATGGCTCTTTATCAAAATAATAATGTGATGCTTCACAAGCGCCATAAATAAGCGGACCCCATTCTGCAATATTCATATAAACTTCAAACATGCGATCTTTTGAAGTGAGATGATTGGTCTCTATAAGCCATGTAATCAGGATTTCTTCTACCTTGCGCGCAATCGTTTTGTTTTTGCTCAGGAATACATTCTTTACCAACTGCATGCTCAACGTACTGCCACCACGTGCAAAACGACGTTCTTTCAAATCTTTCACCAATGATTCGCGGATTGCACTTGGAATAAAACCGGCATGTTGATAAAAACCAGCATCTTCGCTCTGCATAATAGCAATAGGCAAATAACGTGAAATATAACTGATTGGACGGAATGATGGGTTTCCGGGTCCAATTTCGAACGTACGTATCGGATTTCCGTTCTCGTAAGCTGTGTACATGAATGGCTCGTTCATCTTTCTTAAATCAGTCTTACCTTGCTTGACAATTCGGAAGTTACGCGATCTCAATGTCGATTCAAACTTCAAGCTGTCGATCTGCGTGAAATCAACATCCAGCAGAAAATGCCATGTTAATGTGCCATCAGCTTCCAAACCATCCAGATTACTGAATAAGCCGGGTGGAAGCGAAGCAAAAAGATCGTTGGCAGGAAAGTTACGTTTATCTATTTGCGCCGTCACATGCCAATCTTTGCCATGTTGTAGCTTCAGATACGGATGCAATGTCATGCGATTGAAAAGCACTTCAGTAGCGCTATCAAGCTCCAAATAATCCTTACCGATATTGAGTTTCCAAGCAAAAGAACCGCGATCAAGCAAAACTGTGTCTGGTGAGATACGTTCGTGATGAACCGTGAGTCCACTGACATGCGCCAATCCTTGTAGCGACTGCACATCGCCATGCTCTTTCAGTTCCACCATATTAAAAGCCAATGTGTCAAACTGCATCAGTGCATGCCAGCGGTAATTGATGAATGGCAACGTTATTTTGCTATTCTCCTTGGCATAAAGCCGCGCTTCTATATGACGCTCATCATCTTGCAAAAGTCCTTCACAAACCCAAACACTCTGTTGTCCATTTTCAGTACTGCGGATTTGAGTAATGAAGCGGTTATTATTTACATTAAATGCCGGAATATTGATCACCAAATCATCGTCTTGATTACGGTACGACACTTGTATATTTTTAAATGAAGCATCCGAAGGCAACAGTCCGAACAACAGATCAAGCGTTCGACGAGCTTTGGCCTCATAATCACGCTCACCCTCAGTAGTCTGCTTTTTAGTAGAATCCGTATGAAAAAGAAACGCATAGTTGGAGTGAATACTATCTTTCACAAAACTTATAGACAGGTCGTTTCCATTGATATATCTGACAACCGGTTTCAGTAGTAAAAGTTTTGGAAACGACAGTTTCGTCTCGAGATGTCGCATCGACAACAGTGTATCTGAATGAAAAGGAACCACTGACAGTCCTTCCAAACGAAGAGTGCTCAATCCTTGGAGCGTAAGCGACTTATATCGGATTGTCAGATGATAGCGCTGTTCCATAGCGCTTAATTTCTGATCAGCATAGAAGCGCACGATAGCACTGCGTCCGAACCACAGTCCGGCTATCAGAACAATAAGTATCGAAATAGTTATGTAAATAATTCGTTTCTTGGATGAGAGCATCATTATTTCTTGTTTCCTTGCAACTGCAAAATTACACACTTTATTCGGGATTAGTATGTTAATTGTGCTGCGTTTTATGTACTTTTGAGTGTCAATAAACGAATAGATATGGAAATAGACAATCATACCGGTTTAGTACTTGAAGGTGGAGGATTACGTGCCGTATTTACTGTTGGTGTTCTGGACTGCTTCATGGACAATCATTTATGGTTCCCTTACACAATCGGCGTTTCAGCCGGTGCCAGTTCAGGCATTTCGTATGCTTCGAAACAGCGCGGACGAACACTTTACAGTGATACCGAGCTGTTTAAAGAGTACAACTATATCGGATGGAAGCATTTTTTCAATGGTCGTGGTTATATTGATATGCATTTCCTGTTCTATATTTATCCTGAAAAGTATTATCCATTTGATTACGATGCCTACTTCAAGTCGCCAATGCGTTTTGTGATGGTGACAAGTAATTGTCTGACAGGAAAAGCCGAATATTATGAAGAGAAAAAGGATCCACAACGTTTGATTGATATTTGCTGTGCTTCTTGCACGCTGCCTGTGCTTTGTCCAGTTGCTCATGTAGATGGAATCCCGATGGTTGACGGCGGTGTTTGCGATGCAATTCCTATTCAACATGCTATTGATGACGGTTTCCATCAGAATGTGATTGTTCTGACGCGCAACAAAGGTTATCGGAAAACAGAGAAAGATTTTTGGCTTCCACCATTCATTTATCGAAAATATCCGGCTATTCGCGAACAATTAAAACTCCGCTACCGTCATTATAATCAAGTATTGGATTATATTGATGAATTGGAAGCCAAAGGCGAAGCTATTGTTCTTCGTCCGGAACGACCTATAGAAGTCCATCGCACAGAAACGGATGTAAAGAAGATTATGGCTTTGTATAAAGAGGGTTACGCCTTGTGTCAGAAGATGTTGGAACAGACAAAAAGAAGGCTGTAACGTAAGTCACAGCCTTCTATCTATACAATTAAATATTAAACTGTTACTGCTTTTTGAGTACCAGTGTTTTATTGCTTGTATTTTCCCATTCAGTCAGCAAACTGCGCAATGCTGAATATTCCACAGGCGTATAAAGCTGTTTGTTCAATTGCAAACTGCGAGTGATTTGTGCATTATTGCCTTCTTTCTTCACTGTATACGTCATTTTGCCTGCTGCATTCGAAATCGTTTTGTTGGTTGCCGGAGTTTGCAGAGCAAAACCATCAGATAATTGAAGTTCATAGTTGTATTCTTCATTTACAGGGCGGGGCAGCAAAAGATTTTCTTTGCGAACCGTATTCAAGCGACCAAAATGATACTCTCCGAAGCTGTTTGTCGGTTCGGTTAGTTCCACTGTTGCATAACCATTATCCAGATTCAATGTTTCTGAAGTCGTGCTTTCATTCTCGTTCTTAGCAAAGTACGGTTTGAGATCGCTACCTGTTTCAGTTTGCATCTTGGTAATCATCTTGTTGTTGTCAAAAGATATGGTAGCGTTGCACTTGATTTGGTAGTCATTCAAAGCAGCGATATCTATTTTTTTGCCTGTGCTTAAGCTATAAACAGGAGCAAAGCCGTTCAAGAATGCCGCTTTGCTAGCTTTACTTGAGTTCGTTGTAAACAAATATTGCTTTCCACCAGCTTTACATACGACGAGAATCTGATCAATAGCATTTAATGCTAATCCATTATCAGCATTCACTTTGTATAGAACTGCCGGTTCTGCATCGAATCCTGCACTGACAAGAAGACCTGTAAGTACATTCGCTTTCTCTATATCTGTTCCATAAGCGCTGCTTAGAACATCTTCTGCAGAGCGGAAACGATAGCTGGTTTCATCGACTGTCAGAGGATTATTGTCAATATGTGTTGTGATGAAATCCATGATTGCTGCAAGTTTATCATTATCGCTTGACTTGCCATCAACCAATCCTTCAGCAATTGTTGAGAGCTGGATATTGTCTTTCTGGTCGAACTGCTTGTAAAGCGTTGCCAAAGCATCGCCTGTAGTAGCGTAAGTTGTTGCTGCAAAGAACGGTTGATCGCCATTAACTGTCGAAACCAGCGGGTCATGCGATATAGCGGGCAGATTTGTGAACTGCCAAGTACTTGTTCGTTTGTCGCCTGAAACCGTTTCAACAGGCTTTGTTGTCATATTTTTCAATGTGAAGTTCAGCTTCTTTGCTTGCGGTGTAACAACCGTCAACGTATAAGATTTGACAGGTGAACTCTGAAGCAGTCCTTCATAAATATCCAAGTCCGAAGAATATCCGGGTTTGCTGATGAGAGAATAATCCAAATAGATTGTGGCGCCAACTTCAAGCCCGGTATGAACAACAACCATTTCCTTCAGATTATTGTATGCCGGAGCATCGTCAGCATCACGCGGAAGTACTTCTACAAATGCATTATCAGGTGTTTTAACGATTTTGCCATCAGCCTGTTTTGTATAGGATGAATGAATCTGTAATTTCTGATATTCAGGGTTATAAACGATAAACGTCTCACCATAAACACTGTTCATCGCCATATGCGTATACAGTGTAAGTTCCATGTTGCATCGGAACTCCTGACTGCCGTCGGCGTTCAGCGTGTATGTTTTCTCAATCTTCTTATACTCAGCTTCCGATGCGGCGAATGCCTGTACTGCAACAAACAGCAGACAGAACAGAAGAGTGAATTTATATATCTTATTCATTTTCATTGTCTTTAGTATTAATCTGTTATTTCTTGATAATCAAGTAATCGCCATATCCTTTATATGTATTGACGGCGGTGCGGAATCCATCCCAATCACCAGCTTCATATACACGTTTCTTAAGAGCCAGTTTCTCATGCAAAACCACTTTGTTGCCATTGCTGCTCAACGAACCTTCAAAATCAGCAGCGCCACTCTGTTTACTGTCTTTTTTGGCATTGCTTACCATCTTATACCCGGCAGGAAGTTGAATATTTTCGTCCAACTCAACCAAACGAGAGCAACCATCCTTAAATCCGTATTCGCGTGTCTTTAAATCAGTGTCGATCCGCAAGAAACTTTTTACGGAATTGTACAGATTATTCATTACCAAAGGTTTGAGTAACATAGTGTTATCTGCTTCAACTGCATATTCTGGAATCTCATAGCGGAATGTTATTTTAATAGGAGCGGCCTGATAATTCTTCGGATCTTTTCCATAATCAACACTTATTAAGCGAGCTTTTGGCGAAACGGCCAACAGTTGTGATTCGAGATCGTTCTGCCATTGTGACTGCCATCCACGAGTAAAAGTGCGACGAACATTGCTATCGGACTGACCTTCGGCTGTAATTGTAAACTGTCCGGTCAACGTTCCTTTAGCATCAATCTTATTGTTGGCATTGATGCGGACATAATGATTTTCGGGTGCTGAAATAGGAGTGATGCGTAAATCGGAACCTTCAGGAATGCCCGGTAAATAGTTCTGCTGCTGTTCGGCGCTGCTCCACAATTCGCGACAGAACGGAACCCATGTCGGATCGAGCGGCATGTAAGTACCATTTGACAGTTTGACAACGACAACACAATGGTTAAAATGATCTGCCGGAATACTTTCGATACGGCTTCCTGCCATAGTCATTGCAGGAAAAGCCTGGAATCCAGCCATACGCAGCATTGAAATCAATGTTCCGGCAATATCCTTACAAACACCGCAACGATCGGTATAATCCATAGTTGTTGTATGTAATGTAAAACCTTCACCTTTGCCCATTGTGATGCCTGCATAGCGAATATTGTCAGCGACCCAGTGTGTCAGCACGGCAATCTTCTCCATTTCGTCTGTTTTTCCCTTGATGAGTTCGTCAACTTTCTTTTGAGCTTCCGGTAATTTGGTAAAGCTCTTGTAGTCTTCGTTTACCTTGTTGAACCAAAGAGACTTATCTTGCCAACGTGGTGTCGACGACATCATAAGTTTGGGCGCTGCATCATACAAGTCTACCATATTCGGTTCCTTCTTGAACGGCATCACATCGGTTCTTACAAACGTGTAAGCTTTGCGTCCGTCTTCATAACGCATGGACGACATGCAACTGCCTTGGTAAAACTGGAATTGCATTTCTTTTTCCATCGGGATAGATACTTTATAGACTTTACGGACTGTCGGTTGGTCTTCCCAGAAAGGAACTATATCATAGAACTGTCCCTGCATAGGCGGAATAAAGCGTGAATCATCGTCATTATTATCGGCGAGTAGGGCATAGGTGAATCCTTTTTTATCAATCTGATAGTCAATAATATCGCCCGGATCCAAACGACCTACTTCCATCATGATTTGCCGCGCGCCCCAATAAATAGCACGAGCAGGAGCCACATAATCGCAAGCTTTTGTGATGTCAAGATTGATTACATCGCCATTGGCTTTATAAATGGTTACACGATGAAAAACTGCATGAGCTGTCAGCGGATCGTAATCATATTTGAGAACTCTGTTTTCCAAAGCGCCTCTCATATTCATGATTTTCACTGTTTTGCACACGGCAAAAGAGCCTGATCCGGAAGGCTGAACTGTCACTGACGTGCTGTCCAACAGATTCACGCAGTCGAAACCGGCATAAAGTTCCGGTTTTTGCAATGTCGGATCGGGAGCGAAACGACAACTTTCCCCGTTCTGTCCAAAACATGCGACAGTCGTCAAGAAAGATAGAACTGTGATGGGTAAAATTTTCATATAACTATAATAATTTATTGTATTTGAATCGATTTAGTCTTTATTGTTTGTTTTTCAGTGAATGATAATAGTCCTTCAGTAAACGTACATCTTCGTTTTTATCGGTGAATACTTCCATCAGCATCGGTTGTGTGGCTGGATCTTGCTGTGCGAATGTTGTCATGGCTGATGCCAATTCTTCATCATTATGTATACTCATATAATTAAAGCCCCGTTCAATAGCCCAGCCTTTTGCGGACACCTTATGTTCTGCCGTCACAAAATGGTACGTTTTTTCATTCATCTTTAATCCGGGTAAAGCTTTAAATAATTCACCTCCGCCATTGTTTATCAACATGATACGCAGATTGCAACCGTAATTACTGTTCCAAAGTGCATTCATATCATAGAAGAAACTAAGATCGCCAATGATGACAAAGTTCAGCTTATCTGAACAAACCGAATAACCAATAGCTGTAGACAGAGAGCCATCGATACCGTTTATACCTCGGTTGCAGCAGACTTCAATATCTTCAGGGAACTTGAATAGTTGAGCATAACGTATTGTCGAACTGTTGGCCAGATGCAAAGCACAAGGCGAAGGCAATGATTTGACAAGCCTTTCGATAGCGCCCATTTCAGAATATGAAAATTCTGGTTCTGGAACATTCTTCGTCATATTTTCCCAAAGTTTCGGGAACTCAGTTGGTTTATTATCCAACAGGAATGCAATCTTTTCCAAAAATTCAAAAGGATCCATTTCAATGACCGTCGTCAACGATCCATATAAATCTACAACATCGCCATCCAACGAAACATGCCAGTGTTCTTTAGGTGGATGTTTGTGTAAGAAAGCTTTTAAACGTTTCGAAACAACATGTCCGCCATAAGTAATCACAAGTTCGGGAGCCATCTTTTCCAACGTCTCTTCAGGAAGAGCGTAAAGCGCTGCATCAAAGTTCTTTATGGGAATTCCCGGAACGATTTTATTTCCGATATGTTCAGTCAGCCATACAAAATGTTTGTATAACAGTTTAGAATATTTCTTTTCGAAAAGATAAATCAAGTTCATCTGTCCGGCAATAACCATTCGTTTGTTGTATCCGTTCAATCTGTCAATGAGGCCTGTGTATTCACGGTCGTACACATTCAGCCCCTGATAACGAGTGATCATGCGTACTTCGGGCAGTTCTTGCGTCGGAAACTGAAACAGTGGTTCTGAAATAGGTACATTAATATGTACAGGACCTTTTCCATGATGATTCAGTTCCAGTAAAGCTTCATTTATCAACCTGTTGCAATACCATTCATCTTCATCTGTATTTATTTCCGGAAGATTGACCGATTTTTTTATAATGCTGCCGAAAACTCCGGGTTGCGGCATCGTTTGCCCGTCCATCTGACCAATCCAAGCAGCAGGACGATCGGCTGAAATCACAACCAATGGCACTTTTTGATAAAACGCCTCAGAAACAGCCGGAAAAATATTCAGCAATGCACTTCCAGAAGTACAGCAAACAGCAGCCGGTTGACCACTTTGCAAAGCAAGACCCATAGCAAAATAGGCAGCGCTTCGTTCGTCAGTCATCGGATAACAACTGAAGAACGGATGATTGGCCAATGTCTGAACAATCGGTGCATTCCGTGATCCGGGGCACAATACTATTTTCTTGATATCGAATTCCTTAAGCAAAGCTGCTAACTGCAGGATGTTCTTTTTATCTGAATACATTTTATATATCGTTTCTGTTGTTCTAAATAGTTTTTGTCGTTATAAAACAATCCACACGCAAAAATAATAAAATAAAGCAAGAGTCAGAATTATTCAGAACAAAAGAGTATCAAATTGTCTATAATATTTTGATAAAAGAAAAGATTTTGAAGCAAAGAAGTGGATTTTAATGCAGAAAAAGAAGAAAATCTCATAAATAATAAAAGAGGAACATAATGGAAATCCAAGGAAGGAGAGCCATATAAAAAAAATAAACAGCCTATAAATAAGCTGTTTAAATAGAGTCGGGGTACCAAGATTCGAACTTGGGACCCCCTGCTCCCAAAGCAGGTGCGCTAACCGGACTGCGCTACACCCCGAATCATTTGCTTCTTTTTTCAAAAGCGTTGCAAAGGTATGTCTTTTATTTTTACTGTGCAAGCGTTTTCCAAAGATTCTTAACTAAAAATTGATTTTTTCCCATTGAAATGCTTGGTACATACGAAAGAATGATTCGTTTGATATATGTCAAATTATATTTTTATAATTATAGAAATATATTTATACATATATAGAATGCATATTTCTTTTAAATGAAAGCATTTTCTTCATCGAATGAATTTTTCTTTT
>DAIMYP010000032.1:0-43519 GCA_036734445.1 Tannerellaceae bacterium
ATATTAATCACAAAAAATATATCTTTGCAAAGTAATACAGGAAGAAGCAAATGCAGAAAGGCAAGAGTACAGGGATTGGAATTTATGCATTTATACTAATAATGCTCCCATTATTAGCTATAAATAATGCTGTAGCAAATACAAGTTCTATGCCAAAGAAGACTTTACTCCAAAATACCCTATCTTTTGCTAAAACACCCCAACAGAGACTTGAGGCTCTCACGAACTTGATGGATTTCTCGCATCAACAAGAACAAATAACTTATGCCAAACAACTTTACCAAGAAGCCTTGAAAAACGATAACGACTACTACAAAGAAGCTGCTTTGACAGAACTTCTTCGCTATTATGTCAATAATGATATAAAAGATACCGCAAATTTCTATTTGAAAGAGGCAAAAAAAGTGCTGCCAAAGAAAGCTTCAGACTTTCTCTGTACGTACATGAAAACAATCCTGGATGTCAGGGTCGTTTTTTATACACAAGGTAAAGCAAGAGAAAAACTGATCAAAGATTATAAAATCAAGGAAGAGACTGATCCAAATCTGACTGCATTAGATAAAATGTCAATCAATTATCTGTTGGCTATAAACTTCACGCAAAGAATTGACCCGGGCAACGAGAGTGCGTTGAATAGTCAAATCTGCTACTACTTTAAAAAAGTTATAAAGCTGTCAGACAATATTCCTCTGCGTTATTCTTATCTATTCCGCTTGAATCCATTCAATATGCTTGCTTTGTATTCCTTGACTAAAAAAGAGCAAGTGAACTATGCTTTTCGTTATCTGAATATGCAAAAAGAATACTTGTCGACGGACGAAATGAAGAAAAGGCCGTACGTAACTAAAAGACATCTGCTTAATGCATACTCACTGCTGGCAATGGCTGTTGAAGAGCTTGGTAAAGATATGGCAAGCCAATACTTTAAAGAATTTAAATGGTTAATGAAGGAATATCCTCAAGATGATCCTATGGGAGAATATAATCTCTTTTTCACTTCATGTAATTACTATATGAAGACAAAAGACTTTAGAAAAGCAGCCAACTATTGCGATTCTATCATTCATTATCTCAAATATGGGCCTCTGAGTGCTACACTATCTGATAATGTTATACAAATACTAAGTGATAAAACGAATTGTTTGGATAGCCTCCATGATTACAAAGGAGCATACGAGACTTACAAACAGTACGTTTTTATGCTAGACTCTGCCAGAGTAAAAAACATGCAAAGCAAAGTCAATGACCTAGAAATAACAAAACAGGTAGACCAAATAGCCGTAGAGAAGAAAACACTTGAATTGGATCTACAAAAGAGCCACACTTTCCTTTATCTGGTTCTTTCTTTACTCATCCTTTCTGTTGCAATAGCCGTTTTTGTCTTTTTCAGATTAGGAAAAATACAATCTCTATACAAACACTTGCAAGAGACAAATAATCTTCTCGATCTTGCCAGAAAGAAAGCGGAAGAGAGCGAACAGATGAAGAACTCTTTCATCAAAAATATGTGCCATGAAGTGCGCACACCTCTCAATGCTATCAATGGCTTCGCTGAACTAATCTCTGACGAAGGGGCAAGTACTGAAGAGAAAAAAGAATTCAGCAGAATCATCTTTGCAAATTGCAATGACATCACATCGATGATGAACAATGTGTTAGTCATTTCTGAAATGGATAATAGCCATAGCATGTTCAACCTGACTCCTACTCATTTGGATATTATCTGCCAATATGAAATGGAAAAACTGAAAAAACTGAAAGCAAAGGCAGGTATTCTATATTCAATTGAGGGAGATAGGAATAATGATCTTGTCCTTTCTGCACAAAATCAGCTTTCTGTAATTATATCCCATCTATTGGACAATGCCAATAAATTTACCGAAACAGGAGAAATAATTCTTGCCTACAAACATAATGAAACAGAGAACAAGATGTATGTCAGTATTTCTGATACAGGTTGTGGAATTCCTATAGACAAAAAAGAATGGATCTTTGAACGTTTCACTAAAAACAATGACTTTATCCCTGGATCCGGATTAGGTCTCTATATGTGCAAGCTAATCGCTCAACATTTAGATGGAAGTCTTACTTTAGACACAACATACGTTGGAGGCGCTCGCTTTATTCTTTCACTTCCATTGCCAAAAGATAATCATTAAGATTTCATTTTCTAAAGAATCGACCCACATAAGGCAATTCTCGCAATGGCATGTCTCTTTTGACAATAATACCCAAGAAAAGAATCAGTAAAACAGAACGATAAGCAAGTCTCAATGACATCGAATTGATTTGTGGCAACGTTCCAACCACATAAAATACTGCGGCTAAAATACCGTAAAAGACAGCCGACTTGATATCATACTGTATCGGATAATGCTTCTGTCCGATAACATACGACAGTACCATCATCAGAAGGTTACTTGCAAAGGAAGCCCACGCACAAGCCATATATCCATATATCGGTGCAAAACCAACAATAATCAATACGGTAACCACACAACCTATGGTTGAGAAATAAGCACCCCATTTAGTCTGATCAATGAGCTTATACCAAAAAGAAAGATTGAAATAGATGCCGAAGAAAAACTCACCTAGCATAACAATTGGCACTACTCGCAATCCCGGATAATATTCGCGGGCCACAAAATGTTTGAGAATATCCAAATAGTATATGACACCTATGAAAATAACCAGCGAAAAGATTATGAAATACTTCATAGCTTCGGAATAGGCTTTTGTATTATCGCCTTCACTCTTATTCTTGGCAAAGATAAACGGTTCGTAAGCATAGCGAAAAGCCTGAATAAACATCACCATTACAACAGCTACTTTAAAACAAGCGCCATAAATACCCAACTGCGTATTCGCCTCAAACTTGTCGTCAAACAAGAACGGGAAGAGAATCTTATCAGCCGTTTGATTAAAGATACCTGCAATACCTAATATTAAGATAGGAAATGAGTATCTCAGCATCTGCTTCAATAAGGGGAAACAAGCTTTATGACGAAAACCAGGAAGCATATCCGGAACCAATAACAGCAGTGTTACTAAAGAAGTAATCACATTTGCAATAAAGATATAACCTACTTGATAATGTGGCTTATAAAACCAACTAACAGCATCAGGCATCTTATTGGCAATAATTGGACAAACAATCAGGAAGAAGACCACTAAGATGATATTGAGGAATATATTCAACAATTTCAAACCTGCAAAACGCAATGCTTTTCTCTGGAAGCGTAAAAAGGCAAACGGAATACAGCAAAAAGCGTCCACAGCTACAATACCTGCCATCATTCCCACAAACTCCGGATGCTCTGCATAACCTAAAGAATGACTCACAGGCATCAGCGCACTAAAAATAATCAGCATGAAAAGAATAGAAGTGGCACCAATACTCAGCATCGTCGTTGAATAAACACGCATTGGTTCTTCTATTTCTTTTTTATTCATGAAACGAAAGAAACCCGTTTCCATGCCATAAGTCAGTATGACCATCAGCAGAGCGGTCCATGCGTATAAGTTCGTAACAATACCAAAATCGCTCTCTGTCTCCAGCACTCTGGTGTACATCGGCACAAGCATCCAGTTCAGAAACTTTCCGATAATACTGCTTAAGCCATATATTGCCGTCTCACCTGCGAGACGTTTCATTCCTCCTGCCATATCTCTTTCTCAATCAAATAAATCTGCTTGCTTGCCTCCCGAAGGTACTCGTCCTAAATGAGTATAAGCCAATTCTGTTACTTCTCTACCTCGTGGCGTCCGTTTCAAGAAACCTTCCTTGATGAGGAATGGTTCATAAACCTCTTCAACAGTGCCTGGATCTTCACTAATAGCCGTTGCAATAGTAGTAAGGCCTACGGGACCGCCATTAAACTTGTCAATAACAGTCGTGAGCAGCCTGTTATCCATCTGATCCAAACCGTAACGGTCAATATTCAAAGCCTCAAGAGCAAAACAAGTGATAGCTTTGTCGATCGTTCCCGATCCTTTCACTTGTGCAAAGTCACGGACACGGCGAAGCAATGCGTTTGCAACACGTGGTGTTCCACGACTGCGTGAAGCAATCTCCCGTGCAGCATTCAGTTCACATTTGATCTTCAATATATCAGCACTGCGAAGCACAATCTTCGTCAATGTAGCTGTATCATAATATTCCAAATGCAGATTAATACCAAAACGAGCACGGAGCGGACTTGTCAGCAAACCACTGCGTGTTGTTGCTCCGACTAATGTAAACGGCGCTAAATCAATCTGTATACTGCGAGCACTCGGACCTTTATCAATTACAATATCGATACGGTAATCCTCCATAGCTGAATAGAGATATTCCTCAACGACAGGACTCAAACGATGAATCTCATCGATAAAGAGCACGTCGTTCTTCTCGAGAGAGGTAAGCACGCCGGCTAAATCACCAGGCTTATCAAGCACCGGTCCCGAAGTCACTTTGAAACCAACGCCTAATTCATTGGCAATAATATTGGAAAGAGTAGTCTTTCCTAATCCTGGAGGTCCGTGTAGCAAGACGTGGTCAAGCGGTTCTTTACGCATACGAGCTGCCATAACGAAGACCTTCAGATTCTCAACGACCTTTTCCTGGCCACTGAAATCATGAAATGAAAGCGGACGTAAAGCATTCTCATACTCTTTCTCGCTTTCCGGCATCTGGGCTTCTCGTATGTCAAATTCGTCTTCCATATCTTCATTATTATGCGACAAAGGTAATCATTATTTGAGAAGAATAGACATGAGGTATTACGGAATATAAACTTTTGAATTATCTTTGTTCCTGTAATACATAACTATAATAGCATGAAACAACTAAGCATTCTCCATAAAGAGTCTTTCCGAAGAGGATTCTTCATGGCAACACTTTTACTCCTCAGTTTGAACGGATGGAGCGACAATCATCTAACGGCTATACAAAGCAAGAGCGACCTGCATTTTAATAAGCCGGCAGTAACATGGGACGAAGGTATTCCTCTGGGAAACGCAACAGTAGGAGAACTGGTATGGCAAAAAGGTGAAGCGCTACGTTTCTCTTTGGATCGCACAGACTTGTGGGACTTACGCCTTTTGGACAGCCTCAAAGGACCGAACTTCCGTTTCGCCTGGATTAAAGAACAAGTATCTAAAGGCAATTATAAAGCTATTCAGAAAAAGTTTGATCTGCCGTATGAAGATGAAGCAGCGCCTTCGAAAATTCCAGGAGCAGCAATTGAATTCACTTTGGCAAATGCCAACGAAGCCAACTCTGTACATTTGTTTCTTCACAACGCACTATGCGAAGTAAAATGGCCCAACGGAACGACGCTGAAGACTTTTGTTCACGCTACCCAAAACGTCGGATGGTTTGAATTCAACAATCTGAAAGGAGATATCAAGCTAAGGCTCAAAGCCCCACAATATCAAAAAGACGGATCTGCAGAAAGTCATAATTCCGTAGACGGACAAAGTCTCACACGCCTAGGCTACGAACAAGGCTCGATCCAAGAGAAACCGGGACAAATCACTTATCATCAGAAAGGATATAACGGCTTCTTCTACGACGTCAGTGTACGATGGATACAGAAAGGACAACGCCTTTACGGAGTTTGGAGCATCACAACCTCGCTTAGCAGCGACAAAGCCGGCGCTGAAACGTCCGAAGCCTTAAAGCGAGGTATCGACAAAGACTACCAAACACATACAGCCTTTTGGAATAGCTTTTGGGCAGCTTCTTCTGTCAATATTCCTGACCCTGTCCTACAGAAACAATACGACAATGAGATGTACAAGTTTGGTTCCGCTGCACGCGAACACTCTTATCCAATCTCATTACAAGCTGTATGGACAGCCGACAATGGCAATCTGCCACCTTGGAAAGGCGATTACCATCATGACTTGAATACGCAACTCAGCTATTGGCCGTCTTATACAGGTAATCATTTGCAGGAAGAATTAGGTTATTTGAATACGCTGTGGAGTCAGCGAGACGTTTATAAGAAATACACCCGACAGTTCTTCGAAGCTGATGGAATGGATATTCCCGGAGTCTGCACGCTAACCGGCGAACCGATGGGCGGATGGGTACAGTATTCCATGTCGCAAACTGTTTCCGCCTGGCTTTCTCAACACTTCTATCTGCATTGGAAATACTCCATGGACCGCACATTCCTAAAAGAACGCGCCTATCCATTCATCAAAGATGTGGCTATCTTTCTGGAACAAATGACAAAAGTAAACAATGATGGCATACGGACACTCACAATAAGCACCAGTCCGGAGATATTTGATAACTCGGCCAAAGCCTGGTTCAAGACTATCACCAACTACGATTTGTCGCTGATACGCTTTGTTTTCGGGGCTGCATCCGAGCTTGCCGGTGAATTGAAGTTAAGCGACGAGGCTTCACACTGGAGCACTTTGAAAGCACAATTGCCGTCGTTCGATCTCGATGCCGAAGGCGCTTTGACTTTTGCCAAAGGCTTTCCTTACGACCAATCGCACCGTCATTTCTCGCATGCCATGTCCATATATCCATTAAGTCTGATTGACTGGAGTCAAGGTGAGAAATCACAGAACATCATACGCGCTACATTGAAGAAACTGGGAGACAACGGTCCGGATTATTGGACAGGATATTCCTACAGTTGGTTCGGTATCATGAAAGCACGTGCTTTCGATGGTGAAGGAGCAGCGAGAGAACTCCGTACTTTCGCCGAATGCTTCTGTCTTCCAAATACATTCCATGCCAACGGCGATCAAACCAAAAGCGGTAAGTCCAAATTCATATACCGCCCATTCACGTTGGAAGGCAACTTCGCCTTCGCTGCAGGTATTCAAGAAATGCTAATGCAAAGTCATACGGGCATCATTCGCCTCTTCCCATCAATACCTAAGGAGTGGAAAGACGCGTCATTCAACAAGCTTCGTGCTATGGGTGCTTTTATTGTATCGGCTGAAATGAAGGATGGAAAAGTGAAACATATAACCATTAATCCCGAACAGGGAGGCGTCTTGAAAATAGCTATTCCTGAAGGTTCGAGCATTGCTTCTATCAAAGGAAATGAAGGCGAAAAGCAGTTTAAAGACGGTATCCTCACCTTAAACACCATTAAAGGTCGGGCAGTTATTATTGAGATGTAAACAAATTGCCTCAGAAAAGATAAGTATCTAAATGTTTAAGCCACGAAAGTCATCATCGAAATGAGACTTTCGCGGCTTACTGTATGTTTAGTTCACTACCTTTTTCGTATAATTAGTAAAGTCCGTATCTAAAATAAGCGTTTCACTGTATGTTCAATTTCTTTCGCATCTCTTTCGAAAGAGCATCTTTATGAATCATCACATAAATAGTCTTAGCACGGACAAAGCTTTCGGACATGTTCAAATAACCGCCGAACTTGTTGCGCTCAGTTCCCCAGGAGTTTTTTGTAATGTAATACTTAGTGCCGTTCTGATCCTTTACAATACCGGTGACATGCATTAAGTGATCGTCGGTAGTAACAAAAGCCTCATAACCTTGCTGACGTATTTCAGGCGTCACCTTGACTTCAGGATATGGCTGTTCAAACTTAAAAACTTCGGCCATACGAGCCTGTTCGTCCATCTTCTCAAAGCGGGCACGGTCGGTCTCAGAATAATCTGCCACCTCCTTTACTTCTGGATTAATCGCAACACCATTCTTGAAAGAAAAACCTCGTTCGCTCACATCGCCGTCCCAGCAGACTGTATAACCATGGTTTAACGCATAGTCGACAGCCGACATCATCTCGTCGAGCGGAAGATTATACATCAGAGAATGTTCCCAGTTGTCGGGTACCTCAACATCACACTTCTGATAATACGGATGATGTGTAAAGCTAGTTAGTTCCACGTAATCGTCCATATTCAGACCCAAAGAAGCAGCGAAACTTTTCGACGTGTATTCCTTTCCCTGATAGTTAAATTTCTCAGGCAATTTACCCAAATAAGTATCAAAGAGATTATTAACCAACTCATAGTACTGTGGCGTACGCTGTTTCTCCTTCACAGCTACGTCAGCTATGGCTTGCATGAAACGCACCATCTCGGAATGATTGTGTGTTTCAGAAGCGTAGTTAATACCATGATAAGCCTCTTCGGGAACAATACCCGCCTGGCGGAAGGCGTTCATCCAAGTGTGCGAGAGACTGCCCTGCCCAATGTTACCATGACCGCCGCGCAGATAGTTGTCCTGAAGCTGGTTGAGATACTTCTGACGGACGATGAACATCTCCGACAAATCATACGTACCTTTGCCCATGCGAAGCAGTTCAGACTCCATGAACGAAGTTGTTGCGAAGCACCAGCACGTGCCGGTAGCTGACTGATTCTTCACCGGCGTAGCCTGCAAGCGAACAACGTCGGTAAACTGATAACCTTGAGCCAATGCCGATAACGATAGTGTCAAGGCGCAAGAAATAATCAATGCTTTCATCTTCATATCATTTATTCGTTATTACTTTTCTATTTTGCTTTTGTGTTAGTTATCTGCTGTTTTATTGCTGTCATAATAGAATCAGAATCCCCGCGCGAACATTTTCCAGAACTCATCAGCCATCTCTTGCCAACGATGCATCTCTGCACCGACAAAGTCAGCCGTATATCCTGTCAGGAATTCCCGTGCAGCAGTCTCACCTTTGCTTGACTGAAGTGCCTTATAGCGTGTCTCAACGTAGGGCAGTTCATTCTGCCCTTTATCTTCAAAATGTCGGATAGAGTTATTCATTTCCTCCTTTGTTAAACCCCAACGTACCGTAGCAAGCTTATTTGCACGGCGAAAAGCCCATATAGCTGCGTCTTCGCGATGGCTCTTCTGTCCGCAAATAGCAAAACTGGCAGGAAGCGTCGTCGTCCCAGAGAATATCGGGAAGCGCGGACTCTGTGCAGGATTATCAAACGACATCCAAGCAACACCACCCACTGCATCAGGCAACCAGCTGCGCAACTGTATCACATGCGAATAAGAACACTGCGGGACAGCTACCAGGCGATTACGCGCCGTCGTTCCCGGTTTCAAAGCATTCAACATTGCCGCCATATCAGCCGTCAGCCACGGATTAGCTGCCGGGCTGATAACACTATCCATTACATTCGTCGCTTCATTCTTCTTCGTTACCTTCAAATTTCCGATGTTACTCCAAGTCGTTCCATCGTAGTATTCACCCAACAATGCCATCACATCAGTCACACTCAACTGCTTGTCAGGTTTCACACTGAAAGGCATCTCCTCAGCATCATACGACAGATGCAACGACGGTGCCATTTTATTAAGCAAGAAATATTCACGAACACTATAGTTTTTGTTCTCGCCGAAATAATTGCCGCCGGTATAAGCTTTCCAGAACTTAAATGGCTCCTTGCCGTCCCAGAATTTCATCTTCTTGGCAACAGTATAGACGTTGTCGGAAGCCATATAATGATCGCTGTCCTTCAGATCAAGCTTTGAGATTCGGGAGATATTGCCACAAACAGCTACTTCATCGTCCGGAACACGCTGTGCTGCCCAAACAGCACCAATCTTATCGGGTCCTTCTCCATAGATTTCCAACTGCCAAACTTCATTCGGATCGGCAAACGAGAGACACTCGCCTGAATCGCCATAACCATATTTCGCAACCAGCGTACCAATCATACGGATAGCTTCGCGTGCGGTTGTGCAACGTTGCAGTACAATCTTCTCCAACTCTTCAATCATGAACATTCCCTTCTTATTCTCCAGTTCCTTGCGTCCGCCGATAGTACTCTCACCGATAGCCAACTGTTTCTCATTGAGACATGGATAACCGGTGTTGAGATATTGATACGTCGAACGTGCTTCCGGAATAACGCCTTTCTGCTCCATTCCAGTCCGATCATCAGCAGACTCGGTATGCAATTTCCCTGAATATACGGCAAGTGTCGTGTCGCGTTCATAACGAGCTGCCGGCACAATTGTCATCCAAGTACGATAATTACCGTCGCAAGTATGACTTGTCATCACCGAACCGTCGGTCGAAGCTTTCTTGCCCACCATAATACTGGTACAACTTTCAGGCGTATTTTCAGCCCGAGCGTATTCAATCTCTTGGGCGATCATTGCCTGGCAGCACACGCCCATTGCCAAAGTGAAGATAAAGAGTCTATTCATGGACTATCAATCAATTAATTATTAAAGCGGCTAAAGATACAAACTTCTTGCCACATAAAATCTTCGTTAGAAAATAAAAAGAGCAGGCACATAGTTGATTGTGTCTGCTCCAAATCATGTGCGGCTGAAGGGACTCGAACCCCCACGCCGTGAGGCATCAGATCCTAAGTCTGACGTGGCTACCAATTACACCACAACCGCATTTTCATAATGACACTGCAAAGTAACGAAAATTTTTGTCAATCTGCAACGTTTCGCCTAAGATTTTGTTTTCATTGTATACGAACCGTATCCTGCGGGTTCATGATCCGTGCTATTGCTGCATCAATAATGGTATCTTTACCCTTGGCTATATCTTCGCTCGTCAGAGAAACCTTCACATCGGGATCAATGCCGAACTCTGTATGCTGCATATTCACATCAAGAATCGGACATGCCGAGAATCGAATACTCCAACCGATAGGAATTTCCGAACTGAAGGGAAGACCACTGCCTCCACCTGTCCTGTCACCCATAATCGTCACTTGTGGCAAAAGCCGCATAACATTCACAAAATCGTTCGTTGCACTATAAGAACGGCGGTTCGTAAGTACAATCACCGGCTTTAACCAGCGGATACGATCCGAAGGTGAAAGATACAGCGGGTTCGGATCAGTAAAATCATTATGACCATTGCCATTCTTATACTGCGAATAGCCGGTCAATATCTTTTCCGTCAGGAATCGTGAAGCGATACGATCAGAATAACTCATTGCACCACCGCCATTATCACGCACATCGAAAATAAGTCCTTTGCAATTTTTGAAGTACGTAAACATATAATCGAGATTATTCTCTCCCACTCCATTATTAAAACTGCCATAATAAACATATCCCACACTATCGTTTGCCAAGCGCGTATACTTCATGCCGCCGGCAATCTTGTAAGTCGTTCCAATATAATTATCCTGAAGTTCAGTATAGAAATTACGAGGATACGCCTCATACCATGCCCAGTAACGCGACATATCAAACGAAGATATCAAGTTAGTGTGCCCGTCTTTTAACTCGGCAAGCATCGCAGCCAATTTGTCGAACAATGAATATTGACTCATCGTATCCGATATCTGCACACTATAGCGATCGTGAACCTCATCCCAGTCAACATTCTTATATTCGAAGAAACAATAGTTCTCGTCCATAATCTTCCACAACGCTTCAAAATTCTCGCGTGGGGAAGAATTAAATTCCGTAGCCTTCTCACAACCAGAAAGAAGAATGCTCAACAGAACAATACCATATAGAATATGCTTTCTCATAGCTTTCGGTTTAATAGTATGCACTCTTGTATTTGTTCGTATCCTTCAAATTCTTTCCGCCAAAAGAGATGAACTCTTTCACAATACCAATCATGAATGCATTGGAAATCACATGCGTTTTTATCTCATTCACATTCGTATGATACATGCTGTTGAGATAACCCGTACGCACCGTAAAGCCACCGACAGGAATATCCAAAGTGAAGTAATTACGCATAACCCATTTGTTATGGAACGAGCTAAAGCGCACGAGGCCTTCTGTATCACCTTCACTGATAAAATAATAAGGCTGTCCTTTATTGACCGAGAACAGCACACCGGCGAAAGGCACTTTCATCTGATAACGCAACGTCAAGGGCAACTGCCCGATATGGAAGTTATAGATAGCCATTCCTGACAGATTCAAGTCGATATCAGCTTTACCGGAAACCGGATTATTGCTGTTACGCGTATTATAAATAAAACCTCCGGAAGCTCTTCCCGAAAGTCCTGCAAGCAGTTTCAACCCATCCACAGGCAATTCAGTAAACCGATAATGATATCCCAGATCATAATCAACGAATCCGGCATAAGCATTAGCCGTTTCCGCTCCATTATGTGTAGAACCGAACTCGACATTAATCAGTTGCTGCCTCGAAATATTTCCATCAGCAAGACCAGTCACTTTCATCCGTTCATTCAGAACACGTACCATCCAACCGGTGTAGTTGATGTTGATCCCCGGCGAAAGATAAGTGTCCTGCAAATTATAGCTACCGATACCGATCATCGTGCTTTCATTGGTCGACAAAGGCACCTCCGTCTGTGCCGCAAGCGACAAAGAGATGCTCATCAAACCAACTATCAACCACGTTGCCCGTTTCATACACTATTTATCAAACAATTTCATCTGTCCCGTAATTTCATCTATAATGTCGGAATCGCTCTTCTCCTCTTCTTCTTCAACCTCATTGTTATCATCAGTCAGAATAGCTTCGCTTGACTGTTGCGGTGCTGCCGTGCGTATCGGCTCCAGCTCATTGATTGTTTCAATATCAAAAGTGGAGATACGTTTACCTTTGGCTTTGAAACCTTTGACAGAAATAAACTCCTCAGCATCGAGCACCAATGATTCGCGGAACGAATCATGACCACCAAAGACGGCTTCAATACGTGCATACATCTCATCCGTTAAAAGGACCAGACGACTGTTCGGATTTTCATTGAGGAAGTTTTGCTTCTTACTGCCCGCTTCAAAGATAAAGCGCTTCAAATAATAATAGTTCTGTTCGCCATCGAAATAGGCTGCCGTCCATATCTTATTTGGATTGAATTTCTCAATCACCAGAATATCCGATTCATAATGATTGCTCAAGTCAAAGTTCGTCGTATAGAAGTCACCACTTTGCAAAACGACCAGTATCAAGTCATTACTCTGGAACTCGCCTAATTCTTCTCCACGTCCATCGTAGTTCAGACGTAAAATATCTCGGTCGAACCATACCATACGCCCGCCCAACGTTGAGGAGCCTTTCTGTTTCAGCGTAATCTTATGTACTTCCGCCTTAGTCAAAATATTCCCCATGGAAGCACGCCCTTTAATATTTATCTCACTGAAATCCTTTTCAAAGACAAGCAGCTTCTGACGAGGTTTAGGTTTCAGGATCACCTTCACCGTCTCAGCTTCACCATTCGGATTCGCACTGAAATAAAGAACTCTTGAACCTTCCGTTCCTTTGGTTACGGTATATTCCTTATCACGCGTGACACCGGTCACAGCAAAACGCTTGATGAAGTTATAACCCAGTTTGCCATCGCGATAAATCACATTATAGATTGTCCGACTGTCATTGCGATTGAACACATTGACATAGATTACATCCTTGCCAATAAACATTTTATCGCTGACCTTCACAATCTTATACGTTCCATTGCGATAGAAGATGATGATATCGTCGATATCCGAGCAGTTACAGATACATTCATCCTTCTTCAGACTCGTACCGATAAAGCCTTCAGCCCTATTGATATAAAGCTTCTCGTTTGCCTCAACCACCTTTGTTGCTTCAATCGTATCGAAGTTACGCACTTGAGTCAAGCGCTCATGCTTCTTACCGTATTTTTCCTTAAGCATCGTGAACCATTCGATGGTATATTCCACCAAATGTGCCAGATGGTTGTTGATCTTCTCAATCTGGCTCTTGTATTGGGCAATCTGTTCATCGCACTTGTCGGAATTAAACTTGAGGATACGTCCCATTTTTATTTCCATCAACTTCAAAATATCCTCCCGCGTCACTTCGCGGATAAAGTTTGGTTTGAACGGCGTCAGTCGCATATCGACATGCGCTATTGCCTCATCCATATTGTTCGCATTCTCAAACTCACGGTCCTTATAGATTCGTTCCTCAATAAAGATTCTTTCCAAAGAAGCAAAGAAGAGTGATTCTTCAATTTCTCCCTTCTCAATCTCCAGTTCACGACGGAGCAGATTCAGCGTATCATTGGTAGAATGTTTCAATACATCGCTAACCGTCAGGAAACATGGTTTGTCATCCATGATAACGCAACAGTTCGGCGAGATACTGATCTCACAGTCAGTAAAAGCATAAAGCGCATCAATCGTCTTGTCCGACGAAACGCCGGGAGCCAGATGAATCAGTATCTCTACATTTCTAGCCGTATTATCGTCGATCTTCTTTATCTTGATCTTGCCCTTATCGTTCGCTTTCAAGATAGAATCAATAACGATAGAGGTAGTCTTGCCATATGGAATCTCATTAATGACAAGCGTTTTGTTATCCAGTTTGGTAATCTTCGCTCTCACCTTCACCATGCCGCCCCGTTCGCCATCATTATATTTGCTGACATCCACAAAGCCACCCGTCTGAAAATCGGGATACAAAGTAAAAGGTTCTCCCTTCAAATAAGCGATAGAAGCATCCAGCAACTCATTGAAATTATGCGGTAATATCTTTGATGAAAGACCGACAGCAATACCTTCAACACCTTGCGCCAGCAGCAACGGGAACTTCACCGGCAGAGTCACAGGTTCTCTGTTACGTCCATCATACGAAAGCTGCCATAAGGTTGTTTTAGGATTAAAAACTGTTTCCAGAGCAAACTTCGAGAGTCGCGCTTCGATATATCGGGGAGCGGCTGCGCTATCGCCGGTAAGAATATTTCCCCAGTTTCCTTGACAATCGATCAGTAAATCCTTCTGCCCAAGCTGCACCAATGCATCACCGATAGAAGCATCGCCATGAGGATGATATTGCATCGTATGACCTACAATATTAGCCACCTTGTTGTATCGCCCATCATCCAGTTGCTTCATCGAATGCAAGATTCGGCGCTGTACCGGCTTCAAACCATCATTGATATGTGGAACGGCACGTTCCAATATTACATAAGAGGCATAATCCAGAAACCAATTCTCGTACATTCCCGACAGATGATACGATATTCGCCCGTCGGTCTTGCTTGGAACCTTATAGTCGGAATGCGTTTCCCTTCCAGGTTCCGCCGATTCCTCCTCCGTATTATCATTTGTATCCATATCAGAAGCAGACTGATCTTCAAGATCGTCCGCCCGTTTATCCTTATCTTGTTCTGTAATATCTTCTGGTATCATATCTTCACTTGTAACAGGCTGTAAATATAGGAAATATTGTTGAATTGGTAAAATCGTTCGGGGCAAGAACTATTTTTGCTAATTGAAATATAAGGATTATGAATAATATCAAAGGAAGTTTTGTACATTTGCATACTAAACTAAATAATGCTATAAAGATATGAATGCAAAGTTTTTAATTACCTCAGATAGCAGTAGCCGCAGCGAACTGCTTAAAAAGAAAATCATTCACTATTATATTGCCAACGGTGATGCCACAATAGCAGATATTGGAAGTGAATTAAACCTGAGCATTCCCACAGTGACCAAATTAGTGACCGAACTACAGGAAGATGGTTATATTCTGGAATTCGGCAAACAAGATACCAACGGCGGCCGCAAACCAAGTATTTACGGATTGAATCCAACTTCCGGATACTTTATCGGAGTCGATATGCTGAAAGACAAACTGAGCATATGCGCCATTGACTTCAAAGGCGAAAAGGTTCGTTTGGAAGAAAATATTCCTTACCAAACAGTCAATACGCCTGCCGCATTAGACGAGTTATGTATCATTATAGACAAGTTTATCAGCACCTTATCTGTAGAAAGAGAAAAAGTGCTGGCTGTACAAGTCAATATTTCCGGACGAGTAAACCCAATTTCCGGCTACAGCTACAGCCTTTTCTATTTTGAAGAGAAACCTCTGACACAGATTATCGAAGACAAACTTCATATCAAAACATTCATTGAGAATGATACCCGTGCAATGGCTTATGGCGAATATATGCAAGGTGTCATAAAAGGAGAAAAAGACGTTCTGTTTGTAAACATGGGTTGGGGATTAGGCATCGGCATCATTATCGATGGCAATCCATACTACGGAAAGTCGGGATTCTCCGGTGAATTCGGTCATTTCCGCTTCTTCGATAATGAAGTGCTTTGTCATTGCGGCAAAAAAGGCTGTCTCGAAACAGGTGCTTCAGGCTCGGCTTTACATCGCATATTGCTGGAGCGCCACAAAGAAGGAAGCAACACCATTCTTGCCGGCAAAATTGACAAGAATGAACCGATCACGATGGACGACATCATGGAAGCCATTCAGAAAGAAGATACTCTCTGCATAGATATTTTGGAAGATATGGCTACGAATCTGGGCAAGGGAATTGCAGGACTCATCAATGTATTCAATCCCGAACTGGTTGTACTGGGAGGAATATTGTCGCTCACAGGCGAATATATCAGTCTTCCGGTAAAGAGCGCCATCCGCAAATACTCACTCAATTTGGTTAATCAAGACACAGAAATCAAGATCTCACGTCTAGGCGAAAGAGCAGGAGTCCTTGGTGCCTGCCTTCTGTCGCGGAGTAAATTATTAGGTATGATTCACTATTAATCGATAAGTCATGAAACGAACAATCCTATCTCTTGCCCTACTCGTCGTAACATTATCTGCTTCGGCTACGGACTCTTTGTTCGTTAAATCGCCACAGCTGCCCATTCTGACAGACAGAGCAGACAATATTCTTTTTGAGTTGCGTATTCCGGCACAGAAGAACGATGTGCTCAACCAAATAGAACTACAATTCGGGAAGCTAACGGATTTGAGTCAGATCGAAGCCGTACGGCTCTATTATAGTGGCATAGAAAGCAAAATCAGAAAAGGCGAAAATTTCAGACCTTTAGACTATTTTGCCACTCTCAAACCGGGAAAAGCGCGCGTTATAAATTCTTCCTATTCTGTCAAACAGGATGAAGCGAGTCATCCCGGTCAAACACTTTCTCTTCATTCCAAGCAACCTTTACTCGATGGAATCAACTATTTCTGGGTAAGTATTCAGATGAAACCCGATGCATCGTTACTGAACAAGATAGATGCAACGATTCCATCTGCCCTAATCAATAAGCAAGCGGCTGTCATTACATGGAAAGGCAAAAATGAAACGAAGCGATTGGGATTAGGATTGCGCCAGGCGGGCGACGATGGAGTCGAAGCGTATCGTATTCCAGGACTTGCTACGACTTGCAAAGGCACATTGATAGGCATCTATGATATCCGCTATAATGGAAGCATGGATTTGCAAGAGAGCATTGATATAGGCGTCAGTCGCAGTACAGACAAAGGACAGACATGGGAACCGATGCGCAAAGCAATGTCATTCGGTGAATCCAACGGACTGCCTTCCGCTCAGAACGGAGTTGGTGATCCCTGTGTATTGGTCGACGAAACGACAAATACGATATGGATTGCAGCAGCCTGGTGTCATGGGATGGGTGGACAAAGAGCCTGGTTCAGTTCGATGCCCGGACTGGATAAAGACCAGACCGCACAACTGATGTTGGTCAAAAGTGAAGATGATGGGAAAACTTGGAGTGAACCTATTGATATCACATCGCAAGTGAAAGATCCGTCCTGGCATTTCCTATTGCAAGGTCCGGGCCGTGGAATCACGATGCAGGATGGAACTTTGGTCTTTCCTGCCCAATTCATCGATGCTGATCGCATTCCTCACTCTTGTATCATATACAGCAAAGATCACGGAAAACATTGGCAACTGCATAACGGTGCCCGCACAAAAACAACCGAATCACAAGTGGCGGAAATAGAACCCGGCGTATTGATGTTGAACATGCGTGACGACAGAGGTGGCAGTCGCGCCGTATCGATTACAAAAGATATGGGACAAACATGGACCGAACATCCAACGAACCGCTCTGCATTGCAGGAATCCGTTTGCATGGCAAGCCTCCTCAAAGTTGGCGCTTCGGAGAATTATACCGGAAAACAGCTGCTCCTCTTTTCCAATCCAAATACAACAAAGGATCGGAATCATATTACGATTAAAGCCAGTTTCGATAATGGAATGACATGGCCGCAAGAATATCAACTGCTTTTGGATGAAGATGAAGGATGGGGATATTCCTGTCTGACGATGATTGATAAGGAGACTGTCGGTATCTTATACGAATCAAGCGTCTCCGAAATGACATTTCAGAAAGTCAAACTCAAAGACATTATCAAGCAATAATCAGAATCAGATAGCTGCAAACTTACTCAGACTCTTGTCCCAAATAGGTTGTGTATGAATCATCTCAACGGCTTCGGCGGCTGTCGATGCGACAGTCCATAAAGCGAGATGCTGTTCACGCATGAACATCTCATCTACAGCCTTGCGGAACATCTCCAATAACGGATCGTAATAATGATTGATATTCAGGATAACGATAGGTTTCAGATAAAGTCCCAACTGCTTCCAGGTGATCAGCTCGAGCAATTCCTCCAACGTACCACAACCACCTGGAAGTGCGATTACCGCATCCGACTTGTCAGCCATCATCTGCTTGCGTTCATGCATCGAATCCACTTCAATGAGTTCGGTAAGTCCTTTATGATACCAACCACGACTGATCATAAAACGAGGAATGATTCCGGTAACCGTTCCTCCCGCAGCTAAAGTGGCGTCCGAAACAGCACACATCAACCCCATTTTACCGGCACCATTGATCACACGGATCTTCTTTTCGCCAAGTAAATGTCCTAACTCTTCGGCAGCTCGAAAATAAACCGGATTAATCTGTGTACTGGATGCGCAATAAACGCAAACGCTTTGTATGTTGTTCCTTTCCATCTTTCAATTTATGTTCTAATGTCTTATTAAAACGGCCAAAATTACAAATAAAATTGTAACATTCGGGTATCGTTTTGGAAAGTATATACTTTTGCTTCAGAAAGTATATACTTCTGATACATGAAAGTATATACTTTTACACCCCGAAAGTATATACTTTTGAACTCGAAAGTATATACTTTTTTAAGTACTCTTCAATAACTTCTATTTCAATGATATATCATAGCCGAAAAGAGCGAAGTCACCCAGGCATGGGTCATTAGGGAAGATTTCTTTAAGATGACCGGTTATTTCGATGGCCGCTTTCATATTGGCTGTTTTCTGTGAAGTCAGACCTAAACGACAAGATATCTGATAGACATGCGTATCTAAAGGGATAATCAGTTCGGAAGGATTGATGGAATGTGTCCAAAGACCAAAATCAACGATTCCATCGCATCGTACCATCCAACGCAAGAACATCGCCAACCGTTTGCAGGCAGAGTTTCCATCCATCATCGGAATACCCCGGATTCCGGCGAACAGCTCTTGAAGTTTGTTCAGCGGATTCGCAGCCTTCTCAACCGAAAACACCGCTTCCATCGAATCATAGTTCGTATAAATAGCCTTTAAACGGCTGCATAACGCCTTTAAATCGCCAAAAGTATAAAAGCGATAGAAGGTATCCCGCTTGCCTGTTTTCGGATTGCCTAAAGAGAGATATTGCTCATTCATGATCCAGCGATACGGACTTTCTCCCATCTGTGAATGGAGCCATTCCGCTTTCTGTACGATCAGCTCGCGACGACCATACGAAATCCATGCCGTCAGGAACGCAGAAATCTCAATATCCTGCTTATTTACGAAGCGATGAGGGAACTGTACCGGATCATTCGGAATAAATGACGGGGCATTATATTCTGCCGCCCATTTGCGGAGCTGCAAAACGGTTTTGCTGTACCTGGGTTGACTACTTTCCATGCAAAAAACCGAGCCTCTCGTCCTCCGGGTAGTGTTCAATCGCATAGCGGAGCGTTGTGCGCGGCATGTGATTCAGATTCTCCTCGAGAAAAGCCGTCAGCGTCGCTCGATCCTGTTTCTCTACTTCGCGAAGCATCCAACCCACTGCTTTATGAATCAGATCCTGCTTACTATCGAACAGCATTTTGGCAATGTTCAGTGTATCGCTGAAATCAGAACGATGGATGAAAGCCCATGTCGAAACGATAGAGATCCGCTGTTCCCAAAGATTATCGCTCTTCGCCCAGGCATAAAGGATAGAGCGATCTTTATCTACCAGGTATTCGCCTACGATATCACGACATGACAGGTCCACCAAATCCCAGTTATTGCAACGCCTCGCATTCTTCATATAAAAATGATAGATAAACTCGCGTTCGCTTGGCAGTGATTTACGGTTCTTATAACGCAAAACCAGAATCAACAGCGCACATAATCGTGCTTCATGCCAAGGCGAATCCAGCAACTTCTGCAATTCATCGTAGGATGTTTCACGATTCTCTTTAGCAACGAGTCGTGTATGAGGAACGATGACTCCCAAAAACTGATCTCCTTCGCCATAATCACCGGGAGCCGTTTTGAAGAAACGACTCAGATGCTTGGCTTTTTCCGGCGAACCGTAAGAGCGCAAAGCTTTGATAATAGCTTCCGCCGTCATGGATGCAATACTTTTGTGATGGGACGATCACCTTCAATGAATCCGATCACATTATCGCAGACGGTACGCGCCATTAGAATCCGCACCTCTAATGTTTGAGTACCGATATGTGGCGTCATTACAACATTATCCAATTCCAAAAGCTCAGGAGACGGATAATCACCGAACTCGAACACATCCAATCCGGCAGCATGAATCGTTCCACTCTGCAATGCTTTCACCAAAGCATGTTCGTCCACCAGCGGACCACGGGAAGTATTAATCAATATAGCTGTTTTCTTCATCTGTTTCAGTTCCGCTTCGCCGATGATATGATAAGTTTCGGGTGTATAAGGCGCATTGACCGAAACGAAATCCGATTGAGCCAGCAACTCTTCCATCGAAGCATAACGAACACCGAGTGCAGCTTCGTGTTCAGCATCCAACGGATGACGATTATGATAAAGAACGGTCATCTCACAGGCAACAGCCCGTTTGGCAAGCGCCGTTCCGATGCGTCCCATTCCAACAATGCCCAATGTTTTGCCACTGATGTTCACACCCAGATTTTCCAAAACACCGATCTTCATCTCGTGGCGAAGCGTACGCAGTTTGCGATCGCATTCCGTCAGGCGACGGGCAGCATCGATCATCAATCCTAAAGCAACATTCGCTGTTGGAGCGGTGACCGGACCAGGCGTATTGGTAACCGTTACTCCATGAGAAACACAATAGGCCACATCGATATTATTATACCCGACTGCATAGTTCGCAACCAGTTTCAACTTCGGTGCGTGATCGATAAGCTCTTTATTTACCTTGAAATCGAACATCGAACAAAGCACATCATATTCCGGAATCATCTCATACACTTCCTCGTAGGTGAAGTCGCGGTGATTAGGAAACGTTACGTCATACTTGCTTTCCAATTCCGTGAATCCCTCGCGGAACATATCGTATGTAACTAATACCTTTGTCATACTATTTTGATTAATCGACACAAAAATACAAATCAATTACCAATAAATCTCTATATTTGTAACCAAAGTAAAACAATTCCATTCATTATGGTTCTAAATTATATCTGGATCGCCTTCTTCTTTATTGCATTCGTAGTTGCTTTGGCGAAGTTATGCATCGGCGGGGATACAGCTGTTTTCACCGATATTATAAATGCTTCCTTTGCATCGGCAAAGACTGGCTTTGAAGTTTCATTAGGTTTGACCGGCATCTTGTCGTTATGGCTCGGTATCATGAAGATCGGCGAAAAAGGAGGAATCATACAAGCTTTCGCACGTTGGGCTACACCCGTATTCAGCAAACTTTTCCCCGGACTTCCGGCTAATCATCCTGTGACAGGGTCGATGTTCATGAACTTCTCCGCGAATCTTTTAGGACTGGATAATGCAGCAACACCCATGGGACTGAAAGCGATGCAGCAGCTGCAGGAACTCAACACAGATAAGAATAGAGCTTCCGACGCGATGATCATGTTCCTTTGCATCAATGCTTCCGGACTTACGCTCATTCCTATTTCCATTATGGTTTATCGTGCGCAAATGGGCGCCGCCAATCCTTCGGATATATTTCTTCCCATCATGTTGGCTACGTTTACTTCTACTTTGGTTGCTATTTTGGCCGTTTGCATCAAGCAACGAATTAATATCTTTCAAAAGAATCTGTTGCTGTTTTTCCTCGGAATGTTCGCATTCATCGGAGGCGTTATCGGATTATTCAACTCGATGGATCAGAAGAATGCCTCGCTCTACTCTACTCTTTTCGCCAACACATTACTGTTTACAATCATCTGCGGATTCATCTACAGCGGAATACGAAAGAAAATAAATGTTTACGACACGTTCATCGAAGGTGCAAAGGAAGGATTTAAGACGGCGGTCACAATCATTCCCTATCTGATTGCGATTCTTGTTGCAATCGGTGTGTTCCGTGCTTCGGGAGCGATGGATTTTATTATTGATGGAATCCGGATGGGATTCGGTGCTTTGGGCTTGGATACACGGTTTGTCGAAGGTCTCCCAACGATCTTGATGAAACCCCTGAGCGGAAGTGGAGCACGCGGAATGATGCTCGATGCGATGAATACTTACGGCGCCGATTCGTTTGTTGGACGTTTGGCATCCATCGCACAAGGTTCTAGCGACACAACATTCTATGTTGTAGCACTTTACTACGGAAGTGTAGGCATTCGCAACACCAGATATACGGTCACTTGTTCATTGCTTGCCGATTTGGCGGGAGCCATCGCAGCAATCATCATGGCGTATGTCTTTTTCGGCTAAATTATGTAACTTCACATCGAATTTAAAGAAAGGATCATTACAATGGCAATCGCATTTTACGCAGAAGATATAGAACTTCCGAAAATCAACCAACAGAAGGTAACGGAATGGATAAAGACCGTTGCACAGACGTATGGCAAAAGAACAGGCGACATCAGTTACATCTTTTGTTCAGACGAGAAGATTCTGGAAGTGAACCGCCAATATCTGAAACATGATTATTACACCGATATCATCACCTTCGATTATACAAGCGGAAACAAGATTTCCGGCGATATTTTCATCAGCTTGGATACGGTGAAAAGCAATTCGGAAACATTCAAAACCGCCTATGAGCAGGAACTGCATCGCACGATTATTCATGGCATCCTTCATCTTTGCGGCATCAACGACAAAGGTCCGGGCGAACGCGAGATTATGGAAGCCAATGAGAATAAAGCATTAGCTTTACTCCCATCGGAATAATCCAGGATTACTGCACATCGACTGCTCCATTCAAATGCATCGTTTGTGCATCTGAAGAAATGAGAATATTTATCTGACGCGGTTCGACAACATATTTCATTTCACTGTTCCAAATACCGAATGCCTGGTAAGGCACTTTGAGCGTTAATTCTTTGCTTTCACCCGGATTCAAAGTTACACGCTTGAATGCTTTCATCTGCAGAATCGGACGTACAACGGACGCATGTTCGTCTTTCATATATAACTGAGCCACTTCATCACCGGCAACTTTTCCTGTATTCTTCAGCGTAAACTTTACCTCCAACGAGTCGTTTTTCGCCAGTTGCGAAGGTATCTGCAAGTTCGAATATTCAAAGGAACTATAGCTCAAGCCATAACCGAACGGAAACAGCGGTTTACCGTCATCATCATTATAGGCATAACCTCTTCCTGAAGGCTTAATACTGTAATAGATAGGAAGTTGACCGGTATGTTTTGCCCACGTAAACGGCAGACGACCACCCGGATTCTTATCTCCAAACAGTGTTCCAGCAATAGCTTTTGCACCTTCCTGTCCAGGATACCAAGCTTCGAGCAGACCATCAACCTTATCAATCCAACGGCTCACATCAATCCAGGAGCCGTTTTGAAGTATCACAATCGTCTTTACTTTAGAAGCAGCCAGGTCAAGGATCATCTTTTCCTGATCCACATTGATGGTAACGTCGTTGGAGTTCTTTACGATGATGGCATTATCGAGACTTTTCGCCGTTTTCATCGGTTTTGAAGGCAACGACATAATGCTTCGGTCAGCACCTTCGCCTTCATTGATAGCTCCGAAAAAGAGCGCCACATCACACTTGCTCACGAACTGCTGCAGATCTTCCGACGGATCATAAAGCAACACTTCTGCTTTTCCTGCCAAACGTTGCTTCAATGCCTGATACGGCGTAAGAAATTTATCGCCCTGACGACCGCCAAACGGACCGTTATAATCACCAAGACTAAGAATATCAGCAGTCGGACCAAAAACGCCTACTCGTTTGATCTGACTGTCCGAAAGCGGTAGAATATTATCTTTATTCTTCAGAAGTGTCATACATTCATCGGCAGCTTTTTGCGCCAAAGCTTGTGCCTCAATGTTTCCAACTACTTTATCGGCTTTCTTGGCATCGACATAAGGATCATCAAACAAACCGAGTTCGAATTTGCAACGCAACACATGCATGACAGATGAGTCCAATTGTTGCTCCGTCACCTTCCCTTCTTTTACCAATTCGAGTAGATTGGAATAGCCATTTGGAAGTTCCACATCCAAACCCGCCATCAAGCTCTTTGCCTCTGCATCTTTATAATCTTTTGCAACATGATGCGCACCATAAACACCGCTCACACCGCTATAGTCGGAAACAACAAAGCCACGGAAACCCCATTCCTTTCGTAAGATATTGTCTAGCAAAACTTTATTATCCGTACAAGGTGTTCCGTCAATAGAATTGTAAGCGGCCATGACCGAACGCGCACCACCTTCCTGAAAACAGACCCTGAATGGTTCGAGAACTGTTTCGCGCAAAGCCCGCCAGGAAAGATTGGAAGCATACGAATCGTGTCCGCCATCAGCATAATTATCCACAAAATGTTTCGGAGTAGAAATGATTCCTCCCTGTTCCAAGGCACTGACGTAAGCTTTTCCCATCAGCGAATTCAGGAGAACATCTTCGCCATATGTCTCTTCCGTCCTTCCCCAACGCGGATCTCTAGAGATATTGATTACCGGAGCAAACACCTGCCGAACACCGACGGCACGCAACTCGCGGGCAACAATCTGTCCCACATAATAATACAAGTCATTATCGAAAGTAGCTGCCATGGCAATGCTCTGGGGAAAGCAAGTAGCATTTCCCCATTGAGCACCATGCAACGCTTCTCCGTTCTGCAACACGGGTATGCCCCATCTGCTCGCGGAAATAGAACTTTTCGTATCTTCATTCAACGCCTTCGCACATTCGCTCGGAAGCACTCTACGCGGAGAATCCTTATGCATAAAATGCGCTTTGTTGCGAACATTGCCAATCCGATAATCACGTTTGTTGAAATCGGTATAAACCATCTGACTCTGGAGTTGATACACTTTTTCATCCAAAGACATCCGTTGCAACAAATCGGCTGCACGTTCGTCAGCCGTATATTTTGGATTCTTGTATATATAAGTTTGCGAACTCATCTCGAAACTCATAGTCAAACCAAGAATCAAGAACAATGGAATGATATATTTATGCATAAACACTGTATTTTTCATATTTGTAAAGATAATACAACTATTACATTAAACACGTACTCATTCAAGGATATTTTTAACAATGATCGTATTGTATGATTCATATAAAAGGCGTCTGAAAAACATTCGGAAGAAATAGTAAAAACATTCGAATCCGTCATTCGTTTGACATATGTTGAATGAATGTTTCATTCGAATGAAATGATTGCCGGATCCGAATGAAATTGAAGTCGGATTCGAATGATTTGAGTTCTATATTCAGACTTGGAGTTAAACGACAACCATCAATAATGAGAATATTCAATTAGCATAATTAAAAACGCAATATTCTCAGTATCTTTGCGGTTGAAATTTAAGAGACATTACAATGACTTTTGACTACGATGTAATTGTTGTCGGCGCCGGCCATGCAGGATGCGAAGCTGCATCTGCTGCTGCAAACATGGGTTCGAAGACGCTTCTCATCACGATGGATATGAACAAGATCGCCCAGATGAGCTGTAACCCGGCCGTTGGCGGTATTGCCAAAGGACAAATCGTTCGCGAGATTGATGCGTTGGGAGGCAATATGGGAATCGTGACCGACAGCACGGCGATACAATTCAGAATGCTCAACCGGAGCAAAGGCCCGGCGATGTGGAGTCCGCGTGCGCAAAGCGACAGAGCGAAGTTTATACAGTGCTGGCGACATCTTCTTGAGAATATTCCCAATTTATTCATGTGGCAGGACAGCGTGAAAGAGCTGCTCTTGGACGGCGACACCGTTTGTGGCGTCAAAACCATGATGAACGTAGAGTTCCATGCAAAGAGTGTAGTGCTTACTAATGGTACTTTCCTGAATGGACTGATCCATATCGGACGCACACAGATTCGTGGCGGGAGAATCTCTGAACCGGCAGCGACAGGATTAACTGAACAGCTCGTTTCTCTCGGAATCAAATCTTCGCGAATGAAGACCGGAACACCCGTAAGAATCGATGCGCGCAGCGTACATTTCGATATCATGGGCGAACAACCCGGAGAGGACGATTTTCACAAGTTTTCTTACTTGGATACGTCACATCGCCAGCTGAAGCAGATGAGTTGTTGGACGACTTACACCAACGAAGCATGTCACGACATTCTCCGCAAAGGTCTCCCCGACTCTCCTCTTTACAACGGACAGATCAAGAGTATTGGTCCACGCTACTGTCCGAGTATAGAAACAAAAATTATCACCTTTGCCGACAAGAAACAGCATCAGCTTTTCCTGGAGCCCGAAGGCGAAACGACACAAGAATATTACCTCAACGGATTTTCTTCTTCACTTCCTATCGATATACAGCTTCGGGCTTTGCAAGCTATTCCGGCATTCAAAGACGTACAGATTTACCGTCCGGGCTACGCTATCGAATATGATTTCTTCGATCCGACACAGTTGCGTCACAACCTCGAGACAAAGAGAATACACAATCTTTTCTTTGCCGGACAGATTAATGGTACAACCGGTTATGAAGAGGCAGGCGGACAAGGGATCATCGCAGGTATTAATGCACACATCAATTGTCACGGTGGCGAACCGTTCGTCCTGGGACGCGACGAATCATACATAGGCGTTTTGATTGACGATTTGGTAACCAAAGGCGTTGACGAACCCTACCGAATGTTTACTTCCCGCGCTGAATACAGAATTCTTTTAAGACAGGACGATGCCGACATGCGACTCACGGAAAAAGGATTTAATATCGGTCTGGCAACACAACACCGTTATGATTTGCTGAATAAGAAAAAAGCCGAACGTGATGCCATCATCGGATTTGCCGAGAGTTATTCTATCCATCCGCAATACATCAATAGTGGATTGGAAGCATTAGGCACTACTCCTCTTTCTCGCGGATGCAAACTGGTTGAGCTGATCGTTCGTCCGCAAGTTTCGCTTATGCAGATTGCCGAATTGGTACCTGCATTCAAAGCCGAACTCGACAAGATAACCGACAGCCGTAAGGAAGAGATTATCGAAGCTGCCGAAATACTCATCAAGTATAGCGGATATATTAAACGCGAACAAATCATCGCCGACAAGATTCGCAGACTTGAAAATATCCGTATTCGTGGTAAATTTGATTACAACACCATACAAGCTTTGTCGACTGAAGCAAGACAAAAGCTTACGCGAATAGATCCCGAGACGATTGCACAGGCAAGCCGTATTCCGGGCGTTTCGCCAAGCGATATTAATATTCTGCTTGTCCTTTGCGGAAGATAAGCAAGAATGTTCCACGTGAAACATTTGCTTCAGAAAACGATGCATAAAGTACTGGGTTTCGGGCAATAAAGTAAGGAAAGACAAATGTGGATAGATAAAGGAGAACATATAAAAGCAATACTGGAAGTGATCCCGGAGAAGCCCGGGAGCTACCAGTATTATGATGCCAAGGGTACAATCATATACGTTGGCAAAGCAAAGAATTTAAAGAAAAGAGTCTCCTCCTATTTCAATAAAGAACCCGAAAGCATAAAGACGAGAGTGCTCGTAAAACAAATTCAAGACATCAAATATATTGTGGTCAATACCGAAGAAGATGCACTTCTTTTAGAGAATAATTTGATCAAACAATATCGGCCGCGATATAATGTGATGCTGAAAGATGATAAAACCTATCCGTCTATTGTCGTAAAGAATGAATACTTTCCAAGAGTATTTACAACAAGAAATATTGTTCGCGACGGCTCGCAATATTACGGTCCGTATCCATCTGCGTATACAGCGAAACTGATGCTGCAAATGATAAAAGGATTATATCCGATCAGGAGCTGCCATCTGCCGCTTACACCCGAATCCATAGCAGAAGGAAAATATAAAAGATGTCTGGAGTATCACATTAAAAGATGCAAAGCGCCATGCGAAGGACTGCAAAGTTTGGAAGAATACCAGAATAATATCAGCATTGTAAAGGAAATACTCAAAGGTAATGTTTCGCAAGTAAGCGATATTTTATACGAAGCCATGCAAAAGCTTGCTTCGGAACTTCGCTTTGAAGAAGCACAAACAATCAAGGAAAAATATGAAATCATCGAGAATTACAGATCCAAATCAACGGTGGTTACGCCGTCGCTACATAATATAGATGTATTCTCGATTACAGAAAACGAACATTCTGCCTACATAAACTATCTGCATATAGGAAATGGAGCCGTTGTACAAGCCTATACATTTGAATATAAGATGCGCCTGGAAGAGACGAAAGAGGAACTTCTGAGTCTTGGTATTATTGAAATGCGCAACAGATTCAACAGTACAGCAAAAGAAATCATCCTTCCGTATCCGATAGATATCGAACTGGAAAACGTTACGATTACGGTTCCACAACGGGGAGACAAGAAGAAACTGTTGGAATTGTCGGAGATGAACGTACGGCAGTACAAAGTAGACAAACTGAAACAAGCAGAGAAACTGAATCCAGAACAACGAAGCACAAGACTCCTGAAAGAGATTCAAGATACACTGAAATTGCCGAAACTGCCGGTACAAATCGAATGTTTTGATAATTCAAACATACAGGGAAGCGATGCAGTTGCCGCATGTGTTGTATACAAAATGGCGAAACCATCGAAGAAGGATTATCGTAAATACATTATCAAAACCGTTGTAGGTCCCGATGATTACGCCTCAATGAAAGAAGTGGTTCACAGGAGATACACACGTGCAATAGAAGAAAACACACCTCTACCCGACCTGATCATCACTGATGGCGGTAAAGGACAGATGGAAGTAGTAAGAGAAGTTATCGAAGACGAGCTGCATCTATCCATCCCCATCGTTGGGCTTGCCAAAAACGACAAACACCGCACATCAGAACTGTTATTCGGATTTCCTCCGGAGATTGTAGGAATGTCGCTGCAAAGCTATATGTTCAAGTTCTTTACGCAGATGCAGGACGAAGTACACCGCTTTGCCATCACCTTCCATAAGGACAAACGAAGCAAAAGTCAAACAAAATCAGAATTGGATAGCATAAAAGGCATCGGCGAAAAGACGAAAGTATTACTTTTGCGTAAATATAAAAGCGTAAAAAGAATCAAAGAAGCCGGTGAAGACGAACTGAAAGGAATCATCGGCGAGGCAAAAACAAAAGTGCTATTAAATGGGTTGAATAAGATATGAGAACAGTAACACAACGCGTACAACATGCCTCTGTTACGATTGACGGCAAGATAAAATCGGCGATCGACAAGGGACTGTTAGTACTGGTAGGAATTGAAGATCGTGACACACAGGAAGATATTGAATGGCTTTGTAAAAAGATTGTCAATCTGCGCATATTCGACGATGAAAACGGCGTAATGAACCGTTCGGTAATCGATATTGAAGGAGAAATCCTAATCGTTAGCCAGTTCACACTGCAAGCATCGACAAAGAAAGGCAACCGACCATCATACATTAAAGCATCAAAAGCCGATTTCGCCGTTCCCATGTACGAAGCTTTCTGCGCAGAAATGGGATTGCAACTGGGAAAAGAGGTCAAGACCGGCGAGTTCGGAGCAGACATGAAAGTAGAATTGCTCAACGATGGTCCTGTAACGATATGGATTGATTCTCAAAACAAAGAATAAGATCATGGAAGAGATAAGCATCAAGCAGGCTCAAGAAATGGTGGACAACTGGATTAAAACCTACGGCGTCCGCTACTTCAACGAACTGACCAATATGACCATTCTCACGGAAGAAGTGGGCGAAGTGGCTCGGATCATGGCTCGCAAATATGGTGAGCAGTCGTTTAAGGAAAGCGACAAACATAAAGATCTGGGCGATGAAATGGCGGATGTCCTATGGGTACTGCTTTGTTTGGCAAACCAAACGGGAATAGATATGACAGAAGCCTTTCGGAAGAACATCGAAAAGAAAACAAATAGAGATAAAGAACGACATATAAACAATAAAAAACTATAGAGAATGATACACGAACATCATCACGATTGTGACTGTGGCCACGAACACGGACACGATGAAAGCGAAGAATATCCGCGTACGGATAAATACCACGAAGCGTTCGACAAGTTCGAAGCCGTAGGAAGCATGGAAATGGTCGAGAAGAGCGTCAAAGCCCTTCTGGATGTTAGCGAAAAAGAGAACTTCAATGCCAATGTATTGAAGCAAATCCACGGATTCATCGACCTGACATCACTCACAAGTCTGGATACGCAGGAAAGCATCTATAATATGGTAAACAAGGTAAACGACTACGAAGGCACACGTCCTGACGTTGAGAATGTTGCAGCCATATGTGTTTATCCAAACTTTGTAGAGACTGTAAAACAAGCATTACAGGCAGACGGTGTTAAAATAGCGGCAGTCGTTGGCGGATTTCCATCGTCCCAAACATTTACAGAAGTGAAGATTGCCGAAACAGCAATGGCAGTGATGCAAGGCGCCGATGAAGTAGATACTGTCATGAACCTCGGCAACTTTATGGAAGAGAATTACGAAGCCATAAGCGATGAATTGGAGGAAATAAAAGAAAGTGCACGCGATGCGAAACTGAAAGTCATACTTGAGACAGGAGCCTTGGCAACATCCGAAAACATTCGCAAAGCAGCGATCCTTGCCGCCTATTGCGGAGCCGATTTCATCAAGACTTCAACAGGTAAAGGCTATCCCGGCGCTTCTACAGAAGCAGCATATATTATGTGTCAAGTGATCAAGCAATATCACAAACTCACAAACAGGAAAGTCGGAATCAAAGTATCGGGCGGAATCCGTACAGCCGAAGAAGCTGTCAAATACTACACCATTGTCAAAGAGGTGTTAGGAAACGAATGGCTCAACAAAGATCTGTTCAGAATCGGTGCCAGCAGTCTGGTTGGCGACATCGAACACCGCTTGGGCGAATAACCATCGAGAACGAATAACAATTAGCACGGACTATACAGATAATCACGCAAATAAGGCGCGAAACTGTATAGTCCGCGTTCATTTATATAAAAGGGAAAAAGCATGAATTTACTTGGAGCGCTGAACAATATAATCAGCAAGAAGGCACAATGAATTACGTGCTTCAGTTTCAGGGAACGTACACAAAATATCAATTGCTTTGTCGTGATATTCCATCATCTTTCGTTGTGCATATTCTATTCCACCATTAAGTTTGGCAAACGTGATCAATAAATCAATGTTTGCATCCGTGAAATCCTTTTCGTGAATAATGCGGAGACAACGATCGGCCTCATCTCTCCCACCCGTTCGCAAAGCATAAAGCAACGGAAGCGAAATCTTGCCTTCACGAATATCATTGCCTGTTGGTTTACCAATATTAAACTCCTTGAAGTAATCAAAAATATCATCTTTAATCTGAAAGGCAAACCCCAAATACTCACCGAACTGTCTACATTTATTCACCATTTCATCGGAAGCATCAGTAGAAATAGCGCCGATCTCAGCACAAGCCGAGAGCAACATCGCCGTCTTTTTACGGATCACTTGAATATAACAAGTTTCATCAAGAACACTCTCTTCGGCAGTTTCAAGCTGTTTGATCTCGCCTTCAGAAAGATAACGTCCCAACTTCGAGATGATAGCAACAATCTTCAAATTACCTGTTTGGATAGAACGAATCAGTGCCGACGACAAAACATAATCGCCAACCAAAACAGCCACACGATTATCAAAGATTGCATTGAGTGAAGGAATGCCGCGGCGTTGCTTTGTCTCGTCGACAACATCATCATGAATAAGCGTAGCCGTATGCAGGAGTTCGAGTAAAACCGAAGCATTGATAGAATTATCAGTCACACCACCGCAAACTTTGGCAGAAAGCAAAGTGAGCAACGGACGTACATGCTTACCGGTTGCAGCCATAATTGTCTCAATGGCAGACTGTAACCATTTAGAATCGGCGCTCAATGATTCCAAAAACTCATCATTAAAGCGTTTGAATTCCGATGCAACGGGTTTCTCTATTTGTGTCCTATCAATCATAATTACTTTACAAAACGCAAAAGTAACAAAAACTATTGATTTTGCGAGTTTTTTCGTACATTTACCGAAAATTATCATTCAAAAACCTGTAAAAAGCGATGACGAAGTTATTTCTTATAGATGCCTACGCACTGATATATCGTTCATATTATGCCTTTATCAAAAATCCAAGAATCAATTCAAAAGGGCTCAATACCTCAGCAATATTCGGGTTCATCAACAGCCTCGAAGATGTGTTGAGACGCGAGAACCCGACGCATATTGCCGTAGCTTTCGATCCGCAGGGACCGACTTTCCGTCATGAAGCTTTCGAACAGTATAAGGCACAACGCGAAGAAACGCCTGAAGCGATCCGCACGTCCGTTCCTTACATAAAGGACATCATTAAAGCTTACAATATTCCGATACTCGAAGTTCCCTGTTTTGAGGCAGATGATGTAATCGGAACCGTTTCAAAACTTGCTGAGAAAGAAGGTTTTGAAGTATATATGATGACACCCGACAAGGACTACGGGCAGTTGGTTTCCGAACATATATTTATGTACCGTCCGAAGTTCGGAGGCGATTATGAAGTACTGGGCGTTCCGGAAGTGCTCAAAAAATATGGACTCACTTCGGTTACACAAGTAATAGACTTGCTCGGACTGATGGGCGATACTTCCGACAATATTCCCGGATGTCCGGGCGTAGGCGAAAAAACGGCACAGAAACTTCTCCAGGATTTTGGTTCAATCGAAAACCTGTTAGTGAACACCGACAAGCTGAAAGGTTCGCTTCAGAAAAAAGTAATAGAGAATGCCGAACAGATTCGCTTCTCCAAATTCCTCGCCACCATCAAGACAGATGTTCCCGTTGAGTTCGATTCCAAGAAATGCCTCCGCGAAGAAATCAATAAAGAAGAGCTTACAAAGATTTACACAGAGTTGGAATTCAGAACATTTATTAATAAATTAAATGAAAGTAATACATCGTCAACAAATGTAAAAGAAGAAACTGTTAAAAAAGGCCCGATTCAAGGTTCGCTCTTTGAAATATTTCCGACCGAGGGGCAAGAAGTTCCCAAATATTCAAATCTCACGGACTTGAAGTCGACTCCTCACACCTATCATCTTGTTGATACAGAGGATAAAATGGACGATTTAGGAGCCTTTTTGAGCAGACAGAAATTTTTTGCTTTTGACACGGAAACAGATAGTGTCGACACTTCGAAGGCCAATTTGGTCGGAATGTCGTTCGCCGTGAAAGAAAACGAAGCCTGGTATGTTCCCGTTCCGGCAGAAAGGGAAAAAGCAGAAAAAGTAATTGCCCACTTCTCCCCTGCTCTAACGAACGCCGCGATTGAGAAAATCGGACAGAACATCAAATTCGATATTCTTGTACTCCGCAACTACAACGTCCGGATACAAGGAAAACTGTTCGACACAATGATTGCCCATTATCTTCTGAATCCAGAGTTGCGACACGGAATGGATTACCTCGCCGAAACCTATCTCAAATATCAGACGATCCATATCGAAGAGTTGATTGGCGAAAAAGGCAAGAACCAACTCAACATGCGTAACGTTGCTATCGACCAGATTGCCGAATACGCTGCCGAAGATGCCGACGTCACCCTGAAGCTAAAGAACTTCTTCGAACCGGAACTGAAGAAAGAAGAATTGGAACCTTTGTTCTACGATATTGAGATGCCCTTGATTTACGTTCTGGCAGAACTGGAACGTACCGGCGTCATGCTCGATACAGCAGCACTCAAACAATCGTCCGAAATTCTGACTGCCGATCTTCAGAATATAGAGAAAGAGATTTACGAGCTTGCCGGGATGGAGTTCAACATCAATTCCGCGCGACAAGTAGGCGAAGTGCTCTTCGACCGTCTGAAAATTGAAGAAAAAGTAAAGAAGACGAAGACCGGCAACTACAGCACCAGCGAAGATATCCTGGAGAAACTGCGCTCCAAACATCCCATCGTCGGCAAACTGCTCGATTATCGCGGAATAAAGAAACTGCTGAGTACCTATATTGATGCACTTCCCGAGCTGATCGACCGCGAAACCGGAAAGATCCATACTTCGTTCAACCAGACCGTCACAGCAACCGGAAGACTAAGTTCCACCAATCCGAACCTTCAGAACATCCCGATCCGCGATGAGCTGGGGCGCGAGATCCGCAAAGCCTTCATTGCCGACAACGATGATTGCGTGTTCTTCTCCGCCGATTATTCACAGATAGAACTTCGCGTGATGGCGCATCTGAGCGGCGACAAACACATGATTGAAGCCTTCCGCAACGGTGAAGATATCCATGCTTCGACCGCAGCAAAAATCTATAATGTCGGAATCAATGAGATCACTTCAGATATGCGTCGCAAGGCGAAGACTGCCAATTTTGGGATTATCTATGGCATTTCAGTTTTCGGACTTGCCGAACGGTTGAATATCCCGCGCTCAGAAGCCAAGGAGCTGATCGACGGCTATTTCAAAACCTATCCGGATATCCACAACTATATGGAAGAAAGCATCCGCGTTGCGAAAGAGAAAGGTTACGTCGAAACGCTTTTCAAACGCAAACGTTATCTGCCCGACATCAATTCGCACAATGCTATCGTACGCGGTTATGCCGAACGCAACGCCATCAACGCTCCGATCCAGGGAAGCGCCGCCGATATTATCAAAATCGCGATGGTCAGAATCTTCAACCGTTTCGAAGCCGAGAAGCTGAAGAGCAAAATGATTCTGCAGGTACACGATGAACTCAACTTCAACGTCTACAAAGACGAGTTGGAAGAAGTTCAGCGCATCGTTCTCGAAGAGATGGAAGGCGCCGTCAAGCTCCAAGTCCCTCTTATCGCCGATTGCGGTGTAGGCAAAAACTGGCTCGAAGCACATTAATTAGTGCAAGTGACCTGACTTTTCACAAAAACAACCTATATTTTGACCTGACTTTTTACAAAAAAGCCAACAAAAGTGACCTGACTTTTCACAAAACATATTAACTTTGCCAAAAGCAAAGACAATAGTAAAGATGGCAACAAACAGGAATTACTTTCCAAGAACGATTGACAAGTATTTACTTGACTGGAAGAACAGCAGCAAACATAAGCCTTTGCTACTGCGTGGCGCCAGACAAGTAGGGAAATCTTCTGCCATCAGGAATTTGGCACAATCATTCAAATACTATATTGAAATAAACTTCGAAAAACAGAGTTCCTTAAAAGATTTGTTTAAGAACGACCTCGAACCACACGAGATTAGCAACAGATTATCGGCACTTTATGGTGTTCCTATCGTTCCAAAAGAGACTTTGCTTTTCTTAGACGAAATACAAGCATGTCCGGAAGCCATACACAGCTTATGGTTTTTCAGTGAAGACTTTCCGGAACTTCACGTTGCCGCTGCTGGTTCTTTGCTGGAATTTGCACTCAAAAAGATGACCTCATTCGGCGTAGGTCGTATTCGTTCGCTTTTTATGTATCCTCTATCATTCGATGAGTTTCTGACAGCATCAAAACATCAAAGCTGGATTGAAGAAAAACAAAAAGCCAATAGTTCGATGCCTCTATTCGAAGCGATGCACAAGCAACTGGTAGAAAGCTTCCGCTCCTTTTTAATGATTGGCGGAATGCCCGAATCTGTTGCCAGATGGATAGAAAGTCAAAACTATAGAGAATGCCAACAAGTGCAAGACGATATCATGCAAACCTACGAAGACGACTTTTCAAAATACTCCGAACGTATTGATCCTCTATTACTTCGCCAAACATTGCACAGTGTTGCTCATCAGACAGGCGAAAAATTTGTGTACAACAAAGTGGAAGGAGACTATCGTTCCGAAAAAGTAAAAGAAGCATTGGAATTACTAAAAGATGCAGGACTCATCATCCCTGTAATACATACTGCTGCAAATGGATTACCGCTAGGTGACGAAATCAATGAAAAATTCATCAAGTATCTGTTTGTAGACAGTGGACTATTGCTTAGAATCTTGAACATGGAAAGTATCGGGATAAGTGAGATAACGCAATTGATTCTGACAGGAACCGCAGCCGATCTAGTAAATAAAGGGCAAGTTACTGAGATGGAAACAGGATTGGAACTCCTCAAATACAACACTCCCGCCATGCGACATAATCTGTATTATTGGCAAAATATCAAACGTGGAGCGCTGGCAGAAGTGGATTATGTAATAGGTTACAATATGAAAATTCTTCCTATAGAAGTGAAATCCGGAACCTCCGGCTCAATGAAAAGCCTGTTTAAGATGATGGAATATAAAAATCTTCCATACGGTCTAAGAACCTCTTTAGAGAATTTTGGAGAATTCAATAATATTAAGATTCTGCCACTTTACGCATTATCCAATCTCTTTTCACAAAACTACTTCTAACATTCCAAAGGGGCAATATTCGTCAATTTCGAAACCATTTTCAGCCTTCAAAGCATGTAATAAAAATGCTTGGCAGATTTGAATGCTATTATCGTCCTATTCGCCGAAGAATATCGGAGAATAGAACATTTATTCGCCGAAAGATATTAACTTTGCGAAAATAAGATTATGTATTTACACGAAAGAAAAGATTGGTGGAAGTTCCAATACGACAATGATAAGATTGTGAAACTTCTTGGAGACGTCAGAGCCAAACAAGGCCTGATGCTGGGTCGTATGACTTCTCTCGGTTTTGACTTTCAGGACGACGCCATGCTGACAACGATGTCATTGGAACTTGTTCGCTCATCGGAGATAGAAGGCGAAAGCTTGAATCTGTCGGAGGTACGATCATCTATTGCGCGTCGTTTGGGCATTCATTCAGCGGGACTTATTCCTTCCTCCCGCTATGTTGAAGGCGTTGTCGAGATGCTTCTTGATGCCACACAAAATTATGATAAGTCCTTATCCGATGAAAGGCTATTCGGTTGGCACAATGTTCTTTTTCCAACGGGGAGAAGCGGGCTGTACGAAATCGAAGTGGGAAAATACAGAACCGGCGAGATGCAAGTAATTTCCGGACCTATGGGCAAAGAACAAGTACATTATCAAGCACCGAAGCCCGAGCGAGTAGCCAGTGAAATGGCTATATTTATCAAATGGCTGAATGGAAATACAGAACTTGATGGCGTAATTAAGGCGGCAATAGCTCATCTTTGGTTTATTTCTATCCACCCGTTCGACGACGGTAATGGGAGAATTGCCAGAGCAATAACAGATATGTCACTGGCTCGTTCAGAGCATTGCAGCCGTCGCTTTTACAGCATGTCTACGGAGATAAAATTAATACAAAAGGATTATTATGACGTTCTTGAGCGTACTCAAATAGGTGATGGCGATATTACAGAATGGATACTGTGGTTCTTGAACTGTTTTGATAAGGCCTTGTCTTCAACAGAATCAATTCTTTCGTCAGTCCTTGGAAAGAATAAATTCTGGGAACAGCACAAGGACGTTGATTTCAACGAGCGGCAACGTAAAATCATCAATATGCTGTTTGATGATTTCTTTGGAAAACTAACATCAAGCAAATGGGCTAAAATAGCCAAATGTTCTAACGATACAGCTCTGAATGATATCAAGGATTTAGTAGCCAAAGGCATACTGATGAAGAATGTAGAAGGCGGTCGAAGTACCAACTATTCACTCGTCATATAACCTGTTGAAGTCTGTTCAAAGCAGAAGTGAAGTCCATTCAGCAGAGTTTTGCTTTAACGAATGGACCAATATATGGATCAATAAAGACAATTGCTTGCAACAGGATGAAATTCAACTCACATAAAGAAATATTTCTGTAAAAGTCCCTATACTGTTATCGGACCATATATATGGATCAATCAGATCATATAATATGGTCTGATCGGATCATATTATATGGACCGATCAAACCATCTATATGGTCCGATAAATAAGTGTAGTTTAACGATATTAGTTGACTACATCCAAACTAATTTGTAAAGGGAGTTGACTCAATTAATGCTTAGTCATATTAAATGTTGACTGCATACAACTATAAAGATTCTTCAGGAGTCTTACGGAAATTCTTCTAAACCCACACAAAAGTCTTCTGAAGGAAGAATAATAATAGTTCATCAACAACAAACATAGAATCAAGACATTAAAGAGACTCTTGTCCCTTAAATTTATGACGCCTTCCTTTTTCTTCATCATAATATCATAAATATCAGCGACATAAGAAGCAACACAAAAAGGGCATTGTCCTATAGAAAAAAGAGCCATTTTGTTGTAAAGGCTAATAAATAGTATATGTTTGTGGAAATTTTAAAACAATCTACATGGAAACAAGAAAAACGCTTCTAGTTCTGTCATTACTAACATTTGTCTCGATGGGAGTATTCGCCCAAGAATCCACCCGGCAATGGAGTGAAAACGGAAGGTTTGGCATCGGTGTGGGATACAATTTTCGTAATGTACCAAGGAGTGCGAAAGCAATGAGACCTATGGAGTTCTCTTTGAAATATTCAATAAACGAAAGGCATTCCTTATATGTCACCGTTCCTCTCTATATAAAAGATAAGGATCAAGAATATAAATACGTTCCGGAATACATAGGCACTTACAAAAAACAAGAATTATATGGAGTTGGCATTGGCTACAATTATCATTTCCTCCACCAAAAGAACTTCAGTGAGTTCTGTGGCATAGGATTCAACTATTTTCATACGAAAAACATCATAGAACACTCTTGGAATACCAACGAAATTAGCAGAACCGATCATAGCAAACAAGATATCTATGCCCTTTCGCCACAATTCGGGGCGGATTACAGATATCAACATTTCAGAATGGAATTCAAATATATATACTACCTATCGAGAAGAAAAACAAGCAATATCAGCGAAGTCGACGGCAAATTCCAAACAGAATATGCAACCCATGATAATGAGAATGTTCTTTTAAAAGGCTTATCGCTGTCTCTATCCTATTACTTCTAAAACTCAAAGCAATGAAACAATTTGAACACACAAATACAATCAAAGCAGGTATAATATTCATTATCATCTCTGCTATCGCTCCTTTATCGTTATCGGCTCAAAAGCTAACGGACAATAATATTGTGAAGGACAGCAAACAGTTAAGTATCGGCATCGGATACAATTTCAGAAAGGTCCCGGGCTATCTGGAATCAATGAAACCTTTTGAAGTTACAGCAAATTACAGCATCAATAACAGGCATAGTTTTTACATAACACTTCCTCTGTATATCAAAAACAGAAACTCCATGAATGAAGACGACAATCCTTATTCATCGCAAGAATTCCTAAAACTCAAACGACGTCTTTATGGCATAAACCTAGGATATGACTACCACTTTATACAAAGGAGAAACTTCAGTGAATTCATTGGGATTGGTTTTGATTATTATCGGACAAAGGAAAGAATTGAAAGTGTGAATTATGATTCTTCACGCGATAAGAAAGAGAATGTGTCGCACGATTTCATCCAGAATATTTATGCCTTGGCTCCACAGTTTGGCGTTGATTACAGCATCGAACATTTCAAGGTAGAATTGAAATACAAATACGCCTTTGCCAGAATAAGAAAGAACGAAAAATACAATTTCACCACCGGTGAAAAAAGCTGGAACATCGCAACACAGCATGCTAACAAAATCATCGAAGGATTATCACTGAGCGTTTATTACAAATTTTAAAATGAATAGTTTTTATCATTGAGTAGTGTTTTACAGAGAACGTTGGAAAGGCCTTTAAACGGCCTTCCTATCTCTGTTTTAAAAACAATGATTCAAAATCTACTGAAGATAGGCGAAATGTCAAAAACAATTCTTAATTTCGCCATTGCAAAAAGGAAGTGGATGTATGTTTAGATGCAAGGAATTCATATTATTATGTTGTGTCGTGTTCTTGTTTTCATGTCAGAGAAACTATCCTGTCCGAAAGGTATTAGACGAAGCGGAACGGTTGTCGACAAGCATGCCCGACAGCTCGTATTATCTGTTGGGACAGATAAAGAAAAAGTACATTCTCAAAGATAATGATTTGGCGCGATGGTGCCTTATCGCAGCCAACACGAACGATATGTTGGACAAACCGATGCCTCCTGCTTCTGAACTCAACCGAACATATCAGTGGTGTAAAAAACATAGTGGAAAGGATGGAAAAGCTTGGGCAGGACTCTTCTTGGGAAGAGCGTTCATGGAAGAAAAAAAATATGATCTGGCGATGAAGGTCTTTATTGAATCACTGGATAAGGCAGAGAAAGACGGTGCATACAACGAAGCCGGATATATTTGCAGTTACATGGGCGATTTTTATGAACATACTGAACAAAGAAAGGAAGAAATAAGGATTAGAAATAAAGCTACTCGTTATTTCAAAAAGGCAGGGAACAAGAAAAGTTATGCACTTTCGTTACGCGACGCTGCCCGCCCTTGGATACAACTCGATTCATTGATGAATGCCTATCGTCTGCTGAAAGAGGCTGACCGGCTGATTACTGCAGAAAAGGATACCATTGGAATAGCTTCCGTTGCCAGTCGGTTTGGTGATTATTACAGTAAAATAGGGAATGCCGATAGCGCCAAATATTATTATTACCGTGCTATACGCTTGGATACGACGGAAATGGCTCCAAGTTTCGTGGCTTTAGGTAACTTATACCTGAATATGGGACAAGTGGATTCGGCGCGTCTATATGCAATGAAAGCGGATCGGAAGTCGGTCGATCTGTATACGCCTCTGAATCGCATATATCTGCTTTATAAGATTGAAAAAGCGGATAATCATACGGATAAGGCTCTCGAATGGCTGGAAAAATATAAGATTGTGGAAGATGAGGTGTATAACGAAGAACAGGAAATCAATGTTATCAATGCCGAGAAGCAATACAACAATATTCTGCTGGTGAACGATAATCAAAGGCTAAAGATAAATGTCCTCGTCTCCTTGGTGATGTTTCTGCTGGCACTGGTGGCAAGTATGACAGGATTCCTGTTCTACCAAAAGAAAGACAGACAAAGGATCAGCAAGATCAACAGTCAGCAGCTGTTGCTGGATAAGAAAGAGAATGAGTTGTGTCTGTTAAACAAAAAACTCTTGCAGGCTGTGAATGCCGGCAAAGATCTGAATCATCTCAAGGACAGAGCCGTTTCACTGAGAGAAGAGATCAGTCGTAAACAGCAAGAAATAAGCGAACTGAAGCGGGATAAACTATGGTCGACTTCTGTGGCTCGCAAAATGAAGCGTATGCTTTCTCATTTTTATAAGAAAGAACATGATCTTACTGCTGCCGACTGGGTTGAAATTAAAGAATCCGTTGACTTGATATACGGTGCATTGGACTGCCGCTTGGAAAAGTTTGGAAATATTTTCACTGATGCAGACTTGCAAGTCATTTACTTGTCGTTCTATAACCTGAATCGTAAAGATGAGAGTATCATATTAAATATTCAAACGGATTCGGTAAATAAGCGGCGGACGCGCGTTCGCCAAAAACTTGGAGTGAAAGGCGACGAAGGCAGTATCAGCGAATATCTGCTTTCTTGTTCGTAAAGGGAATATAAAGCCTATTATTCGCAACAGAATGGGGTTCGGTACACACAAAGAATGACTTCATCAACAACAAACATAGAATCAAGACATTAAAGAGACTCTTGTCCCTTAAATTTATGACGCCTTCCTTTTTCTTCATCATAATATCATAAATATCAGCGACATAAGAAGCAACACAAAAAGGGCATTGTCCTATAGAAAAAAGAGCCATTTTGTTGTAAAGGCTAATAAATAGTATATGTTTGTGGAAATTTTAAAACAATCTACATGGAAACAAGAAAAACGCTTCTAGTTCTGTCATTACTAACATTTGTCTCGATGGGAGTATTCGCCCAAGAATCCACCCGGCAATGGAGTGAAAACGGAAGGTTTGGCATCGGTGTGGGATACAATTTTCGTAATGTACCAAGGAGTGCGAAAGCAATGAGACCTATGGAGTTCTCTTTGAAATATTCAATAAACAACAAACACTCTATTTACGCTAATATTCCATTGTATATAAAAGATAAGCATGACATGTTATATAATGCAATAAAGGAAGAATGGGTCAAGTCTGAAATTCCTCAACGGCTCTATGGTGGCGGTTTAGGCTATAATTACAATATTATCCGTAAAAACAATTTTAGTGAATTTATAGGTTTAGGATTTGATTATTTCCACTCGAAAGAACAAAAGAAATGGTGGGAAGGTGAATCTACAGACAGTCAAAATATATATGCTATATCTCCTCAATTTGGTGCAGAATATAGATTTGATCATTTTAAAGTGGAATTAAAATATGAATATCATTTATCGCGAGTAAGAGAAAAAATCATTTTTGATTCAGTAGAAAACGAAAGGAACAATTCATCTGAAATCCATCATTCCTATAAAACACTGAAGAGTTTAAATCTATCCGTATATTACTATTTTTAAATATGAATATTATGAATATGAGACATATAATAGCACTCATCTTGGTAATTAGCCTTGGCTTGCCAAGTCACTTGTTTGGACAAAGCAGTGAGAAGAAAGATAATCTGCAAAGATTTGCTTTAGGATTGGGATATGATTTTCGAAATGTGCCGGATAAGCAAAATGCAATGAGACCATTAGAATTATCGATGAAATATAGATTAAGCAATGAGCATGTATTTTACATAAATATGCCGTTACTTATTAAGAATAAAAATTCAAGCAAAGATAGACCTTATGACTTAGATGTATTGAAACTGAAACAACGGATGTATGGCATAGGTATTGGATATGAATATCATTTCATCCAACAGAATAGATTCAGCGAATTTATAGGCATCGGATTTGATTATTATCATACAAATGAGAAATATACAAGCCACGACAATACAAGAGAAGTGACTGATATAAATCTGAAAGATGCCAAATACACTTTCAAGCAAAACATTTATGCCTTGTCCCCACAGATAGGGATTGATTATACAGTTGGAGTCTTTAAAATTGAATTGAAATGCAAATATTCACCATCGGAAATAGTAGAGAAAGAAACCGACAAGTACGGCAATTACAACGAATACAAAAAGGATTCAACACATTCAACAAAGATGTTGAAGAGTCTGGCATTGTCTTTATATTATAACTTCTAATTAATCCACGATAATCGAACAGACGGGAAGTTCTTATTCACTTCCCGTCTGTTTTTATGAAGAACAATTATTTGTCATTTTCCTAAACATTAGGAAAACATTTCATATCTTCGCCTCAACTTTGAGAGCGAAA
>DAIMYP010000033.1:0-41993 GCA_036734445.1 Tannerellaceae bacterium
TTTGAAACAATGCCGAAGGCTTTATATTTATATATATTTATTTTATTATAATATAGGCTGACATGATTGTTTTACAATTCCTTTGCAACTGACTGTAAATCAATTAGAATAGTTGACTAAAAATGTATAATAATGAATGTGAATATTGTATAAAATATTTCTTTAGTAGATTAGCAATCAATCGGTTATCTATTATGCTCATACTATGGACCTTAATGCGATCTTTGACATTTTGCTTCCTTCAAACTCTGGCGCCGAAGCCTCTGGCATCGAAGCCAAGATTCTTTCTATCTGAATATCCAATAGTCGGCAAACCGGCAGTCGGCAATGCGATAGAGCGGATAGAATGTAAGGGTGCGGCGGTTGCTTGTGGCCGAAGTTTTGAAGATCAGATGATTGCCGGGCAGGCGTTGCAGCCATGTGGCCGGTTGCAGCGGATTGCCGGTGAGCGTCGGAACTTCGAAATGTACTTGATAGGCTTCGGGCACTTCGTTGTAGAAGTAGTCCGTCGTATAACGCAGGGAGTCGTCGACGCCCTCTTTGCCAAGGTCGCCTGCCAGGACAATCGGTCCGTAGAAGATGGCGGCTGTCTTGGGGGCATCTTTCAGGCGGTCGAGGCGGAGCGTCATCGGGAGACTGATCTCGATGCGGTCGCCGGTGTTCCAGGTACGACGGAGGCGAGCGTAGCCGTTCTTCTCCGTGTTGACAGGCTGTGGCTTGCCGTTGACCTTGATGGCAAATCCTTTGCCGCACCAAGCAGGATGGCGCACGAGCAGGTCGAAGCGTCCCGAGCCTTCAGCGATGGTGAGTGTTGTGCTGCTCTCGTCGGGGAATGCAGTGGTTTGTTTCAGACGGATACCGCGTTCTTTCCAGTTCGCTTCCGATGAAACAAACTGGTTGACGTACAGCTCGCTGCTGCTATGAAAATAGAACGACTCGCCATAACGCTGATGATTCTCCATACCTGAACCGGTGCAGCACCAGAACACCTGCTCATTGTGACCGAAGGTTTTGAATCCGCCGGGTTTCTGGGTATGGAAATACATGAAGTTGGCAGTCGTCGGATCGATGCTTCCGAGAATATCGTTGAAGAGCGCACGCTCCACATAATCGGCATACTTCGATTGAGGGCTGAGGCAGAACAGGTCGTTGCTCAGCTTGATGAGGTTGTAGGTGCAGCAGGTTTCGCCCGCCTTGATATCGAGTTCTCCGGAAAGATGGTCGGGAGCCTGGTTCCAATGTTCGTGGTAACCGGTCGTGCCGTTGCAGTAGGTACGGTGGGCAGTCACCTCTTCCCAAAAGTTTTCGGCGGCACGACGCAGCGTGTCGTTGCGGGTGACTTCGTATGCCCGTGCCACGCCGATGAACTGCGGAATCGTGGCATTGCAATGATGATAGTTCTCCGTGCGGGTGTCGTCGAGCAGGTCGTGATGATCGTATGCGGGGATTATCTTGCTTGCGATGAGATTGAAGCGGTTCGCCGCATCCAGATGTTCTGCCTTATGCGTGATGATGTAGAGGTTGTAGAGGCTTTCGGCAATGCCTCCGATCTCCATCACTTCGATGGTATGTTGCCATTGTGTGAGGTCGGTGATCTTCTGCATTCGGAAGTCGATGTAGTCGCCCATACGCGAAGCCACGGTTAGCGCCTGGGTGTTGCCGGTAAGCCGGTAAGCGTCGAGGATGCCTTGCAGGATCTTGTGCAGTGTGTAGTAGGGCGCCCAGCCTTCGCCTTTGCTGTCGGCTGCATCGAGTTTGACGGCAGGAAATGCACTGATATAGCCTGTGCCGATGGCGCTCTGGCAGTCGGCCAACACGGCAATGATATGGTCGATACGGCTTTTCGTGTCGCCGCTTCGGGTGAGGGCGTACTGATAGCTCAACGCAGTGAGATAATGCCCCAGCGTATGCCCTTTGAGGTCGGTCGCTTCCCAGCCTCCGTAAGGCTTGCAGCCGGAAGTGTTGGAGAGTCCGGCCGTCTGACGGAAATAGTAGAGCAGACGGTCGGGGTCGAGGCTTTTTATGAATTGGGCATCAAGCTGCTGGTTCCTCAGGAAGTTGCTGTTGCCTAACTGCACTTCATCGGGTGCAAAATACTGCACGGTGGTCATTGCCTTCTGACGGCTTTGTCCCCAGGCTATCGTGCCGGCTGCAAAGAGCAGGGCTATTGTAGTGAAAAGCTTCATCTTCGAAAAGGGCTATTTTAGTTTGATCTGTGGCAATAGGCATGCAGATGCTATGAATTTACGGGTCATTGGGCTCGTTCGGATTGATGATCAGCGACTGTGCATCCGGCAGGAATTCGATAACTCTGTCGGATAAGCGCTTGCCGGCTTTGTAAGGCACGTAGCCCAGTTCGCGGATGCATCGTTTAGGCAGTCCGTCGGTGTTTTCCACAGAATCAATATGCGATTTTGAGGAGGTGACGATGGCGTACTTGCTTTTAGGAAAACCTTTGTCGAGCATGATCCTGACGGCATTGCGGAAGTTCGTTGTCGTATGGCGTGCCTGCGGCTCCATGATGATGGCGCTCTCGGGTACCTGCCATGTTTCTATCAGATATTTCTTCATTTCATTGGCTTCGCTGTACGGCGTATGGTCCGGATGAACCCTGCCGCCGGAGAGGATGATGAACGGTGCCTGATGGTCGCGGTAGAGCTGCACGGCATAAGCGGCTCTCATCTTCCCGATAGCGCTGACGGGGACATTGGCCTCCTCGGGGCCGTATCCCAAGACGAGTATGGCGCTGTATGGATAGTTGTCCCATTTTGTGGAAGCAAGTTTGGCATAGCTGTCTTTATTCACGGTCTCTTCCAACGGTTCATAGTCGGCAGCCTGCAGGCAGTCGTTGACATCAAGCAGAGCGCATACGGCATCCATCGATATGGAGTAGAAAGCAGTGTTCTTCTGATTCCAGAACACCACATTCTCCTTGCATGTAGGTAAAGTTTCCTGATTATATTCGCGAATCTTCATCTTCAGCTGCATGGAGTCAGCAGTGGCTGTTAGATTTGTTCCATTTGGAGCACCGGGGGCAGTTGGACTGCCGGGAATATTCGGATTCTTTGGAGCATTCGGCCCTCCTGGAGCATTCGGTCTGGTCGGCGCAGCAGGCCTTCTTGACTGTTGGATGGACGCGAAGCGGTCGATGACCTTGTTCATGCCGTTGGCATCCTGCTCCCATATCTTTTGGACAAGCTCTTTGCCGGTCTCCTTGTATTGCTGGTAGCGTCCTGATGGCACGATGACCTGTGTCATCAGCTGTTCCAGTGCGTTGCCTTTTTGGTATAATCCGGACAGTGCTTCCCCTGCTTTCTGAATCTCTTCGTCGGTGAGTTTGAAGGCGGCAATACATTCTTCTGCACTCCGGGCTTTCTGTAAGTTTGCTTGCCGGGTTTGGGCCATTTCGGTCAGTATCGGGCTGGTTGCCAACAGGACTTTCATCTCTGGCTTTTCCTGCAGGAGATAGGTGAAGTAATAGTTTTTACTCTCTATGCAACGATAGGTGGCACTGAAGTCGGCAGATGTCTGCGCATTCAGCTGTAATGCGAGGAATAATACCAGGCAACTAATGAACAGCTTTTTCATCTTCTGTTATGTTTTTGTAAGTAAATCAGTAAATCATGAGGTCTGTCAGTCTGCATCAGCGAAGCTCCCTGTTGGAGTATCCATCCCCAGCTTTCATCGGGTTGCAGCATCTCAACGGCACGATCGTCATCGTGACCTCCGTTGAGTGATGCCCACAAAGAGTTGATCCATATTTTGGAACCATTGCTTTTTACCTTTTGCAGCAGTCGCAATACCTCGGGTGTGACAGTGGTAAAGCAACATTCAATGGCTACGGGCTTTATCGCTTTATAGCCGTCGATCATCGCTTCCGCATCGGGACTGTCGAGGTTCACAACAGGCATATAGATCACTTTGTTGAGTACATCGCCATTCTCGGCTTTCACCTTTTCATAAGGGAAGCCCGACTTGATGATCACCTGATTGAGGGTGTTGGTCTCGACGAGCAGCTTGTAGACATCCTGGAAGTAGTCGTAGCCTTTGTCGATATTGATCAGAATCTTACCTTTGGCCAGTTCGAGCACCTCGCGCAGTGTCGGTATCTGATGGAAGGTGACGCGCCCCATTCCATTTTTCAGATGGAACTGGCGGATCTCATCGAGCGTATACTCTGAAGGTTTGCCTTTGCCGTTGGTTGTACGGTCGATGGTATTGTCGTGCATCAGGATGAGCTGGTTGTCTTTGGTCTTTTTCAAGTCTATCTCAATCATATCCACACCCATGGCGATGCAGTTCTTGAAGGCCTGAAGCGAGTTCTCGGGCGCATTACGCCAATCGCCACGATGCGACACAACGAATACTTTTGTGGAGTGCATGTCTTTCAGGTCTTTGACAAGTTTTTTTGTATCCTGCTGTGCAAAGCTTGTAAAGCAAAGTGTTAGTAATCCTAACAAAAAGATTATTCTTTTCATGATAATGTATTGTTTAGCTACAAACATACAAAAAATCCATGAGATAACGAAAGGAATGGGAAAAATGACGCTAAATGGTTTGTATATAAGTTGGTTGTGAGGTCCCAACGAGCGTCCATTTTTTAGAAACGGTGCAATGAGACTCTATTATTAATGCGCATTGCAAGTATAAATTGTAATTGCATTTGTGCGTATTGCAAGTTAAATTAGCATTATAAAATATGCCAGCCTATATGACATTTTGCTTGTAAAATTACAGGTGACTTGATGGTTGAATCGTTGCTCTCCTAAGTGTTTTTCTGAGATAAAATTTGGTTGGACTTGTAAAATGTGATATCGATATAAACAAAATCTATAATCTCATATATAAATAGTTAGGAGATAATGAGACTGTATGGTTTAAAAATGGTTATATTTGCAAATACAGGGTTTATAAAAAACGCTTGTGTATAATGAAATGTACTTTGTATAAAGATAAGCAAGGTAAAGTTTGAACGAATGTTTCATTTAAAAAAGAAAAGCAAGAAATGATATTGGATATCGAGATGTTGAAGGAATTTTATTCGCAATACTCAACGAAAGTAGCAGAGGCCAGAAAGGTTGTAAACCATCCATTGACCTATGCAGAAAAGGTTTTGTTCGCACATCTGTTTGATGCGAAAGAACTTAAAGTTTTTAAACGGGGTACAGACTATGTTGATTTCCGCCCTGACCGTGTGGCTATGCAGGATGCAACAGCACAGATGGCTTTGCTGCAGTTTATGAACGCAGGAAAGAGCAAGGTGGCTGTACCGGCATCGGTCCATTGCGATCACTTGATCCGCGCCGATGTAGGGGTGGAAAAAGATCTGCCGGAAGCTATAAAGACGAATAAGGAAGTGTATGACTTTCTGCGTTCCGTCTCTGCCAAATATCATATCGGCTTTTGGGAACCGGGTGCTGGAATCATTCATCAGGTTGTACTTGAGAATTATGCTTTCCCGGGAGGAATGATGGTTGGTACCGATTCGCATACACCTAATGCCGGAGGCTTGGGAATGGTGGCTGTAGGAGTTGGAGGTGCTGATGCTGTCGATGTGCTTACGGCACAGCCTTGGGAACTGAAAATGCCCCGGCTGATCGGCGTCAAGCTGACAGGACGACTCAGAGGCTGGGCTACTCCAAAGGATGTGATCCTGGAAATTCTGGGCATACTGACGGTCAAAGGAGGAACAAACTCCATCCTGGAATATTTTGGTGAAGGACTGGATAGCATGTCGACGACAGGAAAGGCAACAATCTGTAATATGGGTGCTGAACTGGGGGCAACTTGCTCAATCTTTCCTTTTGACAGGAATGCTGAGGAGTATCTTTGCCGGACCGGTCGCGAAGAAATAGCAAAAATGGCTTTTGTAAACAGAACGGATCTGCGCGCGGACGACGAAGTTTATGCTCATCCGGAGAAATATTATGACAAGATTATCGAACTCGATCTGTCTACTATCGAACCGCATCTGAATGGTCCGTTCACACCGGATGCAGCAACGCGCGTGTCGCAGATGAAATCGAAGATGAACGAGTTTCCACCCGTAGTGGAAGTAGGATTGATAGGCTCTTGTACAAACTCTTCTTATCAGGATCTTTGCAGGGCAGCATCTATCGCACGACAGGCTGTGGAAAAGCATCTTCCCATGAAAGCGCAGCTGATTATCAATCCGGGCTCCGAGCAGATCAGATATACAGCCGAAAGGGATGGTATCCTCGATGATTTCAAGAAGATCGGAGCTGTGATCATGACCAATGCCTGCGGTCCGTGTATCGGTCAGTGGAAGCGGCATACAGATGATAATGAGAGACGTAACTCTATTGTTACTTCCTTCAACCGTAATTTCAGACGTCGGGCTGATGGCAATCCGAATACATTCGCTTTCATTGGATCTCCAGAACTGACAATGGCACTGGCCATCGCCGGACGTCTTGATTTTAATCCGGTTACAGATACGCTGACGAATATCGAAGGTCAACAGGTGATGTTGGATGAACCGCAGGGCTATGATTTCCCGCCACAAGGCTTTGAAGTGAAAGAAAAAGGGTTCATTGCTCCGGGTAACGACAGCAGCATCCAAGTGGCAATCAATCCTAAATCAAACCGTTTGCAGCGATTGCAACCTTTTGGTGCATGGGATGGCAAGGATTATACAAATATGCCTTTGCTTATCAAGACGGCAGGGAAATGTACGACCGACCATATCTCGATGGCAGGTCCGTGGCTCAGGTTCCGCGGGCACTTGCAGAATATTTCCGATAACCTGCTGATGGGGGCTGTGAATGCGTTTAACGGGCAGTCAAACAGCGTCTATAATCAGATTACCGGAGCTTATGAAGCCGTGTCGGCTGTGGCAAAACAGTATAAAGCTCAACATCTTTCGTCAATCGTTGTGGCTGAGGATAACTACGGTGAGGGTTCGTCGCGTGAACACGCGGCTATGGAACCGCGTTTCCTCAATGTCAAAGTGATTCTGGCAAAGAGTTTTGCACGTATTCATGAAACAAACTTGAAGAAACAGGGAATGCTGGCACTGACTTTTGTCAATAAAGACGATTATGACAAGGTTCGTGAACAAGATAAGATATCTGTTTTGGGATTGGCAGACTTTGCTCCGGGCAGCAAACTGCAAGTGGTCGTTCATCACCAGGATGGAACGAAGGATGAGTTTATGGCTGAACATACTTATAATCAGACGCAGATTGAATGGTTTAAAGCAGGTTCGGCATTGAATTTTTCAAAGATATCGAAATAAGGAAAAGATCATTATAGAAAACAATGAGCAAGATAACAAAGATAAATGGAAAACTGAATGTGCCTGACGTGGCTACCATCCCTTTTATTGAAGGTGATGGTGTGGGAGCAGAGATTACTCCTGTCTGTCAGGCTGTGGTGAATGCGGCTGTCGCCAAAGCTTATCAGGGAACACGTTCCATAGAATGGAAAGAAGTGCTGGCAGGTGGGAAAGCGCATGAGCTGACAGGCGAATGGTTGCCACAGGCTACGCTCGATGCATTCAAGGATTATGTGGTCGGGATCAAAGGTCCGCTGATGACACCTGTGGGAGGTGGCATCCGGTCATTGAATGTGGCTTTGAGACAGACGCTCGATTTGTATGTGTGTCTGCGTCCTGTGCGCTGGTTCCATGGCGTTGAATCACCGGTGAAGCATCCGGAAAAGGTCGACATGTGCATCTTTCGTGAGAATACTGAAGATATTTATGCAGGTATCGAATGGGAGGCAGGAACGCCCGAAGCGGAGAAGTTCTACCGTTTCATCCATGAGGGAATGGGTGTTGAGAAGGTGCGTTTTCCCGAGACTTCCTCTTTCGGTGTGAAGCCTGTTTCAAAAGAGGGCTCCGAACGTTTGATCCGCAGTGCAATCGAATATGCGCTTGATCATGATTTGCATAAGGTGACACTGGTGCATAAAGGTAATATCATGAAGTTCACGGAAGGTGGATTTAAGAAATGGGGCTATGAGTTGGCAGAACGTGAGTTCGGCGATGCACTCAAGGCAGGCAAGCTCGTGATGGACGACTGCATCTGCGATGCATTCTTGCAGAATACATTGCTGAAGCCGCAGAACTATTCGGTCATCGCTACGATGAATCTGAATGGCGATTATATATCTGATCAGCTTGCTGCTATGGTAGGCGGAATCGGTATTGCTCCGGGAGCGAACATCAATTATGCAACCGGATATGCTATTTTTGAGGCTACACATGGTATTGCACCGGATATCGCAGGTAAAGATATTGTCAACCCTTGTTCGATGATCCTATCGGCCGTGATGATGCTCGATTATATGGGTTGGAAAGAGGCCGGACAACTGATAACGGACGCGCTGGAGAAACTCTTCACCGAAGGGTATGCTACAAATGATTTGGCCAGGTTTATGCAAAATGGCAAATCGTTGGGAACGAGAGATTTTGGTAAAAAGGTTATCAATGAATTATAAATGAACAGTGTATGAAAAAAGAATATTTGATTTATAAACTTTCGGATGAAGTAAAAGAGTCTTGCAAGATAGATAATGAATTGTTTCAGCGGTTCGGTGTGAAACGGGGACTGCGTAACGAAGACGGTACGGGTGTCCTTGTGGGACTGACCAATGTGGGTAATGTTGTGGGCTATGAACGTGATGAGAACGGCAAACTGATTCCTACAGAGGGAAAGCTGTTCTATCGTGGCTATGAACTCGATGACCTGGTATCGTCTTTACTTAAGGAAAAGCGTTTTGGATTTGAAGAGATTGCATTCCTGCTCCTTTCAGGAAATCTGCCTGATAAGGAAGAACTGGCTGCATTTAAGGAACTGTTGAATGGCAGCATGCCTCTTGATCATAAAACCGTTGTTCATATCATTGATTTGGAAGGAAGCAATATTATGAATATTTTGGCTCGAAGTGTACTCGAAATGTATACATTCGATCCGAATCCTGATGATATTTCACGCGATAATCTGATGCGGCAGTCCATTGAACTGATAGCCCGTTTCCCTACCGTTATCGCTTATGCTTATAACATCTTCCGTCACACAGAACAGGGACGGTCGCTGCATATCCGTCATCCGAAGGAAAATCTTTCTATCGCTGAGAACTTCCTTTATATGTTGAAACTTGACTATACGGAGTTGGAAGCACGAATGCTTGATTTGCTGTTGATCATTCAGGCTGAACATGGTGGTGGTAATAACTCTACATTTACCGTTCGTGTGACGAGCAGTACGCGTACAGATACTTATTCATCGATTGCTGCCGGTATCGGTTCGCTGAAAGGTCCGCTTCATGGTGGAGCCAATATCAAGGTGATTGATATGTTCCATCATCTCAAAGAAAAAATCAGCGACTGGAATGATATCGACGAGATTGATACTTATATGAAACGTATGCTTAACAAAGAGGCGTATGACAACAGTGGATTGATTTATGGTATCGGTCATGCCGTGTATACACTTTCTGACCCACGTGCCGTGGAACTGAAAAAACTTGCCGGTGATTTGGCAAAAGAGAAGGGGCGGGAGAAAGAATATAATTTTCTGAAACTCCTTGAACAGGAAGGTATCAAGTGCGTATCAGCACATCGAAAGACGACAAAGCCTATATGCAGTAATGTTGATTTTTATTCGGGATTTGTATATGAGATGATTGGTCTGCCGGTAGAAATCTATACGCCGATCTTTGCTATGGCACGTATCGTAGGCTGGACAGCACATCGTATTGAAGAGCTTAATTTTGAAGGTCGACGCATCATTCGTCCAGCATATAAGAATATTCTGGAATGTAAAAAGTATACCCCGTTATCGGAAAGATAAATTGTAGAATTTGCTTATCTTTGTGAATACAAAATAATGACAAGTCTATGAAACAGATTAGAGCACTGCTATTTTTTATCTTTATTGCAAATTTTGCATTTGCACAGCAGAAGAGTACGCCGGCAACAGCTTTGCAGGATTATCTGAATAATGGAGATAAGACGTTTGCCTGGGAAGTGAAGGACACTTACAAGGTCAATGATGTTGACGTCTATTCTTTATTGTTGATTTCGCAAAAATGGCAAGGGATATTGTGGAAACATGAGCTTCTTGTTTATGTCCCTGAAAAGATTGATTATGATGGTGCTTTACTGTTTGTTAATGGAGGCTCTTTGGGAGAGACTGGATTGCCCAACCTAACAGCTAAAGATGATAAGATTTCAGCCTTTATGGCAGGTGTATCCAATCAGAATAAAGCGGTTGTTGCCATGATCAGACAAGTGCCTAATCAGCCTCTGTATAACGGACTCACCGAAGATGCACTGATCTCTTATACACTGGATCATTTCCGTACAAGCAGCGATTATTCATGGCCATTGCTTTTCCCTATGGTTAAGAGTGCGCGTAAAGCCATGGATGCCGTACAAGAGTTTGTAGCACAAAAATGCAATCATCAAGTGAACAAGTTTGTGGTATCGGGCGCTTCGAAACGTGGATGGACTTCGTGGTTGACTGCAGCAAGTCAGGACCAGCGTGTTGTGGCTATCGCTCCGATGGTTATTGACATGCTGAATATGCCTGTAACACTGGAATATCAGAAGGAAATGTATGGCGCATACAGCGAGGAAATACAGGATTATGTCAAGATTGGCATCCCGCAATCGGCAAAGAGCGAGTTCGGCAGTTCTATTGTGCAGATGATTGATCCCTATTCGTATCGCGACAAGCTTACCCAACCGAAGATGATTATTCTGGCAACGAATGATCCCTATTGGACCGTCGATGCAGTCAAACATTATTTCAATGGCATTCCGGGGTATAATCTGATTCATTATGCAGTGAATGCCGGTCATGGAATGGGTGATAAAGTGGAGGTGATGAAAGCACTCAGTGCCTTTTTGGGATTGACACTCGAAAAACAAGACTATCCTAAATGCAAATGGTCGCTTACAGAGAAGAAAGGCAAGATCAATTTGTCGGTTGAGGCAACGCCCGATCCGTTGATCAAAGCAAAGCTTTGGACGGCTTCATCGGCTACGCGCGATTTTAGGAAATCAGTTTGGACAAGCAGTGACATCACGATTAATGGTAAGAATAAATCGCAAGTCCAGAGCATCCTCAAATATCCCAAGAAAGATTTTCAGGCTTTTTATATCGATTTGATTTATCAGAATCCCAAAGGAGGGGATTACTCCGTAAGCACACGTACTTTCGTTGCAGATAAGAAGCAGGTGTTTGTGAAATAAATTATGTATAAGTTTAAGTCCAGACAGAGTATTGCTATCTTTTATGCCATATTAGCTGCGGCGTTGTATGCTACTAGTTCTCCGATTTCTAAATTGCTGTTGAAGGATCTGCCTCCGATGATGATGGCTTCATTTCTGTATATTGGTGCAGGATCCGGAATGTGCATATTGGGATTGTTCAGACGAAAGTTCCAGAAAAATAATTCAGAAGCGAAGTTGGGGAGAAAGGATTTGCCGTATACAATAGCTATGGTTTTGTTGGATATAGCAGCTCCCATATCACTAATGTATGGATTGACTAGAACAACGGCAGCCAATGTTTCCTTACTGAATAATTTTGAGATTGTTTCGACAGCGGTGATTGCTTTGTTTTTGTTTCATGAAACAATCAGCAAACGGTTGTGGATAGCTATTGTGTTGGTGACTATATCCAGTATCCTATTATCTGTTGACGATATCAGCAGCTTGACATTTTCTTTTGGATCCATATTTGTACTGATAGCATGTGTTTGTTGGGGCTTGGAGAATAACTGTACGCGCAGGATTTCGGGTAAGGATCCTTTGGAGATTGTGGTTATTAAGGGTTTTGGTTCGGGATTGGGTGCTTTAGTCATTGCATTATCGGTTGGCGAGAGGCTTCATGATTTTTCCTGTATTCCGGCAGTGTTGTTGCTAGGATTCGTTGCCTATGGATTGAGCATTTTCTATTATACTTATGCACAAAGAGTCATTGGCGCTGCAAAAACCAGTACTTATTATGCAGTAGCTCCATTTATCGGTGTGGCACTATCATTTGTCATACTGGGAGAGAGACCTGACTTACAGTTCGTTGTTGCCTTGCTGATTATGATTGCCGGAACTTATATGGCAACGACAGATAATAAATCGACCGATACTGATAAGCAATCATCCTCATCAGCATCGGTTCAATAATATTTATTTGCACAGCATCAGGTGCGTTTGGACGCCTTGATGATTGGAGTCCAGAGAGGAAGCCACTGTCAGATGCTTATAAGCTTTTTCTTTATTACCCAGTCCAATGTATCCTAATCCGATCATGTAATGACAGTGAACTTGGTTCCTGATATCCAGATTATCGTCCCAGATCAGCAGATCAGGTAGTGATACAGCAAAATAATCGAGTTTGACTTTATCGAACAGATGCTTTTCACCATAAGTAATCAGTTTATAGAAACGGCCATGAGCCTCATCTGTGCGTCCCAGTTTGAGCAGAGCCAAACCTTGATAGAAAATCTTATCCGGTTTGGCATCATTATAGTATAAAGCTGCTGCAGGTTCTGTTGGACCGACAGTTGCTTTCTCCCAACATTCTTCAGCTTTGGAAGCGTTCTTCAAGCCTTCGTAAGCACAGCCCAGAAAATAGTAGAAATCATTCTCTTGAGCGCCGTATAGCTTGCCTTCACCCAGATGATGTGGATAGACGAGACACTCTTCCAAAAGTTCGATTGCTTCGTCGTAACGTTTTTCTGAAAGCGCTTTCTTTGCCAGTTCTACGCGAGCGTATTGATATTGTCCGGAGACTTTGCCTTCACCGCCTTCCCAAGGATGGAATATATGTTTGTCTAGCAATTCTTTAGCCTTGTTGTATTCGCCGGTTTGATTCAACAGAGTGCTCTCTTCGAGCAGCAGATCATCTCGTTGTGCGATGAGGTTAGGATAACATTGCAGAAAGGCAAGACGTTCCTTGTATGGTCGCTGGAGTCGCTTGTAAAGCTGATCGAGTTCCATCAGTATACGTGCATCAGAGCGGTCGAGTGCAAAAGCACGTTCCATACATTCCACGGCTTTCTCTTCTTCATGCATCTTATTAAAATAGACGAGTGCCAAGTTTCGCCAAACAGTTGGGAAATGATCATCTGATTTGGTAGAAGTTTCCCATGCCTCTTTTGCCAGATCGTATTGGCGCTTGTCATAATAGAGATTTCCCAGATAATAAGGTGCTTTGGCATCTTTTTCGTTTGTCATCATTGCACAGCGGAGAGCGAGGATAGCTTCCAAACGGTTTGGAAAACAGTAATCGGGACAAGCATTGGCTGCTTTTGCAAAAGCTTCTTTTGCTCCTGAAAGATTGCCTTGAGTGCGGCACCAGCCTGAATAATAGTAAGTCATAGCTGTTGAAGCCTCTGCAGCGATAGCAATGTTCCATAGCGATGCTGCTTCGTCCCAACAACCTGCAGCACAATAATCGAGTGCTACCTCGTCGTAGTTGTTAGCTTCTTTACGCATCAGGTTTTCCATTTTATTGAGATCGTTCTCATTTTGTGTGATGAGATACTTCTCATACCTGCATCCGAAATTGAATTCGTCAATTTCAAGAGATTCGTTAATCAGTTTTATCGCCTCTTCATCGCGTTTCATCTTTCGAAGAATCGTTGCTTTCAAAGCACGGGCTTTGTGATTATGCCAGTTACGAATGAGCGAATGATCAATTTCATCGAGTGCATCCTCTAAACGGTTCTGCATGACGGAAATCTGTGCACAGGCAAAATAACCCGCGTCTTGCCAAGCGGCATTCCAGCAGGATTTGTAGAAATAGTCGTAAGCTTCATCTATACGCCTTTGATATTTAAGGCTTAATCCAAGATTATAGATAGGTTCGCCATCATAAGGATTAGGATTACGTTTTTGCAATGTTTTAACCGCAGTGCGCAGGTACGGCTCGGCTTTATCAAAGCGCCCTTTACGGATATACCACAGACCAAGTGCATTGTTGTTACGAACGTCTATCGGATCCCGCCGCAAAGCTTCTTCGTAATAATCAACAGGGTTGTATGTAGCATGTCGGTATTGTTCCAAATGTAATCCGGTCAGATAAAGCTGTTCGGTTGTTTTAATTTCTTCAGGAAGCAGGGCAGTCTCGGCTGCATCAGGAATAGGTTTTATCTCATCGGGTTCTGCATGCCATTGCAGCATACGTTTCTCTTTGGAGGCAACTTCGAGGATGAGCTTGTTAAAAGGAGTTCCTTTGACATCAACTGTTTCATCCAGCAATTGTTCGGGCGTGATTTGAACATTTTCCTTGTAGTATATTTGCCCGTTTTCTCCTTTCAGTGTTACTTCTACGGATTGCATCGATGTCGCGAATATTTTGAACCGTACACGGTCATGGTCTAAGTTTTCGATGTTCAACAATAGATCTTTGGTAGCATTCTTTACGACGCCCAGTTCGCGATAGGGCATGAAATACTGCACGAAACTTTTCTCTTCGTATGGTTGTAACCAACTGAAATCCGGTTGGTTTTCAGTATAAACACCAGCCATCAGTTCGATATACGGCCCGTCGTTGTCCGTGAGGTTTCGATCCCAAGCACGACCGAAATCGCCGTTTCCCCAAGTCCATTGTTTCTTTCCCGGAGAGATATGGTGATTGGCTACATGCAACATCCCAGCGTGAGTATCGTTTTCGTATCCGCCTTCAAAATCAAAACGGGAATTGACAGCCATGTAGGAAGTAGGAACTTTGATATTCTTATAGTTTGAAATATCTACACCTGCCGAATAATCCATTTTGTAATAAATGCCTGTAGCAATAGGAAAACTCGAAACTGCACGTTTTCCATGATCGAAAACAGCATTGATGTCGGGCGGAAAGACGCTCTGATAGTAGTTGTTGACCGCAACAGCCGGATTTGCCCACCAAAGGAATGTTTGTGGAATTTCCGTACGGTTGTAGACAATTCCTTTGATCTCAAGATAGGCATGTCCCGGACGAAGTGTGAATCCGGCCATACCTTTCTGGTGGAACATTCGTTCCATCTCATTTACCCAGACAGTCACACTACCGTCGGCATTCTCTTCGATTGTTGAATCAATGGGCAGAAAAGTACTCGGACGGTGATGTTGAGGCCAATTGAATTCAATTCCTCCGGAGATCCACGGTCCGGTCAATCCGACTAACGCCGGCTTTATCACCTGATTATAATAGATGAAATGACGCTGTTTGATCTTGTCATAAGCCATCTGTACGCGACCTCCCAATTCGGGAAGAATCATTATTTTAAGATATTCGTTCTCAAGATATATGGCATTATATTCTTTGTCAGTCTTATCATCGGCAATCGATTCGATGACCGGATATGGATATACGGCACCGCTACTTCCTTGATATACACGTTTTTCTAAGAAAATGGGATTCTTTTCAGCCTTGCCTATTTCGTAAGTAGGGATAGTAACCTTCTCTCTCCAAGCTTTTACCATTGAATTTGTTGATTTATTTTTTTATTAATTCTTTTTCTAATGTTTCCAGTGACTTGCCTTTCGTTTCCGGTAATGCACGCAGGAAGAACACGTATCCGGCTCCGCAGATGACAGTGTAAATCCAGAAGGTCCCACTGCTTCCTAATGCATTATTCAGTAATGGAAAAGTATACGTGAGTGTGAAGCTTCCTACCCACAATGCGAATGTGGATGTAGCAACGGCTACGGCACGTATTCTGTTCGGAAAGATCTCGGATAACAATACCCAAGTGACTGGTCCCAAAGACATAGCGTAACAAGCAATTGCCAGAACGACAAGCACAATCATGAAGAATCCGCTGACATGGAAGAAGTAGCAGGTTCCCAAAATGAGATAGATGCAAGCCAGGCTTCCTGCTCCGAAAAGCATCAGGATCCGGCGTCCCCAGCGATCGACCGTATAGATGGCAACGAATGTAAAGATGACATTCGCGATGCCTGTCACAACAATGTTGAAAAGAACATCACCCAATTTATATCCGGCAGATTGGAAAATCTCTTGTGCATAATTGAATATCACGTTCGTCCCGCACCATTGCTGGAATACGGCTGCAACAACACCGATTATGAGTACTTTACGGAATGGACGACTGAATAGTTGTTTCAGACTTCCTCCTGAAGCGCTTGTCCTTTTTGATTCGTCAATCAGCTGTAGCTCATCTTCCGCATATTTATCCCCACCCACCTTGCTAAGTACGCTCTTCGCTTTTGCTTCTTTGTTGTTCATGGCAAGCCAACGAGGGCTTTCGGGTATCAAGCTGGCCAATATCAAAAACAACATTGCCGGAAAAGCTGCTCCCCAAAACATCCAGCGCCATCCGGTTTGTCCGTTCCATGAAGCACAGACGTCAGCCGGTGAGAAACTGCTTGGTATCGGGTCGGCTATCAACCAATTGGCAATCTGTGCGCCCAAAATTCCTAATACGATTGTCAGTTGATTGAGCGAAACAAGTTTGCCTCTTACTGAACTTGGCGCAACTTCTGCAATATACATCGGCGACAATCCGGATGCTATTCCAATGCCTATACCTCCGAAGAATCGGGCAATCAGAAAAACATTGAATGTGGATGAAGCCCCTGTTGCATAAGCAGAAGTGAGGAAGATGAGAGCCGACACCAGCAATAAAGGCTTTCGTCCGTAACGGGCAGCCATCATTCCTGTAATCATTGCTCCGATGAGGCATCCCAATAGAGCCACGCTCATAGCCAATCCCTGCAGTGCAGGCGAACTGGCAATACCAAAATATAGTTCGTAAAAAGGTTTTGCTCCGCCGATAACTACCCAGTCATAACCGAATAGAAGTCCACCTAACGCAGATACCAGGCAGATGAAGTAGACGAACTTTTTATTATAGTTTTGCATACGTGTTTATTTTAATCTTGATAATAGACATTTTTATTTGTTGATGAGAGCTTTGATCAGCTCCGGATTGATTTCATCTTCAGGCTGGAAGTTCTTCGATGCCATATATTCCAGAATGCTCTGTTTTAGCTGAGCTGCAGCCGGTCGTTTTTCCAGATTATTCACAAGGTCCACACTGCAAACGACCAGTTTGCCTTTACCTACTTTTGTTTCAAAAAGAAGTGCAAGCTTGTGATTCGTCACCCAATCATCGATGACTTGAACATCGGGCATCAGATTTTGAGGCATCGCATCGAGAATCATCGCATCGCTCTGACTCAGAATGTCCCACCATTGATAGTCACTATAGCTGTCGGTAGGAAATGCCGATAGAATAGGATGGAGCGGATTGCAGAGAATCCCAAGTGTGTGAGGTGGTTGACCTTTGGTCCATGCTGTATTCCAGAAAATACTTGAGAAGCCTAATGACACATTACCCCCTTTTTCGGGCAGTACTTTGCCTCGAGTAAGCAGGAGCACGTTTTCTCCAATCTTCAACCGTCTGTCTACTTCTTCATTCCATTGGTCGGCAATGAATGGCGTGGCTACAGTTTTCTTTATCGAAGGATAGACCCAGATGTTCCAGCTGTTCTGATAGGAAGTGCCTTTGACACTGACTTCCACTTTTAGCTGTGTCGGGTTCTGAATGCTTTGACAATCATAATGGATAACACCTGAAGGAATGCAGTTGCCTAAGGGTATGTCTTTCTGAATCTCTCCTTTGGCAAGCGTTCCATTCTTGTCGTTTATAGTCCATTCAACGACAGCTCTGTTCAGAGGTTTACCGCTGAAGTTCGCCATCTCTATTGAAGCGTCTATGGTTTCATTGTTTGTCCATGTCATCTTTGGAAAGCGAACCAAGGGAACTACAGAATTGCAGAATCGGCTGTACGATTCGCCTGACACATAGCCTTTGCTTTCCCAGAATGCATTGAGAACGCCTACAAGAGCTGTCCCTTGACCCGGAAAATCCTCCAAACCTAACAATTGGAATCCGGCAAAACCGGGAGTGCGTAATGCAGCTTCAATATCTGCTTTATAACAGAGTGTCTGAAGTTTTCCTGAGGCGTAAAGGAACAGTTCGGAGTAGTTTGCCATACCTTTAGCTTTCAGTCCATCTTTGAAAATCTCAAAATTGTGAGCTTTGAGGAAGCCGGTGTATTTCTTGATTTCCTTGAAGTCAGGATAGACGCACCATTGTCCGATTTCGTGACTCACCGTAGGCATGTCTTTTACGATGATGTCTTTCCAGTCATACATCGTGTTCGGTGCTTTCGCATTGATGATGCTCTTGAGTCCTTCGCCCCAGCGCTGAATGCGAGGATCGGGTGAACTGTTGTAGTCGGCATTGGCAAGATAGGGCCATCCGGAAGCACCCGTGTAAACGCGGCGACTGTCTTTGCTTTTCCAATGGTTCACAAAATCGGTCAGATATTTCTTGAGATTCTTTCCGTTGGGTTCGTTTCCATATTCCATCATGCAGAACGACGGATGATTGCCATATTCTTTGACAATCCGTTCGCTCTCGTCATAAAACCATTTGTCTTGGGAATGGCCGTCACCGATGTTTGCCCATCCGGTACATTCAACAAGCAAATATATTCCTGCTTTATCCGCTTCTTCAAAAGCCACTTCGGGAGGACACCATGAATGGAAACGAACGTGATTCAACCCATAGCTTTTGCAGGCGCGGTAAATCTTTGCCCAATAAGCGGCGTCCATCGACGGATAACCGGTTAGCGGAAACTCGCAGCAGTTAAGCGTTCCTCTCAGGAATATTGGTGTGCCATTGACTTCAAATCGTGTACCTTTGGCTTTAAATTCTCGCAGACCGAAGTCGTAGATTTTTGTTTCTTTCAATCCTTTATGATCGATAGTGACTTGCAGTTTATAGACCGCAGTCGTGAATTCCGACCATAGTTGTGCTTTGTTGCCAAGTGGAATCATTTTCGTTATCTCTTTTTTCCCTTTTGCCACTTTCATGGAGGCAGGAGCACCTATTTTATTATCATTAAGATCAATGATTTGGCAAGTGATATTCGACGGTGTGGTTGAAGCTGCTGTTAGAATCACATTTGCCAAAATGGTCTTTTGATGAATATTCGGCGTTATGATAACATGGTCGATGAACACTTTCGGTTTCTTCGTCAATTCAATCTCACCGATGAATCCATTCCAGTTTGTTTGTGTATGATCGGTAACGCTATGGGCATTCTGTCCTACATCTACCAACATTCTGTTGTCTATTCGGATGGTCAGGGTATGTTTCCCTGCTTTTAGATTCGATAATGAATAGCGATGAGGAGTGGAAAGCGAATTCTGTTGTCCTATTTCTTTCCCATCAACAAAGACGGTTGATCCCCAATGTACACGTTCCAGCTCAAGTTCGTAGTCGCCCTTCCATTCTTTTGTTGTTTCAAAATCATGCTGGTACCAGGCCACTCCAACATATTGTTTGTCAGGATTGAGCCAGAATGGAACTTTCACATTTCCTTTCTCACGATAGATGGCATAATCGGGTGAACGAAACCATGTGCTGTCTTGTATATCGCCGGTCCATTTTGTGCTCGTGCTAATATCGTTGCCAAACCCTTGACTTTGCAGTGAACCCGGCATTTGAATTTCTCCCGAAAGTATCGTGTTCTGCCATTTTTGTTGCAATCCGACGTCATTCGGATCGATTGCAAAACGCCAGCTTCCTTGTAAAGAACCTGGATTGGCATAACTATAGATACTAGTGATAGCCAATAGAAAAAGGATGATTTTCGCTTTCATAAAATGTTCTTTTTTATTCGTTGCAATTTTAGTGATAATATAAAGGCGGGACAATAGATATATTTGATATAAAGATGGACAATATTCTTATTTCTTGTTATATTTGTCGAAAATGCAATCGGATATGGTTAAACTGAAGAATGGATTTAATGGAGAGATGGCTATTGTTGTCCCACAATTTGTAGTCACTTGCATGGAAGAAGATCCTGTTTTATCCGTGTTGCATATTACCGATATAGGTTATTATCCAAAGGCAAAATATCATTATCGTGAGAGGAAAGAGCCTATCAATCAATTTGTTTTTATTTATTGTGTGAAAGGAGCGGGGTGGTTTGTATTGAATAATCAAAGATTTGAGGTTCATGAAGACCAGTATTTTATCCTTCCTGCCAGTGTACCTCATATCTATGCTTCCTACGAAGATAATCCATGGACAATCTATTGGATACATTTCAAAGGGAAGATGGCGCCTTCGTATGCTGAAGAAGCCGATCGTCCTATTGATATTGCTCCAAATATTCGTTCTCGAATCAGTCAGCGTAATAATCTGTTTGAAGAAATGTTCAATACTTTGAAGATGGGCTATAGTAATGACAACTTGAAGTACGTTAGTTCTTTGCTGCATTATTATCTGGCTACTTTTCGTTATTTGCAACAGTATCGGAATTCAGGTCAGCAGAAGGATAATAATGTGAACGATCCAATAAATGCGGCTATACATTATATGAAAGAGAACATCGAGAAACATATCACTTTACAAGATATCTCTGACTATATTGGATATTCGCCATCACATTTTTCTATGCTGTTCAAGAAGAAAACAGGTCACAGCCCGTTGTCCTATTCTAATTTGTTGAAAATACAACAAGCTTGTTTTATGCTTGATTCTACAGATATGAAGGTTAATCAGATTAGTTTTAAGATTGGCATTGACGATTCTTTCTATTTCTCACGTCTGTTCACCAAACTAATGGGAATGTCGCCGAGTGAGTACCGCCAGTCTAAGAAAGGATAGATTATTTCTGAAATACTCTTACATAATCAATCTCATAGGTCGTTGGCAAAGCTGATTCATCAATACCTTGAGCGCCGCCCCAATTGCCGCCCCAAGCCATATTTAAAATAATGTAGAAAGGCGTAGTGTACGGCCAGTCTTTTGTTCCTTTGTTTGTGTTGCTGTATGAATAGTATGGCTTGTCGTCGACAAGGAAAGTGATTTTCGCGGGAGTCCATTCCATGGCATATTTATGAAATCCATTCTGTGCATTTTCACATTTTGTTCTGCCGCTGGCAGGATGGCTCGCAAAATGATCGGTGGCATGCAGGCTTCCCACTATAATGTTAGGATCGTATCCTACTTCTTCCATGATATCCATTTCTCCACAAGCAGGCCAACCTTTTTTGTCATCGACGGGCATCATCCAGAATGCAGGCCAAGTGCCTTTACCTTTTGGCAGTTTAATTCTTGCTTCCATGTAGCCGTACTTCCAACCGGTTGATTTTTTTGCATACAGGCGGATAGAATAGACTTTGTTGTCAACCATTTTTGTTATAAGCTTCAGTGTGCCGTTACTGACGATAGCTAAAGTGTCGCCGGTATTTGTTATCCCCGGAACATAATATTGAAGTTCGTTGTTAACCCATCCCGGTTCAGCTGTCTGATATTCCCAATCGGAATTTGGCATGGCTGTTTTATTTCCTGATTTATTATTGAATTCGTCGTGCCAGACCAAATGATATCCTTTGGGTGGAATGATTTTTGTTGCCGATGAGTTGCTATATCCTGACAACATAGCTGCTGCAGAGAGAAATAATGATAATATCAACATACCTGATTGTGGAATTAGAAAGTTTAAAAATTAATGTCCAATAAGATCTTCAAAAATAACGCTTATGCAATATTCGTCAAAATTCTTAAGACCGCCAACTAATTTTACTAAAATTGCAATCTATACTTATAAACATGAATTTTTGATATGGCTTTAAATCCCTTCTGGAGTGTCGAAAAATTCATTCGAATGCGCGAACCATTTCATTCGAATGAAACCTTCACTCCATTCGAATGAAATGAAACTTTCTTCCGAATGAAATGGTCGCTTCTATTAGTTAAAATAAATGCCAGAAATACAGCATGTTACAAGCCATAAAGACGAGAAAATCCCATCGCAATGGATGAAACGCTGAAGTTCGTCAGTGATAAACATGAATTTTTGATATAGGGAAGTAAACTCTTTTCCTGGGAGTCAGGAATTATTTAGAAGGAAGATTCAGATGAGTGGGCAGTGATGGATTCGAACCACCGAAGACGTAAGTCAGCTGAGTTACAGTCAGCCCCATTTGGCCACTCTGGTAACTGCCCAGTTTCCTGAAATGCGGTGCAAAGGTATTAATTATTTTGATTCCTGCAATAGCTGCCGCTTAAATTTTTGCCATTTTCAATGCAGTAACAGCGGCCTCATCACCTTTGTTTCCGTATTTTCCACCTGCCCGGTCTTCGGCTTGTTGCATGGTGTTTGTAGTTAACAGTCCAAATATGAATGGGATATCGCACATAAGATTCAGTTCAGTGATTCCCTGAGTAACTCCGGCGCAAATAAAATCAAAATGTGGCGTTTCACCTTTTATAACACATCCGAGGATGATTACAGCGTTTACTTCGCCCGTTTCTGCCATTTTTCTGGCGCCATACGTTAGTTCGAAACTTCCCGGAACGCGTTTAATAAAGATGTTTTCAGCTTTTACACCATGTCTTTCTAATGTGTTGCATGCTCCTTCGAGCAGTTTTTCGGTGATACTGCGGTTCCATTCAGCTACGACAATACCGATAGAAAGATCGGATCCGTTAGGAACGCTGTTGAAATCATATTTGGATAAATTCTGATATGCTGTTGCCATAATATATTGTTTTAATGAAATAGAAAAGGATGTCTTAGAAATTGAGACATCCTTTTTTTCTCATATATTAATATGTACGAATTATTTTCCTTTTAAGAAAGTTGCACGTGTGATGTATTTGTCAATATCGGCTGCTTCCATCGAGTTGAAATATTTCTCCTTGATTGAAGTATATGCTTTGATTGCATCATCGTATTTCTTCAAGCTCTCGTAAGCGATACCTGCCTTTTTAAGATAAACAGGACTAACCACTTCGTTTGAAGCTTCGCTTGCGGCTTTCTCAAAATATGAAATTCCTTCTTCTGTTTTGCCCATGTTGACATAGCAGTCACCAATCAGACCAACGATTGCCGGTGAAACCATATTGTCCTTTCCACTGAAAGATTTGAGCATTTTCAAAGCTTTCTCATTCTGACCCAGCTTGAAATAGCAGATACCTGCGTAAGCTTTTGCCAAATTACCTGCAACAGTATGACCATAAGTGTCTGCGATTTTTGCAAATCCTTGAAAATCGGCGCCATTTCCATTAAGAGCCATATTGAATGAATCTTTTGCAAAATAGATTTCACCTTTGAATATTGCTGCGGCAGCTTTCTTTTCTCTCGGTACTAAATAACCGTATTTGAATGCGAAGATTCCGCCTACAATCACAAGTACAATAACGATACCTGTTATGATTTGCTTTAAATGTACTTCGATAAACTGTTCTGATCTCGAAACAAATGCTTCGACTTCTAACTCTTTGTCCTTTTTGGTGTCCTTTTCCTTAGTAGCCATAATCTGTTATAGTTGTTTTTTTATTATTATTATCAAATTCTTTTGCCTTTGGCAATTCAAAGCGCAAAAATAGTTTTTTTTGATGATATAATCTAACTTCGAAGTATATTTTTTAATTTTGTGCGATTAATATACTACAGATGATACTCAGAAAGCTAACAGCTATAGGATATAAAAATATATTGCAGTGCGAGATTTCCTTTTCGCCATACATTAATTGTTTCTTCGGAAAAAATGGAATGGGAAAGACTAACTTGCTGGATGCGATTCATTATTTGTCTTTTTGCAAGAGCCATATCAATACGCCTGACAGCCAGATTATCCAGCATGATAAGGATTTATGTGTGTTGCAAGGCTTCTATGATTACGATGGACATGATGAAGATATTTTTTGTGCTATTCGCCGTGGGCAGCGTAAACAGTTTAAGCGTAACAAAAAGGAATACGACAAACTTTCTGACCATATCGGGCTGTTGCCATTGGTGATGATTTCGCCTGCTGATTCTGAACTGATAAGAGGTGGAAGTGAGGAAAGACGTCGCTTTTTGGATATGATCATTTCTCAGCAGGATAAATCTTATCTGAATGCATTAATATTTTATAACAAGGCGTTGACACAGCGAAATGTCTTACTTAAGAATCAATCAATCAATGCCTCTTTGTTTGATGCATTGGAAATGCAGCTCTATACTTACGGACAGATGATTTATGATAAGCGCCGCTTGTTGGTCGAGTCGTTCATGCCTGTTTTCAGTAATTATTATCAGACGATTTGCCGTTCTGCAGAACAGGTGGGTTTGAAATATATTTCGCAGTTAGATAATGGTGATTTTATGCAGATGCTGTTTTCCAGTCGTGAACACGATTGTGTGATGGGCTTTACTTCTGTCGGCATCCATAAGGATGATTTGGAGATGACATTGGATGATTGTTTAATGCGTCGAATAGGTTCGCAAGGGCAAAATAAAACTTTCTTGATTGCCCTTAAGTTGGCTCAGTTTGCATTTTTGACACAGCAAGGGACAACAAAGCCAATTCTACTGCTAGACGATATTTTTGATAAGCTGGATGAAAATAGAGTGGAGGAGATTATCCAATTGGTGAGTAGTGATGTGTTTGGACAAATTTTTATTACCGATACCAATCGCAAATATTTGGATGATATATTACGGAATATAGACCATGACTATGCGTTGTTTCATGTTGAGCAAGGCAATGTCAAACCGTTAGAAGAGTGACATGAAGAGAAAGAATGCACAAACCATAGGTGAAGCTATTCGCGAGTTTTTACAGGATAATCCTGCTTTCTATAATAAGATGTTGGAAGCGAGTGCAGTTGATGCTTGGAAAAATAAGTTGAGTCCGGGCATAGCCAATTATACGCAGAATGTATATGTCCGCGACCATGTATTATATGTTCATCTGTCGTCAGCCGTATTGCGTAATGAATTGATGCTGAATCGTGAGCGTCTGATTAAGAGTTTGAATGACATTATAGGAGAACCTTTTCTTAATAATATTATTCTCAGATAATTTCTTTTTCGGTAATCACCAAATCCATTTTCCGGTCAAACGGTTCTGTTGGAATTTGTCCTTTGAGTTGGAAATCAAAGCAAATGCCGATGGCTGAGGCTTTGAGTTGAGATAAAAGCCGGTCATAATATCCTTTACCTCGTCCCAGTCGGTTTCGCTCCCTGTCAAAAGCGACGCCAGGAACTACAATCAGATCAATGTCATCATTTGAAATGATAGTTCCATCGTCAACCGGTTCCATGATGCCGAAAGCTCCCGCCTTGAGTGAATCTTCTCCTTTATAGGGAAGAAGCTTCAAGTCGCAGCCAACTACAAGCGGGAGCAATATCTGTTTCTGCTTGTACCATTTATGTATGAACGAGGCCGTTTGTACTTCTCCTGGAATGGCATTGTATAATGCTACGCAATGAGCTTCTTGAAAAAGATTGCTTTTCTCCAAAGAGTACATAATTTCTCTCGAGAGCTTTTGTAACTCTTCGCTTGAATGATTATGCTTGAGTGAAGCAATCTCTTTTCGTAACAATTGCTTTGATTCACGCAGCTCCATTTCTCTTTTTCTTCGCGTTTAATGCAGGATTTGATTTCCCTTCTTTCAAAACCTGAACGGCTCTTTTCAATGTAACATCATCGAGTTGATAAATTGGGAAGAATCCTGCTTCATCAAAGAAATTTCTGATAATATAAGCTTGAACCTCTTTCTCCAACAACTGTCTGGATATATTTATTAATGTTGGGCGTTGAGGTATGCCTTTCGATGCAGCAAAAGTAGTCAGACCGGATAATAAGGGTTGCTTCAGAAGATAATTGTACAAGTCCTGATAAGTTTTGAAAGAAGAGAGCTTGTTGTAATTACGATCTGAATAATACAAGGCATATAAATTCAGTGTCCCTGAATTGATGATATTTGTAAAGTATGATGTGATTCCGCTCGTGTCACGAGGAATGAAAATATCCGGCATGATACCACCGCCACCATAAACAACACGGCCCATAGCTGTTTTGTATTTTTCAGTAGCATTTTGTTTGATGCTGTCGGCAGAATCAAATTCACCATGGAGGAATCTGTTGTAGATGTCTTGTTCATATTCTTCGTCTTTGCCTAATTCGTATTTCTTTTGTATACAACGTCCTGATGGGGTATAATAACGTGCAACTGTAAGACGAATTTCAGAGCCGTCGCTCAACTCTATAGGTGATTGAACGAGTCCTTTGCCGAATGTGCGTCGTCCAACAATCAGACCACGGTCATTATCTTGTATGGCTCCTGAAAAAATTTCGCTTGCAGAGGCCGAAAATTCATCTGTTAATACAACGATTGGAGCATTCTGACATGTGCCTGTACCGTTTGTATAGACATCTTTACGAGGAAAGGCTTTTCCTTCGGCGTAAACAATAAGTCGTCCGTCAGGCATGAATTCGTTGACCATATTTGTGGCTGCTTCCATGTATCCTCCCGTATTGCCTCGCAAGTCAATGATGAATGAGGTACAATTGTCCTTTTTGAGTTTGGCTATTGCTGTGATAAACTCATTATAAGTGGTACGTCCAAATTTGCTTATTTTAATATAACCGATGCCATTGCTTATTTCGTATGCAACATCAATAGAACTAACCGGAACATCTCCACGCGTTACCGTGAACGACAACAGATTAGGATAGCCGCGACGTTTTACACCTAGTTTAACGGTACTGCTCTTGGCTCCACGTAGGGTTTTCATGATTGTAGCCTGGTCGCTATTGTTGCCTGCAAAAGATTTGCCGTTGATAGTAATGATCCGGTCAAAAGGACGCAATCCTGCCTTTTCGGATGGACCACCGGAAATTACTGACACAACTAATATGGTGTCAGTCTGCATATTGAATGAAACACCGATACCACTGAAAGATCCTTCCAGATCTTCATTTACCATCTGTGCATCTTTGGCAGGAATATATACAGAATGGGGATCCAGCTCGCTGAAAATTTTTGGAATAACATCTTCCACCATTTGTTTCATGTTGACGGTATCAACGTATTGTGCATCAACAATATCGAGTATGGTATTGATTTTATTCCCACTGGAGAATAAATGGCGTTTCCCTTGAGAAAGCATAAGATAATGATTCCCAATGAAAATACCTAAGGCAATACTCAATGCGATGATGAGTGGAAGCCATATAACTAATTTCTTGTTTTTATCCATATTATGAGATGAAAATTTATGATTCGTGTATATCAATAAAATCAATAGCAATGCCCGCTCTGCGTAACAGATCACAACCGTCTTCTATTCTGTATTTTTCAGAATAGACAACGCGCTTGATTCCGCTTTGGATGATTAATTTTGCACATTCAATGCACGGTGCCGACGTAATATATATGGTTGCACCTTTGCTGCTATTGGATGAAGCAGCCACTTTTGTGATGGCGTTGGCTTCTGCATGTAAAACATAGGGTTTGGTGACATTGTTTTCGTCTTCACAAATATTCTCGAACCCCGAAGGTGTACCGTTGTACCCATCGGATATAATCATCTGGTCTTTTACAATGAGTGCACCGACCTGTCGCCGTTTGCAATACGAGTTCTCTGCCCATACAGCGGCCATCCGCAAATAACGCTTGTCCAACTCGAATTGTTTGTCTTTTTTATTGCACATTTTTTCTGAATTGCCCATTTCTAAACGTGCTGCAAAGGTACATATATTTAAGAATGGATGTTATATTTCGATAGGCTTTTTCTTTTCATTGTCGTTTTCTTTTTCATTTTTATTGTCCTGAGAATATGTTGAGGCTTCTTTGTTAGCAAATGTTATTATTGATAAGAGTGTATTTTCTAAAGAAAAGATAAATATGTTAAATAACATAATGGTATAACATGTTATTCCTGTAATTATTTATATATCATAGCCTTAATTTCTAGTTCAGTAAGAAAGTTTGGAATAAAAATAGGTATGGATTTGCTTTTTTGCTTTTTATGTGATAACTTTGGTCAAAATAATAATGGACGTGTTATTCGTCTGCAGTATTTACTTAAAACCAAAAGGAGATGAGCTATCTAAAATTTGATAAAACAGTAATGATAAATCTCGAGGAGTCATTAGCGCGAGAAGTGCTTCGAACCAACAGAAAAGGAGCTTATCACTGTACAACGGTCGTCGATTGCAATACTAGAAAATATCACGGATTGTTGGTTATGCCTGTTCCGCAGTTGGGTGATGAAAATTTCGTGTTACTCTCTTCATTGGATGAAACAGTCATTCAGCATGGAGCTCCATTCAATCTGGGCTTGCATAAATATGAAGGAAATAATTTCAGTCCTAAAGGACATAAATATATTCGTGAATATAGTTGTGATACAGTTCCACGTACAGTTTATCGCGTTGGTGGTGTGATTTTTTCAAAGGAAAAGGTGTTTTCTCTTTATGAAAACCGTATCATGATTAAATATACGCTGGAAGATGCTCATTCGGAAACAACTCTTCGTTTTCGACCGTTTTTAGCCTTCAGAAGCGTGAATGATTTGACCCAGGAAAATGATCGAATTAATAAGTCTTATACGGAAGTGCCTAACGGCATTAAAACTTGTTTGTATGAAAGATTCCCTGAATTATATATGCAGTTTAGCAAGAAGCCGAAGTTCGTTTATGAACCATATTGGTATAAAGGCATAGAATATCCAAAAGAACAGGAAAGAGGCTATCCTTATAAAGAAGATTTATATGTTCCCGGTTATTTTGAGCTTCCTATTCAAAAAGGTGAATCTATTATTTTCAGTGCCGGCGATACTTCCGTGGCTACCGCTAAATTAAGTAGTCTTTATGAGACCGAAGTAAGCGTGCGTACTCCACGTACCAGTTTCTTCAATTGTTTGAAAAACTCAGCTCAACAGTTTTATTTCCGTCCGACTGAAAATGACGCTTATCTGTTAGCCGGTTATCCTTGGTTTAAGGTGAGAGCTCGCGATTTGTTTGCTGCCTTGCCTGGATGCACGCTTTCGATAGATGATCCGGTTCGTTTTGAAAAAATTATGAATACAGCCATGCCCGCTATACGTACATTCATGAAGGATGGCAAACTTGATTCGGTGATTAGAGAAATCGATCAACCGGATGTTACTTTATGGGCAATATGGGCTATTCAGCAATATGCTAAAGATGTAGGTCTTGATAGAGCCCGCGACTTATATGGATCTTTTGTCCATGAGATATTGGAATATATCTGTAACCAACAACATCCGGATATGAAGCTGATGGATGACGGCATGTTGTTTGCTGACGGACGCGATAAAGCTATTACTTGGATGAACTCAACGATCAATGGAAAACCTGTTGTGCCAAGAAGCGGGTATATTGTTGAATTTAATGCATTGTGGTATAATGCATTGTGTTTCTATTCGGAGATGTATGTCGATAAGCCTGTTGAAAAGTTTGATCAGCTGATTAAGAAAATGGATATTTCATTTCCAGATACGTTCGTGAACGGGTATAATTATTTGTATGATTACGTGAACGGTTCGGTAGTCGACTGGAGTGTTCGTCCAAATATGATATTTGCAGTGGCTTTTGCATATTCCCCATTGTCACGAATGCAGAAACGGGCAGTGCTGGATATTGTAACAAAAGAGTTGCGTACACCTAAAGGTCTCAGAACATTGAGCCCGAAGAGCGAAGGATACAGACCATATTATGTCGGTTCTCCGAATGACAGAGATCAGGCATATCATCAAGGGACAGCCTGGCCTTGGTTGCTTGGAGCTTATTTGGAGGCATATTTGCGAGTGTTCGGAATGAGCGGAGTTTCATTTGCAGAACGCATGTTGATTAGTATGGAAGAGGAGATGTCTTTGCACTGCATAGGTACGATTCCGGAATTGTTTGACGGCAATCCGCCATTTACCGGAAGAGGAGCTATTTCTTTTGCAACGAATGTGGCAGCTATTCTACGTGTGGTTGATTTATTGAAAAAGTATAACGCTGAATAAAAAATATCCATTATGAAAGCATTAATGTTTGGATGGGAATTTCCTCCACATATTTTGGGAGGATTAGGAACAGCAAGTTATGGATTGACTCGTGGTCTGGCTTTGCAGCCTGACATGGACATCACCTTTTGTATTCCTAAACCGTGGGGAGATGAAGACCAGAGTTTCTTGAAGATAGTAGGAATGAATAACGTTCCGATTGTTTGGCGTGATGTGAATATGGATTATGTCAGGAGCCGGCTGTCAAAGTATATGGATCCACAGAAATATTATGATTATCGTAGTCATATCTATGCTGATTTTAGTTATAGGCATGTCAATGATTTGGGTTGCCTGGAGTTTTCGGGGCGTTATCCGGATAATCTGATGGAAGAAATAAATAACTATTCGATAGTAGCCGGTGTTGTTGCCAGAACAGAACAGTTCGATATTATTCATGCACATGACTGGTTGACTTACCCGGCAGGTATTCATGCCAAGAATGTAAGTGGTAAACCTTTGGTTGTGCATGTTCATGCTACCGATTATGATCGAAGTCGTGGCAATGTGAATCCGAACGTGTATGCAATAGAAAAGAACGGAATGGATAATGCCGATCATATTATAACGGTAAGTAATCTGACGCGTTTGACGGTAATTGAAAAGTATCATCAGGATCCGGCTAAGGTGACGACGGTGCATAATGCTGTTGAACCTTTGGATCCCGAAATTTTATCAATTCCGGACAAAAAAGGCGTTAAGGATAAGATTATTACATTTTTGGGTCGTATAACGATGCAAAAAGGTCCCGAGTATTTTGTGGAAGCGGCAGCAAAAGTATTGGCAAAAGCTCCACATGCACGGTTTGTCATGGCTGGAAGCGGTGATATGATGAATCAGATGATTCAGCTGGCAGCTAAACGGGATATCTCTGATAGATTCCATTTTACCGGATTCATGAAGGGGAAACAAGTCTATGAAGTATTCAAGGCCAGTGATGTATACGTGATGCCTTCGGTTTCAGAGCCGTTTGGTATATCTCCATTGGAAGCCATGCAGTGTGGTGTACCGAGTATTATTTCCAAACAATCGGGTTGTGCAGAGATATTGAATTATGCAGTAAAGGTCGATTATTGGGATATTGACGCACTTGCTGATGCCATGTATTCTATTATTACTTATCCGGCTTTGCATAAGTTTTTGCAGGAAGAGGGGAAGAAAGAAGTTGATAACATCAAATGGGAGTATGCAGGTCAGAAGATACGTCGCATATATGACTCTTTGGTAAATAAATAATTGATAATAATTAAACATTGATATATTATGAAGACAATTTGTTTTTATTTTCAGATACATCAGCCGTTTCGCCTGAAAAGATATCGTTTCTTTGATATTGGTAATGACCATTATTATTACGATGATTTTCAGAATGAAGAAATTATTCACCGTATAGCTGAACGTTGCTATTTGCCAGCGAATAAGACGATGTTGGAAATGATCAAGTCGAGCGGTGGCAAGTTTAAAGTTTCTTTTTCAATTTCAGGAATGGCATTGGAGCAGATGGAAATTTATACACCGGAAGTGATAGATAGTTTTAAGGAATTGGCAGCGACCGGAAAAGTGGAATTCCTATCTGAAACGTATGCACATTCACTAGCTTCCTTGGGTGATCCTGCAGAATTCAAGCATCAGGTCGAAAAGCAGGAGGATAAAATCCAAACACTATTTGGTGTGAAGCCGAAAGTATTTCGTAATACGGAACTGATTTATTCAGATGATATTTCAGAAATGGTGTATGACATGGGTTATAGAGGTATGCTGACCGAAGGAGCAAAGCATATCTTAGGATGGAAAAGCCCCAATTATGTTTATTCTTCAATAGTAGAACCTAAATTGAAATTGTTGCTGAAGAATGATCGTTTCAGTGAGGATTTGTCTGACAGGTTCTCCAATTATAATTGGAGTGAATATCCATTGACGGCCGATAAATATATCAGTTGGATTGCTGCTACACCTGATTCAGAGCAGATTATCAATCTGTTTATGAATTATGAGGTGCTTGGTTCATTGCATCCGGCAGAAACGGGAATATTTGAATTCTTTAAAGCCTTACCTCGGTTTGCTGCTGAAAAAGGTATTAGTTTTTCTACTCCTTCGGAGGTATTTGCTTTGATGAAACCGGTTGATACAATCTCAGTTCCCTATCCAATTTCATGGGTTGATGAAGAAAGAGATTGCAGCTCATGGTTAGGGAATGTTTTGCAGCAGGAGGCTTTTCGTAAACTGAATGATATTTGCGGACGCGTGCGCTTAAGTCAAACACGTCGTATACGTCAGGATTGGTATTATCTGCAGAGCAGCGATCATTTCTATTATATGAGTACCAAACATTTGGGAACAGGATTCAGTCCGTATGATAATCCTTATGATGCATTCAATAATTATATGAATGTGTTGTCTGATTTTATTGTTCGCGTAAAGGCTGAGTTCCCTGAAACGATAGAAAATGAGGAACTGAATTCTTTACTTACCACAATCAAAAATCAAGGTGAGGAGATAGAATGCCTTCACAAGGAGATTGATAAGTTGAAGAAAAAAACGGATAAGGTGGATAAGAAAGAAAAGGCGACAGTGAAGTAATTGTTGCTGTTATAAATAATCAGGCACAGATCCGAAATATTTTTCAAATCTGTGCCTGAATTTTTTTTGCCCCATCCAAGTTATTTATACTTGATGGTGACTATTCTAAGTCTCATTGTTTCATTATTGATGCGTAACTTTACGCCGGATGGCTGCAAGTAGTTATTAATGGCTGTCGTGTAAGTCGATGTACCATAATAATAGCTAGAAGTTGTGCCGACTTTTCGCTCAATGGGAATCACACTTATCCGTAGATCTTTATCTGGCGCTTTTTCTATATGATCTTTCAAAATATTACAAATATTGTTGAAGTTATATGTGCGTGTGGAAGATGAATAGCTGGCGCGAAAAGCCGTGCTGCTATTTTCTATCTGATGATTCTTGAAGAAATAGTCAACGGAATCGCTTGGCAGAATCAATATTTCTGATGGCGGTGTGAAGGCAAAATCCCAATCATCTTGAGGATAAGCTTTTAGTGTAAGATTCATATTACTTAAAATTCTTCCATTTATTGCAGAAGCAATGGCTTTCGCAGGAATAGTGAATTCTGTGTAAACTCCGGCAGGACTACGTAGATAAGATACCGAATCATTTGGTTGTATCAAATGTGAAATATTCGAATTCTTAAATCGGTTGAGCTGAATCACTTCACTTGTTACATTGAAATTTTCATAAGCCTTTACGATTGAATCTTGTCCGGCAGATCCTGTAGTTGTGTATTTGTAGAAAATGAACATCTCGGATGAAGCAACATTGATAACATTGCCTGTGCCGAATGTGGTTGTTACGTAAAGCCCTGGAAAGAACTTGTTGAATGTGTCCTGATTGGTGAATGAAGCCCGATTATTGATCGTTTCGTTATAAAAACGTTGTCCGAATGCTGTTGGCATGTGAATAGCTATGTTTGGTGAGTACGAACTGCTTCGAACAGAGTCGGATACGGTCATGTCATGTGCGGTATACGTTTTACTTCCAAGCGGAATTTTCATATCACAAAACTGCTTGGGATCAACGTTAGTATAATAGTTCTTTTGAAGTGGCGATGTGATTTGATATAATTGTACGCGCATAGGCGTTAAAGAATCTCCCGCCCATGAATCATAGAAAATCTTGAAAACAACAGAATCAATCTTCCCGTCAATAGGTGTATGATTGAAACTGAAATTGTCAGGACAATAGAACTGGCATAAATAATCTGACTTTAACGTTCCGAACATTGGATCGACCAATTCTCCCAATGCACCTGATGTTGTTCGTGCATAGACAGAATCGGATAAAAGCGTTTTTGCCGTCATATAGAATGTGTCGGCGCGTGCTTCTACACCGTCTGTTGAAGGCTTAGTGTTTATTCCCACCTCTGTCAGAGTATCATTACATCCGCCTAAAATTGTTATCCCAATAACTAGGCCAAGTAGTACGAGCTTGATTTTCATTTCTCTTTTATTTTGAAGCTAAACGACAACTTTGTTTTCTGATTTATCCTTCTAAGACTTTGTCATAGAATTCATTATATTTATCAATATAAGTATCTACAGGCTGATACGGCAAAAAGAAATCACTCTTTTTCTTTTCAATATAAGCCTCCAATTCCGGATTGATAGTCTCACTACCTTGTATGACGCCATCGGCAAGATCTATAGCAATCTTGCTTAAGCCTACAAAAGAAGGTTTACTCTTTATACTTTTAATATCGACTTCCTTTGCTCCGTCTGTTTTCAGTTGAGCAGCGAATTCTTTTCTGAAAGGAGTATGAAATTCGTCATCATAAACTGAATAAACGATCTTAGCATTTTTCAATCCTGGATCATCGGCATACATTCTTTTGATATATAAAGGAGTAAGAGCCGACATCCATCCATGACAGTGAATAATGTCAGGAATCCATCTCAATTTTTTGATGGTTTCCAGAACACCCCGCACATAGAATATTGATCTTTCATCGTTGTCTTCGTATTCTTTTCCGGATTCATCGCAAACCGTATGTTTCCGTTGAAAGTAGTCTTCATTATCGATAAAATAAACTTGCATGCGGGCTGCTTGAATAGATGCAACTTTAATAATCAGTGGATGATCGGTATCATCAATGATTAAGTTCATGCCCGAAAGACGAATTACCTCATGAAGCTGATTTCTCCGTTCATTGATATTTCCGAATTTTGGCATAAATGTCCTGATCTCGCGGCCACGCTCCTGAATGCCTTGCGGCAGATTCCGGCATAAAGTGGCAATCTCAGATTCGGGAAGATATGGTGTTATTTCTTGAGTGATAAACAAGATTTTCTTTGCATCCATTCTAACGTTGATTTATAAAAACGGCACAAAGATACAAATTTTCTTTCATTTACGATAATTATTTGCTTGCTTTGTACCGTCAAAAAAAGCATCTGAAAGATGAAAATTGTAAATAACATTAAAGAATTGAAGGGTTATCTTGCCCTGGAAAGACAGAAAAACAAAAAGATTGGCTTGGTTCCCACAATGGGTGCATTGCATAATGGACACTTGAGCCTGGTGAAGCGTTGTGTAAAAGATAATGATGTATGCGTGGTAAGCGTATTCGTCAATCCGACGCAGTTTAATAATAAAACCGATTTGGCTACCTATCCACGTACGCTTGATAAAGATTGCGCGCTCTTGGAATCAGCAGGTTGTAACTATGTGTTTGCTCCGTCTGAACAGGAAATGTATCCGGAACCGGATACTCGAAAATTCGACTTCGGAACGGTCTCTTCCGTTATGGAGGGAGCGCATCGTCCGGGACATTTCAATGGTGTTGCCCAAGTAGTCAGCAAGCTTTTTTATATTGTTGAACCGGATAATGCTTATTTCGGTGAAAAAGATTTTCAGCAGATTGCCGTTATCCGAGCTATGGTTAAGCAGCTTGATATACCTGTGAAAATCAATGCTTGTCCGATTATACGTGAAGCCGATGGACTGGCTTTGAGTAGCAGAAATGTGCGTTTAACACCGGAACAACGTCAAAAAGCACCATTGATTGCACGTACGTTAAAAGAAAGTACTACCTTTGCACCCGAAAAGAGCGTTCAGGAAGTTAAAGAGTATGTTGTGAATACAATAAACGCCGATCCTGTAATGCAAGTTGAATATTTTGAGATTGTAGACGGAAACACAATGGAAGCCATAAATAATTGGTCCGATACAACTTATCCGGTTGGCTGTATAACCGTTTATTGTGGTGATGTTCGTCTGATTGATAATATAAAATATAATAAGTGACATTGATGTCATCAATTTATTAGACGTTATTTATGTTGATACAAGTGCTTAAATCAAAAATTCACCGTGTAACGGTTACTCAAGCCGATCTGAATTATATTGGCAGTATTACTGTTGATGAGGATTTGCTGGATGCTGCCAACCTTATTGCCAACGAAAAGGTAAGTATTGTGGATAATAACAATGGTGAGCGTTTTGAAACTTACATTATCAAAGGAAAACGTGGTTCGGGTGTCGTTTGTTTGAATGGTGCGGCAGCACGTAAGGCTCAACCGGGCGATGTGATTATCATCATGTCATACGCATTGATGGACTTTGAAGAGGCGAAGAAATTTAAGCCAACCATCATATTCCCTGATACATCAACTAATAAATTGATTTGACGTCGGTAGTGGACTTTATAGCATAAAAAAGAAAGCTCGCTGATTGAAGCGGGCTTTTTTTATGAGATTTTGAGTGTGAATAAAGAGAGAAAGTATAAGTATGTATACAAACAAACAGATATGGGATGTTAGTTATCCGATTTTTTTAAGCCTTCTTGCCCAAAATGTAATTAATGTAACCGATACGGCTTTTTTGGGTCGAGTGGGTGAGGTCGCTTTGGGTGGGTCGGCTATGGGTGGATTGTATTATATCTGTATCTTTACAATTGCTTTCGGATTCAGTACCGGTTCGCAGATTGTGATAGCTCGACGTAATGGTGAAGGCAATTATCGTGATGTGGGACCGGTGATGATTCAAGGCGTTTTGTTCCTTGAAGCGCTGGCTGTTTTGTTGTTTATATTCTCTCGTCTTTTCGGAGGAAGCATCATGCGCGTACTCGTTTCGTCGGATGAGGTTTGGAATGCAACAATGGAATATTTGAATTGGCGTGTATTGGGTTTCTTTTTTGCTTTTGTCAATATCATGTTCCGATCCTTATATGTGGGCATTACGCGTACAAAAGTGCTTACTTACGGTTCAATAGTGATGGCTTTGACAAATGTATTACTTGACTATCTTTTGATATTCGGCCATTGCGGGCTTCCTCAAATGGGTATTAAAGGAGCCGCTATCGCTTCTGTATTGTCTGAATTGGCATCGATGATTTTCTTTCTATTGTGCATATTTAAAACTGTCGATATCAGGAAGTATGCGCTCAATCATGTTGGATCATTGCAAATACAGCTATTACGGAAAGTGTTGGGCATTTCTATTTTTACCATGTTGCAATATTTCCTGTCGATGAGCACCTACTTTATGTTTTTTATTGCAGTCGAACGTTTGGGGCAGCGTGAACTGGCTGTTGCCAACATAGTGCGAAGCATATATATTGTAATGCTTATTCCTATCAACGCTTTGGCTACAACAACCAATACGTTAGTCAGTAATGCAATCGGTGCAGGGCATACGAATGAGGTTCTTTCAATCATCAAACGTATATCTTTGATATCGTTATATATTGTGTCGGCACTTGTTGTTGTCGTCTGTCTTTTCCCGAAGTTCATCGTCTCTGTTTATACGAATGAAGCGGCGCTGGTGAACGACTCGGTGTTGTCCATATATGTGATCTCGGCAGCCCTGATAATAGGAGCTTTGAGTATGATTATTTTCAGTGGCGTTTCAGGTACGGGAAATACGCGAACCGCTATGTGGATAGAAGTGATCACATTATTTTTTTATACTATAAGTGTTTATTATATTGGCGTTTACCTGCGTGAACCGGTCTACATTTGTTTCACTGTTGAAGTTGTCTATTCTATAGGTCTATTGCTCTTGAGTGTGATTTATTTGAAAAAAGGTAATTGGCAAGGCAAAAAGATTTAGAGGATTGCATCCTTTTTTATACCTTTGCGACTCATTCTAGAATAAATATAAATATACATACACAATTATGTTTGAGAATTTAAGCGAAAAGTTAGACAGATCGTTTAAACTTTTGAAAGGCGAAGGCAAGATCACGGAGATCAACGTTGCCGAAACCTTGAAAGATGTTCGTAAGGCGTTGCTTGATGCCGATGTGAATTATAAAGTAGCAAAGAGTTTTACCGACACCGTTAAAGCAAAAGCTCTGGGACAGAATGTGCTTACTTCGGTAAAGCCGGGACAGTTGATGGTGAAGATTGTTCATGATGAATTGGCAACTTTGATGGGCGGTACGGCTGCCGAACTGAATCTCAAAGGAGCACCGGCTGTCATATTGATGTCAGGTCTGCAGGGTTCAGGTAAAACAACATTCTCCGGCAAGCTGGCCAATCTGTTAAAAACAAAGAAGAACAAGAAGCCATTGCTGGTTGCTTGTGATGTATATCGTCCTGCTGCTATCGAACAGTTGCGTGTTGTTGGTGAACAAGTAGGTGTTCCTGTTTACATGGAACTGGAAAGTAAAAATCCGGTTGAGATTGCCCAACATGCTATTGAGGAGGCTCGTGCCAAAGGCAATGATGTTGTGATCGTCGATACCGCCGGTCGTTTGGCTATTGACGAGCAGATGATGAATGAGATCGCTGCAATCAAGAAAGCTATTCAGCCTGACGAAACCTTGTTCGTCGTTGATTCGATGACGGGTCAGGATGCAGTCAATACGGCAAAAGAATTCAATGAGCGTCTGGATTTTGAAGGTGTCGTTTTAACAAAACTGGATGGTGATACACGTGGTGGTGCAGCACTTTCTATCCGTACGGTTGTCGACAAACCGATCAAGTTTATCGGTACAGGTGAAAAGATGGATGCTTTGGATATTTTCCATCCTGAACGAATGGCCGATCGAATTCTGGGTATGGGCGATATCGTTTCACTGGTTGAACGTGCGCAGGAACAATACGACGAAGAAGAAGCTAAGCGTTTGCAGAAGAAGATTGCCAAGAACCAGTTCGACTTCAACGATTTTATCACACAGATTCAGCAAATCAAGAAGATGGGTAATTTGAAAGAACTCGCTTCAATGATTCCGGGTGTTGGCAAGGCTCTGAAGAATGTTGATATCGATGATAATGCTTTCAAAGGCATTGAGGCGATTATTTATTCGATGACTCCTGGCGAACGTAGCAATCCGGCAATACTCAACGGTACGCGTCGCCAGCGCATTGCCAAGGGAAGCGGAACGTCTATTCAGGAAGTCAACAAGCTGATCAAGCAGTTCGACGAGACACGTAAGATGATGCACATGCTTACTACTGTCAAACCGGGTAGTCACAAGTTCCCAACAATGAAGAAATAATCAGAAATATGGAAGAGCAACATTATAAATTATTAGACGGAAAGGCTGTCTCTGCCCAAATGAAGAAAGAGATGGCTGAGGAAGTGGCTCAGATTAAGGCTGCAGGAGGAAAGATTCCTCATCTGGCTGCAATTCTTGTGGGACACGATGGTGGTAGCGAAACCTATGTTGCAAGCAAGGTGAAGACTTGCAATGAGATCGGTTTCAAATCAACGTTGATTCGTTATGAAAGCGATGTGACGGAAGAAGAACTTCTTCGCAAAGTGGATGAACTGAATCACGATGCTGATGTTGATGGATTCATTGTTCAGCTCCCGTTGCCTAAGCATATCCACGAGCAGAAAATTATAGAGGCAATTGATTATCACAAGGATGTGGATGGTTTCCATCCGATCAATGTGGGACGAATGTCCATCGGATTACCTTGCTTTGTTTCGGCTACGCCTGCAGGCATACTCGAACTGCTTCGTCGTTATGAGATTCCTACACGCGGAAAACATTGTGTAGTGCTCGGTCGTAGCAATATTGTAGGGAAGCCGATGGCTACTTTGATGTTGCAGAAAGCTTATCCGGGCGATTGTACGGTAACGGTTTGTCATAGCCGCTCCGAGAATCTGAAAGAGATGTGCCTCAGTGCTGATATTATTATTGTAGCATTGGGCGTTCCGGAATTCCTCAAAGGCGATATGGTTAAAGAAGGAGCCGTAGTGGTCGATGTAGGTACAACGCGTGTGCCAAGTACGTTGACGAAGAGCGGATTCAAACTGACCGGCGATGTCAAGTTCGATGAAGTAGCACCCAAATGTTCATATATCTCTCCTGTTCCCGGTGGTGTTGGACCAATGACTATTATTTCATTGATGCGCAATACCTTATTGGCAGGCAAGAAGGCCATATATGATTGATTCAGGAAAGTATATACTTTTGAATTGAAAAGTATATACTTCCATATATCAAAAGTATATACTTTTATATACTCAAAGTATATACTTTCGCCTATTAAAAGTATATACTTTCCAAAGCCAAGCATGTTGTTATCAAATTTGATAAAAAATAAAACGAAAATGTTTGCAGTTTAAAGTAAAAGTACTACTTTTGTCCCCGTCTTAGAAAGAGCAATACTGGATAGGATAAACATGGTGAATGTAGCTCAGTTGGTTAGAGCATTGGATTGTGGTTCCAAGGGTCGTGGGTTCGAGTCCCATCTTTCACCCTTTAAATAACGCTTGCAGATTGATTTTAATCCTGTGGGCGTTATTTTTTTGTATTATTCCGTAGTATTGGAATAAGAAGACAGATAGTTTTTTTGTTTGATTGAGAATTTAAACGGCGTTTAAAAGGTTTTTAAAAACCCTTTAAACGCCGTTTGTATGAGAATGATTCAATGATTATTTGGCTACTTTCTCCAGTTTCTTCATGATGGCGAACATAAAGAGAGCTGATAACAGGCAGAGAACTACGAGCACGCTCCAAACCATCCACAAAGTCATGTGTGATGACCATAAATGACCAATGATTGAAGTTGCATAATTACCAATAGCTGTTGCAACAAACCAGCCACCCATCATCATACCTTTATATTTGGGAGGCGCTACTTTGGAAACGAATGAAATACCCATCGGGGAGAGTAGCAGTTCGGCAAACGTAAGAACGAGGTAGGTTGATATCAACCAGTTCGGCGAAACAAGTGCCTGACTTACGCCACCAATATCTTTCAAATCAGCTGGTGAAACCTGGCCCATACTTCCTACAGCTAAAATACAGAAACCGATAGCTGCAACCAGCATACCCAGTCCAATCTTACGAGGAGCCGATGGCTCTTTGCCTTTCTTTGCCAACGTTCCGAAAAGCAGAATAGAGAATGGTGTCAGCGCAACAACAAAGCACGGATTGAAGTGCTGGAAGATCTGCGGCTGGATATTGACAACCTCAGGCATATTGGCATATTTGAGGAAGAATGCAGCCAGCGAAAGGATGACTACAGCTCCGGAAATCAGTTTTCCACGCAGGGTCTGCGACTGTGCAATAGCAAAACTGCCATAGATAACAATAATAAGCAGTACCAGATTCCAAACATCGAAACCGAATCGGGTGAATCCTGTAACCGCCTTGTTGGTATAATCGCGTGCAAAAAGCGTCATTGTTCCGCCATTCTGATGGAATGCCATCCAGAAGAAAATCACAACAGCGAATACCAGCAAAAGGGCAACCACGCGGTCTTTCGTCTGCTTCGGAGTCAGCTCTTCTTCTACATGATTGGTCTGATTGGCTGTCTTTGAGTTGTAGTCGGCACTCTTGAAAGTATAACGGAAACCAAAATAGATGGCTGCCGAAACGATCAGTGACAAGCAAGCTACAGCAAACGCGTAATGATAAGAGGTAGAAAGCTGATTGATATAGAATGCACCGAATTGTGCCAAGTCATTTCCTTGAGCAGCAAAAGCATCACCCATCTGAGTAGCGGCGTGAAGCAATGTTTCGCGTCCGGTATCCGTGATAGTGCCGGCTTCCAGTTGGTGTGCCAACGCCGGTATTGCCGGATCATATACCAAATGAGCTTTCGTCATGAAATAATCGGTAATCTTTTCGGCTGCAGTCGGAGCAAAGAGCGCACCGATATTGATAGCCATATAGAACAAAGAGAAGGCGGTATCTCTTTTTTGAGAGTAGGCCGGATTATCGTAAAGATTGCCGACCATTACTTGGAGGTTGCCTTTGAACAGACCTGTACCGCAAGCAATCAAAAATAAAGCCCCGAACATACTGGCAATGCCGACTGTTCCCATTCCCGAAGGAATAGCCAGCAGTACATAACCGATAAACATGACGGCGAGTCCGGTAGTAATCATTTTTCCAAAGCCGAACTTATCTGCCAATATACCACCAATCAGCGGCATGAAATACGCGGCAGCCAGAAAACCGCCGTAGATTTGCAGTGCAGAACTTTCGGCAAAACCAAACTTCGCCTGTAAGAATAATGTGAAGATGGCAAGCATGGTATAGTAACCGAAGCGCTCACCTGTGTTGGCCAAGGCCAAGGCATACAAGCCTTTAGGTTGTCCTTCAAACATGGAATCTAATTTTATGGTTAATAATTCAATTTATTGGATAATC
>DAIMYP010000034.1:0-38323 GCA_036734445.1 Tannerellaceae bacterium
GACGCCATCGGCGCGGGTAATAGCCTTTGTGCCTGCAGCTGTCAGATCCGGATAAACCAATTTGCCACCATCAGAACTGTACAGCATATAGCCCTTACCAGGCTGCATATAGTTCAGATTACCCAACCAACCGGTCTTTTCGCCGTACATCGAGAAGGCATCCTGTGACTTGATGAGATCGCCTGCCTTGACGCTGTATCCTGCCATCGCTTCCTTCACGGATAAGCTTGAAGAAGGCAGATAGCTGATATAGTTCCAGCCTTTGGCAATATCCAGTGTCAGATTGCTTGTGCCTTGCAAAGCAGTACCTGCCACATTCAGCGTCTGGTTCGATGACGACTGGATCAGGAACATGTGCTTGTTGTCGAACTGTACATTGTTGCCAATCCAAGTGCTTGTTGCTGCGTTGTAGGCTGCAAAAGTGCTGTTCGATTCATCCTTGATCTGTTCGTTGCCTTTCAGTGTGAGTGACTTCAACAGTGTTGCCGGAGTCGACAGCAGACTGCTTGCCACGTTGAATGATACCCAGTTCCAACCTGTGATCAGACTGATTCTTTGAGCTTGGCCACTCTGCGTATCGAATATGATCGGAGAGTCGGCTGTACCCTTGACGGTGTTGTTGATGAAAGTTATGCTTTCATTCGGAACAGCGTCGTAAACCAATCCTGAACTTGCATCCCAAACACGGAATGTAATGTCGTTGGTATTGTTGGTATTATTGTAGATGGTCATCAGAACATACCACATATCGTTTGCTTCAACATACTGGTTGTTGGCTACGCCAATGCAGTTGCCTGCACCATCGAAGGCAGCCAGACGGTCTTCGGCATCACTTGAGAACTGACTGTTGATACGGATCTTGCCGTACAGGTTCATGCTGTATGCATACTTTGATGCATCGACAGTCCAATCCGGCTTCTCGTCGTATACTTTCAGTGTGATCGGTAAAGCTTCGGCTACATTGTTTTCGCCTTTTACATAAACTACCTGATCGTAGCTTCCGACGCTTGTTCCTTCATTGACTGTGAACGTGATGGTCTGCTTGCCGAGAGGATCGAGTGTGCCCGACATCGGACTTGCTTTCAACCAGCTTGGCAGTCCTTCAATCGTGAAGTTCTTTTCTGCGCCACCGATATTCTTTACATCCACATCAAAGCTCATCGCCGTGAAGGCTTTCTTCTCTTTTGCTACAGACGATTCGCTCCACTTCAGCTGATTTTGATTGATGTAAGCGCTCCAGGTAACCGGACTCAACATCAGGTTGCCGTTCAAATCTACAACATCCTTTACAGTAATATTAACGGTTGTCTTTTCGATTGCCTCCGGTGTATCAGTCAGATTTATCACTAAGGCATCCTTGTTGACAACGAAGTTGAACGGTATCGATACTTCCGGACCCTTTGCTCTGACAGGTGCTTTCTCCATGGAAGAAGTTGCTCCGGTCAGTGTTACGAGTGTAGAATCGGTTACAACGTCTTCACCACTGTAAACCAGTTCCTGTGCGTTGGCCTTGTTGGTGATATACTTGCTGAACGGCAGGTAAGCCATCAGGCCTATTTCCTTGCCCTTCGGACAAACATTGTATTTGTCTGCAATATACTTGGATGGCAATGCCATGTTCCAGAGTTGCAATTCGTCAATCTGTCCTTTCAGATATGAATCTGTAGATTCTTTAGAAGTGCTTGAATCGATCCAGTTGCAGGCACCCAAATTGAGTGATGCAGCCGATATGCCGCCTAAGGTGCTTGCATCGAAGTAGGTCTTCAAACCACCATCGATAAAGATCTGTGCATTGCCGGCATTACGGTTGACCGCAATGGCGAAATGATGCCAGTTGTTATCCAGATAGCTTCCGTCTACTTCTTTTTCCAGTTTGTTGTTTCTGAAGATAAGTTTACCGTTCTTGAATCCGATAAATATCTTGTTGTAGCTCGAGTTGAAATCACTGCCGTTCGCTATTCCGTTTGAAACGAGCGCTGCATTGGTCTGTCCTGCATCGGCTTTGAACCAGAATGCAAGCGTGTAGTTCATCTCATCGGTAACAGCAATACGTGAGGCATTGACTTTGGCAACAGATTTGCCGTCGAGTGCGAGTGACATGCCGTCCAGCGTACTCCAGATAGCTCCGTTAATCCAAGCGGTAGCTCCCTGAGCCTTGTCGGTAACGGTTGTGCCCTTGCCTTCGTTCATTGGATAATAATCCATCATGCCCAGTTCCTGCCCGGTATAGATAGTCAGCTTGTTGGCAATAAGATTCGCTTCACTTACGACCTTGTTCCATACACGTGCTTCGTGCATCTTTCCTGCAAAGAAGTTGCTGCCATTTATACCGCGACCAAAGGTAATGACACCTGTTCCGGTATATTTGCCAGCCGTAACATTGTTGATGACCGGGTCGTCGTTGAAATAAGCCGATACTTGTTGATTGGCTGCATTATAAGTCAAAGCTACGTGAGTCCAGTCGGTAATCTTGAAGTCTTGAGGTAACGAAGAATAGGTCTTGTCGCCAACTTGTACCTGTATCGACTTGTTCGCTCCGATAGAAAGTTCCAGTGCATTGTCAGTCGTACCGTGACTGAACAATGTCATCTTCTGTCCGAGAGATGAAGGCAGAACCCACATCTCAACCGTGAAGCTCTTGTCGCTCAGATTGCGTTCGGCTTGAGTAGCCAGATAGGCAGCCTTGCCGTCGAAGGTAAGCGATGTTGAATGGTCGGTATTCGTACCGTTGCGAATTCCAGTAACTTCGAAGTTCTTCACATTCGTCATTACGCCTTCTGCGATCTCCTCGTTGAATGTTACCTTCAATTCATCTTCCACATCCAATACACCATCGGCAGGTTGAACGTTTCCAAAGACGACAGGTCGTTTGGTGTCCTTCATACCGCTGGCCAGTGTAGAAGTTTTCGTAACAAAATCGTTGCCCAGCTTGCTGAAGGATACGGCACGGAGGTCGTACTTCTGATCTTCAGCTCCAAAGAAACGGCTGCTTATCGTTGCACCGGTAATCATAGCCTTCTCGCCGGAAGCCGCATTGAATTTAGCCGTATCATTGTAGAAACTGGAGATGGTAGTCCACTTCGAATCCGATTCCGACGAAGCCTTGTACTGGAGTTCGATATGGTCGAATCCGGTAAAGTTAACGTCATAACCGTCGATAGTAATCGGCATGTAATACTTGCCGGTAATGGAATCCAGCGGCGAATTGGTATTCAGTGTCCACTTGTCCGTCGGACTCTTGATGTTGATATCTGAAGATGACGGGATAAAGTGAGCGGATAAATAAACCGTATCCGTGATATTGTCGTCGCACTGCGAGCGCAATACCAGCGCCAGATTGTCGTAATCATATTCTGTACCGCGACCTACTTCGAGCACCTTGTTCAGTACATCACCGAACGGGATCTCGATAGAACGGCCGTCGCTCAGAGGCACACCATCGATGGAGAACTTTGCGCCATGCTGGTTCTGCCAGTCCACCAAAGCCAGCGTGTAGACGCCTGCGGCTTTCGTTTCGGATTCAGAATACAGCTTGAGGTTGAACTTGGCTGTCTCGTTGGAAGGGATGTTGCTGATGACAGGATTGTCCACCATCAGAACCGGCTTCTCGATTTGCTGAGTGGCTTCGTCCAGTTTGGTACCTTTGTTGTAGTATTTTGTAACTCGTTCGCCTTCGTAAGGGCAGGATGTTGCTCCGCCTCTCGTACGGAAGATGAAGTTGCCATACATGTTTTTGATCTTTGTCCTGGTAGAATCATTATAGAACTTGTTGTAGAAGGTTGAATCGCCGACTGCATTGGTTCTATATACATCTACACTCAGATAGTCGTCCGTTCCTTCGTCAGCCAGTACGAATCCTGAAGTGCGGTCTTCGCCTGAACCTGTGGAAGTTTCAACACTGTGTGTAGCTCCGACAGTTTCTTGTATGCTCATTGCAAAGCCATGATTGGCAATTTTGAATCCTAGTTCGGTTGAAACTCCGGCAGCAATATACAGATCAAAATTATACGTGCTTGCATTTGAATAAGAGTAAGATTCAGCATATTCTATTGGAGAGCCGGCATGGAAGGAATAATTCTTCAGCTTGTCGGTTGACAGCAGCTTTTCCTCTTCATTCTGCTTCAGTACGCGTTCCCATTCCTTGATGGACTGGTTCAGTGTATAGACAGAATCACCTTCAACAACAGCCTTGTTCGGTTCAAATATCTTGTAATGCAGATACTGCTTCAAGGAGTCCACACCGTATTTTTCTACACCGATATAATTGCCTGCGGCATTGAAGTTGTCCTTGCCATAATCGGTATCGGTTGAATCCAGTAGTGACAAATAGACCCATTTGTTGGTTGCGTTGGCTCTATCCTGAGCTTCTGCTTCAGTGATACCGGTCAGAAGGAATGAGTTCCTTACTTTCTTCAGGTTTGGTATCAGGACTTCTTCAATATGCTTTTGCGGATAGGCGAACATGGTTGCGAACCGTTTGTTCAGTGCCAGAGCAATGTTGTTGACCAGATAGTACTGTCCGTCTGCAGTCTGGTCGATAATTGACAGTGTCGTTCCGGACTGTGTATTCTTTGCAGCATCGTACATGTCCTTTGCAATGATTCCGACATGATCGGCAGGTCCGTATGAAATGTTACTGGTCGTACCGACAAAGACATCACCGTCTGCACCTACGTAGGCCGGATCATCACTTGTCTGGAAGCGGGTAGTTGTCGTTAATGAATAGCTGGATGAATTGCCCCATGAACCGGATTCTTCATTGTGAACGACTGCACCAACGTTATTGTCAAGATCCATTGAAGTAAGTTTTGCACCACCTGGAACTTGTATGCCTGTTATTTGAGAACAGCCAAATGCTGCCAAAAAAGACATATCACCTTCATTTGCTACGCCTGTACTTGAAGAATAGTCGTAGGAAGTGCTTACTCCCTTTTCAAGATATGAGTAACTGTTGCTTCCAGGAGGATCGCGCAATATGTACATCAAATCGACCGGACCACCGGTGACATAATCTTTACCCTGACTGCGTGCGCCGGTCAGATAAGCTTGTAGTTGTGGAGCCTGTACGTTCTGTCCATCAACGGTCATTGACATGTCAAGTGAGCGTAAGGCATTTGTACCACTCAGTGAGAACGGAACATTGTCGACATCGATATCTACAATGGCAGTTCCCAGACTGTCGAGTTCAATCTCTGAAGATACTTTCTGCGTATTGAATCCGTTCGATACCTTTACAGTGCCTCCATTCAGATTGACGGCGTCAACCTTCACATTCGAGCCGGACTTTACATTATTATAATAGTAGTCTTCATGAGCGGATACCTTCATCTTATACAGCGTGCTGTGGAAGACAGGATATCCGAACAGGTATTGCTTTGTCGTCGTATTATAAAGACTGATGTTCTGAACTCCGACAAGCTTTTCTGCCATATAATTCAAATCGCCATAATAATCGAGTTCTCTGCCATATCTGTATTGTTTGAAAGTCAGAGAGGTGTTGTTGCGGAATATCCGGTTGAACTTCTCGTTGTAGGTGATGGAATGTTTGACATTCTTCTCATCCGTATAATTGGATGTCTGTTCTGTGAACTTGTTGCTCAAGTCAAGCACGACAGCGTTTGTGCCGGTTGGGAACAGATTGTCGTAACCTTTGGCTGATATCTGTGTGATCTTGTATTTGACCGGATAGAGCAAAGCCACATATTCGCCGGTTTCATTATCCGGAGAAATACTGATTTGTGTCTTAGCATATCTGACCGTGTTCTTGTGCGTCCCGTCATAATGGGTCATCGTCGAATCGTAAGGCGTATCACGGTTTACAATGTAAGAGGAGTTGTCGCCTTCGAGTGTCATGACAATGGTTGTATTGTCGCCCAGATTGTTTTTCGACAGGGAGAATCCTAATGGATAAGAATCCTGTTTTGTACCGCCTGCAACACGACCGATCAGTTTCACTTTCGTCTGATCCCAGAAACGCAGGTTCGACATGGATGTCTGATAGTTGAAATTGAGACCGTTGTCGTTCTGCAGCAAGCCCTTGTTGGCAAAGGTATGATTGTCTTTCAATACCCGTACTGTCTGTTCGCCTGCCGGAACACTGAATTTGAAGTATCCCTTGTCATCACTGCGGATATAGTCGCCGTTACTGGTGACCGGTGAACCTCCGATTTCGAATGTTGCATCCTTCACCGGAATGGTACTGTTCTCATAAAAGACGTATCCGTCGATAGTGAATGACGATATATCCTTGAAGTCGGCTTTTGAATAGTTCGGCTGCTGCGATGAGATAGTCGCTACCTGCTGTTTTGGCGAGAAGCTGTGATTCTCGTACGAAGGCGTAATCGTGTACATCGATCCGGAACCGACGTATGGAATGCCTGTTATGTAGTAATAACCGGTTTCATCCGTCAGACCACGCAGACTCAACTGCCTTTCGGTAGGCGTTTCATCAGTACCGTTGCTGTGAACAGCGTTATATACTTTTCCATGATGAGCATTATAGGTTTCTCCTGAATAAGAGATATCGTAGAATGCATCGGATACAGGTTCGTTGAACCGCCAGTAACCGTACAGTCCATTCTCATTGGCTGATAACAGACGGTTATAAGTCTGTATGATTTCATTCTTGCCAGCCGAATTATAGCTGCTTAAAGCACGATTCCAAATGCGTACTTCATCGATATAACCGGTGAAGCCTTTTCCCATGGTTATCTTTGTTGCACTTTTGGCTCCTATATTGCCGGCTGTTGCCAGACTGGCTACCTTTATTGAATCAATATAGATACGCAAAGAGTCTGATGAATGTGTAACTGTCAACTGACTGAAACGGTCGGTTGGCAATGTGTTAGGGCTGACAGCTTCTTTTGTGCTGTTGTTGGCACTGAAAGCTACTTTGCCGTTATTCAGTCGGAGCTGATAGCGTCCCCATGACAGAATGCTGGCAGTCTGTCCATCCTTGGTCGGTTTTACAAAAGCCTGCAGAGAAGCATAATCCGGAATGGCTATCATCGAGTCGGTCTCCAGATAACTGTCGGTATTCCCTGAGAACTTGTAGCTATATCCGGACAAGGTGCTTCCGCTCTGTGTCTGCCCTTCGCTGGATTGATTCATCCGGACATCCACATTGGCAACGGCGTCGCCATACTCAAACAGGATCTGTCCGGTCAGTGAGCCGGTCGGGTTTCTGAAACCGCGGTCGCTCATCGGAGAGATGTTTGTCAGATCCTGATTGTTGCAGTTGGTATATGCTTTAACACGATATTCATAGATAGTGCCTGCATTGCTCTTCTCGTCGTCATACATATAATAACTGCCTGTAACGGTACCGGCTATCTGATAAGTTGTATCGCTGCTTCCAACGACACGGCGTTCTACGATGAACTGGTCTGTCGGATTGCCGTCTGTGGTCCATGTTACTCGTGTGTATTCAGAGAAGTAGCCTTTCGATGCGGTTACACTTTTTATTTTAGCCAGGACAGAAGGAATCAGTTTGCCATTGGTGACAGCCTGAATCTTCTTTGTGTCGGTATATTTGTTGCTTCCCGGGCGTACCATGACTGAATATGTGTATTCACGGCAGGTTGTAAGATCCTTGTCAACGTATGATGTTACGCTTTTGTCTTCAATAGGGATATAGACGTCCTTTGCCGAGACATTATCCGTTCTGACAATATTCACCTGCGAGCCGCTGCTCCACACGATACTGTTTGAAGTGACATCCTCTAATTTCCATTTTATAGTGATGCCGCTGTTGTCGGTATTCATGCTTGCGGTGACAGATCCTTCTTTTATTCCCTGATGTGTCATGCTGATGTTCGTCGAGAATGAATAGGCGCCGACCCAACTCCATACTGCAGCTGACTTACGGCGGATCCTATAGTATATGGTTCCGTTCAGATTGTCAATACCTGTGCTGTCGCCTACTTCGTATGAAGTTTGGTTATTCTTGAACGGTATCTCGTCTAAGGTAGTTACATCGCTAGAAAAGTCCGATTTGCTGCAACGCTGCACTTCAAAATAATCATCTGAAGTATAATAATCGCCACTTGTATCAGTATTTTCTATCTTCCAGGTAATCTTTGAATTGCCATTGGCTATCAATATACTGGTTGCACCTGATGCCTGACGGTATGGCGGTAGGTCGATTGTTGCTTCTCTTGCCGCAAAAAGATCATCATATTCTGCGTGAAGTCTGTATTTGAAGAAGAACTTGAATGTATTTTTCTTATTAGATATGGCTATATCTTTACTTCCGGACATTCCCCGTTCACTTTCGGTTGTTGTTGTCCATGAAGAATTGTCCCATGAATACATGGAACCGACTATAGGCTGTGAACTTACTCCATAAGTGACACTGAAATTGTTAGCAGTTTGGCTCAATGAAGGCGAGAGAGATGGAGCCGGATAGCTAACACTTCCGGTCATACTCGTCGAATTATTCTGGGTATTCATCTTATCAGTTTGGACATCCTGTGAATTACCGGCTGCACCTTGATAATAGCGGATACCTTCAAAATATACTTTTAATGTTCCACTCATATATTTGTCGGAAGGATACCAGCGGAATGTTTCATAATAAACCGGATCACCAGGATTATCGGTGACGTCGGCATGATTCATCCACACTTGGTCGGCTGCCGTACTGCTGCCTCCATCGGTAAAGTATGAAAGGTCATAATAACTGTTAGGATACAATTGTAATGTAGTATTGCTATCCAAGTAGTAAGCTTTAGCAATTCTTACATGTCCGACTGTTGAGGCTTGTTCAGAAAGCCAAGCTTTGATCCATGCCCTAGTTCCTTTGGCTATATCAAAACTTTGATAGTTACCATCATCTTTTCCATCGCCTCGGCTGTCTGAATTATTCGCTCCGAACGTCTTAAAATTAAAGATGGTAGTAGAGCTCGTTTCATCATTGAGCATGACTTTGAATGCTGCTGAAATGAACCCTTCGTTCCTGTATAGAGCGCTACCCTCTCTTGCCGCTCTATAAACCGGCATCGTCATTTCGATATATCCGCCTTGGGTTCTATAATCGCGACAAGTGATTTTGGAGGTACTAATCTGGTAGCTCCACGCCGCCCATCCCTGTTGCGTTATAGGAATAAGCATGCATACCATTAACACGCTTCGCCATAACCGGGTCCACCTGGGTGGCGAAGATTTTGAAATTTTGTACAGATGTTTCATACTCTTCATGTTTATAAGTTAGTTAGACAATTGCATTACAAACTTATAAAGGACTAGGAAAAGGTTTGGGAAGGATTGTATAATTCTTGGGAAATATCGTCCAAGGCATGGGAAAATTCGTATATTTTTTGGGAAAATTCGTAAAAAGTATAGCTGTACAACATAAAATAGAAGGCATAGCCTTCTGTGATGCCCAAATTTTAGGGAGTGATGAAAGCTATATTAATTCGAGCATGAATGAAGTTGTGGCATCAAGTAACAAAAAAGGCGAGCAACTTTTTACAGTCGCTCGCCTTCGGTTTCATATATTTGCAACAAACAAAAATACTTCAAGTGTCGATTAATCTAAAGCTTTGTTGTTATTGTTTGTAACGTTGATGATTGTTACGTACTTATGATACTGCTCCTCACTCAATACGCCTTTCATCAGTTTCAGATTTTCATAGAGCACCTTGTCCATCGCTACCTTCTGAGATTTAGCATCTCTATAGAGGCAGTTTTTCTGAGATTCAATGAAATAATCATTGATTTTTGCAACTTCGTCCACTTGATTCGGAGTTAATTGCAGATATGAACTCAGCGGGCTGAGAGCTGCATTAAAAGGTTCTCTACTCAAACCCTGTGCACTTGTCAAATTCATTGCAGCGCTACAAATTAAAGCTACTGCTACCATCATTAATCGTTTCATACTCTTACTCTTTTAAATTAAACCTAAACAATCTATTTTACTATCGGAACAAAATTCTTAATAGTCCTTTTATATCTTAGAATCTTTTTTTTGTTCCTTTCTTACGCTACAAAGTTATGCGTATAATTTTCAATTTGTATTCGGTTTGGATTTAACGGGAAGAAATTGAGAACGAAGACGAAAAATGTTAATTTCTCACGGACTTAAAAGATAAAACGAGCGATTTTCTCAAACCGCTTGTCCCTCTCATTTAGATGTAAAATCTAAACAATCATTTATCAGCCTTGAAAAACAAGGCTCAACTTACTTCATTCCACTTTTTCAATTGAGTCTTTAACTGTCTTTCTTTGGCAGTGTAAAGGTAACATTGTTTTTTTTATCAAGTTCGTTATTTCCGGTAAAGAGGAAAATATTGTTCTTTAAAACGAAAATAGGCTGTCTATTGTCTGTACAAGTAAATAAAACAATTGCATTTTTTATTTTTCTAAGTATCTTTGCTCGAAAAGAACGAAGATAGACTGTTAAATAGAAAATCATATATGCGACACATTCAGTTTGGAATATTCATTCTGCTTTTGATATCACTTCCTTTTTACGGAGCGAATAGTTTTTCTTTGAAAAAAAGTCTTATTGGGACGGTTTCTATTGAAGGAAAAGTTCACAACGGCAAGTATTTATATGTTACTGCCGGTTCTTCTCTATATTCGATAGGAAATCAGGCCGGAGGTTTTCCTTCCGTAGGATTTCATGTACCGGGCGAAATGGGCGGGATATGGATGCATCCAATCAAATTGTTCGATGGATTTGAAGTTTCTATCAACGGACAGAATTTGGATACATGCAGTCGTTTCATTTCCTATCCTTATGCTGATCAGTTCGTTTATCAATATGATCGATCGTTATCCGTTACGCGTACTGATTTTGTAACAGACAGTTTGCCGGTTATGATTGTTGAATATGTTATTCATAATACGGATGCAAAACCAAGGCATATGGATTGGTCCATGATTTTCCATTCAGACCTTCGTCCTGTTTGGCTTGGCGAACGCAGTGGAATGATTGATGCACAAGATGCATTAATGAAAAAACAGGCGCAAGGCTTTATTTTGCACGACATTAAAAACAGTTGGTATTCAGGCGTACGTGTGGAAAACTTGTCAGGATTCACATTGCAGGATCAGATAAAAGAGGGGAATAAGGCGAATATTACATTATTAAATAGGATAGATGTTGCCGCTCATGGTGATGTTGTTTTTCGATTCTATCTGTCGGGTTCTATGAAATCGGATGCCGATGTTGAACATCAATTGGATGTAGTGAAGAATCATATTGCCGAATTTGTTGCTAAGAAACAACTTCGATATCGCACGATTGACCACTGTGCCGAATTGTCGGTTCCTGACACATTGTTGGCAAAAGCATACCGTTGGGGAAAGTACAGTACCGATTGGTTGACACGCCAGGATGCAAATGCAAAAAAGTGGCTTAGTGCGGGGCTGCCAGATTATCCCTGGTTGTTCAGCAATGATCAGTCAACCGCCTTTTCCGCATTAGTCGGTACAATCCATCCGCAGTTGTTTTATGATTTATGGGCGAAACTGCGTGATTTGTCGAATGCTTATAATCATGATTCCGGTCGGATTGTTCACGAAGCATCCAGCAATGGACAGGTGTATGATAAAGGTCGTATGGAAGAATCGCAGGAATTTATTAATGCTGCTTGGTCAATTTTCAAATGGACTGGCAACAAAGATTTCCTGAGAACCTATTATGATCAGGGAAAGAAGATTTATGATTTTCTGATGGAGAATGACAAGAATCATAATTTATATGTAGAAGGTTATGGTGGTGTTGAGATAGAAGGCCTTAATGATGAGATGCTGGATGTAGCCTGCCATACGCAAGCCTTTTTGTCGAGCATGTCGCAGATGGCTCGTATTTTTGGCGATAATGAATTAAGTTCAATGTATCAAAACAAGGCTGATCAGTTGAAGCAGAATATCAATGCCGATTGGTGGGATGCCGATAATCATTGCTATTTTGATTTTATATCAACTAAAGACAAAGCCTTAAAAATCATTGATATGGCACTTGATAAACGAGTTCAAAGCGGACGGAATGAATGGGCAGGCAATTATTTGAAAAAGCTCAAGCAGTCGGTTGCAGATGGAAGTTATACGAAAAACGGATATACGGTGTTTTTCAATCCGTCTACTGTTGTACTCAATACTCAGGTTGCCGATTCATCAAAGGCTATAGACTATCTGAATCATGTTCCTTATTTCTGCAATAAATATGGATTGTATATTTCGGGTATTGCCCGCCCTGATGATATCACATTAGAAGAAGGTTCTGTTGTTGACCGCTTGAAAGGTGATTTCAATTATAACAATGCCGTTATGGTGGTTGCTACTTCCGGATTGGCAACAGCTGCTTGTCAATATGGCCATAGTGATGCAGCATTGCCATTTATGCAACGGATATTGAACAGTTTCAGTTTCGCAACGCCGGGTACTACTTACGAAGTCAGTCCCGATTATGGCATGTTTGCTCAAGGTTGGAATGTGTCCGGACTGAATGTCCCTCTTATACATTATTTCTTTGGTATTTCGCCAATGGCTTTTGAAAAGACAGTTGTTTTAAGTCCGGATATGCCATCAAAATGGAATGAAGCTTCATTAAAAAATGTTTTGATTGGTGATAATCATTTATCAATGGTTTTTCATCGTACTGCCACAGGTCGCCAAGTGTATCAGATCACCTCTTCGCGTCCGGATTGGAAGTTGAAGTTTAAAGTTCCAAAGCAGGAAATATATGTTAATGGCAAGAAGCAGAATCAGCCATCGTCCGGCTATATTTTGATGACAGGCAAGAACAATACAATAGCATATTAGGTCACAAACAGGTTTTGATTACTTCTATGCAGAACATGCAAATTTGGAATAATTAAGTACTCGATTTTAGAAATTCGGATATTCTGATTATATTTGCGAGTTATCAACAGTTGGAATAACTTTTCAACAACAGATGTAAGGTTTTTGGCTAAACACATTTGGCTTCGTCATTTAATGTTTAGTTTTGCCTCCGAATAAAATAACAATGTATGGGAAAGATTATCGCTTTAGCTAATCAAAAAGGTGGAGTAGGCAAAACGACGACAACAATCAATCTGGCAGCATCATTAGCCGCCATGGAAAAGAAAGTGTTGGTCGTTGATGCAGATCCTCAGGCAAATGCCTCATCCGGTTTGGGTATAGATATACGTAATGTAAAGCTTTCGATATATGAATGCTTGATTAATGGCGAGAATGTGAAGGGTGCAATAGCTAAGACCGAAGTTGAAGGATTGGATATTATTCCATCTCATATCGACTTGGTTGGCGCCGAGATTGAAATGTTGAACCTGGAAAACAGGGAGCAGATTCTGAAGCAGACGCTCGTGCCACTGAAGAACGATTACGATTATATCCTGATCGACTGTTCGCCTTCGTTAGGTCTCATTACCGTAAATGCGCTTACAGCGTCTGATTCGGTATTGATTCCGGTTCAGTGCGAATATTTTGCATTGGAAGGCATTGGCAAACTTTTGAATACGATAAAGATTATCAAGTCGAAGCTTAATCCTTCTCTTGAGATTGAGGGATTTTTGCTGACCATGTATGATTCGCGTTTGCGTTTGGCAAACCAGATTTATGAAGAGGTAAAGCGTCCGTTCCGTGAACTGGTGTTCACAACGGTGATTCAGCGTAACGTGAAGTTAAGTGAAGCTTCGAGTTATGGCAAACCAGTGTTATTATATGATGCCGAGTCAAAAGGTTCGCTAAACTATATGCAGTTGGCGAAGGAATTAATTGATAAAAACAAATAGATAATATGTCACTAAAAAGGGCGGCTTTAGGCCGTGGATTGGATGCTCTTATCACGATGGATGACCTGAAAACGGGCGGTTCATCGTCGATTAGCGAGATTGAGTTGAGCAAGATTCAGCCTAATCCGGAGCAACCTCGTACTATTTTCGAAGAAGAATCGCTGCAAGAATTGGCTACTTCCATCCGCTCGTTGGGTGTAATACAACCTATTACATTGAAAGAAACGGGAGCAGACAAGTATATGATCATTTCGGGTGAACGTCGTTATCGGGCGTCTCTGATTGCCGGATTAGAACGTATACCTGCTTATATCCGTACCGCTGCCGATGAAAACATAGTCGAAATGGCATTGATAGAGAATATTCAGCGCGAAGATCTGAACTCTATCGAAATTGCTTTGGCTTATCAGAAACTGATCGATACTTATGGACTTACTCAAGAACAGTTGAGCGAGCGAGTAGGTAAGAAACGCGCAACGATTGCCAATTATCTGCGTTTACTCAAGCTTCCTGCTGAAATTCAGGTGGGAATCAAAGATAAAAAGATTGATATGGGTCATGCCCGTGCTTTGCTCCCCGTTGAGAATCCTAAAGCACAACTTGCTCTCTACGAGAAGATTCTTTCTGAAGGACTTTCGGTCCGCAGCGTAGAAGAGTTGGTTCGCAATGAAGCTGAAGCTCCGACAAAAGGAAATGAAGAAAAAGGCAACTCGGTTGTACATAAATCGAAGATGCCAAGTGAGTTCAATCTGCTTAAAGATCGCTTGTCTGATTTCTTTAAGGCGGATGTTCAACTTTCGTGTAATGATAAGGGGAAAGGCAAGATCACCATTCCTTTTACAACCGAAGATGAACTGGAACGATTGATTGCGTTGTTTGATAAATTGAGATGAAAAACAGGATTATAGTCATTTTAATTCTGATAGGAAGTTGTTTTACGTTGCAGGCGCAGAAAGCTGTAACGGTAAAATCGGATACAATAAGAACTGCTGCAGCCGATTCGTCGGTGCGTGCGGTTATGGCTAAAGGCAATGCCCAACCGGTGGTGAAACTGCCGGAAAAGTCGAATCCGAACAAAATCCTTTTTTATGCACTTGTGCCGGGACTCGGACAGGTGTATAATCATAAGTATTGGAAGCTTCCTATATTGTACGGCGGATTGATGGGTTGTATGTATGCCATCACCTGGAACAATAAGAATTATCAGGATTATAAAAGTGCGTATTTTGATATCATATACGATTATGCCCAATATAAGAATGACAAGACGTTCAAGAATTGGGGTTCATGGGTAAACTATGTGCCCGAGGGTAGTGAGACAACCTATGTGGCAAACACACAGTTCCAAGAGAACCTGAAAAGGCGTAAGGATTATTATCGGCGATATCGCGATTTGAGTATCATCATTACCGTTGGCGTGTATGCCATCAGTATCATTGATGCTTACGTCGATTCGCAATTGTTCGATTTTGATATTTCTCCCGACTTGAGTTTCCACTGGTCGCCGGCAGTGACGCCTCGAACGCATTATAATACGGCATCGTATGGATTGAACTGTTCGTTAAATTTTTAAATTGATGAGAAGAGGTTTATACATATTGAGTCTTTTATGTTGTTTCACTGTATTCGGATTTGCACAAAATACGGATACACAATCGTCAGTATCTCCTGAGTCACTGTATGATGATGTTGGAGTGATGCCGGAAAGTCTGGATGAGAATATTGATAGTTTGATGCATTCCTGGCATGTACAGTATTTTTCGAAGAAAGATAATTTCTGTCATGACGATATCGAAAATGTATATTTTGACGACTCTGTTTATGTAGAAAGACTTCAGCGTTTGCCGCATATTATCCCGATGCCTTATAATGGCATTGTTCGCCAATGCATTGATTTGTATGCTGCTCGCAAACGCAATCTGGTTCGTTACATGGTGGGAATGGCTGATTTTTATTTCCCGATGATCGAACAGGTCCTCGACAAGTATAAGCTTCCTTTGGAATTGAAATATCTGACAGTTGTAGAGAGTGCACTCAATCCGACGGCATTGTCGAGAGTTGGTGCTTCCGGATTGTGGCAGTTCATGCTTCCTGTAGGCAAAAGCTACGGTTTGGAAATTAACAGTCTGATGGACGAACGTCGTGATCCGGTGAAAGCCACCGAAGCCGCATGCAAGTATTTTAAAGATATGTACGCCATTTACGGCGACTGGGATCTGGTGCTTGCCTCTTATAATTGCGGTCCTGGGAATGTAAATAAGGCCATCCGTCGTTCAGGTGGAAAGACCGATTTTTGGCAGATATTTCCTTATCTTCCACGTGAAACCCGCTCATATGTACCGCTTTTTATTGCGGCCAATTATATCATGAATTATTATTGCGAGCATAATATTTGTCCGGTACAGACCAATTTGCCTTTGGCTACAGATACAGTCATGGTAAATAGAATGCTGCATTTACAGCAGATTTCGGATGTGCTGGGTATTGATATGGGCGAACTTCGTGCGCTCAATCCGCAATACAGACGCGATATTGTTCCTGGAAATACAGGATATGTGGCATTGAAACTTCCTGCTGCACAGACGTATGCCTTTGTTGACAAAGAAGATTCGATTTATGCCTACAGGCGTGACGAACTGCTTGCAAACAGTGTACAGACGAATACGCCGGTGAAGGATGATGTCGAATCGTCAGTGAAGAAAGTTACGCATGTAGTTCGCAAAGGCGAGAACATTAATTCCATAGCGCATCGCTATGGCGTTTCGGTGAGTAGCATCCGCCGATGGAATAGATTGAGATCTAACAAATTGGCAAGAGGACGCCGATTGATTTTGAAAGTTGAAGTCAATGATACGCAGTTGGCAGAAAACAATACGCCGGAGAAAAACACAAAGGCCGAGAAGAAGGCAACGCCTGTTTCTTCCAAATATAAAACATTGGCAAGATATAAAGTACGTTCAGGTGATTCCTTATACTCAATCTCAAAAAGATATCACGGCGTTTCGCCGGAGGCATTGCGTAAGGCGAATAAGTTGTCGGATTCATCCATCCGCCCGGGACAAGTTCTCAAGATTCCTGTAGTATGATTTGAGGATATTCGCTTTAAGTATTTTGTTTTTCGTTTTTGTTCCTTGTAGTAAAGAAATATACTCTTTTGTAAATATCTTTGTAAAATGATTAATATACAAGAAACATATTATGAAGCAGCTTAAGTTTTTAGATCCATATGATTATAACGCAAGCCATAGAGGTAGACTTTTGTTTATCAGTTTGATCTGTGCATTATTTATCAGTTATCCGAATATAGCCTGGATCCCTTGGGACTTGAAGTTTCGGGTTCATGATTATTATCTGGCCTATTCCCTTTATTTGACTTTCCGCTTCCTTTTCTTTTGGGCGATGCTGACATTCATGCTGTGGAATGATTTCCGGAAGAATGATCTTTTTTCGTTTTCCTCCCGTTTGTGTCATAATATATTAGTCACGGTCGCTTCGTATGTGGCTTATGTTTTTTGTACCTATTTGTATGTAACGGCAAGTATTATTATTATTCAGCATAGTCTTGATATTAATTTGGGATGGCGCATGATGTGTCCGTTCTTCCATCATGGCAATCACATGGAGTATTTCCCTGTTGAATGTTTTGGCAGTATTCTGATATTCCAACTTTTTACGGCTTGTATGTTGTCTACTTTCATCGGCCATGTTGCGATGCTGGTGAAACAAAAGTCGGACAAGGAAAAAGAGATCGAGACTTTGCGTAATGAAAATTTGTTGAGCCGTTGCGAAGCTTTGGCCAATCAGATTAATCCGCACTTCTTTTTTAATTCTTTGAACGGAATATCTGCATTGATTCGCAAAAGAGATGAAGATCGGACACTGGAGTATGTCAACAAGCTTTCGGATATTTTTCGCTATATTCTTCAGAGCGACAAGCATGCTCTTGTGCCTTTGTACGAAGAACTTGATTTTGTTGAGGCATTCAAATATGTGATGGAAGTGCGCTTTGCTAATAAACTGGCGTTTGTTATCAAAGTTCCTGATGAAAAGAAAGAATTGCAATTGCCTGTGCTTTCGCTGCTTCCGCTGGTTGACAATGTGGTCGTTCATAATGTGATCGACAGTGAACACAAGATGGTGATAAAAATAGAACTTAATGATTCAGACGAACTGATTGTATCGAATCCGATATATCCTAAACTGATTCAACCTGAAACGAACGGGACGGGGCTCAAGAATCTGGAAGGACGTTTCAATCTGTTGATGAACAAGCAGATTCGAATTGAAAGCGATGAGGTTACATTCTCGGTTTATCTCCCTTTAAAATGATATAAATATATGAAAGTACTGATTGTTGAAGACGAAACTGCTGCTTACGAGAATCTGGTCGATATCCTTCATGAAATAGATCCGACAATTCAGGTCGTTGGTAATACAGAAAGCGTGTCGCAAACGCTTCAATGGATGAAATCCAATCCCGCACCTGATTTGATATTCATGGATATTCATCTTTCCGACGGTTCGGCATTCGCTATTTTCGACAGGATTGAACTGGAGACGCCGATCATTTTCACGACTGCCTATGACAAATACGCTATCGATGCATTTAAAGTGAATAGTATCGATTATCTGCTTAAACCGGTGAAAGTGGAGGATCTCAAGCACGCGCTGAATAAATTCGGGAAGTTGGCGCATCAGGATATTGTCAGCTATTTGTCGAAACTTTCGATTCTCGCTCCGAAGCCAAAGTTTAAAGACAAGGTGCTTATTCCTTATAAAGACCGATTGCTGCCTGTCAATATGCGCGATGTTTCGTGTTTCTATACAACGGAGAAAAGCACATATATCTATATGAAGGATGGAAATCAGTATCCCTATTCAAAAACATTGGAACAGATTGCCTCATCATTGGATCCGAATGAATTTATTCGTGCAAACAAACAGTATATCATTGCTCGCGATAGCGTTAAGAACCTGACAATCTGGTTCGACAGCCGTTTGTTGGTGACCCTTGATGTGGAAGTTCCCGAGAGGATATATATCAGCAAAAATAAAGCTTCGGAATTTAAAGCTTGGATGATCAAAGATAATGCAGAATCTTAAAGGTATATTTTTTCGCCTTTAGACTCGAATTATTCCTTTTGAGATGGAAATGGAAATAATCGGTTATAATAGTTTCTATCTTTGCTCATGTAATAAGTTGCAAATGACAAATGTACAAGTTATGAGTAGAATCCCAAGAAATAGATTAGTTTAAAATTTTATTTGTAATAAATATCTCAATGTTGAAGGCAAATTATCTGTGAAGACGGTTTGCCTTTTTTTATTTCGTTGATTTACAGTAATGACTATCCTTCCGTGCAAATCGTAACACCGGCTTTTGTGAAATTTGCCATTGAATCCCGAACGCTTGATTTATTTCATTCGAATACGCGAACCATTTCATTCGGATGCGCGAACCATTTCATTCGAAAGAAAAAAAATTTCATTCGAATGAAACGTTTGCCGCATCCGAATGTATTTGGAAATATATTCGAAAGAAGATTTGCCAAAGTGAATCTGATAATCGAAATTTGTATATATTTGTAGCTACTCTAAATAAGGGAGAGTTGTATTATGGGCGACAAAACAGATACTAAAGATATTAACAATACAAACGATATACAAGCACCGGCGGAGATAATGGCTACACCGGATATTACACCTGTGAGTATCGAGAAGGCGGAAACAGAACCTACTGCTCCGCTTTCGCCAGACGAACAGATGATACAAGACGGGTTCAATGAGCTGCTGACCGATTATCTCAATTCGAACCACCGCCGCAAGGTGGAGCGCATTACGAAAGCGTTTAACTTTGCCAACCAGGCACATGCCGGAGTGAAACGCCGTTCGGGCGAACCATATATCATGCATCCTATCGCAGTTGCAAAAATCGTTTGCAAAGAGATGGGACTGGGTTCAACTTCCATTTGTTCAGCCTTGCTGCATGATGTTGTGGAAGATACAGAATATACAGTCGATGATATCCGCAATATGTTCGGCGACAAGATCGCGCAGATTGTTGATGGATTGACGAAGATCTCGGGCGGAATCTTTGGCGAACAGGCGTCGGCGCAGGCAGAGAACTTCCGCAAACTGCTTCTTACGATGAGCGACGACATCCGGGTGATTCTGATTAAGATCGCCGACCGTCTGCACAATATGCGAACTTTGGGATCGATGCTTCCAGCAAAGCAGTTCAAGATTGCCGGCGAAACGTTGTATCTTTATGCTCCCTTGGCTCATCGATTGGGATTGTTCTCCATCAAGACCGAACTCGAAGATTTGAGCTTCAAGTACGAACATCCGCAGGAGTATGCTTTCATCAGTTTGAAACTGAAAGCTACCGAAGAGGCGCGTAACAAACTGTTCGAACATTTTGCCATCCCTGTCGACAAGAAACTGAAAGAGATGGGATTGCACTATGAGATGCGTGCGCGTGTGAAGTCTGCCTATTCCATCTGGAACAAGATGCAAAGCAAAGGCGTGAGCTTTGAAGATATATATGATATATATGCCGTCAGGATTATTTTCGATCCGCTTCCCGGTGTCGATGAGAAGAATCAATGCTGGGACATCTATTCGGTAATAACAGATATTTATCGTATTCGCCCGGATCGCATCCGCGACTGGGTGAGCCGTCCGAAAGCCAATGGATATCAAGCGCTTCACTTGACTGTTATGGGACCTGACGGACAGTGGGTGGAAATACAGATCCGTAGTCATCGGATGGACGACATTGCCGAGAAAGGCTTCGCTGCACACTGGAAATATAAAGAGCACAATGTGGAGGAAGATACTGAACTCGACAAATGGCTGCAGACAATCACGGAAATTCTTGAAAGTCCGGATCCTAATGCCCTCGATTTCTTGGATACCATCAAACTGAACCTCTTCAGTTCAGAAATATTTGTGTTCACACCTAAAGGCGACATCAAAACGCTTCCGCAAGGTGCTACTGCACTGGATTTTGCTTATGCTTTGCACTCGGATATCGGCAATAAATGTATCGGAGCGAAAGTGAATCATCGTCTGGTTCCGCTCAGTCACCCGCTGACAAGCGGCGATCAGGTGGAAGTGCTCACTTCGCGTTCGCAGAATCCACAACCCGAATGGCTTACATTTGTGACGACGGCCAAGGCACGCTCGAAGATTGATGTTTTTTTGAAAAAAGCTCGCAAAGAGGCTTCAAAAAATGGCGAAGCTAAAGTGCTGGAGCTTTTCAAACGCAATAATCTTGAACCGAGTACTTCATACATCGATAAATTGAGCATGTATTTCGGCTTTTCACAACGTGAGGAGTTCTATTATTCCGTTGAGAAAGGCGATGTCATCTTGCCTGAAAATATTCATAAGCTCTTGAAGGAGAAGACCGACAATGTCCTGTTCAAATATTTGAAGCAGGCATTGCGTGTGGGTACCAAAAAAGAAGAAGAATCAAAAGTGGCCCAGCAACAGGAACAGGCCAAAGAAAAACCTGAAAAGAAATACGACAAATCGAAACCGTATATTTTGAAGGAGGAGGCATTCGAACGCAATTATGTGATTGCCGACTGTTGCAAGCCTATTCCCGGCGACGAATCATTAGGTTTTATCAACGACGATGGGAATGTGGTAGTTCACAAACGATCCTGTCCGATCGCTTTGCGTTTGAAAAGCAGTTTTGGCGAACGGATTCTGAATACGGAATGGAGTAGTCATCATTCCTCTTTTGAAGCAACACTCAAGATTAAGGGCATCGATTCGATTGGCGTCCTCAACAGTATTACACGTACCATTTCCGACGATTTCAACGTCAACATCATCCGTCTTCTGATTGAAGCAAAAGACGGCGTGTTCGAAGGTAAAGTGAAGATGAAAGTGCACGACGTCGAAGATATCCAGCGGATGTGCGTCGTGCTTTCAAAATTCAAAAATATTCAATCTGTGACGCGTGTTGCCGATTAGCCGATATTAAAATGGCAGGTCATCAACCGGACTTGGCGGAGCAAACTCGGGTGCCGGAGCGGCTTTTGGAGCTGCAGGCGGAACGATGTTCATTGGAGTTGCATCTGAAGAAGCCGGAGCTGAAGGTGCATTTATCGGAGCGACATCAACGCGGTCAACTTTCCATGCACTGATAGAATTGAACCAGCGTCCTTGATATTCGTGGCTATCGATGTCAATAGAAACTTTGAGTTCCTCGCCGGGAAGGATGGCAGCCTGATTTATACGGTCGGATCCGAATATCTGGAAGCATATTTTCTTTGGATACTGATCATGTGTTTCGAGAACGTATTCCTGCTTTTTCCATTCGTTTCCGCTTTTGCTTATGCCGCTTTGCAAAGGCAACACGACAATTATTTTACCTGTAATTTCCATGATGGTTCGTTTATTTTTCTTGCTTGCGAAGGTACGGTTTCTATTTCAATTTCCCAAGAAGTTTTCGGTTTATTCCTCCTTTTCCTCAGGACTTAGATTTTCAAAGGCGCTCTTCATCGAAAGAAGTTCTTCTTTTATCTGTTTGAGCCTGTTGATGATTTCTTCCTGTTTGATAGTTCCCTCTTTATTGTCTTTCAGTTTCTGACGCGCGCCGGCAAGTGTCATACCACGTTCTTTGACCAGATTGAACACGACACGGATGGCGTCGATGTCTTCCTGTTTGTAGAATCGGGTTCCCTTAGCCGTTTTACGCGGGTGAATCATGTCGAACTCCTTTTCCCAAAAACGAAGAGTTGATTCGTTGATGTTAAACATTTGCGCCACTTCGCTGATTGAGAAGTAGAGCTTCAGATTTTTATCTTTGTTCAGTGCCATTGCTAAAACTATTTTAATCCATCACCTGACCATGGTTCTCGGCAATCTGAATCATGCGATCGTATTCTTCAGGTGTCAGATCCATGTAATAATATTTTGAAGGATTGTCGTGTGCGCCACGGACAATTACTTCGTAGTGCAGATGCGGTCCTGTCGATTTTCCAGTGTTTCCTACTTCGCCGATGATCTCTCCGCGTTTGACTTTCGTTCCAACACGAACACGGAATTTCTGAAGATGACCGTAAACGGTTTGGAATCCGTGACCATGATTGATCATCAGACAGTTGCCATAACCTTGTTTCCATGCGGCATAAGTGACGACTCCATCACCTGTGGCATAAATGTCGGTTCCCACTTTAGCCGAGAAATCCATTCCGGAATGAAATCGCGGCGTACGATAAATCGGATCGATACGCATACCATAACCCGAAGCCGTCTGTTTCAGATCTTTGTTCGCTATGGGCTGAATGGCAGGGATACATTTATTGCGTTCTTCCTGACTTTTGCCGAGCGAGATGAGTTCATCCAAAGAGTTCGACTGCACGTAAAGCTGTTTGCGAAGCATGTCCATCTTTTTGGTGGTCGAAATGACCAGATCTGCATTCGAAAGATTCATCAGACGTTCATAGCGATTTGAACCTCCGAAACCGGATTTGCGTACGGATTCAGGAATTGATTCTGCCTGGAAAATACTTCGATAGAGGTTTTCGTCACGCTGCTGAATATCGTTCAGCACTTCCAAAGCACTGTTCAGCCGGAGCGAAAGCACTTCGTATTGAGTCTGCATCAGTTTGTTCTCTTTTTTCAATAGCGACTCGACAGGCGAATCAAAGGTCTTCGAGAGAATATAGAATACGCCGACGCCAATCATAATACCAATGCTCAGATGTCGAAGAACGCCTAAGAATCGGCTTTTGGCCGAAGGATAGACACGTTCGTAAGTGAGCGTATTCGGATTGTAGAGATAATATGTTTTACGCCTTTTAAACAGTTTCATTGAATATTTTCTCGTTAAGAATATGGCAAAAATAATAATTTGCTGTACTTTTGCAAATTGTTTTTCAGAATATTAACGAGACTATAAATATAGAGTATGTTGACAGCAAAAGAAATCCGTGAGTCATTTAAGAATTTTTTCGCTTCTAAACAGCATCAGATTGTCCCTTCGGCACCGATGGTTGTGAAAGGCGATCCTACATTGATGTTTACCAATGCGGGAATGAATCAGTTTAAAGATATTATTTTAGGAAACGTACCGCGCAAATATCCGCGGGTGGCTGATTCTCAGAAATGTCTGCGCGTTAGTGGCAAACATAACGATTTGGAGGAAGTAGGTCATGATACCTATCATCACACTATGTTCGAGATGCTGGGCAACTGGTCGTTTGGCGATTATTTCAAGAAAGAAGCTATAGGCTGGGCATGGGAATATTTGGTTGAAGTGTTGAAACTTGATCCGTCGCGTTTATATGCGACCGTGTTCGAAGGAAGTCCTGCCGAAGGTCTTTCACGCGACAATGAAGCTGCCGGATATTGGGAACAGTTTTTGCCTAAGGATCATATAATCAACGGCAACAAACATGATAATTTTTGGGAAATGGGCGATACGGGTCCGTGTGGTCCTTGCTCGGAAATCCATATCGATCTGCGTTCGGAAGCTGAACGCAAAGCTATTCCCGGTGTTCAACTGGTGAATCATGATCATCCGCAAGTGATAGAAATATGGAACTTGGTTTTCATGCAGTATAATCGCAAAGCTGATGGTTCATTGGAACCACTTCCTGCACGCGTCATCGATACCGGAATGGGATTCGAACGTTTGTGTATGGCTTTGCAAGGCAAAACATCCAACTACGACACAGATGTGTTCCAACCGATTATCAAAGTGATTGCCGATATGGCAGGCACTACTTATGGCAAAGACAAACAACAGGATGTTGCCATGCGCGTCATTGCCGATCACATTCGTACGATTGCTTTCGCCATCACTGACGGACAGTTGCCTTCGAATGCAAAAGCCGGATATGTGATTCGCCGAATATTGCGTCGTGCCGTTCGCTATGGTTATACATTCCTGAACAGAAAAGAACCGTTCATGTATCTGTTGTTGCCTGTCCTGATCGAGACGATGGGTGATGCTTATCCTGAACTGATTGCACAGAAGCAACTGATTGAGAAAGTCATCAAGGAAGAGGAAGTTGCATTCCTTCGTACGCTGGACACCGGAATCCGTCTGCTTGAAAAGAAGATGGAGGATACAAAAGCTGCCGGAAAGAGCATGATCAGCGGTGTTGACGCTTTTACGCTGTACGATACCTACGGATTCCCGTTCGATCTGACAGAACTGATTCTTCGCGAGAACGACATGACTGCCGATGTTGAAGAGTTTAATGTAGAAATGCAGAAGCAGAAAGAGCGTGCTCGTAATGCTGCAGCTATCGAAACAGGCGACTGGATCACGCTGAAAGAAGGCGAGACAGAGTTCGTGGGATATGATGTTTTTGAATGCGATGCAGAAATACTGCGTTACCGCAAAATCAAACAGAAAAATAAGGAACTGTTCCAGGTTGTACTGGACAAGACACCGTTCTATGCAGAAATGGGTGGACAGGTTGGTGATAGCGGTTGGTTGATTGCTGACGACGAAACCGTTGAGGTAATTGATACGAAACGTGAGAATAATCTGCCTATACATTTGCTGGCAAAGCTTCCGAAAGATGTGACAGTGACTTTTACGGCAAGAATCAATGGCAAGAAACGTTTGCAGTGTGAAGCGAATCACTCGGCAACGCACTTGTTGCACGAAGCTTTACGTGAAGTGCTGGGCAATCATGTCGAACAGAAAGGTTCGTATGTTTCACCCGATCAGCTTCGTTTTGACTTCTCTCATTTTCAGAAAGTGAGCGACGAAGAACTGCGCAAGGTTGAGCAATTGGTCAACGAAAAGATCCGCGAAGATTTTTCACTGGAAGAACGCCGCAATGTTCCGATTGCCGAAGCAAAGGCAATGGGTGCTATGGCTTTGTTTAGTGAGAAATATGGCGATGAAGTACGTGTGGTCAAATATGGTAAATCCATTGAGTTGTGCGGTGGAACGCATATTCCTTCTACCGGAATGATTGGTTCGATGCGAATTGTTGGCGAGAGTTCTGTTGCTGCCGGCGTTCGTCGTATCGAAGCTGTTACGTCGGATAGAGCCGATGAGGTTTATTATACACAACAGGATCTGATTCGCGATCTGCGTTCTATGATGAACAATATGCCGAATCTGGTTCAGGCAATCAAACATTCTATTGATGAGAATGCCGAGATGAAGAAGCAGATTGATGATTACGTGCATGAAAAAACGATTCAGTTGAAAAATCAGATCGTTGCCGATGCAAAAGATCGTAATGGCATAAAACTGTATAGCTACATTGGCAAAGGTTTGACCGATGCTTTGAAAGATATCGCTTTCCAGATCAAAGCTGATGAGAAGCAGAGTTTCGTTTTTGTAGCCGGAATCATTGATGAAGCCAAATGTACCATCATGGTAATGCTGAGCGATGATTTGGTTGCTGAAGGTCTGCATGCAGGCAAGATGGTAAAAGATGCATCAAAGTTTATCAACGGTGGTGGCGGTGGACAGCCTCATTTTGCAACTGCAGGCGGAAAGAATCTGGACGGATTGACAATCGCTGTAGGCGAGATCATTAAAGCTGCCGGATTGCAATAATTGAAAGAATTTCATATAGGCACGGATTACACGGATTTTGCACTGTTTCTGATTTTTAGAATCGTGTTGTCCATGTAATCCGTGCTTTTTTTATTTATAATCATTGAATATGGAAAATCAGAAAGTCGTTATCTGTACAGATTTCGAAAACGAAGTGCAGACATTCCTGTCGGAAATGAATTATGACAAACTGTTCATTCTGACGGACGAGAACACGTTGGAAAAGTGTTATCCGCGTGTGAAGAATATTCCGGCATTCCATGATTCGCCTGTGATCACTATCAATGCGGGCGACATGCACAAAAGCTTGGAACAGCTTTCGTCTATCTGGACAGCTCTTTCAAATGGCGGAGCGTCGCGCAATTCATTGTTGGTCAATCTCGGCGGAGGCATGGTGACGGACATGGGCGGATTTGCCGGTGCTACTTTCAAACGAGGATTGCATACGATAAATATTCCAACAACACTCATGGCATCGGTTGATGCGGCAGTTGGTGGAAAAACAGGGATCAACTTCAACGGACTGAAAAATGAGATCGGTTCGTTTTATGTGCCTGAGTGCGTGTTTATTGATTGTGAATTTCTGCGCACTTTGGATCGTGATAATATTCTTTCGGGTTATGCCGAAATGATGAAACATGCGTTGATCAGCTCGGTCGACAATTACGCTTCGGTGATGCTGTTCGATTTGGATGCGAAAATGGACTTCGCTTTTCTGAACAAGATGGTTGCGCAGTCGGTAGCCGTGAAAGAACATATTGTTGAAGAAGATCCACAAGAACATGGCATCCGCAAGGCTTTGAATTTTGGTCATACGATTGGTCATGCTTACGAAAGCCTGTCGTTTCAGAAAAATACACCACTTTTGCATGGACATGCAGTGGCTGCCGGACTTGTGAGTGAGTTGTATCTGTCGCATGTGGTCTGCAATTTTCCGATGGATAAACTTCGTCAAGTAGTCTATTACATAAAAGAATATTATCGCCCGTTCCATTTTGATTGCAATGATTACGAAACGCTTTACAGTCTGATGACACATGATAAGAAGAACGAAGCCGGAATTATCAACTTCACGCTTCTTTCGCAGATCGGTGATGTGCGCATCAATCAGCAGGTGAGCAAGGAAAAAATCCTCGAATCATTGGATTTTTATCGTGAAAGTTTTGGCGTATAGTTAAAAATACCTACTTTTGCAGCCGGAAAGAAAAAGCGGGATGTAGCTCAGCTCGGTTTAGAGTACGCGTCTGGGGGGCGTGGGGTCGCTGGTTCAAATCCAGTCATCCCGACTTGATTAATGATTATGAAATAGAGGCAGTTACGATTATTCGTGGCTGCCTTTGTTATTTTTCGGAAAAATCACAGAGAGTTGAAAAATGTAAATTCTATCGATAAGTATAGGGGATTTTGGAAAAGATTTCGTTGTATAATCAGATAAATGAAATAGAAGTATAACATTTAAATGATTGAAAACAACATGAAGAGAGTATTGTTTGCATTGGTTTTAATTGTATTGCCAATGATTTTGAGTAGTTGCAGTAAAAATGAAGAAGTGTCGTATTTTAAAGAAATTGTCTACACTGCAGAATTTTCCAAGAATGATGGTGATTCGGATTTGATTATTAAAGGCGAATACGTTGATCAAAAGGGAAAACTTGTAAAGGTCGATGAGAAATTGCCGTTCACAATCAAACTGAGTGAAGTGCCTATGGGCGTAAAAACTGGATTCAAAGGTTATATTTATTCAGTAAAAGCTTCAAAACTAGTTGGAAAAATAACGATGTCTGTGAAAGAAACGACAAGAGGGAGAGGAAAAGAAATTTATAAGAATCAGAGAGATGTTAATTTGACGACCAGTAAGTCGACTGGTTTTACTAATGATGAACTAGTGAAAGGGACTTCTTTTGATTTCAAAGAAAAGTAATCATAGCTTTAGTGTCGAATTTTTAATTAAAAGCTAGCCTTTTCATCATGAATGCAGAATGACAAAAAGCAGACAATGCTCGTCATTCTGCATATTTTATTTGAGCAAACATTAAAATTTGAAAGAAATGCAACCAAAAGGCAGACAATGTATTCCCCAATTAACAGAATACATGTCGATGATATCTTCTTCCGAAGGATTCCCAATCATATTGTAAAGTCCGATACGGAACATCAATCTCGTATTATCTCTTTTAAAATTCTTCGTGAAATTGTAGGCTGCATCTATTCTGTATCTGGTCTTTCTTCGTTCCGTTCTGAATTGATTTAAAGTGTATGCCCCGTATTCTTCATCCCCATCTTTGATTCTTCCTGATTGCAGGATTGCACCGATTGAAACGCTCGAAGTAGGAGCGAATTTGTAAGTGAGTGCCATATTTGCCGAATGAGGAATATCATACAGTGATGGCACTTCTCCTTTTTCCGGCAGATCGCTGTATTTTTCTTTGCTACGAGAATAGGCATACGACATTTGTAGTGTAAATTTCTCCCAGTTATTATAGAAAAAACATTGTATGCCATAACTTTTCCCATCTCCGTTCATGATGTATTTTGACCATCCGCTGTTCAGTTGCGATATTTCAGGACGAAAGGCAACAATATTGTTGCGACGCTTATAATACACCGAGCTTTCAATATATCCGTTACCGATGTAGCGTTTCCAACCGGCTTCAAAATGGTTCGAAGTGCTTGGAATGAATCCCATGATACTCGGCATTCTAAAATCAGTTGGCAGCGGCAGCAGATCTATTCTCAGTGAATGATAGAATTGTTCCATTTTAGAAATTCCAACATAGAGAAGATCTTTTTCGTCAAAGAAATATTTGAATGAGAAACGGGGTTGCAAACTGTAATAAGATTTGTCGTTATGAGGAAAATAGGCTACGAAATTGATTCCTAATTGTGTGTAAATCTTGTCGGTGATACGGATCTTGTTATCATAAAAGAACGAAAGCTGATTGATGAATTTTTTGATGTTGTTGAGGCTGTCTCCCGATGCGAACATATCAAAATGTTCGTGCGACAGTTTTATTCCTCCAGTAATCGTATAAATATCCAAGGGATTGAAATTGAAAGAGGAAGAAAAGGCAACTCTTTTTGTTCCTCCTTTAACGAACTTGCTTTCATCGAAGCCAATGAGCGGTGCATAGACGCTATTTTCGTATGATGAGTAAGTCGCTGTATTCGTGTTGATAATTCTCTTCCCCAAAAATGTATTAAACTTCAGTGCATACATTTCGTTTTTCCATTTCAGTGCATCATGAATAGAACCGTCTTCGTTCGGCAAGATAATTTTATCACCCGTTTTATAGCCGGTTATTTGAATTGATGAATGGTCGTTGATGTCATATGATAGCTTGGCATTCAGATCATAAAATGAATGGTCTAGCCGGTCTTCGTTTGCCGATTGATTATTAAAGAGATCAAGCCAGCTGCGCCGTCCTCCGATCATGTATGATAATTTGTTTTTGATGATTGGACCTTCAAAAACGGCTGAGGCTGCGGGCATATCCAGCGTCAGTGTCTGCATGAATTTTTGTTTGTTGCCTTCTTTAATCTTGATATCGGTGACTGATGACAGGCGTCCCTCATATTCTGTTGGAAAATAGTTTTTATGGAACGTGATATTTTTGATGGCATCGCCGTTCAAAGGCGAAAGCATCGGATTCAAATGATTCGGATGATAGATTTGTATGCCGTCGAGTAGAATAAGATTCTCATCATCATTGCCTCCATTGACATTAAAGTGCCCGCTTGCATCGGAGTTGATTACTCCGGGCAAGATATTGATCTTTGAAAAGAAGTCGGTGCTATTGAAAGAAATCATATTTGAGGGAGTACTTTCATTGAGTTCATCAATACTTTGCCGGGTTTTTACAGTCACTTCCTTGAGCGCGAACGTCATAGGAACAAGTTTAATGTTTAAAGATAGATCTTTGTTTATTTCTATTCTTTGATTATGAGGTTTGTAACCCATGTATCTGACTTCAATGGAATAGGTTCCCGAAAACAGGTCGGTGGTGAAAACGCCATTGCTGTTTGACGTTGCATACTTTATTTTACCATCCGGTTGCTTGAAAATGATTACTGCGCCGTAAAGTTTCTCTCCTGTCTCACTTTCTTTTATACTTCCTGTCAGCGTATTTTTTTTCATCCCTTCGATCTGCAGGATGAGTTTTTTGCTTTCAGCGGGGATTATTTTGAACTTGTATTCACTCAGGATGCTGTTCAGCAGTGCGCCGACAGTTCTCTCGCCTTTGCTTACTGTTCGTTGGCGATCCATCATAATCATTGAGGAGTTGTAGGATAAAATGATACCTTTGCTTTCGATGAGTCCGAACCATTCTTTTACGGTCGCAGACGAAACCGTAATATTTACCGTTTCGTCTGCCGCATGATTTGACTCGTTCGTTTGTGCTGTGACTGATATGGATAAGCACCATATCAGTCCGGCAAAGAGTATTTTTATCTTCATCTATTCCTTATCTTGTTCGTAGTAAAGTTTATAATGTCTGTTATTCTTCTTTTCGTATTTGCAGCTGCACAAGTAGCTTAGTTCTTTTAAGATGTTATCGAGATCGTTCAATTGAAGTTGTGTGGTGATTTTGTTCTTCTCCACATCCTTCCCCAATTCTATTCTGACCTGATAAATCTTCTGCAGTTTTTGAACGACTTCGGCAACAGGTGTGTCCTCCAACTTCAATGTCTGAGGTTTTTCTTCGAAAATACGCTCTGCATCAGTCATCTCTGTTTTTTTCAACTTCCCATCTGATACATCTACTTGCTGATTTTTTGTCAGCATCACATTTCTCCATTTGGAGGACACTTTTACTGTTCCGCTTTTAACAATGACCTGTGCTTCATTTCTTTTTTTTGCATCGACGAAGAAGGATGTTCCAACAACTTCGATTCTGATATTGAAGGCACTGATAATGAATGGCCTGTTTGTATTCCTTTTGATGTCGAAGAAGGATTTTCCTGATAATGAAAGCAATCGTTTCCCATTGTGTCCAATCGTTCTATAACCGATTTTTGCTCCCGGATAAAGAATAACTTTCGAACTGTCGGGCAGTATTATGGTTTGATTTACTGTTTCGGTGTTCGACGCAACGAATAGTTTCGATTCACAGCTTTTCTGTATCCATGTTGTTATTCCGACGATCAATAATATGGAAGCCGCTATAGTTGCTACAGCAAAGATTCTGTTCATTCTGAGTTGTTGTACCGACCGCAGTTCGGGTTCGACTTTCTCCCAAGCTTCGGTTTCGTCGAACTTGATTTCCTTCTGTCTGACGCCCTCTCCAATCAGTTTTTCGAGTCGCTTGTATTCGTCCTGGTTCATTTCAATCCATTCCTCTAACTCGGCATTTTGAGCCTTTGTCAGAATCTCATGCGAGAAACGCTTAGCCAGTAAATCATCTATGTTCTCTGTACTTTTCATAATTTGATATGCATTAAGTGGATTGATATTAATGTCAGCAGGCTCATATAGAGCGGATGCGTCTTGGCATATTCTCTCAAGATTTTAATGGCTTTGCCCATGTGATTCTCGACTGTTTTTTCTGAGATCCCTGCCACAATGGCGATCTCGCGATATCTCAAACCTCTGATTTTGTTCATCAGAAATACTTCTTTGCATTTTGCAGGCAGTTCCGACAAGGCTTCGTCGAGAACATTGTTCTTGTGATTTTGCCATTCTTTCTCCACGTCATCGCTCTGGAGCATGTTCGGTGGAAGAATAACATCGTCAATCGACACGGTGTCCAGTCGCCGCTTTCTGATGAAGGTGATGCAATTATTTTTCACCGAGCTTGTCATGTATGCTGCAAATTCGTCTTCGGGCAGCAGATCCTTTTTACTGTTCCACACGGCGATAAATGTTTCCTGAACGATATCTTCACATTCTTCCTTGTTCGCTATGAATCCATAAGCGATACGGCACAAGGTGGAATAGTGTTTATCGAACTTGCATTTAAATGCCTGTTTTCTCATCTGTTCTGTTGTCACAATCTCCATTCAATTAGTTAAACTTGTAGCTTAATCCAACAGTTAAGAAGCCTTTGTAGCCCAATCCTGCTTCAACGAAACAAGCTATTTTTTCGTTGCCTGCTCTCAAAGCGATAGGATTAATCTGGTAGGCAAATGCTGTCGTTAATTTTGGATTATAATTTGACGCCATTTCTTTTCCTGCAGGATTAAGCGCCTTATAATTTTGCCATGAAAAATCGATGCCTGCCGAAGCAGAGCCATATAAAGAAATCACGCCTCTTTTGTAATAAATGAACTCACCTGTCGGCAGCACAAGTATGTCTCTGCTTTTTTCTTTCAGCGACGGCGTTTTTTCGTTAGCATACTTGAGTTCGCTTGTTATATTGATGAACCCTACATCTGCTCCGACTTTAAAACGATTGATCGCGTATCTGTAACCGATTCCGTAAACGCCCGTCGACTGTATTTCCGATCTTTTCGTCCCTGTGACCCAGTCGGATAAACCCATTCCCAAAAATGAAGCCATACTCAGCGTTATCCCGTCGCTTACGGCAATTCTTATTTCATGTCTGTTGGCGATGGATACAGCTTCTTTTTCTTCTGCCCCGGCTCGAACGGAAGTCAGGTACATTGCCAAGCACAAAAATAGAAATAATGGTCTGAACTGCATTTCTTTTGTTTATTAAGTAGTTATATACTTCGCTCATTCTTGTCTGAGCTTTGCCTATATAACTACTTTTTCAAGCAATACCCCTATTTTTGTGCCAAAAATTATTCAACCACCACTTCGTCGGTGAACAGCCATGAGTTGCCTTTCACTTTGTGCCATGACGGCAGACTCATCGGATTGACTGCTTTGACACGAATGTAGCGGGCGTTGGCGTGCATGTCGAAGACAAAAGGAATGCGGATGTAATCATATTCGCCCACTCCCTGATGTGCTTCGCCATAGTTGATTTTTCCTGCCGGTTGGAAATCATTGCCATCTTTGGAAGTCCAGATCTCAACAGTTTTCGGCGGCATCACCCAGGCAGTCAGCGATTGCATGAATCCCATTGACACGCGTTTTACAGGTTGTACGCTGCCCAGATCGACAATCAGATCCAAATCGTTCTCCAAGTATCCGTGCCAGAGCGGTGCTTGTGCATTGAGCGGAGCGAAAACACCGTCGGTCATTGCTCCGTCGCCTCCGGCTGTGTATTGCTGACTGTACGGAAGCAGATATTTCACTTTTGCATCGAGAGCCTTGTGTGCTGCAACCGTCTGTGTCATTACGTTGTAAGCTGTTCCTTCGGCGAACACGCGTGCCCGGATCGTCTGTACCGAGCGCACTTCGAACGGTTTGGTGTACAGCGTTGATTTGGCAGTCGGTTCTTTGCCATTGGTCGTGTATCTTATTTCTCCGCCATTCATGTAGCATTCCATTTTCACGGTGAATCCGTGACGGTCGGCAGTGCGTGTTGACTGGATGGCGATCTCAGGCGTGATCTGTGCCAGATCGAACCAAGCTGTTCCTTCGCCGATGAGTGTTATCGAAGCCGAAGCGCCTCCGTGATGCGTACGTTTGTATTCTTTCGGCGGACAAACGATTTCGTAGCGTTGCCACTGGTCGGTCAGTTCGAAAGTCTTTTCGCCGAGCGAACCCAGTGCGAGCTTGAATGTCATTGCTTCGCCTTTGGCTTTGTTGGCGGCCAGCGATGCTGCGTCGCTTTTTGCCATGACGGAGAAGATATATGTCCGGTCGGCTTCGTTGTCAATCGGATAGAAATCACGTAATGCACCTGCCTCACGTTGCGGGTTGTTCAATCGGAGCGAAGTCTCGCCATCGAAAGCAACGCGCGTGTCAGGCAACAGTGTTGCACCGTTGCCGCCGGCGTTGCGAACGCCGCCACTGCCTCCGGTCATTTCTCCTGCTTCGACTGACTCTTCAAAGCTCGGGTTCACAATCAGATTGCCGGGAACGACAGCTGAAGGTTGTTCTTTCAGAGCGATTTTGTAAACGCCTGTTCCAAACGCTGCGAGCGTCTCTTTCAGTTCTCCGTTGTTCACCTCGGTCTCTCTGTTTTCGAAGATGAGTTTGGCTTTGCCGTTCTTTCCGGCAAGTTCCGGGATCGTCAGCGTGATGTTGCAAGGACTGTTCTCGCTGTTCTGTGCCACGACGAGCAGATTGTCGCCTTTGATGTAACTTCTGGCCATCACGCTTTTCTGATCGCATTTCACCTCTTTCGAGTTGGCATCATAAAGATACGGAGCGATCTGCTGCAGTTCGACAGCCACTTCTTTGAATCCGTTCCACAGCAGCGGCGATCCGGAGTCGGGCATCCGATGGAAGCCTTGTATTCCGCGTGCACCTTCGATGATGCTGCCGTAAACCATCATTCTCACTTCGCGTGCCGTTGGTTCGCGTTTCCACACTTCACTTCCGCCAAACACTTGCGGTACAAGCCATACAGCCTTCTCGTACTGCATCTGCTGAAAAATCTTTCCAATCATTTGTGAAGCAACAATAGCAGGCGAGTTTGGTATCGGATATGGATCCGCCATCACAATATCGTAGGTATCGGCAAACCGTTGTGCCGGAAGCGTACTGATAATCACGATTGTCACCGGATGATACGGGTCGAGCTGATGAATCAGGTCGTACGACTTTTTGAGTGTCGCCGGGTTCACGCCCTGTCCGTCAGGTTCGTCGGCAATATAGTAGGAGAGCAGTGCCGGATGATCCTTCACACGCAAAATTTCATTGCGTAGTGCGCTCATCTTTGCTTCTTCAGATGCATTGTTGGTGATGCCTACGCCCTGGCTTCCTGCCAGACTGCAAATATTATAGTTTACCTTAATGCCCAGTTGTGCACACAGATCGAGATAAGCCATGCGCGCTTCGCGATTATCATCAGTAATGCCTTGATAGGGCGAATAGAGATTGATGCCTTGCGTCACTTCGCTTTTCAGAAATTCGAAGTTATGATCCTTGAGGCTTGAATAGAATCCCACAGGCAGCCACGGCAGTCCGTCGACGAGCAGTCCACCGGTGAGCCGGTCGATCTTCACTTCGTTCTGTTTCGGTTGCAGGCGCTGCAGGTTCACCGTGAACGATTCCTCTTTGCCATTATTCAGGATTTTGACATTCCGCAAGTTGTCGCCCGTTGCCAGCGACTGAAGATCTATCGGCAATAAGTTCACGCCGGATTTCAGCGTTTGTGGCGAAGTCATGCCTTCGACCGTTGCTGTTGCCTCGCCTTCAGGCAGATATATCAGCACTTCGGCTTGCTTCTCGGTTGTATAATAGCTCATGCGTGAAACGACCTTCACGCCTTCTGCCTGCATTGTAGCTGTCAGAAAGAGGAATATACAAAGATAGCTTGCCGCATAGAAATAAGAGTGTGACTTCATAAGATTTAGTTTTATATGCGTTTATAATGTTTTCTGTTTTCAGTGCAGCTTCACGCCATTGACCACATTGACGGGTTTTCCTGCAAGGAAAGCCTTGATGTTGTCGGCTGCAATATCGTTCAGTCTCTCGCGTGCTTCGAACGTTGCCCAAGCGATATGCGGCGTGATGAAGCAGTTGCGAGCCGTGAGCAGCGGATTGTCTGCCAACGGCGGCTCTTTCGAGAGCACATCTACTCCTGCGGCGTATATCTTTTTGTTGTTCAGCGCATCTGCCAGTGCCTGTTCGTCGATGATCGGTCCGCGGCTCGTGTTGATGATCATTGCCGTAGGTTTCATCAGTGCCAGTCGCTCGGCGTTTGCCAGATGGCGTGTCTCGTCGGTCAGCGGGCAATGGAACGTGACGATATCGCACGTTCTGAAGATCTCCTCCAGTTCGGCCTTTTTTATTCCTGCAGGCAGTTCAGAGGCAGCTTTGGAGGTGTAAGCCAGTACTTCCATTCCGAAAGCCAGAGCGATGCGTGCCACAGCCTGTCCGATATGTCCCAGTCCTACGATACCGATCTTCTTCCCTTCGAGTTCGATCTGCGGCGTGCACCAGAAGCAGAAGTCCGGATTGCTTGTCCAGTGTCCTTTGCGTACTTCTTCGGCATGCATTCCGACGCGTTGTGCGATGTTGAGAATATGCGCGAACACCATCTGCGCCACCGAATGGGTGCTGTATGCCGGGATGTTCGTCACGACGATATTCCTTTCTGCTGCCGCTTTTATGTCGATGATGTTGAATCCGGTAGCGAGCACTCCGATATACTTCAGTTGCGGAAGCGCTTCGATTTTGTCGCGGTTGAAGGCCACTTTGTTGGTGAGCACGGCATCCGCGTCCTTGCAACGATCCACCACTTCTTCAGGTTTCGTACGGTCGTAAACGGTACATTCGCCCAAAGCTTTCAGTGCGCTCCAGGGCAGATCGCCCGGGTTTGCTGCAAAACCATCCAATACTACTATCTTCATCATCAATCGTTTTAATATTGTTTTTTCTATTCCTGTTTCTTTTTGCTTTGTCTGCCTAGTTTTGTCTGCAGATCATTCACCGAGCAGTATCTGTACGATGCGTTCGGCAGTGTGTCCGTCCCAGTGTTCCGGTATCGAGCCTTTTTTCCACTGTCCGCTGTTGAGTGTATCCAAAGCTTTCGCGAGTTTCTCGGGATCTTCGTTCACCAGCTCGTTCGTGCCTATTTTCCACGTTTCCGGATGTTCGGCGAAACTGTTCAGTGTGATGCAGGGGATTCCGAAGAATGTTGCCTCTTCGCTGACGTTGCCCGAGTCGGTGACGATTGCTTTCGCGTGGTTCACCAGGTATCCGAATGACAGATAAGGCTGTACGGGGAGGATATGCAGATTGTCCTGTTTCAGTGCGAGGCTTTGAATAGCTTCGCTCACGTATTCGTGCACCGGTGCGATGATCGGCGTCGGCGCAACTTTTTCGGCCAGTGTTGTCAGCAGTTGCTTCATCACTTCGGTCTGGCAGAGCAGCTTGCGTCGGTTCAAAGTAAGCAATATATACTGTCCGTCTTCCAGTCCGATCGTCGAAGTCCACGCCGGTTTGATAAGTCTTTTGCGGTTGCGTCGGATGGAATCGATGAGGATGTTGCCGACGTAGAACACGTTGTCGTTCTCGCGTCCCGACTGGTCGAGATTGCGGTTCGCCATCTTTCCCGCGGTGAAGAGGAAGTCCGACAGTCCGTCGGTGATCATCCGGTTCACTTCTTTAGGCATGTTCATATCGAAAGAGCGCGTGCCTGCCACGAGATGCGCCACTTTAACGCCGGCTTTCTTTGCCACGATCGTGCAACTCATCGTTGCCGTCAGGTCATCGACCACGAGTACCACATCCGTCGGGTGCTCCGTCAGTTCCTTATCGAAGGCGAGCATGATTCCTGCGGCGAGTTGCGTATTGTTGCGGCTTTCGACATCCAGATAGATGTCGGGCATCTTCATCTGCAGATCCGTGAACAGTGATGGCTCGAGGCTTCTGTCGTTTTTCTTGCCGGTGTAAACAAGTCGGTACGAAATATCTTTTCCCGCCTCACGTGCTGCATCGATGGCATGTACGATCGGCGCTATTTTCATAAAGTTGGGGCGTGCCCCTGAAATGATGGTTATCTTCATTCTCTTTTACTCTTTTTCAATGACAAATCTACGAATATTATCTGACATTCCATCATGTAGGAAGCTTTACTTTGCATATTTCTTCGCCGATACGGTGAATGGTTTCCAGTATCTCCGTCATCCGTTCGTCCGAAGGCTTTTTCGCGCCGGAAATATATGCTGCCAATAGGCTCTGTTTCATTCCCATGCGCCGTGCAATGGCTGAAGCATTGAGTTCCGGATGATCCATGAACAGTTGGTAGAGCGGCGTTGATTGTTTGCTGGCAAAGAATCCTTCGAAGCTCAGGTCTTCGTCGAGCGCAGGCCAATGGATACCGAAATCGTCCGTCTCGAATTGTGCCTTTTGTTCTTCGGTTGCATTTTTCAGACGCGGATAGTCGGCAAAATTTTCATGTGCTTCAGCGCCATCTGTAGTACGTATCCAGATAGCTGTCTTCGTCTGCCATATTTTTTCTATCGTCTTCATCTTTTATTGAAAAATTTGTTCCAATGATCGGCT
>DAIMYP010000034.1:38423-41902 GCA_036734445.1 Tannerellaceae bacterium
TTGTTGGCATAGCTTTTTGTTTTAGTTCCGGGCAAAGATAGGTTATATTTTTATAACCACAAGGCTTTTCGTTTATATTTTACCCCTTTTGTGACGAAAATTGACCATTTCGCCGACACAAATCGGTCATTGGTTGATTTGATTTTGTATTAGAAATTTGCATATCTATCTTTGTTTCGCAATTCAAAGTAATTGATACCAAAACCAACTATATTTCACCATAGTGACTCATTTGTTAGGTTAGACAATAGAGGTCGCGCTAGCGGGAGCTGTTCGCGACTTCTTTTTTTTGTCTTTTCGGGTGCGAATATACAACTTTTTACAAAAAGGCAATCCATTTCATTGAAACAATCGTTTAATTGCGTAAGTTTGCCGCAAACAATCCGTCGATGGCAAACGAACTATTCACCATTTTCAAAGTTGATGTTGAGGAAGCCGAAGCGATACTCCGTGGCAACTTCGAGCCTCACGCGCATGATTTCGAAGAGCTGATCATCGGCATCGAAGGGCAGCTGGAGCATTTTATCGATTTCCATTCCGTTGTTGTTGACGCGCCGTTCATCAGTTTCGTCACCCGAGGCAAGATCCATCGCCTTCGTCCTCTGCCCAAAGACGGGCGTTGCGACATGTGGGTGCTTCGTTTCGAGAGCGAGTTCATTGCGGAGACGACCTTTCAGCTCTACGCTTCTTTTCATGATAATGCCAACGTCTGCATTGCCTGCAACAGCTGTTTCAGCCGTCTCGACACCCTTTGCCGTCTTATAAGCGACGAGTACAATCATCCGTCGCCCAATCTGGCTGTCATCCGCCAACTGCTGTCTGCCCTGATTGTCATCATCGAAGACGAGAAGCAGAAACGCAGTGTCGGCGACACCGGCGATGTGCTCACCGTCCAGAACCTCACCTTCAAGAACTTCCTCCGTCTATTGGAGGAGCACTACCACGAACCCCGTAGCGTCGGGTTCTACGCCGATCAGCTGTTTATGACCGTTCGCAACCTCAATCTCATCTGTCAGAACGTTGTTCATCAGAGCGTTTCGGAGATCATCGAGACGCGCAAGCTCACCGAGGCGAAGAACCTGCTTCTGACTACCGGCAAGACGATTGCCGAGATCGGCTATGAGCTTGGATTCAATGAGAAGACCTACTTCACCCATGCTTTCAAGCGCAAATCCGGTGTCACGCCTTCCGATTTCCGTCGGGAGATGAAGAAGATTCTTTCCTGAAGCCCCGGCTGTCATTTCCTGAAATCGCAACTCTTCTTCCTAAAACCGTTACCGTGCGCCTTCGTCGTCCCTCTATCTTTGCAGCATAATTATTAAAGACAGAAAATGATGAAAAAGTATTATTTATTAGCCGCATTGGCAATGATCTCCATAGTTGCCGGCGCACAGACAAAAACATGGACCAACGACCCGACCCATTCGCGTTTGGGATTCGTAGTGAAGCATCTGACCATCTCTGAGGTTGAAGGCCGTTTTGCCAGTTTCAGCGCCACCGTGGTCACTACTAAAGCCGATTACAGCGATGCCCAGGTTGATCTGACCGCGAAGATCGCCAGTATCAATACCGAAGTCGAAGCCCGCGACAAGCATCTCCTTTCCGCCGACTTCTTCGATGCCGAGAAATATCCGACGCTCACCTTCAAGAGCACTTCACTGAAGAAAGTCAGTGCGAAGAAAGGCCTGTTGTCCGGAAAGCTCACCTTCCACGGCATCACCCGTCCGGTGACACTCAATGTTGATTTTCTGGGGATGGTGACGAACCCTATGAACAAGAAGCTGACTGCCGGGTTCAAGATCACCGGTGTCGTCAAGCGCAGTGATTTCGCTTTGGGCAAAGGTTTTGCCAACGCCGTTTTGAGCGAGAATGTGAAGATTGTAGCCAACCTCGAATTCACCCCTGACAAATGACCGTTCCTGTTCAACCCAAATCCACAGCGGAGCGTATGCCTCTGCTGTTTCTGGGGCACGGCAATCCTCTTTATGCCATACGCGAGAGCCTCTTCACCGACGGCTTTCGTGCTGTTGCCAAGGAGCTTCCCCGTCCAAAGGCCATCCTGTGTATCTCTGCCCATTGGAGTACGCGCGGCACGTTCGTGACGATGATGGATCATCCGCGTACGATTCACGATTTCGGTGGATTCCCCAAGTCGCTTTACGACGTTCAGTATCCGGCTCCCGGTTCGCCGTCGTTGGCTCAGCGCGTGCAGCAGCTCGTCAGCGTTGCCAAGGTGGAAGCCAGTTACGACTGGGGTCTTGATCACGGATGCTGGGCGGTGTTGAAATATCTCTATCCCGAAGCCGATGTACCCGTTGTTGAGATGAGCATCGACTACACCAGGAGTGCATCCTTTCATTATGCTTTGGGCAAGGAGCTTTCGGCGCTTCGTCGTGAAGGCGTGCTTATCGTTGCCAGTGGCAACACGATACACAACCTTCATCTTCTTGATTGGGATAAGATGCTTGTTCCCGGTGTAGCCTTCAGTTGGGCTTCGCGTGCCGATGCCGAGATCCGCCGTCTTATTCTGTCGGCCGATCATCGTCCCCTCATCGAGTACCCGGATCAAGGTCGTGAGATGCAGCTTTCTGTACCGACGCCCGAACATTTCCTGCCGTTGTTGTATATCCTGTCGATGCAGGAAAGCGATGAGAATGCGGAGATTTTCAACGATGAGATCGTTGGTGGTTCATTGAGTATGATGTCCGTTCTTATACGTTGAGTACGATGCAAAAAAAAACTGGACAACCATTCCTGAAGAGTATGCTGTCCGTTCTTATCGTTAGAGTACAGGTTCATGATTCTTTAGCAGTCGAGGTCGTCAGTAGGCGACCTTGTCTGTTTTATTCATCCATTCCTCGAAAGTTTTTATAGCCTCATTGCCGAGCAATCTTTCGGAGTGCAGATGTCGTTTTTCCGGATTGAGCGCCAGTTCTTCGTAGATGAACGAGTCGTCGAACCCTGCCATTTTCGCATCCTCCTTGGTGTTCGCATAGAACAGTCGGTCGAGGTGCGCCCAGTATATAGCTCCGAGGCACATCGGGCACGGTTCGCAAGAGGAGTAGATGTCGTATCCCCTTAGATCGAACGTATTCATTTTCTCAGCTGCTTTTCTTATGGCGTTCACTTCGGCATGTGCTGTCGGGTCGTTTTGTGCCGTGACGCGGTTGACTCCTGTAGCCACAATATTCCCTTCTTTGTCGGCGATGACAGCTCCGAACGGTCCGCCTCCCTTCGTTACATTTTCCGTTGCGAGTCGTATAGCCTCCTGCATTAGTTTAATCTTGATTTCCAGATTATTAATTTCAGCGTCATCCATAATTTTTTCTTCTTTTAATGCAAAGATAATGCAAGTCGGGAGCAGAACAAAATGAACTCGTTCATTTTTGTGCCGAGACGCAGCTTATCTTCGCTCTTTGATGCAAAGATAATGCAAACAGAGAGCAGAACAAAGCAAACCCGTTTGTTTTTGATGCCGG
>DAIMYP010000035.1:0-23120 GCA_036734445.1 Tannerellaceae bacterium
GCAAGACATGCATAACAGAGAAAACGTTAATATGTAATATAGTGATTTCATGATTACAAATTACTTACTTATTAATACAAGATTATTTTCACAATCATCCTTACCATCTATTCTTTTTCATTTATTGATTGGCTTTCATTCTCTATTTTCCAAATAGCTCTATTAATTTCTTGTCTTACTCCCAAGAATTTGAGCGATAATTCAGAACCAATCGAATATTCGTGAATTGGTTTAGATAGGGCACTTGAATGAACAAATGTCGATTTATTATCTCGCAGACATATAATTCCCCATTTAGAATAATACCCAACTTTGTATTTATATATTTCATCAAGATTCATTTTAGAATAATCAATCCTTAATTCGAACATGCATTTTGTATTGCTATCATCTATTCCACTTATGAGTACAGGTAGTATCATACCTTTGTTTATTGATTCCATTTCCTTTCCACCTATTGAAACAAAGTTCTTTTTCATAAAACCTGTTATTCCTTGGCAATTAAGTATAAGTCCTGTTGTTTTAATGGCACAAACCTTACTTTCAACTTCAACCATTGAAGTGCATTTTATATGTAAATCTTCAAATTCTCCATTTAGTATTCCATATAGTTTACCTCGATTTGTGCCAATTTCATAATATATACATGGAACAACAATACTTCCATCTTCATGTTGAATTCCATATCTCTCGAATATACATACTTTATACAAATCATTCCCTATATCTATACTCGTAGTTATTGAATCCTTGCCATCAACATCAATAAATCCTTCACGTCCATTTCTACATACCCCTATCAATTCATCTTCACTTTCATTAATTGTCGTAAATTCCTCCTTCGTAAGCACTTTATAACCATCAGAAATAGCCCAGTGAATGCTATCCGATGAAACCTTATAACGAGAATTTCCGATTGGCTCTATAGATTTGTAAATATAGGGCAAGCATTCTTTTCCTGTAGCATCTGATATTCCCAACAAACCAAATTTCTCGCCAAGGTAAAGATCATCACTCAATTTTTTATGCTGTATTATCTTTATTTTCCCTTGTAAATCTATATTCGCTTCATACTTATTCTTACGAACTAATGCAATGCCATCTTTATATTCTCCAACGTAAGTAAGTTCAATAGGATATATCATTGTTCCATCCACTGCGATGACACCTTCACGATTCTCTTTACGTATTGAAAAACGATCATCATTCAAATATCGAAAGCCATTTGACAATGGCACAGCTTCTATAAAGCCATGTACATCAAAAAGTTGTGAAACCTGACTATTCCCCAAGGCAAACTTAGCAACGAAATACTTATCACTCAATAATTCAATTTCATTGAACTTATATGGAAGCAATTGAGTCAAAGAATTTTCGCAAATTGAGACAACACCCCATACTCCTTGTTTGCATAACGCTATACATTCATTTGAAAGTTTCTTCAAACTTTCAAATTCAAAATCTGTAATAATATCAGATCCTTTTGCTAAAGCCCATAAATTATTTTTCATTAAACTGATATAATCACTTGACAACTGCATATAGTGGGAATAAACGTTATTATGAATAACAATTCCATTTGAATCCTCCATACCGTAATAATTGTCTTTTTTAAAAATCACAAAACCTGAAGGCAAATAAAATTTATCATTAATATTACAACCATTTACATCTATAGATATAAGTTCATATCCTTTTTTTACAGTCGCTGTTTTATCCTTAAAGACGCCAACTTCATCAAATTCGAACTTAGTTAAAAAACCTGTTTCACACCATATTGCCCATTTGTTATTTTTGCGAACTATGAAGCGACCTGCCGCAAACTCATCGATCGCTTCATATTCATAGGATAATAATTCTTCAGAATTGGATGTGGAATTTATTCCCCATTGATCAAAGACATGACCAATTACAAATTTATTATCAACAGCCTTTACTTGAACGGGCAGAAATCCTTTATTAAGATCATATATAGCGGTTTTATCATTCACATCAGTAACAATAATCTTTTCATCAGAAGTTTTTTCTATCAATTTGTATTCAAGAGGAAGAAGAGATGTACCATTATTTTGTTTCAATCCATATTTGCCAAAAAGATTAATTACAAATAAGTTATCCCCAATAAGTTCCTTTTGAGCCAATTTATTGCCATTTAAATCAATTTTTCCTTTTTCCCCATCTAATACGACCCATGCCTCTCCATTAGAAAATTCATTTAATTCACTATACGAATGATTTGTAATGACATTACCATCGTAATCTAATAGTGAATATGATTTTTCCCACTCTTCATTAATTACTGCCGAAAAACGATTTTCATTCAAAAAATGAATCTCTATATATTCGAATGAAGTTAATGCTTTCCTTCCATCGGAAAGTGCCCAAAGTCCTTCTTTACACAATGCAAACCGGTCTTCAGTTAGAATTTGAATTTCATTATAAATACATGGAAGTAAAATTACTCCTACTGAATCAAATATACCCCATAAACCTATTTGGCGACCTAAAAATATACCACTAACAAGTTCTTTTACTTCTTCAGTTATTATTTTCCCTTCTGAGTTTATATAACCCTCTCTATTTTCTTTTTTTATTGTTGCTTTCCCTGATGTCAATTTACCAATCTCTGAATACTCGATTGGAAGAATTACAACACCATCAAAATTTATAATTCCCCAATATCTATATCTCCCTACCTTTTGTTTGACAAGCAAAAGATTAGGAGCATAAATTTGAATACCCGTATATTGAAATGAAGAAATAAAACGCCCATTACCCCATAATGCCCAATATTGTTCTAGTTTTACAATAAAACGACTACTAGAAATAAAATCAATTTTATCATATTCCTCTGGTAGAAGTTCTTCGCCATCTGGAGTATATAAGCCCCATTTCTCATCTCCATTCTTTCTTTTAATATATCCATTTGGCAAAATAATATCATGATCGATGCCTGTTTTTAAGCCATTTAATAATTCTTTATGCTCTCGTTCCAAATTAATTTGTATTTGCCGAGATTCTGGATGTTCTTTAAAATATAATTCGTCTGCATCAATATAATATGGCTTATAATTTAATGCGTCATATTTCAAATCATCTAAAGCGACAAATTCCTCATCGGAAAAATAGCCATTTGGTTTCAGCCATTTACACTTAAGAATAAGCTGTTTTCTAACCTTCGATTGTTCTTGAGCTTCTTTATCAAAAATAAAAACATTTCTCTTATTCGAATAATAAATATCTTTACACATTAGATTTTCAAGTGTTACATATTCCTTATTATCATCGAAATTGAATACCCAAATAATATAATATCCATTTACACGATAAAACAAATCTCGATTAACTACAACACTAACGAAAGTAGTAGACAATTGCAATTCAAATATAAGTTTTTTGCCCGCATAATCTGCCTGAACATCAGGACGACGATATTTTAAATATGGAATATTTGAAAATAAAGAACTTTCTATTTCTACGTTTTGTACGCCAATATTGACACTATTTTCTCCTTTTAAACATTCAGCTATGCTATTTTTTAATTGCTTATGTCGATCACTCTCTGCAAATAATCCATATTTTCTAGCCTCTATTTCTTCTTTAGTCAAACTAGAAAATGTCTTTATATCACAATAATCACTATTATATAAATGAGCAAAATATGAAACTTTTCCTCGCTTTGTTAGCAATCCACGTAAAGCGACCATTTGACCACAGTGGAAGCAAACGAAGCGTGGTTTATGTAATTGAACTGCTTCTTCCAAATAACGACGATACCTTAATAAGTCTTCTTCACTATGAGACTTTATAAAATCACTTGCACTGAACAATTTACCTGTTTCAACATCAAAGACATCTTCTATCGTTCTTTTTGTATCAAGTCCAGTGATATCCGTGACATCATTTTCATCAGAATTATCTATTGGCTCAGGTTCGATTTTGGGATCTGAAACAGAATTGGTTATTTGTTTGTTAGTATCTGAAAGGATGCGTTCCAGTTCATTTATTCTTGCTAACCTTTGCCCATTTTCATTCTGCAACTTTTTTATACTATCAAGCATTTCTTCCTTATTCTTTCGGAATTCATCCAATGTTGCATCTGATTTATCAAATCTATTTCGATATTCAACTAACTTTTGATCTAATTCCAACTTTTCCTTTTCAAGTTCTGTTTTTTGAATTTGAATAGCATCATATTTGTTCTTATAGGTATTAATCATATCGATTTGAGATTTAAGATTAGCCTCTAGAGTCGATATCTTCTGTTGTAAATCTTCTACGACATGTTGTTTTTCATCACTAATTGACTGCAATTGAACATTCTTCTCTACAACCTCTTTATTTAATAGATTTACTGAATTCACCTTCAATTCTAATTCAGCGAAACTACTCTTCACCTCCTGACATGATTTCTTTAATTGGACATTTTCATCATCCAATTTTTTTTTGTCAATAGACAACTGGCTTTCATGATCTTTTAGCCTACTTATTATTTCTTCTTTTCTATCTATTTTCTCTTGAAGAGATGAAATTTCTGATTGACTATCATGGTTATTTCTTTGTTGCTCGTCTATACGTTCTTTTAAAGACTTTATATCTTTATCATAGCATTCAATGCGAGACTCTAATTCTTGAATTCTCGCTAAATCTTCTCTCGGTCCAAATAAATAGCTTATCACTTTATTAAAAATAGTATTCATGGCTTCTAAATTTTACCTGATTGAAAATTGATATACTTTTATGATACTCATATTTCCAAACAGAATTGTTTTTAATTACTTCAATAGAATAAACGTCGAAATATACATTTCTTTTGTTAACTAACCAAACAAATAAACAGATTTCAAACACAAGTAGTATCTGACTTATATCCACTAAAGAGTTTATTTAGTGTTTTCTGAACAAATTGATATGCAAATTTGTCCAATTCACTTTGAGATAAAATAATAATCGGTTTTGCATACTGTTTTTTTAATAATATACTTTCCCCTAAAACCAAATTCATCCCAACAATTTTTTTTGAATCATCCAGTATCACCTGATAACCGAACTGACTTACTGGCACTACTCTTTTTGTAATTATCATGCTGTTTTTATTTTTATAATTCCTATATCATAAGCCCAATCCATAGCTGCCTTCCTGCTCTTTTCAAAGTAACATTTATCAAGTATATCTGAAAGTTTTTCATACAGATAGTCCATATCAATATGTTTGCCATGCATCCGGAATTCTTTAACTATGATGTCAAACAATACTTTTCGAACCATCTCCAAAACAGTTTGTCTTGTATAATGAATATTATTATCTACAAGTATATCAGCAATCAAATCCTTTGTTGACTTGCGAATAATCTTTATTCCACAGAGAAAGGTAACAGCTGTTCCTTCGCCAATTTGTTCGAGGATTAATAAATCATCAAGCTCACGCATACCAATCATATAATTGATACCTGAATCTGAATGATATGATTGATAGATAATCATACCTGTCGATTCATCCACCCCTATTGGTTTTCCTGATATACAAGATATTGCAGTTTCCATAATTTTACATTAAATATTTTTGAGATTGACTTTCAAGCATTTTTCGTTGATCTGTTTCAAAAGATTTTTCAATTAATGCGTTGAGCTGTTTATGTATTTCATAAGAACTAACCTGTATCTTTTCCTTTTCGGCTGCATCGATTATAATATTAGTGAGCATATCAACCACTTCTGATTTGACATAACTTTTATTATAGACGCGACTATAATAATACTTTTCACAGAGTAATGTATTCGATTTTATTCCATATACACGCAACCCATTTAAAAAAGTATACGCATAACCTTGGCCTATATCTTCTTTCACGACGATTCCTTCTGCAAGTTTTATGGCATTAAAATAAGTATTTCCTGCCTGAGAAGTATAACCCTCGCCAATGAAAGCATTTGCGACTTCTGAGTAACTATACTGACTATTTGTAGATAGTCCAAAACGATTAAACATCATTATCTCATTTTCCATATCCTTATTACTTTTGTTTTATGATGCAAAGTAAAAATAGATTAGTGCACCCTATTTGCACTGATTTAGGAATTAGATAATCTTCTTATAAACAGTCAATAGCAATTAGTCTAAAATTCTATTTTCCTTATTTCCATAATAATCATTTGTCATACATTTTGAAATTATATCTTTTAAAGATTCACACAGGTTGTTATATACTTCAATTTGTTTAACAGCATCTGATAGAGGAAGGGTAAAAGGGCAACATGCAGTTATACTTGTCTGATGAATAAATCTTAGATATTCGCCAGTTTTGTCTAAGTCTATCAAATCAAAACCAGAACCGGAGGTAATATGCATATAATTCGTAATTATCTCCCGATCGTGCAACTTGCTATTCATATTGAAAAGTCCGAATGTAAATTTTAGATTTGGTCTCAACTTTGATATCTCACGATGTACGTTATCATATAAAGTTTTTGCATCTCCTAACAAACAATCAGTAAATATACTAATATTGAAAGTCACAGATATCTGTTCAGGCAAATAGATGTCCAATATAGGAATCAAATTATATTTGATGCTATTATTGCTTTTCAACAAATATCTGTCTATGATCGCTAATGCATTACATTTATGATTCGTTTTTGATAAATCATGCCAATTGATATCTGGTTTTTTCTTGAATGTTTTTTTTATTGGTATAGTTTTTTCATCAAAAAATGAATCACTTTTATCTAAAGTGTTAACGTTTAATATAGCTATTCCATAATTTGACGCAATCTTATCGGATAATTCTGTATCACCACACGTAAGATACATTGCATTCAATTTATAATTATCCATTTCTTTTGTTTGAATACTATTTAGGTGTACAAAAGTATCCTTTACACAATTTAATCCACATTCTGCTCCCACATACTTTTTCCATAACATAAACAAACAACGATCCGTTTTTATAAGATTTTGTAACTCCTGAACTGAAATATCAAATAATATATTAGATCTAGACAAAAAGTTATAAATACTAATCCATCGTTGCATAGTCGAAATTGTTTGTTCTGTTATTGATGGTGAAGTATTTATGCCCGTGAATCTTTTCCAAAACTCATATTCACAATAGACAGTCTTTCTTAGTTTTGCCATGTTGGATTTGCTTTAATGGTTAATAACTCCATTGATAAATTATCAGCTTCATCGAAGAATCCGCTGCCAAAAGGTTCACTTAAACAACCATCCTCTTGTATTTCTATCTTCTTTAATTGAGGAACATGATTGGGACGTTTACTTTCATCTGGATCATAAAGGTAATACAACGATATATCTTTACTAGAAAACTGTTTTTTAGCGACTAATGTCTGTAATTTTCTTATTAGATACTCACTATGGGTTTCTACAATAAAACTGATATTATAATTCTGATATGCATCTAACAACATATCAGCAAGCTTTGACTGAAATGCCGGATGAAGATGATTCTCTGGTTCTTCAATAGAAACAGTTGTCGGTCCGTAAAAAATAGTTATTGAGCCACAATACAAAGGACCATTTGCAAATCTTGGAGCATCCAATATGGCAACTTCAATTTGAATTAAAAAAGATAGTAATTGAGTAATACCATAACCTTCTTCAGGCAATAAATATTTATCACCATTTTTATAAAGATAGACTGATATACCAGAACCATTTTCTATTGTAGCGATTTCTATATTATGCCCAATATTAAATTCTCTAATCCAATGATTAATAAAAGTATTTGCTTCATAATTATACATTCTGGTAGGAGGCAGTGATGAATGTTCAATAGCTTTTTCATATTCTTTTGGAGTTAATTCAGACCATTTTTTAAAAATAGTATTTCCCGTTTTACTGTCCACACTAATCCCGAAAGGGAAGAATTCTAGATTTCTCTTTTGATTATAACTTCTTAAAGATTCAAAATACTGTTTTAGCAAATTACTAAAACTATTATTTTGATCATATGTATATATACGTTGAACGTGAGCAATAGTTGTACCAACGTATTTAGCCTCTGAAAAATCTTTTGTAACTTTAATCAGCGATTCTTCTAATATTGCTGCAAAAAACTTTTGAAATATTTCATATTGAGGATGTGCAATTTTTGAGTTAATGATTCCTAAATATGTTACTACCATTTTTTTAAAATTCTTATCGACGTACAAACTTAATGACATCAAAGTTGTATACATCTTGTAAAAAAACAATTTTGTATCACTCATTTTTTTTAAATGTTCATTATCAGAACGATACAAGCCAGGATACTCAAAAGGAGGCTCAGGTGAATCATCGTCTATTATTTCTTCAATAATTGTTTTATTAATGAATTCCTCTATGAAATTTTCACCTTTTGCAGGCTCATCAAATCGAGCGAATGTTTCTTTCTCGAATGAAAGGAAGAAATCCATAAAATTATCATACTTAGATTTTTCGTAGTCATCAAATATTTCACTAAGGCTAGTAAACATCTCTTTATAAGTGATATTATTATCTATCATAATAGCATTGACCTTTGTTCTTACATCTTTTTTTGATAAACCTTTTATCCAATCAAAAACAGGCATATACAAAATATTTCTATTTTTATTTAGATTTATCATAAGGCCTAATGATTTATAATCAACTATACTTATGTATTTTTCATCCTTATTAAAGTTAAGTTCAAATGACCATTGTTTAAATAATTTATCATCTACATTTTTTATAATATCATCCATTTCATCTATTTGTTTCTTTAATGGTAAATCATCTATTTCTCGACCACCTATTGTATGTTCATCCATTCTTAATTCTTTTCTAGCAGAATAGCAACTTGCTATTGAAGAGAAATCAATAAAAGCATCTTTGATACAATCTAAATTAAGAGTTTGTATCTCCAATTCATTTTCATTATTGACTTCAGCAGCATATAAAACAAGTCCATCAGATTTGGAAATAGAGATGTCTGACAACCATCCATTATTCAACTCATCAACTTTATCAGCTTTAAAGGATAGTTCTACTGTTAGATCTTCACCTAAAAGTAAAGAACCTACTATATACGAAAATGTTATTTTACTATCTTTTTTCGCTTTAAAGTTCAATGCCTTCTTGAAATTTCCTAAATCCAACTCAGCTTTAGAAAAATCCAATTTATAATTTTGCAGATGGCAAGGGCGACCATTATTATAATCATCACGTACTCTCCTAAAATAATCACCTAACAACATTAGCGACTTCACTAAAGAACTTTTGCCGGAACTGTTACACCCAGTAAGTATCGTAATAGGATTCAATTCAAAAGTTGCACCATCACTATCAAACACCCTAAAATTTTTTATTGTATATTTTGTATTCATAAAAATGTAAGATTATTACTATTAACCAATCAATGCCAAAAATAAATACTATTTTCATTTTGACAATGCAAAAGAAGAATTAATTTGTGCAATGTATTTGCACGAACTACAAAATATTATTTTCTTTGCTAAAAACTCAAACTCATTATTTTATGCCAATTAACAAAGATGCAATGATGCGCTATAAGATTTTGGACAAATGCTTCCGAAATACAGGGCGCAATTATAAAATGACTGATTTAATTGCAGAATGCAACAAAAAAATTAAAGAGATTAATCCTGATGCCAAAAGCATTAGTCGTAGACAAATCTTTTATGATATAGCATTCATGGAAAGCAGTGAAGGCTGGGAAATAGAACTCGATGAAAATACTAAAGAAGGAAGAACTCGATATTACCGATATATCGACCCAAAATTTTCTATTGACAATATGCCTCTTAATGAAGTGGAAATTTCACATTTACGATCAGCAATCAATACATTAAGCTATTTTAGCGGCATGCCTCAACTTGAATGGATACAAAATATTAGTGATACAATGGATAAAATAGCTATATCCGCTCGTTCTTATAATGAAAATAATGTGGTTGAATTTGAACACAACGATTATGTATCCGATAATAACTATTTTTCAAAAATATATAATGCAATTACAAACGAAATCGTTTTAGAAATAACTTATAAGCCATTTGATTCGTCGGAAATCAAATATACATTTCATCCTTACTACTTAAAACAATATAACCGTTGTTGGTACGCATTTGGATTAGTCCCAGAACAAAAAGATGTCATGTGGTGTCTTGCTTTAGAAAGGATTGTCACAATCAAAGAGACTAACCATGCTTACATACCTCTTCCAAAAGATTGGAGTTGGACTGATTATTTTGCTGATATAGTCGGCGTTACCCGATATAAAGAAGGCAAAGTAGAAGAAGTGATTATACATGCTTTTGGAAAAACTGCAAAATACATTCAAGCACGTCCCATTCATGAGTCTCAAAGGAATAAATGGCTAGATAATAACACATTGGAGGTCCGTTTCAAAGTCATCATAAATTATGAATTTGAAAAATCATTATTTTCTTTTGCTGATACTATTTGCATTATAAAGCCACAAAAGCTAGTTAAATGGCATATCGAAACATTGAATAAAGCATTACAGATGTACAACTTGTCATCAGACTAAATACTTTTTCTTTCAAATTCATCATTATCCCAAACTATTTACAACGCCGGCGCATGCATTCCCCTGTTGCTTCCTTTGGGGCTTTTGGGGCAGGTGGCGCCGACCATTTGCATGATGGAGGAAAAGTGGTGGCCGCAGTATTTGCAGGTATATTCTTTCTTTTCGGTGCCTTCATAAAGTTTGTGATTTCCTTTGTTCGGACCGTTCGGATGACGAGGACAAGTGCCGGATGTCAATAGCTGGACAGTCGGGAATTTGTGGCCGCAATATTCGCAATAATAATACTTGTGCGGCGGGGCAACAGACCTTTGTCCTTTCGTCTGCGCACTGCCTGCTGAAGCAAGCAGCGACAGACTTAAAACGATATAAATCAAAGTTTTCATCCTTATCTTCTAAAAGTTTTTATCTCTATCTTCTATTTTAGAAACGATGCTATAACCTCGTGCCAGTAATCCCAAGCAAAACCTGCCGATGGATGACAGATGCCGAGAACTTCAACCGAATGGCCGTTCTTGAGCAGATAAACCCATGTCTCAATCTGCTGGCCATCAGGCGCTATGATATCTTTTCCTCGATGACCGCGATCAGGAAGTTCGTCATAAAGACGCTGACCCCAAGCAATGACTTTATCCGGAACATAAGTCTCCAGAATCTTGAAGAAAGCGTCGTCGGAATCACGAAACTCCTGCTCTGTAGGCGCTGTACGCGGACCGGTCATCGGCACTTGCACGTAGTTATAAAAGAGAATATGCTCCCACCACTCCTCACTCGCTTCGCGTGAGATCTCCTTACCCGACAACGCACGAATAAACTTGGTGTAAGTATTCATCCATTCCTCGAAATCGTTGGACGAATCGATGTAACCGCTGATCACATCCTGCGTGATTCCCGGTACGGCTTCTTCATTATTCGCACAGTAATGGCTTTCGCCCAACACCATCACATGCTTTCCATTAATTCCTCTTACGTAGTCACGCCCCACCCAAGGTAAAAATTGAATCTGTTTCATCATCCCCATTTGTTTAAAGTTTTCCAAAGTAATTGCTCAAAGGAAACGATTATTTTTCAAAGGACAAAAATATCAGCGAAGAAATTGTTAAACAAGTTCATAATGGTTCAGAAGCGTATTAATATATGAATAAAAAATCTTTTGATTTGAATCAGAAGGAAGTCCGAACCGAATCAAAAGGAGGCTCGATTCGAAAGAATGATTCGTTTGACATATGTCAAAATATAAAAGCACAATTATTATCTTATATTTCTACATATATCAAACGATTAATATATTCGAATGTATTGCCACTTGTTTTCGGATGAACAATCACTCGCTTTCGGATAAACAACGGCTTACCTTCAAACGAAAATATTCCTGTTTCCGAACAAGCACGCACACCCATTCAAAAGGAAACGCTGCCGGAATCAAATCCTCGCCACAAAAGACATTTTGTTCTTGAATACTCAATGAGTTATTTCGTAAAAGAGTATACTTTGACAGAATATTTATTACCTTTGCGCGTGTTTTAAAGAATAGTATCAGAAATATAAATAAAGAATTATGGCAAAAGTTAGAGGAGCTGTTGTGGTAAACACAGAGCGATGCAAAGGGTGCAACCTTTGTGTTGTAGCATGCCCGTCGGATGTATTGGAATTGCATCCTCGCGAGGTGAACAACAAAGGCTACCATTATGCGTATATGAAGAATCCGGAAAACTGCATTGGCTGTGCCAGTTGTGGTCTGGTATGTCCGGACGGGTGTCTAACCATTTACAAAGTTAAAATCTAAAGACAGATATGGCAGAAGAAGTAAAATTAATGAAGGGTAATGAAGCTATTGCACGTGCAGCGATCCGCTACGGTGCCGATGGTTATTTCGGATACCCGATTACTCCGCAATCGGAGGTTATGGAAACCCTGATGGCAGAGAAACCTTGGGAAACAACAGGTATGGTTGTTCTCCAGGCAGAAAGCGAAGTGTCATCAATTAATATGGTCTATGGCGGTGCAAGCACCGGCAAACGTGTGATGACCTCTTCCTCAAGTCCCGGTATCAGTCTGATGCAAGAAGGCGTTTCATATATTGCAGGCGCCGAACTACCCTGTTTGATTGTGAACGTTATGCGTGGCGGTCCCGGTCTGGGAACAATCCAGCCCAGTCAGGCAGACTATTTCCAGACAGTCAAAGGCGGCGGTCATGGCGATTATCGCTTGATCACGCTCGCTCCTTCTTCCGTTCAGGAAATGGCAGACTTCGTTGGTCTCGGTTTCGATCTCGCTTTCAAATATCGCAATCCATCTATTATCTTAGCCGACGGACTTATCGGTCAGATGATGGAGAAGGTGGTTCTTCCTCCGTACAGACCAAGAAAGACGGACGAAGAAATCATCAAAGAATGTCCATGGGCAACCGTTGGCAAACCTGAAAGCCGCAAACGCAATCTGGTTACTTCTTTGGAACTTGATCCGGCAGCAATGGAAGCCAACAACATCCGTTTCCAAGCCAAATACCGCAAGATCGAAGAAAATGAAGTACGCTTCGAGGAATTCGAATGCAAAGATGCTGAATATCTGCTCATTGCTTTCGGTTCGGCAGCACGTATCTGTCAAAAAGTTGTTGAGTTGGCTCGCGAAGAAGGCATCAAACTCGGTTTGTTCCGCCCGATCACTTTGTGGCCTTTCCCGACAGAAGCCATTGCCAATTATGCCAACCAGGTTAAAGGAATGCTTTCGGTAGAACTGAATGCAGGCCAGATGGTTGAAGATATCCGCTTGGCTGTCAATGGAAAGATTAAGGTTGAACATTTCGGTCGCCTCGGCGGCATCGTTTTCACACCGGACGAAGTGCTCAATGCTTTGAAAACTAAGATAATGAACAAATAATTATTGAGAAAGATATGAGACCGCGCAGAAGCCCTTTTGATGTTGTTTTGACATGGATATTCTTGTTGTTGGCATTAGCAGCAGTTGTTTGTTACTTTGTCTTTCCGCATGACCGTTCTGCATTCTTCATTTGTGGCGGTGCAGCCATCTTCATCCGACTCATGCAGTATTTTATGAGATTTATTAATTGAAAGCATACAAAGTTATGGAACTTAACGAAATAATTAAACCGGAAAACTTAGTCTACACAAAGCCTAAGTTACTCAACGACAATCCCATGCACTACTGCCCCGGTTGCAGTCACGGCGTGATACACAAGCTGATCGCTGAAGTTGTTGCCGATATGGGAATGGAAGACAAGACAATCGGTATCTCGCCTGTCGGATGTGCCGTTTTTGCCTACAACTATATTGATGTCGACTGGGTTGAAGCTGCTCACGGTAGAGCACCAGCAATCGCAACGGCTATCAAACGTCTGAACCCTTCAAAAATGGTATTCACCTATCAGGGCGATGGCGACCTTGCCGCTATCGGAACAGCAGAAACCATTCACGCTGCCAATCGTGGCGAAAACATCGTTATCATCTTCGTCAACAATGCCATTTATGGTATGACCGGCGGACAGATGGCGCCGACAACTTTGGTTGGAATGAAGACTTCAACCTGTCCTTACGGCCGCGATGTAGCTTTGAATGGCTATCCTTTGAAAATTGGCAATCTGCTTGCTCAATTGGACGGCACATGCTATGTCACTCGTCAGAGCGTTGAAACGGCAGCAGCTGTACGCAAGGCAAAGAAATCATTGCGCAAAGCATTCGAGAACTCGATGGCCGGCAAAGGCACTTCTGTAGTCGAATTTGTTTCTACCTGTTCGTCAGGTTGGAAAATGACACCTGAAAAGGCTAATAAATGGTTGGAAGAGAATATGTTCCCATTCTATCCGCTGGGCGATCTGAAAAACGTCGAATAGAAAAGGATATACAATCACTACAAACGAACTTCAAACTACAAAAAGATGAAACAAGAAATAATTATAGCAGGTTTCGGTGGACAAGGTGTATTGTCGATGGGAAAAATCCTCGCCTATTCAGGTTTGATGGAAGGTAAGGAAGTAAGCTGGATGCCTTCGTACGGACCGGAACAACGCGGTGGAACAGCCAACGTCACGGTTATCTTGAGCGACGACCGCATCAGTTCTCCCGTATTGAACGAATATGATATCGCCATCATCTTGAACCAGCCTTCGATGGATAAGTTCGAAAGCAAAGTAAAGAAAGGTGGAATCCTGATTTATGATGGATACGGCATTCACACGCCTGTCAAACGCAAAGATATCAACGTTTATCGCGTCGATGCCATGGATACGGCAGCAGAAATGCAGAATGACAAAGCATTCAACATGCTTATTCTGGGTGGTCTGCTGAAAATTGTTCCGATGGTAAAACTCGAGAACGTCATCCTTGGCTTAAAGAAATCATTACCTGCCCGTCATCACGACCTGATTCCAATGAACGAGGCCGCAATTAAGAAGGGTATGGAAATCATTCAGAAAGTATAACAGAATCCGGAAATATAAAAAGGGCGTTTCCATTTTACGGAAACGCCCTTTTGTTGTATCTTTGCTATAAAAATAGCGAAGATAAGCTGCGTCTCGGCATAAAAAACAAACAAGTTTGTTTTGTTCTACTCTCGACTTGCATTATCTTTGACATAAAAAATAGCGAAGATAAGCTGCGTCTCGGCATAAAAAACAAACAAGTTTGTTTTGTTCTACTCTCGACTTGCATTATCTTTGTCCCCCAATGAAGCAATGCCTATACATATTACTATTGTTGTTGCCGACATGTTTGTTGAACATGCAGGCTCAAAACCGTTCCTCCAGAAGTGAACGCGGAACTTTCTCACTAAGCAACCTGACAGCTGCCAAAAAAGAAATACCCGACAGTTTGATGAAGACCGACAGCGCAGCGCTCAAGAATAAACGTATCACGGCATTCCAACTCACACCTCGCATCGGCGATTCTTACGTAGCCACGATGGATACAGATAAGTTCAACTTCGCCAACAGTACGATTGTTGAAAGTCAATCGCTTGCAGTAGGATATCTGGCTAATGTCGGTTCGCCGTCGCAAACGCGAATCTTCTCCGAGCGCAAGGAAGCAAGAGATTTTATCTTCGCCGATGTTTATGACAACTACATCACAACACCCGAAAATGCGCAGTATTACAACACAAAGATTCCGTATACACAAGCACTTTACACCTCTGAAGGCGGAAGTGAAGACAAAAACGAACGGCTGAAAGGCACGATAACATCAAACTTCGGAAAGAGAATCAACGCCGGAGCAGATATGGATTATATTTACAGCAGAGGCCGCTACAAAAATAACGGCAACAAACTGCTGAGCTACAGGTTCTTTGGAAGTTATGAAGGCGACCATTATACGGCTCACGCCTACTTGAGCAACTTCAACTTCGTGAATTATGAAAACGGCGGCTTGACCAACGATTCCGTTATCACGCATCCGAACGAATTGTTCACCGGAGGACGAAGTCAGAACGATCCAAAAGCCTACGACATACGTTATTCAGACAAGGTTTGGAACCGCGTCCGCGGCAAACAATATTTTCTTTCTCACCGTTATAACTTCGGATTCTATCGAGAACTGGAGGAGAAAGACTCGCTGGGCAATCCTAAAAAACAATTCGTTCCGGTTTCGAGCATTATCCACACGATGGAATACAACGATAATCGTCGCCGTTTCTATAGCGCAAGCACAGCTATCGACTCGTGTTATCTCAATACCGACGGTACGCCGCGTGTTTATGGATTGCTTAAAGGCGTTGACGATCAGACGTCATACTGGAACTTACGCAATACTTTCGCGCTCTCATTGCGTGAAGGATTTCAAGACTGGGTAAAATTTGGATTGACGGCATTCGTCACTTTCGATAAACGCAAGTTCGAACTTCCGGCAGCAATTCCGGGATTGACCTATGGTTCAACAGGAAGTGGCTCAAATCCAAACCCTACCAATCTCAACTTCTCCGCCAATCAGATTTACGACGAATTCAGTACGTATGTAGGAGGCGAACTTTCAAAACGTTTGGGAAGCATCCTGACTTACGATGCACGAGGCGAATTGTGCGTTGTTGGCGACGATATTGGCGAATTCCGACTCAATGGAAATTTGCAGACAACCTTCAAGCTTTTCAACAAAGATGCCAGTATTCGGGCAGAAGGATATATTCGAAATGTCACACCTTCGTTTTACATGCGTCATTTTCATTCGCGTTATTTCTGGTGGGACAACAAACTCGACAAGACGCAACAGTTCTATATTGGTGCAAAAATCAATCTGGAATCAACGCATACACAACTTTCAGCCGGAGCCGAAGGCATACAAAACTATGTTTATATCGGAAAAGACGGCATGCCTGCTCAAAAAAGCGGCAATATTCAAGTGCTCTCGGCACGCATCAAACAAGATTTCATCGGAAGACATTTCGGATGGGAAAACGAAGCGGCTTATCAGTTGAGCAACGACAAAGATGTTTTGCCTTTGCCTCAACTCAGTGCTTATACAAATCTGTATCTCAAGTTCATAACAGCAAAAGTGCTGACGATACAAATGGGTGCGAACATGTATTATCATTCTTCCTATTATGCACCGTATTACGAACCGGCTACACAGCAGTTCCAATTACAGGACGAATTGAAGATCGGTAATTATCCGCTTATCAATGCATATGTGAACTTCCACCTCAAACAGGCAAGATTCTATATTATGGCTTACAATTTAAGTTCAAAATTCGTAACGCCTAATTATTTCTCACTACCGCATTATCCATTGAATTCAATGGTTTTGAAATTCGGTATCGCTGTCACATTCAATGATTAATGATATGAATTGAGTTAATAGCCGAAAGCGACGATTCAGAAATTACGCTTTTCGTCGATGACATACTCCGGGCGCGCTTTAATCTCGTCAAACAAAACGCCGATATATTGTCCTAAAACACCAACTGTCAGCAATTGTACGCCACCGAAGAAAATCACAGTCGTCATAATGGATGTCCAACCTGTTTCAGCGTTGCTGAATCCGTAGATTTTTCCTAAAGTGAAATAAAGAGCCAGCAACAGACCAACAACGACGGCAATAAAACCAAGCCCAACAACCAAGCGCAACGGTTTTTTCGAGAAATACAACATCGCTGTAGATGCGAACTTCAGCATTTTACTGATCGGATATTTTGTTTCGCCTGCAATGCGCGCCTCTCGTTCGTAATAGAACGGAACTTGTTTATAACCCAGCCAACTGATAAGTCCGCGAATATATTTTCCGCGCTCCTGAAAACGATCGAACTGATCCATAATCTTTCGGTCAACCATTCTGAAATCGCCCGTGTCGACCGGAAAATGCACTTCACTCATGTTATTCAGGAAACGATAAAACATTTTGGCTGTCAGCTTCTTGAAAATGCTTTCGCCCGAACGAGATTTGCGAACGCAATAAACAACATTGGCTTGTTCTTTTTGCTGAAGAGCCAAAATATCCGGAATCAACTCGGGAGGATCCTGCATATCCGCATCCAAAATAACAGCCAGATCGGCGTCGCAATTATTTATTCCGGCAGTAACAGCCGGTTGATGCCCGAAGTTTCGAGAGAAATGAATCACTCTCACATACGGATCTTTTGAAGCAATCTCATTGAGAATCTCACGCGTCTTATCTTTGCTCCCATCATTGATATAAATAATTTCCGTCAGGATGTTCAGTCTATCCAAAGCCGCTTTTGTACGGCGATAAGACTCGGCAAGGACAAGTTCCTCATTGTAACAAGGCACGATGACAGCTAACTTTTTCATTCTACTTAAACTTTAAAAGTATAGACCTTATTCAAGACAAAATTCAAAACCGTATAAAAGGCCATTCCAATCAAATGATTGTAATAGTGATCAATATCAAGATGCGCATTCAAGAATGTCACCAGACTCCATTGAAGCAGATAACAGACAGCAAATGCCACTGCAAAACGCAAAGCACCTTTCTGCCAACCTGTTGTACTTTCTTTAAATGTCCATTGCTTGTTCCAGAAAAAACTATTTAATAGACCGGCAACGTATCCTGTAATATTCGATAAACCTTCACGACAATGCAAACCTTTCATCATCACATAGATGACAACCATGGTAAGCAACGTATTTCCAACGCCGACAACACCGTATTTAACTGCCTGTCTGAAGGTTTTTCTCATACTTTTTTATCACTAAATCAATTTCTTCTTCGGATAACTCCTTCACATTGGTAATCGTATAAACCGTTGAAAGGAAGTTTCCATACTGATTGCATTCGCTGATCACTCGATCAAAGATTGACTTCACGTCGCGCCTCATTGGCATAAGAATCAATAATTCTGCATATTTTTCCTTGATTGTGAGCCGTTCGATATCACAACCGGCTTCATTCAGTGCAAAAGGGAACTCCCGTTCAATCATTTCCTTCTGATAATCAGCAAAATCTTTAAGTTCGTTAGCGATCATCAGAATGAAGAAACGGAGCTTCTCTCCTTTTCCACCCAAACCGGTAGAAATATACACCTGTCGTTCATCCGAAAGTTCCGATTCGAGCGAAATACGACATTCCATCAATGCCATTGCTGCCCAATCACGCACATCGTCGTCAGCTTTATGAACATAATCTTCCAGAAAACGATAAGCTTTAACCTGACGGGAAATTGCAAGCGAACTCAAGGCAGACTTCTTTTTAGCCAGTTCAAGTGTCGGATCAGAAAGACTTTCAATATAGGAATCAAAGTCTGCATCAGACATAATCGTGGCTGTCTTCCTCAATTGCTGAGAATATTTAAAATATTCCATCTGCAATTCCACCGACACACGCTGTTCCAAAACATGGAAATGCGCATTTGTCTGGTTGAAAGAGTCCCGAAATTTGTCAAATGCATCTAATTCTTGCATATCAATCGTCTTTAATCTTAAATCTGATACAAATGTACGATTTTTCTATTTATAAGCAAACAGATTTATGCGCCGGCATAAATCAAAAAGCCCAAACCGATGACAAACAGTATAAACATTCCGATGTTCAAATAGTCGGAAGCTTTTGGAGCGCCACGAAACTCATGCCAAATCAATATGCCCCACAAAGCCGAAACCAACGTCGCTCCTTGTCCGAGTCCATAAGAAATGGCAGCGCCCGCCTTTTCGGAAGCTATCATACTGAACGACTGTCCGATACACCATATAACACCACCTAATATTCCGACCAGATGCGTTCCGCCATTTCCCTTGAAATAGCCTGATATTGAAACAGGTTCGCCTTCAACAGGCCGCTTCATGGCAATAGTATTGAACAAGAAATTGCTGATGAAAACACCTAAAGCGAAGATAAACACAGCCGTATAAGGCGTCAGTTTGCCTGCAGCCGGATTGGCAAAATTCTCCAGATCCATCGAAGCTGCTACAAAACGATAAAAGAATGCCATGATGATTCCGGCGGCAATCGAAATAAAAATTCCTTTACCCGAAAGTTTTTTTGATCCGACCAATGCTTTCTTATAAGCAAAACCATTTAATATAATGGCAACAGTTATCAAAGCCACACCGATAAAAATGTACATCGGTTCGCCCTTGGCTGCTCCAAAATAGTTAACCAACACGCCTAAAACCAGCGCCAGACCTATTCCTACCGGAAAAGCCACTGACATTCCGCAAATGGCAATCGCTGCCGACAAAAGAATGTTTGCCGCATTAAAAACGATACCACCCAGAAAAGCACTGCCCAGATTCGGAAGACTGGCTTGACCCAGATTGCTCAGAAAGCTCTGTCCTTCAGCGCCGAAACTTCCCAAGGTGAATGCCGATAGGATAGAAAAAAGCAATACGCCTATCACATAATCCCAATAAAAGAACTCGTATCTCCATGTGCGGGATGCCAACTTCTGCGTATTTCCCCACGAGCCCCAACAGAGCATCGTTACAACGCAGAAAACAATTGCCAAAGAATAATTCTGTACGATAAACATATCTATTTCTATTTAGGTTGATGCATGGTATAATTTTCAATAATCTCCGCCATCTGCTGATGCGGAATCTTCTCTATCAGACGAAGATGCTTGCCCTTGGTATTGGGTGTCCAGTCATTGGAACCGTCTTCTTTAACAACCTTCACTGTTCCCCGCTCGATCTTGTAATAAGGAGAATAGCCTTTGATCGCTACCAGAACAGCAGTCAAGTCCCAACTCTGCCTACCATTCTGATCGCCTTCGGCAAAACAGGTTTCGTAGACTTCTTTCACCGGATCGTTCTGCACATTCATCTTCACCAGACGCTTCCCGATCAGAATCTTGTCGCCGATTTCAAAACCGCTGAAGATGATTTCCGTCGGCCATTGGTCGAACACTATCTTTGAAGCTTTTGTATCACTAAACACATTGAATTCTCTGCCTTCAGGAAAAGCGGCAGCCATTGAAACAACATGGTTTACTTTCTTGGCAACCAAAGCTTTGCCCGACAGCGGACTAAACTGATCTCCTTTCGAAAGCAACAAATCCTTGAGATTGGTAAAGAACCCGATTGTACAAATCACAACACTGTGATCGGGCTGTTTGCTCAAAATCTCACGATAAACCTTCACGGCATCCGGTGCATCGGAGGTCTTTGCCGTCTTATGCGGATATTTGGCAGGCAACAGTTCTGTCCAATGGACTTTGTGACCATCGCCAATACAAGCACCACCTGCACTTTTCGGAGCACCAACCGGAATGTTCGGACGTTTGAAATAAGTGTTGAGCACTTCAATGCAAGGAATCACCTGTTCATCATGGTTGGATGACATCACGCCCAATATTTTCACTTGCCCGCTATCAGCCAAAGCATGCATCAGAGCCATTGCGCCCACATCATCATAATCAGGTCCTAGATCGGTATCCAAAATGAGACGAACAGGTTGTTTGGCACTACGCGTGACTGTCTTATCAGCAGCAAACACGTTACTCACTACAAACAATGCCAAAAGGCAAATCAATAGACTATTCTTTTTCATTTTCATCTGATATTAAATCAATTCTTTTTTACAGGCATATCCGAATAAATAACAACATTACCAAAGTTGACCGATGATTCGGAATCCGGGTTCAACCATTTGAAAGTAAATGTGTGATTGCCTTTCGGTATCTGATATTTCCAGAACAACTCATGCCGGCGTGTTGTGAATGCAGCCGGAAGATTGGCCGTTTCCACACTGTTTCCATCCATCAGCATCTCAACTCGTGCAACATAATTATTATTGTTTGACTTTACATATCCTTTGAAAACAATGCCTGTACAATTGGCTGTGAATTCCTTCACCTCTTCTACTTTCTTGTTGATTGATTTGAGATCGACCGGATACAATCCTTCGAACGATTTCTCATAACGAACAGGTTTAGGTTGCTGGCAAACGATGGTAACATTCTGTTCACCAACAGTTCCGCCACCACGTTTGATCATCTGCAGCGCCTGTTTGTAACTCATCTGATAAGTTTTATTCAGAGAAATATTCGTATAGGCAAAATTCATATCCTCCACTTCTCTCAAGTTTTTCATCCAAAATTCAGGAATATGGCTGTAACCCAATATTGCACCTAATATTCCGCCTGCCGAAGCCGGATTGCAATCAGAATCCTGTCCGCAGCGCGTAGCTATATCGAGCGTTTTCGAGAAATCGCCGTTTCCATAGAGCAGACCGATCAATATATATGAACTGTTGATGACAGCATCGATATCAAAAACATTGAATACGCCATCCGGACAACCAATATCTTCGCTCCATTTCTTCTGGCATTCGAACCAGGTACGCTTCCAATCCGTCGGAAACTCCTTATGCCAACGAATCACATCACTCATACATTGATAATAGCGACTCTTGGCAGGAATAGTTTTCAACGCTTCCGACGTAATAAAATTCACATCATCGGAAACGAACGACAAAGCATACATTGCGCCAACATAAACACCTCCGTACCAGCCATCGCCGTAATTCATGATATGTCCGATCTTATCCGAAATAGCAGAAGCTGAATTCGGCATTCCGGGAGACATCAATCCGGAATAATCGGCTTCAATCTGATAATCAATATCGTCGGCATGCGGATTGTTCATCCAGTTTCCGGAAGCCGGAGGCATGATTCCCTGCAAAATATTATAGCGGGCAGCCTGGTTGGCATGCCACAACATATAACCTGCATGCGCAAAAGCCATCGCAAACGAATCAACGGGTGCATCCAATCCCAGACGATCGAAAACATCCACGAAAGTCAAGTCCATATATACATCATCATACAATCCGGGAATATTCTCGTACCAATATTTAATGTAACCATCCGGCCAAACAATAGGCACATAATCCTGAATCATCGAACCCGGATATTTGAATTCCGTCGGTCCGCCGAAAGTACAGCCGATCGTTTGTCCGGCCCAACCGCCTTTTATCTTGTCCATTAACTTTTCTGTAGAGATTGTAACTTTGGCAGGCAACGTTTTTATCGGCGCTGCAGAAATCGAATGCGGCATCATCCAAACAGCCAGCAAACATACGGTAGAAACAAATATTCCTTTTTTCATTTTTATATGATTATATCATGGTAAATTCTTCTCAATTCTTCTGTTTTAAAAAGTATATACTTTTAAGTGATGAAAGTATATACTTT
>DAIMYP010000035.1:23220-32779 GCA_036734445.1 Tannerellaceae bacterium
AAAGTATATACTTTTTTGAGCGATAGTTATTAGTCTTATTTTCAATCACTTCGACTAACGCTCTTTCGTCATTTTTTCATTGCTTCGTTCACTTCTTCACGCGAAGGTGCCGAAGCTTGTGCTCCCATTCGTGTTACCGCGATTCCCGAAGCAGCTGTTGCAAACGACAAAGCTTCAGGCAATGTTTTTCCTTCAGACAAAGCCACAGCCAATGCTCCGCAATACACATCGCCTGCTGCAGTCGTGTCGACGGCTTTCACTTTGTTTGCCGGAACAATGACACCCAGCGGTTCCGTTATCTGTCCTGAAGCAGCATGAATATTACTTCCTGCATACGAACCTTTTGAACCGAGCGTAATCACTGTATTCTTCACACCTTTGCGAGCAAAACACTGTTCAGCAGCATTCATCGATGCCAGATCTGTCACCTTGATGCCAGTCAGCATCTCGGCTTCCGTTTCATTGGGAATAATCATATACAGACAACCGAGCAGTTTGTCGGAAAGAGGTTGTGCCGGTGCCGGATTCAAAATCACTTTCTTTCCCATGGCGAATGCTTTTTCAGCAACATACTCAACCGTTTCCATCGGAATCTCAAGCTGCATCAAGATGACCGAAGCTTCTTCTAAAGCTTTAGCTGTCTTGTCGATATCGAACGGCAACAAAGAAGCATTCGCGCCCGAAGCAACAGCAATGCAGTTCTCAGCATTCTCATCGACCGTGATCAGCGCTACACCCGAAGCGTGCAGAGAGTCCTTAAAAACATACGTTGTATCGATTCCCTCCTTCTCAAAGTTCTTCAACGATTCGCGGCCAAAAATATCATCGCCGGTCTTACAAACAAAAACAACATTTCCTCCTAATCGGGCAGCGGCAACGGCTTGATTTGCTCCTTTTCCGCCGGGATTCATCAGAAACGAACCACCGATAACAGTTTCTCCCGGACGAGGCAGATGGGAAGTTTTGACAACCATGTCGGTATTCGTGCTGCCAATAACCAATATTTTTTCCTGTGTCTTTCCTTGTAATAAATGTGTATCCATAGTCTTTCTTCAATTATATGTCCACAAATATAAGCAATTATAACAAACGGCGGGAAGTTTACAACCATTATTCCTGACAAATTGTTATTCATTAAAAATAACTATCTTTGCAAACGCAAATAAATCAACAATAGGAAACATGAAAACCGATATTGAAATTGCAAGAGAGATTCCTTTGAAAAAAATAAAAGAAATCGCTGTAAACCTAGGTATTCCTCGTGAAGAAGTACAAAACTATGGCAGATACATCGCTAAAGTTCCCATTCATTTGATTAACCCGGAAAAAATCAAACAACACAATCTGATTCTGGTCACAGCCATTACGCCAACGAAAGCCGGAATAGGAAAGACAACCGTTTCCATCGGTTTGGCACTGGGATTAAACAGAATTGGAAAGAAAGCTGTCGTTGCACTGCGCGAACCTTCGCTCGGTCCGTGTTTTGGAATGAAAGGCGGTGCTGCCGGCGGCGGATATTCGCAAGTCCTTCCGATGGAAAATATCAATCTTCATTTCACAGGCGATTTTCATGCAATCACATCCGCACACAATATGATCACCGCTTTGCTGGACAACTATCTTTATCAGAACCGCCACAGTTGTGAAGGTCTGAAAGACATACAGTGGAAACGCGTACTGGATATCAATGACCGCAGTCTGCGAAACATCGTATCCGGTCTGGGCGGTTCAGCCAACGGCATTCCTACAGAGACTGGCTTTGATATCACGCCGGCTTCCGAAATCATGGCGATTCTTTGCCTGGCATCCGATCTGGATGACTTGAAGCGCCGCGTAGGGAATATTCTGCTCGGATATACATATGATGACAAACCTTTCACAGTGAAAGATCTGGGCATTGCCGGAGCGATCACCGTTCTGCTCAAAGATGCTTTGCTGCCGAACCTGGTACAAACGACTGAAAACACTCCGGCATTTGTTCACGGCGGTCCGTTTGCAAACATCGCACATGGCTGCAATTCCGTTCTTGCTACAAAGATGGCACTCACCTACGGCGATTATGTTGTGACTGAAGCCGGCTTCGGTGCTGATCTGGGAGCCGAGAAATTCTACGACATCAAATGTCGGAAAGCCGGACTCGATCCGAAACTGGCAGTCATCGTGGTCACTTCACAAAGCTTGAAACTTCATGGCGGCGTTGCCGAAGCAAACATTAAAGAACCTAATGCAGAAGGTTTGAAGAAAGGATTCGAAAACATGGACAAACATATTGAAAATATCCGTCGCTTCGGTCAGCATGTAGTCGTCACCTTCAACAAATATGCTTTTGATACGGAAGAAGAGATAGCAATGGTTGCCGATCATTGTCGTTCGTTAGGCATTGGATTCGCAGTGAACAGTGTTTTTGCCGAAGGCGGAAAAGGCGGCGAAGAGCTGGCTCAGCTTGTAGTTGACACAATTGAAAACAATCATCGCGAACCGTTGAAATACATCTATAACGACAACGATCCCATCCGCATTAAAATTCAGAAAGTCTGCGAAAGCATATATGGTGCATCTTCGGTTGTTTATACAACCTTGGCAGAAAAGAAAATAAAGAAAATTGAGAGTCTGGGCATTTCCAACTATCCAATCTGTATTGCCAAGACACAATATTCATTCTCATCGGATCCGAAAGCATTGGGCGTTCCGAAAGATTTCGAGATGAAAGTGCGCGATATTGTCATCAACAACGGTGCAGAAATGAATGTAGTCATCATGGGCGAAATCATGCGAATGCCTGGATTGCCAAAAGATCCTCAAGCAAAACGCATCGATATTGTCAACGGATTGGTGGAAGGTTTGAGCTAAATACGCTGAATAATTAATTAATATGGACTGGCTAGTAAATGCTTTCACAACTCCGACGATGATACAAGCTGTCATCATTCTTTCTATCGTATCAGCCGTTGGTCTCTATCTTGGAAAGATAAAGATATTCGGAGTTTCTTTAGGCATTACTTTCGTCTTTTTTGCCGGAATCTTGGTTGGTCATCTCGGGATTGTGGTGAATAAGGACATGCTCTATTTTGCACAGAGTTTCGGTCTGATCATTTTCGTTTATGCTTTGGGATTGCAGGTCGGTCCCGGATTCTTCAGTTCGCTCAAAAAAGGAGGCCTCGAATTGAATCTGATGGGACTGAGTGTTATCTTCATCGGACTGGCCATGACAGTTGGGCTTCATTCGTTCGTAGGCATTTCGCTGACGGACATGGTTGGACTGTTTTGTGGAGCAGTGACAAACACGCCGGCATTAGGTGCGGCGCAACAAGCGCTGCTGCAACTCAAACCGGACGATGCCAACGGTGTAACCAATATGGCTTTAGGTTGTGCCGTCGCTTATCCGCTGGGCGTTGTCGGCGTGATATTGGCCATCATCTTCCTGCGCTCGCTCTTCAACAAGCAGAAAGTCGAGAAAACAGACGAGAATGAGAGCAGCACCTTCATCGCAGAGTTCTGCATCAGCAATCCGGCCATCTTTCACAAGAGCATCAAGGAAATCATGGCGCTGACTGACAAACATTTTGTCATCTCCCGCATTTGGCGAAAAGGAAAAGTAAGTATCCCAACGTCGGACACTTTATTGGAGGAAGGCGACCAGTTGCTGATCATCTCCGTCAAGTCTGATGTTGAAACCATCAAGGTACTTTTTGGAAAGCAGGAAGACATCGACTGGAACAAGAAAGACATTGACTGGAACGCCATCGACAGTCAGCTCATTTCCCGACGCATTGCCGTCACGAGAAGCAAGATCAACGGCGTCAAACTGGGTTCCTTGCGACTTCGGAATCTGTACGGCATCAACATCACGCGCATCAATCGTGCAGGAATCAGTCTGCTGGCGTCGCCGGATCTGCGGCTGCAAATCGGTGACCGGCTCACTATCGTTGGCGAAAAGAATGCCATTGATAACGTAAGCAAGATTCTGGGCGATGAAATCAAACGATTGGACAATCCGAATCTTTTATCGCTTTTTGTCGGCATAACATTAGGCATGTTATTGGGAATCATTCCGATCACCCTGCCGGGAATCAGCACGCCTGTTAAATTGGGCATTGCCGGCGGACCGATCATTGTTGGAATATTGATGGGCGCTTTTGGTCCGCGTTTCCATCTGACGACTTATTCTACCGCCAGCGCAAACCTGATGCTCAGACAATTGGGCATCGTTATCTATCTGGCCGGACTGGGAATAGATTCGGGTGCTCACTTCTTTGAAACCGTATTCCGTCCGGAAGGAGCGCTGTGGATCGGTGTCGGATTTATTCTGACTGTTGTGCCCGTATTGATTGTCGGTTACGCAGCTTCCAAATTCTTCAAGATCGACTACGCTCACAATGTCGGGATGTTGTGCGGAAGCATGGCGAATCCGATGGCTTTGAATTATGCCAATACAACAGTTGAAGGCGACGAACCTTCAGTTGCATACGCTACTGTTTATCCTCTCTCGATGTTCGTCAGGGTTATTTCCATGCAGTTGGTGTTGTTAATGTTTCTGTGAAACTTTTTGGCAAACGACAAACACTTTTTCATCATGGCTTAATGTCGTAGCAAAAAGATACACGTCGCCACCTTCGGCAATCTTTGTGCGCTTGCGTATCTCGCTGACCTGCAAAGGAAAATTGCGAACCGTAATGTTCGCCTGAGGAATTGACGAATGCAGTGTTTTGCAAAGCCGACTGCTAAAAGGAATCACCTCCCGGACTTGAAAAATGCGTCCCGGGAAATCACTGACCAACTGTTTTGAAGTATATAAATGGCTGCTGACATGCAGTTTGCTAACATTCATGCGAACAGCCGTCTGTTTGAAAGCGCCGGCTTTGAGGATAGCAGCATTCGGTTCATAAAGATATTCGCCGACATTTTCAGCCAAAAGAAGTGGCGCACCTTGTTCCTCGCCAAACGTGAAACGAAATGTTTCCATCGAGCCGTCAGACAAGAAATTGATGCAATGAATGTCCGGTTCAACCATCGATGAATCATGTCGGAGGACAAAAATCAGCTCCTTACATTCGTTTTTCACAGAGAGAACATGAACCGCAACAGTATCAGGCAAAAGCGCAAGCGTCTGATGAATATCAGCCATTGGCGACAATTTAGCAATCACTGAAGAAGCATGCTGCCACAACTGCGGAAGCAACGACAGCAAATCCGGTTCGCAATCGCTCAAGGCAAAAAGCCGCTTGTTGCTTTCGCCACGCCTTGCCGGATCGATATAAAATGCATCGACTTCAGGCAACCGGTCCAGATAATCTGCCGCATGAGCATTAATCACTTCGATATTATTGATATTCAGAGCGCTAAAATTATTGCGGGCAGCCTCGCAATAGTCTGCAAATCGCTCGACATAAATCAGCCGTTTCACCTTCTGTGCGAAGAAAGAACTATCAACTCCCAAACCGCCTGTCAGATCGCACAAAGTCCACCGGCTGTCAACCAATTGTTGTTTATATTTTGCTGTCTGCTCAGATGAACACTGCTCTGCCGAGAGTCGCGACGGAAAGACCAGCCGATCGTTGGCATACCAGGAAGGAAGCTTGTCTTTGATCTGTTTGCGTGCAGCCATCTGCATCACCAGAAACGGAATATTCTTGTCCGGATACTTGGCTTCAGACAACAATAAACGCATCAGATCATCATCCTTGTGATCTTCAATAAACCGAATCTCTTCTTCACTTAGTTTCATCATCGCCATCAATGTTGCAGAATCCTGCACAGTTGTTCAACCAAACCCTTGACATTCCGGCGCGCCACCTCCGGTTTCATAGCTTCTTCCAAAGACATGGGCGAAGGCGTAATTGAAAAAACGCCTTTAAAACCTGCCTTGCAAAGCAGCGCTTCGTCGGTTATGCTGCCGGCAATCAGCACAACCGGAATTTGTTGTTGCCGAACCGCTTCGAGTATTCCTGAAGGAACTTTCCCCATCAGTGTCTGTTTGTCGGCACGACCTTCGCCGGTGATTATCAGATCAGAATCGCGAATAATATCCGTAAAATGAATCGTATCAAGCAGAAGCTGAATACCGGGTTGCAAAACAGCATTCAGAAACGCAACCATGCCTCCTCCCATTCCACCGGCAGCTCCGGCTCCGTTCAGATTGGAAACATCCTTCCCGGTCGCTTCAAGAATGACGCGCGACAACGACTGTAGTCCGCGATCCAAAGCCTCTACCATTGCAGCATCTGCTCCTTTCTGCGGAGCGAATATATGAGCCGCACCATTCTTTCCGAAAAAAGGATTGTTCACATCGCAAGCCACTTTGAAATGCGCTCCTCTGAGCAATGGATTAACCTGACTGAAATCAACAGAAGCAACTTCTGCCAGAATCTTTCCTCCCGTGCCCAAGAGCTGTCCGCTCTTATCCAAGAACCTGAATCCCAGCGCTTGAAGCATTCCGAGACCGGCATCATTGGTGGCGCTGCCTCCAAGACCGATGATAAACGCTTTGCAGCCGCGCGACAATGCATCGGCAATCAGTTCTCCTACTCCAAACGTAGTTGTCAGCATCGGATTGCGTTCATCTTCCGGAACGAGAGGCAGTCCGCTGATTGTCGCCATCTCAATGAAAGCAGTCCGTCCATCCGCCGAAATACCATAGCGAGCCATCCGCTTCTCCATCAGCGGACCCGAAGCCTCGAGCGTAACATATTCGCCCTTTGCCGACGAAAGCAACACATCAAGCATTCCTTCGCCACCATCGGCCACAGGAACACAAACGACCTCGCATTGCGGAAAGACTGACAACACACCTTCGCCAGCCGCCTGCTCAACAGCCTCCGACGAAAGACATCCCTTAAAAGAATCAATGGCTATAACAACTTTTTTCATCACGACAAACTTAGAGAAAATCCGCGGAATAACCGAAAGAAAACAAATAAAAGGAATATAAGCAGCGAAAATATATAAAAAAATAAACGTGTTAACTTTGTTCTGCTCTCGGCTTGCATTATCTTTGCAGTAAGCGAAGATAAGCTGCGCCTCGTCATAAAAAACAAACAAGTTTGTTTTGTTCTGCTCTCGGCTTGCATTATCTTTGCAGCAGATACGCAAAATTGAGTCACATGAAAAAATTCCTTTTGCTGTTATGTTTGACACTTTCTGTAGTTGCCTGTTCAAAAGAAGATTCCAACAAAGAAGAGGCAATTATAGTCAACAATCCATTGCCCAAAGAACCTCAGGAATTAAAAATCCTCGCAATAGGCAACAGCTTCACTGAGGATGCGACGCAATATCTCCCTTCGATCTTGAGTGCAGCTCATATAAAGAATGTAACAATAGCCCGCTTGTTGAACGGCGGTCTTTCGCTGGAAAATCACTGGAATTACTATTCGGGTGATTCGACAAGTTACTTCTATCAAAAGACCAATCCGGAAACGAACATGTGGTATAAAGTTGAAAGCGGTTATTCCATTTCCAAAGCCATTGCCGATGAAAAATGGGATATCATCGTTCTTCAGCAAGTATCTTATCTGGCCGGCAAATATGAATCCTATCAGCCGCATCTGAATAAAATCCGGAAAGCGCTACTGCAACTCAGCACTAACAGCAAGGTTTGCTTTGCCTGGCAGATGACTTGGGCGTATGCAAAGAACTGTACGCAAGCGGGATTTGCCAACTACAACAACGACCAGCTCACCATGTACAAAGCCATCGCCAACGCAACGCAGCTGATGAAGAAAGGTTCCGGAATCGACGTGATCATCCCGTCAGGCACTGCCTTGCAGAATCTTCGAAACACGACGCTCAACGATGATCCATACGACCTGACGCGCGACGGATATCACAGCGATCTGGGAGCAGGCAGATATGTTGAAGCCTGCACCTGGTTTCTCACATTAATCAAACCTTGCCTCAGCGCCTATAACATTGAAGGGAACACATTCAGACCGACGGATGGAAAAGTATTGGTGAACAATAACAATGTACAACTAATTTGGAAAGCAGCCCAAAAAGCCGTACAGAACCCATACGAAATCTCAGACTTAAATTAGCATACTGACACAAAATCAAACTTATTTTATTTGTTTTACTGAATTATTGTCTTACATTTGCAAAAAACTCATTAAAACGAAATCATAAAGACAGACATGCAAACGAATGAACAATTTAACCTTGCCTTAAACATCCTACAAAATACAGGAATGAATCTATTCCTGACCGGAAAAGCCGGAACAGGCAAAACAACCTTCTTGAAAAGTCTTAAACACACCCTCTCCAAACGAATGATTGTTGTTGCTCCAACAGGAATTGCCGCCATCAATGCCGACGGTGTCACTATTCATTCATTCTTTCAACTGCCTTTTTCGCCATATATTCCCGGAATAAAAACCCAGCGCAAAGATTTCAAGAACCAGTTCCGGAAAGAAAAGATAAATATCATCCGAAGCCTCGATCTGCTTGTGATTGATGAAATAAGCATGGTGCGCTCAGACGTGCTCGATGCCATCAGCGACGTGCTTTGCCGTTACAAAGATCACGACAAGCCTTTTGGCGGCGTGCAGCTTCTGATGATCGGCGACTTGCAGCAGCTTGCTCCCGTTGTGAAAAACGACGAATGGAATATTCTGAAAACCTTCTATTCATCGCCATACTTTTTCGACAGCAAAGCCCTTTCGCACTGTTCCTATTTTTGCATCGAACTGACGCAGATCTTCCGGCAGAACAACACCGAATTTGTCAATCTGCTCAACAAGATCCGCAATAATCAGTTCGACGATGCAACACTGGCCGCGCTTAACAAACGCTACATTCCCGATTTCAAGCCCAAGGAGAAAGACAAATACATCACGCTGACCACTCACAACATGCAGGCGCAACAAATCAACAGCAACAAGTTGACAAAACTCAAAGGCAAAAGCATTGTCTTCAGCGCTGATATTGAAGGCGACTTCCCCGAATACTCCTATCCAACTGAAAAAGACCTGACGCTCAAATTGGGCGCGCAAGTGATGTTCGTCAAGAACGACTCATCGCCCGACAAATCTTATTTCAACGGCAAGATCGGCGAAATCACGCAGATCAGTCCGAAAAACATTGAAGTGACCGACGAAGAAGGTAACGCAATAAACGTCAACCGCGAACAATGGGAAAACATCAAATATACCATCAATGCCGAGACGAAAGAAATCGAAGAAGAAGTGACCGGCACTTTCACCCAATATCCGCTCAAAACGGCTTGGGCTATCACGATTCATAAAAGTCAAGGCTTGACATTCGAGCATGCCATCATCGATGCTGCCGCCGCTTTTTCGCACGGCCAAGTATATGTGGCACTCAGCCGCTGCAAATCGCTCGACGGATTGGTACTGAACAGTCCCATCACACGAAACGGCATGATTATCGATGAAAGAGTGGACAAATTCATCAACGCCACCTCTCAACGTCAACCAAACTTGACAAACATCCGGAATGCCGAAAAAGAATATTTCATCGACTTGCTTACCGAATTGTTCGATTTCCGCGATGCCATGAATGAAATCCAGCACATCACTTTCATGCTCTTTACATCCTTGAACGATCT
>DAIMYP010000035.1:32879-40415 GCA_036734445.1 Tannerellaceae bacterium
GCAGAACCCGAACGCAAACAAAAAGCAAAAGAATACACCACGTCAGACATCACTCATCCCGAACTGTTCGAGGAACTCCGGGAATGGAGAAACGATATGTCTAAAATCGAAAAGATTCCTGCCTACATGATTCTGCACCAAAAAAGCCTGATTGCCATTGTCAACGAATTGCCGACCACGACAAAAGCGCTGGAAAAAATTCCGGGCCTCGGCAAAAAGAAAATCGAAAAATATGGAGTAGAAATTTTAGACTTAGTTCTGGCCTACAAGGAATGAGCGGGCAAATACAACGTTTTGCTGCACTATCAAGTCGTCCTTTCGTCCGGCAAAAAACAAATCGACACCGATTATAGACGAAAAAGCATTATCTTTGCATTCCAAACGTAATCCGACATTGAACAGATACTTTATATATTTAGGCTACAACGGGAAGAATTACTGCGGTTGGCAAACACAGCCCAATGGCGACACAGTGCAGCAAGAGCTTGAAACAGCTCTGTCGACAGTGTTGCGCCAAACCATTGCCATCACCGGAGCCGGGCGGACCGATGCCGGTGTTCATGCGCGACTGATGGTTGCCCATTTCGACAGCGAGGAAGCGCTTGCCGATCTGCCATTTCTCAGCGAGAAACTAAACAGACTGCTGCCGAAAGACATTGCCATCTATCGCATCGTTCCGGTCAAAGAAAATGCGCATGCACGATTCGATGCCACTTCGCGAACCTATAAGTATTACATCACGACTCGCAAAGATCCATTCAACAACGATTTCGTCAGCAAGCTCTGCGGCGAACTCAACTTCGATCTGATGAACCAGGCTTGCGCATCATTATTCGATTACACCGATTTCACCAGTTTCAGCAAACTGCATACCGACGTTAAAACCAACAACTGCAAGATCATGCGCGCCGAATGGAAAAAAGAAGGCGATGTATGGATCTTCACCATTCAGGCAGACAGGTTCCTGCGTAACATGGTGCGCGCCATTGTCGGCACGCTTCTGGAAGTGGGACGCGGCAAACTCACGATCGAAGGCTTCCGAAGGATCATCGAGCAGAAAGACCGTTGCAAAGCAGGAATGTCGGCTCCCGGACAAGGCTTGTTCCTCGACGACATCACCTATCCGGCCGAAATCTTTAATATTTAAAAAGCATGTGGTTAATATTAGCATTCATCTCCGCTTTTCTGCTTGGTTGCTATGAAGTAAACAAAAAATTCGCCCTCACCAACAACGCTGTCATCCCAATACTTTTTCTCAACACGCTGATAAGCAGTCTTATTTTCGTTCCGTTCATCGTGCTTTCCGTGAGCACACACTGGCTCGACCAGACAGTTTTTTACGTGCCTCACACCACTTTTGCCACACAGGTTGCCGTGTTTATCAAAGCAATCATTGTTCTGTCGTCGTGGATCTTCGGCTATTTCGGGATGAAGCATCTGCCGTTGACAATCACCGGACCCATCAAAGCCACGCAACCCGTTCTGACACTGGTTGGCGCGCTGGTCATCTTCGGCGAGCGACTCAATCTGGATCAATGGATCGGCGTGATCCTTTCCGTTGCCTCGTTCTACATGCTTGCCTCTTCGGGCAAAAAGGAAGGCATCCGCTTTTCGCACAACAAATGGATTTTCTTCACGGTGATGTCCATCATCACCGGCGCCATAAGCGGACTTTACGACAAACATCTGATGGGACATCTGGACGTCATGACCGTACAAGTCTGGTTCAACATTTATCAGTGCCTGCTGATGATTCCTATACTGCTGCTCTTCTGGTTTCCGCATCGCAAAAAGACGACACCGTTTGTCTGGAACTGGAACATCGTTCTCATCTCCATCTTCCTCTGCATTGCCGACTGGATCTATTTCTACGCGCTGACCTATCCTGATTCGATGATTTCGGTCGTTTCGATGGTTCGCCGCAGCAATGTAGTCGTCACCTTCGCTGCCGGAGCCATTTTCTTCCATGAAAAAAACTTAAAGAGCAAAGCTGTCGACCTTTTTTTGGTGTTATTAGGAATGATATTCTTATATTTGGGGACAAATTAGAAATTCAAAAATGAAACGACTATTATTTATTATGCTGATCAGTCTCTGTTCATTCGGAGCCAATTCTCAAAACATGGATGCGCTTTTTGAACTGATGCCCGATCAGTATATACCTCAGCTGGAAAATGCCTGGCGCAAGGATCTGGTTGATTTATACAATTCCGGCAAAGAAGCCAAACTCAAAAACACGATGAACGGCTTCTCTTCCTTAGTAAAGCTGACCGACAACTACATGCTTCTTCAGGTGACCGAAAGAAGCACCGTTGAGATGAAACTTCTTCCGCTGATCAACAATACCAACGTCATTTGCATGGTGACAACCGTCAACGGTCCTGTTGCCGACAGTCAGATTCGTTTCTTCTCACCGGAATGGAAATTATTGAACACATCAGATCTGATCACGCTGGTCGATGCCGACTGGTTTCTAAAGGAAGGCATTGATAAAAGCGACTTGTCATACATGGAAGTCTCTTCGCATGTCGACATGTATCTGCGAAAGATGACGCTCAGTCCTGACAATCTGACGCTCACGCTTGAATATACAACGCCTCAATATCTGGACAAGGAGACGCGCAAAAAGCTGGAGCCGTTTCTGAAGTCAGAGCCTAAAGTTTATACTTGGACCAAGTCCCATTTCGAATAATCAAAATTTTGGTTTGCCGAAGAACACTCAATCGGGCAGCCGTTAACATCAATCTTCCTTATCAGATGACTCGTCGTCGTCCAAATCATCTTCATCGAAATCAAAATCGAAATTGAAGTTGAAGTTGTCGACGTTCGGCATATCTACATCGGTAAACTGTTCGAGATCGCGGCGTTCCTTCTTTGTAGGGCGTCCCAATCCGCGGGCACGATTGACGAAGCCTGAGATCTTGTTCATCTCGAGGATTTCATATTGGTCGGGAGTCGTTACGTTCTCCATGAAGTCGGGCACCAACTTCGCTCCCATCCTGTTTTCGGCCAGCGCCAGCACTTTGAATGAGAATGTGATCGGCGGTTTGCGCACCTGAATTGTTTCGCCCACCTTAATCATGTGCGAAGGCTTGACATTGACGCCTTTGATCATCACCCGTCCTTTTTTGCAGGCATCGGCTGCCACGGTCCGGGTTTTGAAGATGCGCGTTGCCCACATCCATTTATCTATTCTGACTTCGTTCATCCTTTATTTGTTATTATACTGATTCATTGCCGTCTGTACGCCACTCAAACAGAAGCATTTGATGATTTCGACTGCTTTCTTGGTCAATTCCGGCATCAGAGTGAGTTCATCCTGCGAAAATTCGCCCAGCACATAATCAATCTGTCCGCCGCGTGGAAAATCGCTGCCAATGCCGAAACGCAGGCGGCTATAGTTCTGCGTACCGATCAGTTCCTGTATATTCTTCAGTCCGTTATGACCACCGTCGCTTCCTTTAGGTTTCAAACGGAGCGTACCGAACGGAAGCGACAAATCGTCGACCACGACCAGCAGGTTCTCTACAGGGATATTTTCTTTTTGCAGCCAGTAACGAACAGCATTGCCGCTCAGATTCATGAACGTGTTAGGTTTCAGAACAATCAGTTCGCAGTTTTTCACACGCATGCGTGCCACCGCGCCGTAGCGTTCTTCAGTATATTGAGCGTCAGCGTCTTCAACCAAGGCATTCACCACGCGGAATCCCGAATTATGACGCGAACCCCAATATTCGGAACCGATATTTCCCAAGCCGGCTATCAAATATTTCATTGTTACAAATTCTGTTTGTTTAAGTGCCTTCTTTTCGTTAATTAGGCACGGATTTCAAAGATTTCAATTCGTTAAACGAACCTGTCATCCATGTAATCCGTGCCTAAGCACTATGAAGATTGTATCAGTTTACTTCTTTTCTTCAGCAGCAGGAGCAGCAGCAGCAGCCGGAGCAGCGGCAGCATCCGTTGGAGCAGCAGCAGTAGTAGCGGCAGCATCAGCAGCACGCGTTGTCTGTACACCGCAAACGACTGAATTCTTTGAATTCATCAGTTCGATGCCATCGAAATGCAAAGAACCAACCTGGATTGTTTTGCCAATTCCCAAATGATCAACATTGATGACGAACTTCTCAGGCAGATCTGTATAAACAGCTTTAGCCTTCAGTTTTCTCATCTGCAAAGCAAGCTTACCACCGGCTTTAACACCTTCGGCATGACCTTCCAGAACAACAGGAATTTCCATTTCTATCGGTTTCTTTTCAGAAATTTCAAGGAAGTCCATGTGAAGAAGCAGCTCAGCTACAGGAGCAAACTGCATATCTTTGATGATTGCCAAATGCTTTACACCATCGATTGTCAGATTTACGACATAAATCTCCGGCGTGTAAACCAAGTTGCGGACAGCCTCTTTGGAAACAGTAAAATGTACTACTTTTTCACCACCGTACATTACAGCAGGAATCAAGTCGTTCTTACGCATCGCTTTTAAAGCTCTTTTACGGTCAGCTGAAGCAGCGATAACTTCGCGTGACTTTCCTTCTAATTCAAATGTTTTCATCTCTTTAATTTTTGTGTTACTCAAAATTAGATAATTATGCTTCCTAATTTCCCATCACACGTACGGGGTAAAAAGCGGTGCAAAGGTAATGCTTTTATTTGGATTTACAAGTTCTCTTCAAAGTTTTTATCGAAGAGAATAATCATGATTGTCCGAAGTTGATATTCTTCGCGGCGAACCAGGCTTCAGTATCCTTCCAAAGTTTTGATTGCGAGGCTTCGTTGACAACGCGTGCCGTAATCTTTTTCTCCCTGCTTTTGGCGAAGCAGCATCCGCTTTTCTGCGCCACCTCTTCTGACAGCGCCAGGAACACAGCCGTTGCAGCTCCCTCTTCGGGTGTTTCTATCAGCGGGCGATAAAAGATGTCGGTCAGCCTGTCGAACCACATGTCCATTCTTATCATATTGGTGCTCACGATGCCCGGATCGGAAGCATTGACCGTAATGCCGGAGCCTTTCAGTCTTTCGGCAAGCTCGCGCGTAAACAGCAGCAGCGCCAGCTTGGTATTGCTATAAACGGGGATGCGCATGAATCGTCCTTTCCTGCCCTTCTCAAAAAACGCTTCATCGATTTTTCCTATTGCGTAAGTGCACGACACCGTGTTCACGATGCGGCTTCCTGCCGTCATCAGTGGCAAGAGGCTTCGCGTCAGAAGGAAGGGAGCCAGATAGTTGACGCTGACGATCGTTTCTGCTCCATCTTCGGTGCGGCGTACCGGTGTTGTCAGGATCCCGGCATTATTCATCAGCAGACCAACCGGTCGTTTCTCGTCCAGCAGCCGATCGGCAAAAGCCTTGACCGACGCCATCGATGCCAGGTTGACGCCTCTCACCTCAATCCTTTCGTTTCCGCTTTCCTTGCGGATGCGTTCGCAAGCGGGCTGAGCCTTTGCCGTGTTCAGGCAAGCCATGATCACCGTAAAGCCTGCCGAAGCCACCGCTTTCGTTATCACCTGCCCCATGCCTCCGTCGGCACCGGTCACGATTGCCAGTTTCTCGTCCATCATTTTCCCTCCAGTTGGTCTATTTCTTTCTGCAGACAGCGTGGCAAGTCCTTTATTTTCTTATGGCAAGCCATCTCCAGCGTGTACATTCGTCCGATGCAGTAGTTGCTGTGTCCGCAGTCGCAGCAAGCCTGTTCGTCGTCTTTCATATGGTTGACGAAAGCCGGGTCATTCAGCAGTGCGCGTGCCATGCTGACAAACTCGAACCCGTCGCCAAGCACCTCCTCTATCTTTGCGCGCGACGTCAGTCCGCCGATATACACCAGCGGCATATGCAGTGCCTTGCGGAACTTCAGCGCATCGTCGAGGAAATAAGCCTCCTTGAAAGACACGGTCGGTATCATCAACTTTCCGAACATTCTGACGCACACGGGCAACCATCCTGCCGGCATGTAGTAAGTCAGCGTCCTGATCGGCATTGCTCCGCGCATCACGTACATCGGTGCACGGCTCACGAATCCGCCGCTCAGTATCAGTGCCTGCGCTCCACATTCGTCCTGCAGCGTCCGCGCCACCTCGAGCGTCTCGTCCGTTTCCATTCCGCCTTTGAATCCGTCGCGCATATTCATCTTCACGAGCACAGCCATATCCGAGCCGGCAGCTTTCATGACCTCGTCCATACACATCTTCATGAAACGCATCCTGTTTGTCAGGCTTCCTCCATACTGGTCATGGCGATGGTTGGTGTACGGCGAAAGAAACTGGCTGATCAGATATCCATGTCCGGCATGAATCTCAACGGCATCCATTCCGGCTTCGCGTGCCATATTCACAGCCTGTCCGAAAGCTTTCGCGATGGCCATGATTTCCGAAGGCTTCATGCCTCGCACGATCGTCGGTGAATAGATATTCAATCCGCTGGAGGCCGAGATCGGCGTGCAGCCGCATATATTCCTGTGCGACATGTTTCCGCAATGTCCCAGCTGTATCGAAGCGGCAGCGCCTTCCTTGTGAATCGCGTCGGTGATCTTTCTTATTCCGGGGATCACTTCCGGGCGCATCCACAGCTGCCGTTCGAACGACAACCCGCTGCGCGTGACGGCTGCATAAGCCAGCGTTGTCATGCCAACGCCTCCTGCTGCGACCGACTGATGATAATCGTACAGCATTTTCGAGGGAGCATTGCCCGGGCACATGCTTTCGAACGCCGCCGCACGGATCGTGCGGTTTCTCAACGTCAGCGGCCCGATCTTCGCCGGCGTAAACAATATCGATTTGTTTTCCATCATCTGCAATTTTAATATATAAACGGAAACACCCGCTTTTTGTTTTCAACTTCACTGCCAAACATCTTCTGATATTTGTGATATACGGTGTTGGCGCGCGGCACGAGGTTCGCAAATGTCCACCAGGCAAAAACGGCTCCGCTGGCGCTCCATGTCAGTACGGCGAACCCGCACCATTCAACAATTTCGCCCAGATAGCCGGCGGAGGTGACATACTTGAACATTCCTCCTTTGGGCAGATAATGCTTTGTGTCATTGCCTTTGCGCAAATGGCGGACGATGTAATCGGAATGCCAGTTGACAGCCATTCCGAAGAAAAACAGCGCCGTTCCGATGATAAACTGCGGCGACGCGAGCCAAGGCGTCGTATAGCGGTCGGCAGGAGCCAGATGAAACAGCCATTCGCCCTGCATGTATCCGTTGAGCAGATTGAAGACGATACCCATCGCCATGATTCCTGCAGGCATCATGCTTTTGCCTTTGATCAACCAGGGGAAGACGAACGAGCGTCTGAAATAGTGCAATTCAAAGAACAGGAAGAAGAGCAGCGGCACGACCTCAAAACGTCTGTCCGAATCGGCCCACAGCAGCAGCACAACGACAAACACCGGTGCTTCCATGCACATCCAAGCCACTTTGTTCGGGACGGGCGTTCCCCATTTGCGGTCGAAAAACAATCCGTAACCCGCATCCACAAAATAGAGGGCGACGAACACAATCGCTGCAATAACCGACATCACAATCAGAAAAAC
>DAIMYP010000036.1:0-40368 GCA_036734445.1 Tannerellaceae bacterium
ATAAAGATATTCCTATATTTTTAGGCGGACCTGTTTGTTCGAACCGACTATTTTTTATTCACTCTTTAGGCGAAAAAATTATTCCCGATTCCATACGAATCAGCAACAGCTTGTTTTTTGATGGTGACTTCAAAGCCATCAAACGATATATTTTAAACGGCCAAATCATTGAAGGTAGAGTTAAATTTTTCCTTGGTTATTCCGGTTGGTCTAAAGGACAACTTGTAAACGAGATAACTGAAAACTCGTGGCTTGTAAGCCAAGCCAACGATGCAAACTTATTCGCTGCCGAAGGAGATGGATTCTGGAAAAGCAGTTTGGCTTCTTTAGGATGCGGATATGAAACTTGGGCCAACTACCCTAAAGAGCCTTACCTGAACTGATCATTTATTTTTCAATACGTCGATTTTTTGCAAAACCAAAACATCAGAAAAGCCATTTTCGGATGTCGACCAGTCATGCAATGTACCAGAAACAGTAAATCCCTGGCCCAAAAAGAGTTTTTTACTTGCTTCATTATTAACGTTTGCATAGGCATAAAGCATATGCAAACGCAAAAAAGAGAAAGCATAACGTTCCAACAACGCCAATGCTTCGGAAGCAATGCCTTGTTGCTGATAGTCAGAATCAACAAGAATACCCACGCCTGCATGAAGATGATAAGGATCGAAATCATACAAATCAACCGAACCTACCGTTGTCACATCAGCAAGCTGTTCAATCATAAGGCGTAACTGTTTCAATTCATAGATGTCGCAATGTGATCGCTTAATATATTCCTTCAACTGATAACGAGAATAAGGTGCTAAAGTAGAACCAAATCCCCACCATTCGGAATGATTCTCCCAACGATAAAGCAGTTCCAAATCTTCCGGTTCGATAGCCCGCAAACGTATATTTTCACCTTCAAGCAATTTCATCTGACTCATTCAATCATTTGTTGTGTTTCCTTATTATATATATGGTATGTAATTTTCTTATTAGGCGATTTATCCATCATCAACAAAACCTGTTCGAAACGAACATCGGGAACGCAGAACGCATAATCAGTAAAACATTTCATCTGGTTACGACGACAAAAGGCATTCATGATATGTTCCTCGTTCAAGTTCCACAAGTTAACGAACTCCAATTCGGGCATCCGCTTCAAACAGACCGCCTTAACCTCAGGCATGTTTTCTTCATAGCAAAAGACAAGTAAGCGGCGATGTTTTATACGACGCAGTTTTTTTGTTTTTCGTGGGAAGAGAAAAGCAAAGATTGCTCTAAAAAAAACAGCTATAGCAATCAGCATCCGCATCCACCACCCCGAATGCGGATAATATTTGCGATAAAAGATGAGCATCGCGCCATAGAAAGACTTCACATAACTCATGTCGGCATAGCGGGTGCTCTCGCCTTTATAATGCAATATGCGTTCAGGCAAATAATAATTCTTGTATCCGGCAGTTTGAATCCTGTATGACAAGTCGATATCTTCGCCATACATAAAGAATGACTCGTCAAGAAGTCCGGCTTTGTCGAGCGCTTCGCGACGAATCATTATGAAAGCGCCTGCCAACACATCAACCTCATGTTGTTCGTTTTCATCAAGATAAGGCAAGCTGTAACGCGCAAAGATTCTGGAGTTACGGCGTATCTTTGATAGACCGAAGATTTTACAAAATGATACCCAAGGCGTCGGGAAACTGCGTTTGCTTTCTGGCAGGAAAACGCCATGACCATCCAGCATTTTTACGCCTGCAGCACCGGCTTCAGGATGTTCGTCCATAAAGAAACAGAGCGTACGAAGACTCTCCTCGCCTACAACCGTATCGGGATTGAGCAACAACACATACTCGCCGAAACTTTTACGGATAGCTTGATTGTTTGCACGGGCAAAACCGGGATTGTCACTGTTTTCAATGAAAGTGACCTCCGAAAAGCGAGGTTTCAAGTATTCCATCGAGCCATCGGTGGAATGATTGTCGACCACAAACACTTCGGCTTCAAGCCCATCAATAGCTTTCTGTACCGAACAGAGACACTGCTCGAGGAAGTATTTGACATTATAATTAACTATGACTATTGAGAGCTTCATACTTATATTTTTATTGAATCATTGAAATCAGTGCGGTTTAGGATAGAACGTCCCAGCGTTACTTCGTCGGCATACTCAATCTCGTCGCCAATAGAGACACCACGGGCAATGACTGACACTTTTATTTCATAAGGCATCAGCTTGCGATGAATAAAGAAGTTGGTTGTATCGCCTTCCATCGTCGTACTCAATGCCAGAACAACCTCATTGATATTGCCTTCGGCCACGCGGTTCACCAGACTATCAATCTGAAGATCAGCCGGTCCGATACCATCAATAGGCGAAATGATTCCTCCCAGCACATGATATACGCCTCTGAACTGCCCGGTATTTTCGATAGCCATCACTTCACGGATATTCTCGACAACGCATACGATGGAATGGTCGCGCTTCTGATCACCGCAAATACTGCATACTTCATCGTCGCAAATATTATGACAAACCTTGCAGTACTTCACATCCTTGCGCAAATCAACCAGGGAAGAAGCAAAACGCTCCACTGAACCGACATCTTGCCGAAGCATATGTAAAGCCAGTCGCAATGCCGTTTTACGCCCTACTCCGGGAAGTGTAGAAAGCTCATTGATAGCGTTCTCCAATAATAATGACGGGAATCTTTGTTCCATATTCAACTTCTTTGAGGGACCAAATATACAAAATAGCTCCGGAATTCTCTAATAATTTTTCTTCATCGCTATCTTTTTGATGTTTTTAGAGAATCGTGTGTGCAAATCCGTAACTATAATGTTGTCTTGTAACACGAATGATTGTTTCAAATGCCGGCATCCATTTTTCCAATAGCCGGAGTCTTTTGGAAAAATGCAAACATAAGGACTTATTAATGCATTGACTTTAAGAAATTTATTCAGACATTCTGAATCATTTATCGGACCATATATATGGTCTGATCGGCTCATATTATATGGTCTGATCGATCCATATGTTATAGTCCGATCGGTTTACCTATATGGTCCGATAAATATATTATGACTCATACAAAATAATGCGTAGGGAAAAGAAATGTTTACTCATAATGAAAGCGAAGAATGTTCATAATATTTCAATTAGCAAGGACGAAAGCTTTGATTATAAATATTAATTGTGTAGCTTTGCAAATCATATAATGGCGAACTTAGTATTAACGAATAAAGGATATACGCTGTGGAAAAAGAGGAAGAGAAGGTTACCGGCCTACCGGAGAATGCCTATCGCGAACTGAAAGAAGGTGAAACGTACAAGCCTGTCATGTCTCCAAATAAAGAATATAAGGAAGTGACCTGGTGGTCGGTTCTATGGGGTTTATTGATGGCTGTCATATTCAGCGCCGCAGCTGCATTCCTTGGTTTGAAAGTCGGACAGGTATTTGAAGCCGCCATTCCTATAGCCATCATTGCTGTTGGCCTTTCGAACGGATTCAAACGGAAGAACGCTCTGGGCGAAAACGTCATCATACAATCAATCGGCGCCAACAGCGGTGTAATTGTGGCAGGAGCCATCTTCACTCTGCCGGCACTTTATATCCTGCAGGACAAATATCCGGAAATTTCAGTCAACTTCTTCGAAGTATTCATGAGTTCATTGCTGGGCGGCATTTTGGGAATACTCCTTCTGATTCCGTTCCGTAAATACTTTGTATCAACGATGCATGGCAAATATCCATTTCCAGAAGCCACCGCAACCACGCAAGTATTGGTATCAGGCGAAAAAGGAGGCAATCAGGCAAAGCCATTGATTTACGCCGGAATAATAGGTGGATTATATGATTTCATTGTCGCCACCTTTGGTTGGTGGAGCGAGACTGTGAGTACACGTGTTGTCGGTCTAGGCGAAATGCTGGCCGAAAAGGTAAAACTTGTATTCAAAGTCAATACCGGAGCCGCTGTCTTAGGCCTGGGTTACATCATCGGACTGAAATATTCGGCCATCATTTGTGCTGGTTCATTTCTCGTTTGGTTTATCATAGTCCCGCTGATGTCAGCTATATTTGGCAATGATGTACTTACTTTTGGCAACGCTGCTATCACAGCTACCGTTGGAAGCATGAGTGCAGAACAGATATTCACTACTTACGCGCGCCATATAGGTATTGGAGGCATCGCCACCGCCGGTGTTATAGGCATCATCAAATCTTGGAGTATCATCAAAAGTGCCGTAGGACTGGCATCAAAAGAACTTAAAGGCAACACAGCCAGCACAGATCAAAACTTGGTTCGCACACAGAAAGATCTTTCCATGAAAGTGATAGCCTTCGGACTGTTTGCCGCACTGATCGTCATCTTTCTATTTTTCTGGCTGGGAGTGCTCGACAACTGGTATTATGCAGTAATCGGGCTGCTTTTGGTTGGCATCATTGCTTTTCTCTTCACGACTGTTGCCGCTAATGCCATTGCAATCGTTGGAACGAACCCTGTCTCAGGCATGACCTTGATGACGCTTATCTTATCGTCCATCATTCTAGTAGCCGTTGGTCTTAAAGGAACAGCCGGAATGGTCTCGGCACTGATCATCGGAGGCGTCGTTTGCACGGCACTGTCAATGGCAGGAGGTTTCATCACCGACTTGAAGATTGGATATTGGCTGGGAAGTACACCGAAGAAACAGGAAAGCTGGAAGTTTCTGGGCACATTGGTGTCAGCAGCAACCGTTGGCTTCGTTATTCTGATATTAAATCAAACTTACGGATTTACGACCGGACAACTGGCTGCTCCACAGGCAAACGCAATGGCAGCAGTAATCGAGCCATTAATGAGTGGTTCGGGTGCACCTTGGATACTATATGCCATAGGTGCAGCAATAGCTATCATTCTAAATTTCTGCAAAGTGCCTGCACTGGCTTTTGCACTGGGAATGTTCATACCGATACAACTCAACACGCCATTGCTAATTGGTGGAGCTATCAGCTGGTATGTAGGAAGCCGTAGTAAAGACAAAGCACTGAACAGCGCACGTGTTGAAAAAGGCACACTGCTTGCTTCTGGATTCATTGCCGGTGGCGCCTTGATGGGAGTCGTAAGTGCAGGATTGCGCTTCGCAGGCGTAAATATGGTCAACGAAGAATGGTTCGAAAGCAATTCTGCACAAATCATTGCCTTACTAGTATACATCGTACTGATAGCTTATTTAGCCATCAGTTCACTAAAAACAAAAAAGGAGGATAAATAATGGAAGCACCTGTTGTTAATGTAGGTATCATGACGGAGAAAGCTATCTCTTTCGTTTTTCACGGAGAATATGTCCATACCGAAACCGGTTTATTCATGAAAGACGAACAACGCGTGATATGCATCAACGGACAGCTTATGTTTAATGGGAAACGTTACAATGAACTGTTTTTCGAACCGGCAACACCCGATTCGTACTTCGAATTGAAAGCCGTAACTATAGGAATTCAATTTCATTGGCAACGACAAGAAGATCAGAGTTTCAAAGGTGCACTCAATCTGATTGCCACAGAAAAAGGAATATTGGCTATCAATCAGGTTGATGCAGAGGATTATTTGGCCAGCGTCATTTCCTCGGAAATGAAGCCGACTGCTCCCAAAGAGTTTCTCAAAGCACATGTCGTCATTTCCAGAAGCTGGCTGTTCTCACAAGTAGAACAAAAGCAGGAGCGCAAACAGAAAAAAGGAAAATATAAGAATATAACCCGTGACAACGAGCAACTGATCCGCTGGTACGACCACGACGACCATGAACTGTTTGACGTTTGTGCCGACGATCATTGTCAACGCTATCAAGGAATGACACGAATTATTTCACCGAACGTGATGAGCGTCATCGACGAAACACGCGGAGAAGTGCTTGTCAAAAACAACAATATCTGCGACACACGATTCTCGAAGTGCTGCGGTGGAGTAACCGAGCAGTTCGAAAACTGTTGGGAACCGGTTCATCACTCCTACTTGACTGCTCTTTTCGACGGCCAAGAAGAAGAACTCCCTGACCTCACCAACGAAAAAGAGGCCGAATCGTGGATACGCAATGCTCCTCCTGCCTATTGCAATACCAACAATCGTGAAATTCTGAGCCAAGTATTAAATGACTACGATGAAGAGACAACCGACTTTTTCCGCTGGAAAGTTGTCTATACGCAAAAACAAATCTCAGAACTTGTCTATCGCAAAAGCGGTATTGATTTTGGTGAGATTATAGATCTGATCCCGCTGGAAAGAGGTACATCCGGAAGAATTGTCCGACTTAAAATCGTAGGGACTCATAATACTTTCATTATCGGAAAAGAATTGGAAATCAGACGTACATTGTCAGAGACACATCTTTATAGTTCTGCCTTTGTTGTTGACAAGCGGAACATCCAAAACAATGTTCCCCAAGCATTTGTATTGACAGGTGCAGGTTGGGGACACGGTGTTGGACTCTGTCAGATCGGCGCTGCCGTAATGAGTACGATTGGTTTCAATTATAAACAAATACTTGAACACTATTTTCCAGGAACGGAGATAGAAAAGAGGTATTAATAAACAATATCAACATGGAAATTAAAAGTGCAACATTTGAAATAAGCAATACCGACGTCACAAAATGTCCTCAGGGAAATAAACCCGAATATGCATTTATCGGACGAAGCAACGTAGGCAAATCTTCTCTCATCAATATGCTGACAGGAAGAAAAGCACTTGCACTCACGTCGCAAAAGCCTGGAAAAACCACACTCATCAACCATTTTCTTATTAATGGCGAATGGTATCTTGTGGATCTTCCCGGCTATGGATTTGCCCAAAGAGCAAAAAGCGAACGCGAAAAAATATGGTCAGTTATTAATAGTTATGTACAAAGAAGAGAACAGCTCACAAATCTGTTTGTGCTCATCGACAGCCGTCTCGAACCGCAAAAAATAGATTTGCAATTTATGGAACAGCTTGGTGAAGAGGGAATTCCATTTTCAATCATATTTACCAAAGCAGACAAACTTGGAAAAGGCAAACTAACTGAGAACATTGAGAACTATAAGAATATACTGCTGGAAACCTGGGAAGAACTGCCTCCAGTATTTATTACTTCAGCTGAAAAAAGAGATGGACGCGAAGATGTATTGAATTATATCGATGGAATAAACAAAAACTTACAAAAGGGCGAATAGAAAAGAAATTTGCTATCTTTGCACCCGATTTCAGAGAAAAATAAGAAAAGAATAAGAACAATCAATGGCGAAAATTACGAAAGAAGAGGCTCTTCGGTATCATTCCGAAGGAAAGCCGGGAAAGATAGAAGTAGTTCCAACAAAACCGTATAGTACACAAAATGATTTGTCACTAGCCTATTCACCAGGTGTGGCAGAACCTTGTTTGGAAATACAAACAAATCCCCTGGATTCATACAAATATACATCTAAAGGGAATCTGGTAGCTGTCATCTCAAACGGCACAGCCGTACTTGGTCTTGGAAACATCGGAGCATTGGCGGGGAAACCGGTAATGGAAGGCAAAGGACTATTGTTTAAAATCTTTGCCGGAATAGATGTATTCGATATTGAAGTCGATGAAAAAGATCCTGAAAAGTTCATTCAAACAGTCAAAGCCATATCTCCTACTTTTGGTGGTATCAATCTGGAAGATATCAAAGCCCCCGAATGTTTTGAGATAGAAAAACGTTTGAAAGCAGAACTGAACATTCCTGTCATGCACGACGACCAACACGGAACGGCTATCATTTCAGCTGCCGGATTGCTCAACGCTTTGGAAATTTCAGGCAAAAAGATTGAAGAGATAAAACTCGTTGTCAATGGAGCTGGTGCTGCATCAATTTCTTGTACACGTCTTTATGTTTCTTTAGGTGTGCGAAAAAAGAACATCGTTATGTGCGATAGCAAAGGTGTATTGTCAATTCATCGTACTAACTTGAACGAACAAAAGAAAGAATTCGCTACTGAAAGAGATATAAAAACATTGGAAGAAGCCATGGTGGGTGCCGATGTATTTCTTGGACTCTCGGTTGCAAATGTACTGACACAAGACATGGTTCGCTCAATGAATGAAAATCCGATTGTGTTTGCATTAGCCAATCCGAATCCGGAAATTTCTTATGCTGACGCAATGGCTTCACGCAAGGATATCATCTTCGCTACAGGACGCTCGGATTATCCAAACCAGATAAATAATGTATTAGGATTTCCGTATATCTTCCGTGGTGCATTGGATACACACGCCAAAGCTATCAACGAAGAAATGAAGCGCGCAGCTGTATTTGCTATTGCTGAATTAGCTAAAGAGCCTGTACCAGACGTTGTTAATGCAGCTTACAAACTAAAACGCACCGTCTTCGGACGCGATTATATATTGCCTAAAGCACTGGATCCGCGTTTGCTAACTCGCGTATCGTGTGCCGTTGCCAAAGCGGCTATCGAATCAGGAGTTTCGCGTAAGACAATCACTGATTGGGAAGGTTACGCCAAACATCTGCGTGAGATGATGGGATATGATAATAAACTTCTCCGTCGCTTTACAGATATGGCAAAAGCCAATCCAAAACGTGTAGTATTTGCTGAAGCTAACCACATCAATATGCTTAAAGCAGCTGTTGAAGCAAAAGCTGAAGGCATCTGTATTCCAATCTTGCTCGGAAATGAAGAACGTTTGCAAAAATTGGCAGCTGAAGAAAACATCAGCCTTGATGGTATAGAAATAGTCAATATGCGTCACGACCGCGAATCAGATCGTCGCTACAAATACGGACATATTCTTTCTGAACGCAGAGCACGCGAAGGTGTCACTTATGCCGAAGCATGCGAGAAAATGGTTAATCGCAACGCATTTGGAATGATGATGGTTGCTACTGGAGATGCTGATGCCTTTATTACAGGTGTATACAGTCGCTATTCAGAAGTGACAAAACTGGCTGAACAAATCATTGGTATCCGTCCGTCATACAACCATTTCGGTGCAATGAATATCGTTACCTGCAAAAAAGGCACTTTCTTCATTGCCGACACTCTGATCAATCGTCATCCGTCAACAGAAGTACTGATTGACGTGGCACGACTGACAAATGATGCAGTGAAATTCTTCGCAACAGATCCGGTCATCGCCATGTTATCATACTCTAACTTCGGCGCCGACCAACAAGGAAGCCCGCAGAAAGTACATGAGGCTATTGATTATCTACATAAGAACTATCCACAGATAAAAATTGATGGCGAGATGCAGGTTCATTTTGCATTAGACCAAAAGTTGCGCGACGAGATGTATCCGTTCAATACACTAAAGGGAAAGGAAGTCAACACGCTTGTATTTCCAAACCTAAGTTCTGCTAATAGTGCTTATCAGCTGTTAGACAAACTGGGCATTACAGAAACAATCGGTCCGATACAGATGGGGTTGAACAAACCTATACACTTTACAGATGTTGAAAGTTCTACTCGCGACATTCTCAACTTGACAACTGTTGCAGTAGTTGATGCCATCGTTCAGGAACAGATTGACAAAGAGAATGCTAAATAAACGTTTGTTTTTTATTCATACGTTTGTATGATAATTTGTAACTTCAACTGAAAAAAAAGAGACTTTTTGTTTGTAGTTATAAAAAATACGCTAACTTTGCAGCGTAAAAAAATAGAGAAAATGAATCGATTTTACTTTACATATTACTTTTATTACTTTTACTTTAGCAAGGTGAAGGCAGGAGTTTGTATGTAAAGAATGAAAGATTGAACGTTTGTATCAATATTAAAATATATAAAGTCCTGCCGTAAACGGTGGGACTTTTTTATTTCCATTAAGTACAAACAATCACAAGAACAAAAAGAAAAAAATAACAAAGATGAAGAGAAAAGTAGCCATTCAAGGCATAGCCGGTTCATATCACGATATAGCTGCCCACAACTATTTCGAAGGTGATGAAATAGAACTTATCGGATGCAACACCTTTAAGGAAGTAATAGCAGCCATCAAGAAAGATCCGTCCGTTTTGGGAATTATGGCAATAGAAAACACAATTGCCGGAAGTTTACTCCAAAATCATGTGCTAATCAAAGAAAGTGGCGTCAACATCATCGGCGAATATAAATTACGTATCTCCCACTCGCTTGTAGCTCTTCCTGGAACAAGTATTCATGACATTAAAGAGGTCAATTCGCATCCAATAGCATTGATGCAGTGTGCTGAGTTTCTCGATACATTACCAAATGCCAAACTGGTTGAAAAAGAAGATACGGCTTTAAGCGCAAAATGGATTGCTGAGAATCGTCTGATTGGACATGCTGCTATCTGTGGAAAAATGGCTGCTCAAATCTACAATATGGAGATTCTGGCAGAAGGCATTGAAACAAACAAACGAAACTTTACTCGATTCCTCGCTATTGCAGATCCTTGGATTGCCGACGAAATGATGCGTGATGAGACCAAAAACAAATCTTCACTTGTATTTGCTCTTCCACACACGGCAGGAAGCTTGTCTAAAGTTCTTTCAGTTCTTTCGTTCTACGATATGAATCTGACAAAGATACAATCGCTACCGATTATCGGACGCGAATGGGAATATCTATTCTATATCAATCTCACATTCCATGATTACCTGCGCTATAAACAGGCTCTGGATGCGATTAGACCATTGACTAAAGATTTAAAAATATTAGGTGAATATGCAGAAGGAAAACAAAGCGTTTGACATTCAGCCTGCACGTCGCGTCAGTCATGTACAGGAATACTACTTTTCAAAGAAACTGAAGGAAGTGGCCGAGATGAATGCGGCCGGAAAGAATGTAATCAATTTAGGTATTGGCAGTCCGGACCTTCCTCCTTCGGAACAAACTGTCGATGCACTGTGTGAACATGCTCATCACGCCGATGAACATGGCTATCAGCCATACGTCGGCATTCCGGAACTTCGCAAAGGCTTTGCCGATTGGTATAAGAAATGGTATCATGTAGATTTGGATTCAAAGACAGAAATTCAACCGCTCATTGGTTCTAAGGAAGGAATACTGCATATTTCGCTGGCATTTCTGAATCCGGGTGATGGCGTTTTGATTCCTAATCCAGGCTATCCTACTTACAGTTCTGTAAGCAACTTGGTAGAAGCACATCTCATTTCTTATGAACTAAAGGAAGAACTAAACTGGCAACCTGATTTCGAAGAATTGGAAAAGATGGATCTTTCGGGTGTCAAGCTGATGTGGACCAACTATCCAAATATGCCGACTGGAGCTAACGCCAGTATGGAACTTTATGAGAAACTGGTCGACTTCGGACGCCGTCACCACATTATAATATGTAATGATAATCCATACAGTTTCATTCTTAACGAGCATCCAATCAGCATGCTGAGCGTGTCGGGAGCCAAAGAAACTTGTATTGAACTCAACTCGATGAGCAAAGCACATAATATGCCGGGCTGGCGTATGGCAATGCTCGCATCAAATGCACAGTTTGTACAGTGGGTATTAAAAGTAAAGAGCAACATAGATTCGGGACAATTCAAACCAATGCAATACGCCGCTGTAGCCGCTCTCGCTGCACCTAAAGAATGGTATGATAATATGAATCGAGTCTATAGAAGCCGTCGTGGTCTAGCAGGACAAATAATGAACGCTTTGGGTTGCAAATTCGACGAAAAACAAGTGGGAATGTTCCTCTGGGGCAAGATTCCTGCAAACATTGAAAGTAGTGAAGCCTTAGCGAACAAAGTCTTATACGACGCCAACGTATTTATCACACCGGGATTTATCTTTGGAAGCTGCGGCGAACGCTACATCCGAATCTCTCTCTGCTGCAAGAACGAAGCGTTACAAGAGGCTTTAAACAGAATAAAGAAAATAATTAAATAACAAACGATATGAAAATGGAATTTGAATCAATATTGCTTCCAGGAATAGATGCACAACGACCAATAGTTATAGCCGGTCCGTGCAGTGCGGAAAGTGAAGAACAAGTGATGGAGACAGCCAAAGGGATTGCTTCCAAAGGCATCAAGATATTCAGAGCCGGTATATGGAAACCACGCACAAAACCAGGTGGTTTTGAAGGAGTTGGTACTATAGGTCTGCCATGGCTGAAACGTGTCAAAAAAGAGACTGGTATGTATACAGCTGTTGAAGTAGCAAACAAAGATCATGTGTTCGAAGCCTTAAAAGCCGGAATAGATATTTTGTGGATTGGAGCACGTACTTCAGTCAATCCGTTTGCGGTACAGGAAATAGCCGATGCGCTTCATGGAGTTGATATTCCCGTCTTGATAAAGAATCCTGTAAATCCTGATCTTGAATTGTGGATTGGTGCTATAGAAAGACTTTACGCAGCAGGAATTCATCGTCTTGGTGCTATTCATCGTGGATTCAGCACGTATGACAAAAAGATTTACCGTAATCTGCCGCTCTGGCATATTCCTATCGAATTGCGTCGCCGTCTGCCTAATTTGCCTCTTTTCTGCGATCCCAGTCATATAGGAGGCAAACGAGAACTTATCGCACCTCTAAGCCAGCAAGCTATGGATTTGAGTTTCGATGGATTGATAATCGAATCACACTGCAATCCGGATTGTGCACTAAGCGATGCTTCTCAACAGATCACGCCTGATGTTCTAGATTATATTCTTAATCTGCTTATTGTACGTGATTCAAACCAAACGACTGAAAACCTGACCGAACTGCGCCGCCAAATAGATGATATCGATGAGCAGATGCTTGAACTGTTGGCAAAACGTATGCGTATTTCACGCGAGATTGGTGTCTATAAAAAGGAACACAACATGCCAATCCTGCAATCGCCACGCTACAGCCAGATATTGGAGAACCGTTCAAGTATGGGTGCACAGATGGATTTAAGTACAGATTTTGTCAAAGAGATGCTCAAAGAAATTCACGAAGAATCCATCCGTCAACAAATGATAGTTATGAACGAGGAATAAAAAGGATGCAAACAATTTAACAAACAATAAAACGATGAAAATACTTATTTTAGGCGCTGGAAAGATGGGGTCGTTCTTCTCTGACCTGCTGAGTTTTGAACATGAAGTTGCCGTCTTGGAAACCGATCCGAAACGGATGCGCTTCATCTACAACGCACTCCGTCTACAAAAGCCAGAGGAAGTGGCCGACTTCAAACCCGAACTGGTAATCAATTGCGTAACATTGAGTCATACAATTGATGCTTTCAACAGCATCATACCATTCCTGCAGCCCTACTGCATCATTTCGGATATTGCTTCCGTAAAAACCAGCTTAAAAGATTTCTATGACACTTGTGGCTTTCCATACGTTTCAACGCACCCGATGTTCGGACCTACTTTCGCTAACTTAGGACAGTTGGAGAACGAAAATACAATCATAATCTCTGAAGGAGATCACTTGGGACGAATCTTTTTCAAAGATATCTACTCTAACTTACATCTACATATTTCAGAATATACATTCGAGGAGCACGACAAGGTTGTGGCCTATTCTTTGGGAATTCCTTTCGCTTCAACCATGGTATTTGCTGCCATCATGAAACATCAGGACGCACCGGGAACAACTTTCAAACGGCATATGAATATCGCTCGCGGTCTTTTGTCGGAAGACGACTACCTGCTGACTGAAATTCTTTTTAATCCGCGTACTCCTCAGCAAATAGCACGAATCCAGGAAGAACTGAATATCCTTCAAGGAATTATCAAAGATAAAGATAGTGAGGCGATGAAAGACTATCTGACAAAGATTAGAAAAAACATTGAATAAATAGAGGGCTATAAACATAAAAAATTCATTATATCCGAAATCTTAACTATACTTTTTTCATTTTCTTCGAAAAAAAAGTCCATAAAATTAAATTATTAAGATTTTATTCCTATATTTGCGGTGTGTGACGAATGTTAGTATACTTATAGTGCCTAAAATCTTTGTGAAGCGGCATTTATTAGTTTGTATCTAACAAAACTGGGATTCAATATTTAATTTATTAATTATATGGGCATGAAAAACATTTCAAGAAGAGACTTTCTAAAAGTCAGTGCAGTTACAGCTGCGGGACTAACAATCGTGCCAGGTTCTGTACTTGGCAAGCCTTTCGGATTTACAGCACCAAGTGACAAGTTGAATATTGCCGGAATAGGTATTGGTGGCGTTGGTCGTCGTAATCTTAAAAATATGAGCACAGAAAACATTATTGCTCTTTGTGATATCGACTGGACTTACGCAGATAAGACATTCAAGGACTATCCTAATGCTAAACGTTTCAAAGACTGGCGCGTGATGTTCGATCAGATAGGAAAATCAATTGACGCCGTACTGGTTGCCACTCCTGATCATTCGCACGCCGTCGTTACTGCTCATGCTATCACATTAGGTAAGCATTGCTATACTCAGAAACCACTTACCCATTCAGTATACGAATCACGCTTATTGACTAAACTGGCAAAGAAATACAGAGTTGCTACACAGATGGGTAATCAAGGAAACTCATTTGACTGGTGCCGGCAGATCACTGAATGGATTGAATCAGGTGTTATTGGTGAAGTAAAGGAAGTACATTGTTGGACTGACCGCCCGATTTGGCCGCAAGGTTTGTTTGAACCAAAAGTTGCAGAAAAAGTACCAAAGACATTGGATTGGGACTTGTTCATCGGCCCGGCAAAGAAACGTCCTTACAACTCAGTCTATCATCCATGGAACTGGCGAGGATGGTGGGATTTCGGAACCGGCGCATTAGGCGATATGGCTTGCCACATCATGGACCCGGTTTTCTGGGCATTGGATTTGAAATATCCGACAAGTGTTATCGGTAGTTCTACTCTTTGCAATCTCTATTCACCTCCTGCAGCACAAGTCGTCACTTACACATTCCCAGCTCGTCCAGCGAAAGGCAATGTTAAAATGCCGGAAGTCAAAGTATATTGGTACGATGGCGGTCTGATGCCTCCGCGTCCTGAAGAATTAAAAGATGGACAAATGATGGGCGATGAAAACGGTGGTTTGCTGTTTATAGGCTCTAAAGGCAAGATCATGACCGGATGCTACGGAATGAACCCGACGCTGCTTCCTGTTTCCGACATGGAACACTTCAATCAGCCGAAGCCGACTATCCCGCGTATTAAAGGCGGAAACGGCGATATATGGAGTACCAATGCACATGAACAAGAATGGATCCGAGCTTGCAAGGAATCGCCAGAAAACAGAACCGAAGCTTCATCAAACTTCCAGTTCTCCGGACCATTCAGTGAAATGGTTGTCATGGGTGTTCTGGCTGTTCGTCTGGCAGGAATGCAAGGACTTCACCGCGAACTGCAATGGGATGGCGAGAACATGCGCTTCACCAACATTTCGCCCAACGATAAAATCAAGATTGTTACACAAGATGACTTCAAGGTCATTGATGGTGATCCCCGTTTCGACCGCCGTTTTGCAGAATTCAATGCGGCAGAAATGGCTGAAGAATGGATTAAGCATACGTATCAGAATGGTTTTTCACTACCGGATATGCCTAAATAACTAAATTAAGAAAAATGAAACAGTTATCGACAATAATAATCGCATGTCTGTGCTGTCTGCTGGCTTTGCCAACAAATGCACAGACTAAAGCCGAAAAGCACGGTTGGCATCTCTGCATGCAGTCGTACACCTTCCATATTTTCACGTTGACTGAAGCTCTCAACAAAACACAGCAATTAGGAATCAAGTATATTGAAGTTTTTCCGGGGCACAAATTAGGTGGCAAATGGGGAGACAAAGTGTTTGATTTCAACCTCGACAAACAGACACAAAAGGAGCTCATAGCTTTGGCTGCTTCAAAAGGAATAAAGATTGTAGGTACGGGTGTTTACGTTGCCGAAAAAGCGGAAGACTGGAACAAGATGTTTGCTTTCGCCAAATCGATGGGGATGAAATTCATTTCCTGCGAACCGGCGCTGAAAGACTGGGATCTAGTTGAACAACTGGCAAAGAAATACAACATCAAGATTGCCGTCCACAATCATCCGAAGCCATCGACATATTGGAATCCGGATGCTCTTTTGAGTGCCATTTCGACCAGAAGCAAACTGTTAGGTTCGTGTGCAGACGTTGGCCACTGGCGCCGTGAAGGTCTGAACCAGATTGATTGCTTGAAAAAACTACAGGGCCGAATCAACACGCTGCACTTCAAAGACATCATGCCTAAAGAAGAAGGCGTTGCATGGCAGCATGACGTAATCTGGGGGAAAGGCATTCTAGACGTAAAAGGTATGTTGCAAGAATTGAAGAGACAAAACTTCAAAGGATATTTTTCTATCGAATATGAATACAACTGGGAAAACTCCGTTCCCGACATCAAGCAATGCGTAGCGTATTTCGATAAAGTGACGAACGAGATCTTGTAAATCATTATTTAAATAGCGTTGTACTTAGCGACAGGCATACATCAAAGTGTGCCTGTTCGCTCCCTCCTTGTCTAATTTGTAAGTAAAAATCGAATAAAATACTAACATATAAATTACAAAAGCCTATGGTTCATTTCTAATAAAAAAAGAGAAGCATACTCTAAATCAATGCAAATAATCAATTTATTAATCATCTTAATTATTCGAATATGATAAATCATTTCCATGAAAAAGGTTCTGATAGTCCAGGATGGACTCAGTTTCCTGTGTCAAAAAAAATTATGTTATTATGCTTATGTTCTTTGGTTTTTTCTACACAAATGGCATTTCCTATTTCACATGAAACAGATAATCATTCAATGCCATCAGTAGCACAAGCACATAAGATAGTAAAAGGTCGAGTAACCGATAAAAGCGGAGACCCTTTGGTAGGCGTAAACGTTATGGTAAAAGGGACGACAACCGGTTCCATTACAGATGTCAATGGTAATTATTCTATTGAAGGCGTTTCCAACAATGCAACTTTGGTATTTTCATATATTGGATATACCACTATTGAAATGCAATCAGGGAATAAAAACACCATCAATCTTACTTTACAAGAAGACACACAAAAACTGGATGAAGTAGTGGTTGTTGGTTATGGCTCTTTCAAAAAAAGAGATTTAACTGGAGCTGTTACTCAAGTTAAAGGCGATGAAATTGCCAACCTGCCTCTTCGTAGTGCAGCCGATGCTTTACAAGGCAAAGCTGCCGGCGTTACGATCACAGCCAATTCGGGTAGTCCCGGTTCTTTAGGCGACGTTCGTATTCGTGGTGTAGGTACAATCAATAATAATAACCCTTTATATGTTGTTGACGGAATGCCTCAAGACAACATTGGATGGCTGAATGCGCGTGATATCGAAAGCATAGAAGTATTGAAGGATGCTTCTGCTCAAGCAATTTATGGTGCCCGCGCAGCCAATGGCGTTATTCTTGTAACGACAAAGCATGGCGAAAAAGGAGAAAATTACCGCAGCAATATTGAATTTGATATGAATATTGGTTTTCAAAACGTACCTAAAAAGTACGATATGTTAGATGCTGAAGGTTTTATGGAATATAAAAACCGTGCATATACAGCAGGTGGACAAACCTTACTTGATGATTTTGCGACGGCTGAAAAAAGACAAGCAATTCTCAACTTCCTCGAAGCAAATGGAAATAGAGGAGGTACAGACTGGTGGTCTGAAATTACTCGAAAGACAAAAGATGCTTTAGAACAAAATTATAACTTAGCTTTCTCAGGTGGTATGAATAAGTTAAGATACCGCAGCAGTTTTAATTACATGAAGCAACTAGGTGTATTAAAAGGCTCAGATTATCAACGTCTTTCAGGAAGATTAAACCTGGATTCCGAAGTCACAAAATGGTTAACTCTCTCTGCCAATGTAAATGTCATATACGAAACAAGAAGAAACGTTCAAGAGAACGACTCTTATCAAGCAGCAGTATTTATCTCGGCAGCAGCCGACCCAATAACTCCTGTTTATAGAAACAACCTGAAAGACATTCCAAGTTTTATGACCGATAGAATCATGAACGGTTATGAACCGACAAATCCTTGGTCACAATATACAGGCGTCTTATATTCCAATAAACAGAATCCTGTTGCCCAAGTTGATCGTGCCGCACAGAATAAATGGCATGGTATTGCAACAAAGAGTAATATTTCAGGAGACTTTAAACTTCTACCATTCTTAACCTTCAAATCAAGCATGGCTATTGACTTGACGCGGAATCAAAGTGATGCTTTCACTCCAAAATACTATCTGGATGGCGATGAATATAGCAGTTACGCTACGGTAGGTCGTTCTGTTTCCAATACTGATTATTGGGTTTTTGATAATTATTTGACCTATTCGCAGAAATTTGATAAACATAACGTGACAGCAATGGCTGGTACATCTGCTGAAAAAAGTCGCTATGAATATATTTCTGCACAAAAACAAGGAATGGTAAACAATGATCCAAGTCAGCAAATCATTGACGCAGGCACTATCAATCCTTCAGCAGGAGGTTCAATTTCTACAACCTCGCTCAATTCGTACTTCGGTCGTGTATTTTACTCTTATGACAATAGATACATGGTAACAGCTAATATACGTTGGGATGGTTCTTCTGCCTTCGCTAAAGGTAATAAATGGGGTTGTTTTCCATCCGTATCAGCTGGTTGGAATTTCTCAGAAGAAAAATTCATGAAAGGATTCGATTGGTTATCACAAGGCAAATTGAGAGCAGCATGGGGCGAAATTGGTAATCAAAACTTATCAAATTCAATCGGTGCATACTTGAATACATACGGCAACGGAAATAATAATCTTTGGTTCACACAATATTACATGTTCGGTAATGGATTAACACCATCCTTATTCGGAAGTCGTACGCAGGTTGGTAATCCTGATTTGAAATGGGAAACAACTCGACAACTTGATTTCGGTTTGGATCTTGCATTCTTTAAAGGATCATTGAAAGCTACACTCGACTACTTCAATCGCAAAACAAATGACATGTTGGTTAAAGTGCCTATGCCTAACAGTTTAGGATTGCCAAATACTCCTTGGATGAATGCCGGAAGTGTAAGAAACCAGGGCTTTGAAGTATCTTTGGGTTATGATGGCAAAATCAATCGGGATTTTGCATATCATATCAATGGCAATATCTCAACATACAGAAACAAAGTTTTAAGTTTAGGTAGCGGAAGCAATATCCCTGGCAAAGGCGTACATCTTGGCTATTACACATATACAATGACCGAACCAGGCAAACCTATCGGTTATTACTATGGTTACAAGATGGATGGAGTATTCCAAACACAAGATGAAATTAATAACTATACCAACAATGGTAAAGTTGTTATGCCAAATGCCAAACCCGGTGATTTAAAGTTCCAAGATTTAAATAAAGACGGTCAGATTGATGACAAAGATCGTACCATGATCGGCAATCCACATCCCGACTTCACCTTTGGATTTACATTGGGAGGTGAATACAAAAACTTCGACCTCACTGCCTTCTTCCAAGGCTCTGTTGGCAATGATATTTTGAATATCCTGAAATATGATATCTACGGTGGTGTAGGATGGTATAATGCACCTAAAGATATCCTGACTAAATTTTGGAATGGTGCTGGAAGTTCAAATAAGAATTTTGGAATCGACACAAACAGCCGTATGAACAGGGATATGTCAGATTGGTACGTTGAAGATGGTTCTTATGTACGTTTAAAAAACCTGCAATTGGGATATACCATTCCGGCAACTCTTACAAAGAAGCTAACAATCAATAATCTGCGCGTTTATTTCGCTGTACAAAATTTATTTACAATAACCGGTTATTCGGGATTGGATCCTGAAATTGGTGAATATGGCAACAATCCACAGTATCGTGGTATTGATATGGGTTATTATCCACAAGCAAGAACTTTCATGTTTGGTATTAGTATGAAATTATAATCGTAAAAAGAAATAGTTATGGAATCTATTATAAATAAATGTAAAGTATATTTGCCAGTTTTGGCAGTTTCTTTACTCACATTCAGTTGTAGCGACAGCTTTCTGGATAGAAACCCGTTAGGGACGTTAGACGAGCAAACTTATTTGAATACAGAAGATGCCGGTTATAAACTATTGGTCAATTGTTATCAGCCATTGCTTGATATGTGGAATTATCAGCAGATGCGATTTGATTTAGGCGATCAGATTACTGACGATTGTTCAAAAGGCGGATCAGATGCGACCGATAGAATCACCATTTCTGAACTCACACGAGGCAATCCGCCGGCAACAAATGAAATGCTGACGAACTTATGGAATCATCGATACAATATTGGCATTTCATCATGTAATGTATTTCTGAATCTGATTACACCTGAAACGCAACTCATCAAGTCTGGCGGAGCATTCGTTTCAAAAGAAGAAAAACAACGCTGGATTGCTGAAGCCAAATTTATGCGTGCATTCTACTACTTTGATTTGGCTGCTGTATTTGCCAATGTGCCAATCATAGACAAGCCATTAAATGTGATTGATAAAAATACTATCACAAAATCTGACAAGGAAGATGTTCGCAAATTTATCATGAAAGATCTGGACGAGGCAATAGCAGAAACAAATTTACCAAGTGCAAAAGCGTTAGCATCCACCGAGTTAGGACGTATAACAAAAGAAGCGGCACTATCATTCAGGGCAAGAGTAAAAATGTTTTTTGGTGATTATGAAGGAGCAAAGTCGGATTTAAAAACCGTAGTCGAATCAAACTGCTATGACTTGGTTGACAATTACGAAACATTGTTCAACAGTGCAGCCAACGGCTATATGTCAAAGGAAGCCGTCTTCATCACACTTTACTCCTACAATCCGCCTTACAACAGTTATACTACGGTTTGCCCGCAGATGGATATGGGACGAAATATTACCGGCGGCTGGGGCGGTGAATGTCCGACTAACAATTTGGTGGCCGAATATGAAACAGGCGACCCACGCTTGGTACATACAATTCTTGCCTCTGGCGACGTCACTTACAAACAGACAAAAGATCTTACTGAAACACACAATTATACTGGATATGATGACTTTACTTTGTTACATAGTCGCAAGCATTGGATTGATTATTCAAGAAGAGTAACCGGCGATTTGATGCAGACTGACTGGTCATATTATTATATCCGTTATGCAGACGTGTTACTTATGTATGCAGAATGTCTGATTGAAACCAATGGGGACAAGCAACTGGCTGTTGATCTGATTAACAAAGTCAGACATCGTGCTTTCGTTACGACAACACCAACTGATAGTTACGCTAAATACAGAAAGTTTAATGTTCCAGAAGACAAGCGTATTACAGAAGAAATGTTCAATGCCAAATATAAAGTTAAAGTAACGGACGATCTGCGCGCAGCCGTCAGACATGAAAGACGTGTTGAGCTTGCTTGCGAAGGACTTCGATACTTCGATTTAATCCGTTGGAAAACATTTGTTCCTACCATGCAGGCATTCAGTAAAACTGAAGAAGGCAAACATTCCGGAGCAGGTTCATTAGTAACAGACAAGACATGGCCATATCCTATTCCACAGAATGAAATCGATTATGTTGGCGGATCATTGACACAAAATGAAAATTATTAACCAATAAATAAGAAAGGCTGCGTTCAAAATTTGGACGCAGCCTTTTTCATTTCAACGATTATAATCCGCCGGACTTTTCACCAGGGTCTTTACCGCCTCCATTGGGATTGGGCAGAAGGTCAGAAGGACGCTCGGAAGGCGAACACAGTTTGGCCACATTTTCTGCTTCCACCAGATCATTCAAAAGACCAGTCACATGAGCAGTTTCGACTGCCATTGACTCGGCCGTGATATTTTTATAAAGATCGATAAAAATAATATTTATCGAGAAAATAGTATCAAAATGAAATACAAATCATATTATCTTATGGGAATAATCTTAATTAAAGTCACTCCATGATAAGGTACACTCGTATGAAAGGAAGAAACGAATATTCCTAAATCCTTCTGACGCCACAGGTCTCTGATCATCACTTTTCCTTTTATTCCCAATGCGTCCAAAGCAAGAGTGAAAGAATACTGCTTTTCTTGAATTTTCAAAGCATCCTCCTGATTCCATAAAACAAAATAAGGATTCATATTGAAAAAACCGACTGCAAACGAGCCGTCATACAATTTTTTATACCAGATCTGTCCCTGTTCTGTCAGAATCTTATGTGCCGGTGAGGCCAAAGGATCCTGATCAACAGATATCACTTCGCTATTCGTCAACAAGTTCAAAGTAAAACCGTCCATATCACCCATGTCACATCCAATCAACATCGGAGCAGACAATAAACTCCACAAGGAAATATGCGAGTATTGCTCGTCAGGAGTAAGATAAGAATCATGCATTTTTGCCCCCCAGCCTTTTCCGAGTTTTCCGATGACAAGCATGTCTGGGTCATTATAACATCCTGGAGCTGTGGCTGAGGCACAAACATCCTGAAAACAACCTATTGCCGTCACAACGTTCCATTCATCCGTAATATCACGCGTTGTGCGCCACTGGTTTCCTCCTGCAGCCTTTCCCCAATTCCAAACATTCGGAGCACCGTATCCGACACAAAAAACGACATCCCGATTCACCTTATTCAAAGCATCACGCATAACAAGATAAGGAGCCTGAATGCTTTTTTCTTCTGCATTCTCTTGTATTTCAGAATAGCTGCAATGATCATACTTCAAATAATCGACACCCCAATGCTCCCAAATTTGCGCATCCGCAAGTTCATGCTGATAACTTCCTATATGCCCTCCGCAAGTAGTACGTCCGGGCGAAGAATAAATGCCGAATTTCAATCCTTGTGAATGGATATAATCAGTCAGTCCCTTAAAATCCGGGAACTTTTCATTTGAAAGGATTTTACCTTCAGATGATCTCTGCGAGGCTTCCCATCCGTCGTCAATATTTACATAATTCCATCCATAGGCATAAAGTTTGTCATGCATCATCCGAGCAGCATCTCTTACTTTCTGATCGTCAACACCAAGACCCCAGCAATTCCAACTGTTCCATCCCATAGGTGGTGTAAGAGCTATTTTATCGCCAATTTTTATCACGACCTCTTTTCTATCTGTCCCTTTACTGTTAGAAGCCACAAGTAACACTTTATAATTGCCTGTTTGTACCACCTTTCCACGTATAAAGCCGGTAGTCTGATCAATGCTTAATCCGTCAGGAAGTCCAATGGCTTGGAAAGACATCGGACGATTACCAGAAGCCATTATTCCCCATAAAAAAGGTTTGCCGGGACGTTCGCCATAACTCAAAGCATTATTGATCTTAGGAGTATCTGAAGCTTCAGGAGTCAAGATATATTTATTTTTCATTATCGGTTTCGGCCATACAGGAACAGGAATAACTTTTCCAGAAGTGGCAATACTTACTTCCAGCCAGTCAGCATGATCATACATAATGCCGTCGCCGCACTCCTCAACAAGTAACAGAACTTTTTTTATGCCGACAAGGTTCACATTAAACTTTCTGACAGCATCCCCTTTCCGCATGATTCCGCTTGACCAAAGTAATTTACAATCACCAATTATCTTAAATTGTAATTTTCCAGCGTACATATTATTATCATCAGCACCAGCAAGACCGGATATAGAATTTGCCTTCCCTTTTAGATCAAGCAATATACGACTGATGGAATGAGTGCCCAAACCATGCTTGTACACTGTGCCGTTCACGGTCAACGGTGTTCCTAAAACCGATTGGTTCACTTGCGGACTGCCCCAATCTTGCAGATAACATGGACTTACTCCCAATTCATCTAATCGGATTTTTATCACATCATTATCTTTAGCAAATAGAATCATAACAGATGAAGCAATCATCAGAATGATCAGAATCGTGACTTTTGCATGTTTCATGGCAAATATATTTTAATTATTCTTCATCGGATTCACAAATATCTCATCCATGCATACTGTTTGAGTAGCGTCGAAAGCAATTTTCAGATAGCGCGTGCTCACATCAGATAAATCGAAACTGACACCATCAATCCAAGCATCGTGATTATTGTTCGGAAAGACCGGACTATCCTTGATTGACAGCAAATGATAATTGCGAGCATCGGAAGAAGCGAACAAATATATTTTCAACGGGAAGCCAACATTTCCTTTATTATCGTTCAGCATCCGTATCAAGATTTCTTTTATAGAAGTTGTTTGCTTCATGTCGATAAGAACCTCATGATAACCAGAGCTAAACTTTACCCATGCCGCATCGGCTATATTTTCTTCAGCAGTCACACCATCCAACAAAGCCTTTTGAGAATCTTCAATCATGGTACTCTTTGCTAAATTTGTAAGACTCTTTGTAAATGAAGCTTCTAAGAAAGAAAAATTCTCATTTTTCCTCTTCCACGACATATAATCAGAATACACCTTATTCGACCAAATCGGTTGTCCTAATTGGTATGCCGAATGCGGATCATCCAGAATGCCACAAATGCTGAATGAAATAATCCGATCGACAGGTGCTTCAGATGCAGCTGCCATTTGCGACAAAAGGCGTGTAAATGCTGCCGGAATCAAAGCCGAAGTACGATCGTTAGGAGCTTTTTCCCATGTAAATGATTCAATATTCGCCCATAGTTCTATATGCAAGCGATTATGAATATCACGCAACTTCTTCCAATTCTTTTTTAAATTGACTATAGGATATGCCTCACGTACACAACCGATCTCATCTTGATAAGCAATTATGTCGACCTTTAGTTTGGCCAGTTGCTGCTCATAATCAGAGCGCGTAAAATCCGACTGCGACAGTCCGTAAGGTGAAATAAGTATCTTCTTACCCGGCGTCAGCAAACGAGCTCTTTCTGTCAATTCATTAACAGCTTGAACAGCATGCTCGGCAAAGACAGGGCAAATACAATCTTCCACAGGCAAGTACCAACCATACAAAGCCTTATGACTACCATAAAGTTGCGAAAGTTCTTTCATTATAGCCAATTGACGACCGCGTATTTTCGGATCTCTAATATTGTCATCCTGATCTTTGGCCCATCCTATGCTCATAAATACTTTCATATTTAATCGTGCTGCCTCATTCATAATGGCATCGACAGGACTTTGTCTCTCTTTTGGATAAGCCCATGGCATCAACTTCGAAGGATAAAAAGATTTTTCATCATTGGCAACAGCCATAAAGACCAAATACTCAATACCCATCTCATGCAGCTCATGAACTTTTGCTTTCCACATCTGCGGGTCAGTGTTATCATAATACTGCGGATTCATATATTTGTTGCGAACGTCCTGATAAACCAGATTGATAAATGTTCCTGTAATAGGTTTCACTGATTGTCCTAAACATATTGTTGGCAACAATATAAACAAAGTTGTCATCGCCAAAACTAAGATTCTCTTCATATCAAATAAAATTTATAACATAACCGCACCAAATTTATATATAATAATTCATATGAAAGATTATATTTATAACGAATTTTAAAAATAAAGAAAAAGAAATGTTTGCATTCTTATTTGAAACGAATAAAAAAGGCAGCTTGTAAAACAAACAAAAAGAGGTGTTGAATCGGAAACCTTCTTCAACACCTCTTCTGAAAATGATTTTATACTAAACTATTATTATTTCTCCTTATAATCCAACCGATAAGTACATTTCTCTGCTGTCGGGAAATCGGCAGGCACTTTTTGTGTCACTTTGCCTGTGGCTGCCCATTCGGCACCGCGAAGAAGCAATACCTGAAAACCGGTACATTGCATGGCAATATTATTTTGCAAAGACTCGCCACAATGGCCCAGCATCGTGTGAAAGATACGTGCATTGCCATAATCAACTGTAAAAATCAGAGGCTCTTCACGACCGGAGCCATTCATTTCTTTCTCAGCAAAAGATGTATATAGGATATCTTTTATATTGCCCGGACCGCGCATGTGATCGTAGAGTTCGTCTTTGGCATGACGCCATTGATATGGCAAACCTTTCATGATGGGATTTTCATCGGAGCGACGTGTCAACACATATTCATGCTGTTTGCCATGCGAACCGCCCGGACCTACTGAACTATCCTTGATCAGCTTACCATCTTGCCAATAAACATACGGTCCAGATTTCTCGTTGCGTCCTTCCCAACCTCCTAATGCAATGATTTCATTAAATTCAGGCCACTTTGAAAAGGCATTGTCGGCGGCATGATACACAACTACGCCTCCACCATTCTGAACATAAGCAAGAAAGCGATGATTCGTCTCTTCTGGCCATGAATCGCCATTATAATCCAAAACTACTAACTGGTACGGTGTGAAATCGATGATAAATTTCGACATATCCTTACCTTGAGCCGGCGAAATGGCAAAATCGACTGTGAAACGTCCGGAGTTCTCCAGAATCTGTTTCAAAGCTACATGGCTCACCTGCCAGTTATGATTGTTCTGACCTGTGATAATCAATGTCCTGATTGGTTTACGCGCTGATACAGAGCATGCCAGCAACAGCGACAACACAACGAGCAAGGTGCTTAATAAAGATAGATGTTTCATGTTTCAATGATTTTAAAGAATAACAAGGCAAATGTATAAAATTCGAATGGAATATTTACCTTTGCTCGCAAAAGAATAACATTAGAAAAATGAAATCAATCAGAATTACCATTATAACAATCCTTACAATTATCGCATGGATGCCAACTGCACATGCTGACGACTGGCGCGACAAAACAGATCTACTCATTTATTCGCCCAAATATTTTGGGCCAAATGCATTTCCGATGCCAACAATGCGTAATGCTGATATAGGTCAATATATTGAAGCCGAAGTGCGTGGCGAATATCATTATTATTCAGGCGATAAAACACACGATCTCTTTACACGCCTTTACATTCCATTCGTCAAAGGGCGTGCAGGCATTGAAGTGACATGGGTCGTTGACGAACATTATAATATGACACCTGAAACACGCGACAAACGCCATGCCGTTGAAACAAAAAGCCCGATAGGATGCCATGGTGACATTGTTTTCAGCTCATTCTTTCAAGCTCTACGTAGCGAAAAATGGGTAGATGCTGTGATTAGTGCTACAATCAAGACAGCCAGTGGTGGACGGCTTTGTGATGCCCGCTACACAGACGCAGCATCATATTGGTTTGACTTGAATATTGCTCGCAACCTATGGAACAGCAATGACAAACAATCACTGATACGCATGCAGATTATGGGCGGATTCTACTGCTGGATGACCAACGACATGATTCATCGTCAGAACGATGCCATCACCTACGGTTTTGGACTCTCGGCACAGCATCAGCATCTTTCATTATCAAGTAATATTACCGGAATCTATGGATACGAAAATGACGGCGATCGTCCTATCCTTTGGAAGAACACACTTAAATATGAGGTAAAGAAAAATATTCTTTCCTTTCATTTTACACATGGAATGAAAGACAGCCTTTACGACTCATATGCTCTGGGATACACACGATGTTTCTGATAACGTTACACCACAGCTCTACAAAAAACTATACAAAGATTAATATCAGTAATTGCGCTGCAAGTACGCGCAAAAACATTGACAACGGATAGACTGTTGCATAACCAACAGAAGGTGCATCATTGCCCGCAGTAGCATTCGAATAAGCCAATGCCGGCGGATCTGTTGTACTTCCGGCAATCAGTCCCATCAATGTAAAATAGTTGACTTTAAAAAAGTAGCGACCAATGCAGCCAATGATTAACAGTGGTACGATTGTAATAATGAATCCGTAACCAATCCAAGCATAACCACCGTTCACTATCGTTTCAACAAAACCGGATCCGGCACCCAAACCAACACAGGCAAGGAACAACGTAATGCCGACCTCGCGCAACAGCAAGTTAGCGCTCTGGGTTGAATACGTAATCAATTTATATCTGTAACCGAAACGACTGATGAGAATAGCTACAATGAGTGGACCACCAGCCAATCCAAGTTTTACGGGTTGTGGAATACCTGGAAATGAGATAGGTATACTTCCCAAGATAATACCCAGCGCAATTCCGATAAATATCGTAATCAAATTAGGTTCATTCAGACGTTTCATTGAATTGCCAAGTACCTTTTCAACATTAGCAATGGCTGTTTCTGTTCCGACAACATTTACACGGTCGCCCACCTGCAGTGCAAGTCCAGGTTTCGCTACCAGATCAACACCAGCACGATTGATACGCGTAATGTTAATGCCATAAAGTTTGCGCAATTGCAATTGCCCCAAATGTTTGCCATTGAGCGACGGCTTCGTAATCAAGATTCGTCGACTGATAAACTGGCTTTCCATTCGAATCCACTGTTTGCGCTCCATATCAATAGACTCACCAATGAAAGTTTGTATTGTTTCAGCATCCGTCTCAGTCGTGATAACAAAAATCTTATCATTCTCGTTCAGCACGGTGTCGGATGATACTATATCAATATGTTTGTCGCTGTCACGCCAAATACGCGAAATAACAAAATCACGATGCTCGAGCAAGTTGGACAGTTCGCCAACAGTCTTGCCAAAAATAGCAGGATTCTTTACAATCAGCGAGATAGGCTTTACCTCATTCATGTGGACAGCATCTTCTTTTTCAAGCTGCTCATTTTCTTTATCGAAATTAATACGGAACACATAGCGGATGAAGACAATCGCCAGAATAATACCAACTACACCCAACGGATAAGCCACAGCATAACCCAATGCAATCGTATTATCAGGAACGCCATGCGTATCGGTGTATGCCTGTTGAGCAGCACCCAAGCCAGGTGTATTCGTCACAGCGCCAGAGAGGATACCCACCATCGTCGACATAGGTATACCTGTAATAAAATGTATAATGATAGCCGTAGCAACACCTAAGAAAATAATCCCGCAAGCCAACAGATTCAGTGTTATTCCTCCCTGCTTGAACGAAGAGAAAAATCCGGGGCCAACCTGCATACCTATCGAATAAACAAAAAGAATCAGACCAAACTCTTTGAAGAAGTGAAGAACGTCCGGATTAACTGTAAAACCGAAGTGTCCCAAAAGGATTCCGACGAAAAGAACAAATGTGATACCCAGTGATATACCAAATATCTTAATCTTTCCCAACTGAATACCCGCCGCAATGATAACCGAAAGTAAAAGGATAGAGTGACCTATACTGTCACCGAAAATCAATTCCGTAATCCAATCCATAACCCAAACGTCTTCGTTAATAATTTTTTTATCCTAAATATGGTGCAAAGGTAGTTATTTATTTTGTGTTTTACAACATATTATTTACTTTTACCGCTCAAATCAAAGAAGCGATGAAAAAGAGATATATCATTTTAGCTATGTTGCTGGCTTTAACAGCCACAGCCTTTTCACAGACAGTGATTATCACAACGAATATCGGAACAATGAAAGCAAAGCTCTATAACGATACACCCAATCATGTGCGTGCTTTTGTTGCCAGAGCCAAACAAGGCAAATTCAACGGTACATTATTTACGCGCGTTATTCCAGGATTCATGATCCAAGGAGGTTCGCTCGATTCACGCAATGCTGCTCCCGGCGCGCGAGTAGGATTTGCCGACCGCAGCACTGAAATTATGCCTGAATTCCGAAGCGCTCATTTCAGTAAGAAAGGTGCACTTGCCGCACCGCGTCAGAACGACGACATCAACCCGAAACGCAAGTCCGACATGTCGCAATTTTTCATCTTCGAAGGCAAAGTTTATCGTAGTGGCGAACTCGATACTTTGGAACTTCGTGCCAACCAAAAAATCCAGCGTAAAGCGATGGAGAAATTCTACAATCCTGTTGAAAACGAACTCTTGGCACTCAAAGACACCAATAAAGTTGAATTTAACCGCCGCATACACATCATCCGCGAACAAGTTGATTCGATGGTTATGGCAACGCCTGGTCATCTGAAGTTTACGCCCGAACAACGAGAAGCCTATACAACTGTCGGCGGTTATCATTATCTGGATGGACTTTACACAATCTACGGCGAAGTGACCGAAGGTCTCGACTTGATTGACAAAATCGCTAATCAGCCCCGCGACGCTTACGACCGTCCCAAAAAAGACATCCGTATCATCAGCATAAAAATAGAATAAGATGCTTAAACGAGATTTTATCATGGTGCAAATCGAGCAGTTGGCAAAGATTGTTCTGCAGATTGTCAACCATCGCGACACCAACGACACTGGTCGCATCCCGGAACTCATCGAAACAGTTTACAGTTCATTGAAACTTGATCATCAGCAGTTGATGACTTCTGATCCGACACAACTCATTGAACAGCTTAATCAGGATGACATGGGTGGATTGCAACGACTCGACATTGCAGCCAAAACACTCATCGAAGAAAGTTATCTTTATCCTGAAAAACGTCGGGAAATGCTTATTCGTGCCAAAGAACTGCTTGAATATATCCAGTTGCACGACAAAACGTATTCAATGGAACGAGTGTCAACAATCGAAGATATTAATAATCAAATATAATAGTCGGACACATCGATAATACCTGCCCGAAGTGCATATTTGGTTGCTTCATGAATATTATTCACTTCAAGTTTGCGAAAAATATTTTTGCGGTGTGTAGCAATAGTGTGTATGCTTGAAAAACGTTCAGCAGCAATTTCTTTTGTTGTTTTTCCTTGCGCAATGAGCTTTAGAATCTCCTTTTCTGTTGTTGTCAATAGTGAACGCTCCTCTCCTTTTGCAGCATCATGATGGGAAAGCATGCTTTTGATACGGTTGCAAACAAAACGTTCAGATTTCATTGTTGTACTCAAAGCATCCGAAATTTCGTCTGATACGGCGTCTTTCATCACAATCCCAGAGTTCTCACTTCCATAAAAAACACGACGGATAAACTCCTCGCTCAACTCGTCACTGAACAACAACCAACTAGCATCACTAAAACGTTGTTGCAAAATCAATAACTCGTCAGCACTAACCAAATCAAAAAGAGTATAATCGAGCACAACCACTGCATCAGACGTATCCGTCAATTGCTTTAGCAAGGTTTTTTTATCTTGGGCTTCAGCTATACGTTGTATACCAAGGTTCTTACAGAGATACATCAATCCCATTCTCGTGATATCCTGATTATCAGCAATAATGAGCAATCGCCCTTCGTCCGGTGCCATCGTTACTTGCTTCTCCTATTAAAGAATTTCTTAAAAAACAGGATTTGATAATCGAGAGAATTATTCCAATACGTATGGCTGTGATTCCCCTGACGGACAATAAAATCATGATTAATCTTGTACTTCAGCAGTTCCTGATGGAAATTGTTATTCACTTCGAAGAAGAAATCGCTATAGCCGCAATCAAATATTATAGCCAGATCGCCATCTTTGAGCCGGCATATCTGCGAGATGGCTGTATGAGAATCCCATACAGATTGATTCTCAGCTTCTGTTCCCAACTGCTCACTCATATTCCAATTATTCGGAAAAGGGCGTATATCCAGTCCACCGCTCATACTTCCTACTGCGCCAAACACATCTTTATGTCTGAATGCCAGCCACATTGCACCATGTCCACCCATGCTGAATCCTGTCACGGCGCGTGCCGAACGATCTTTCACTGTCGGATATTTAGCATCAATAGCGTTTATCAGTTCCTTGTAGACAAATGTCTCATAGCGATAAGCCGGATTCTTCGGACTATCCCAATACCAGCTGTTTTGTGCATCAGGGCAAACAAAAATGACAGAGTCGCGATCAGCAATCTGCGGCAGATCAGGTTTAGTCATTTCGAGAAACTGCTTTTCACTCCCTCCATGACCGTGAAGCAGATAAATTACAGGAAGGTTACCTTCAATCTTAGAAGGCTTGATAACCACTACTTTCACATTCTTATTCATACTGTTACTGAATACTTTGATCGAATCGACCACGGCAGCCTGCATCGTCCAAGCAAGGACTGCAAAAAGGACAGTAACACAAAATTTCATATTTTTCATCATCAGAATCTTTTTAATGCCGACAAATGTATAAAATTATAACCGTAAACGGAAGTTTCTTTAATCTTATTTGCGTGCAACAGAATTCTTTCAACACTAAGCCACTCCAAGTACAGAAGACCGTAGAGAACAGGGATATTTCATTCGAATCAATTTTGAAATACATTCGGAACAAAAAAGCATTTCATTCGAATGAAACGACCTTTTTATTCGAATGAAAGTGATTGTTCATTCGAATGTTTTTATAGCAATCATTTTTCAACAAAACCTCTATTATTACAAAAATAAAATACTATTTTTGTCGCCAAATAAACGAAGTTTCATCATTCTAAATTTCCCCATGGCAAAAAGGAGGCTATCATACTTATTATCACTATGTTTACTAGCGAGTGGAATTCTTATAATCGCTTATCTGATATGGAGCAGGATATCACTCTATGAGATTGACAAAAGAACAGATTTTCTACTTGTTCTAGATATCGTATTATTGGTCATGTTATTTCCCTTGCTAATTTATTTCTTCCTTTCTAAACAAAAACTGGCCAAAAATAATATTGTATTACAAAGACTACGTGGAAAATTAAGCCATGTTACCGAGAACGACAACATTATCACTGTTCAGTACAATGTTGCCGAACAACAGTTCATTCGTTGGAATGATACAACAGGCGAGCCCGAGCGCATATTTTCACTTGACGATTATTGGACTCATATCCATCCTGATGATTTACCGATAGCTCGCAAACTTATTGAATATCTACATAGTGGAAATACAAAAGAGTATGCTTGTGAATACAGATATCTTCTTCCCGGAGCGGAAACTCATATATGGCAATATAACGATATTTATCCCTACGAAACGAATAAGCAAGGAAAAGCTATTAGCTATTTTTCTATCAGTCGAAAGAATGATCAATGGCACGAAATGCATAATATTCTTGAACGTTACCGCAAAAGAATATCTTTTATTTCAGAGTCAATCAAAATCTATATTTTGCAGTATGATGTAGCGTCAGACACTTTTTATATGCTTGATAACAAAGGCAAGAATCCTGATATTATTATTACAACCGATTATGTGAGGAAAATCGCTCATCCCGATGATCTGCAAGGGCTTATTGACCTTATGAGACAAATTAGAGAACATAAGAAAAAGAAACTGACTTCAGATTTTCGCTTTATCGACGGAAAGTCAAAGAAGTACGTCTGGTTCCATAACGAAACAATCGCTTTCGATTATGACATAGATGGAAAAATATGCAGCTATCTGATTCTAAATATCAACAACGACAATTGGCATGAAACCATGCTCGAAATGACAGAGCTTTCAGGAAAAGCAGCACTGCTCAAGATGATTTCCAGTTTTTTGGAAAATATGGGGCGCAAAGTGCGTACGCCACTCAATGCTGTAATGGGATTTTCGGACGTAATGTCGGATGAAGAATCAGAAGAGACACGAATGGAATACAAAAAAATTGTAGACGAGAATAGTGCATTAATGCTCAGAATGGCCGATGACATGCTGGTTCTCGCACAAATTGAATCCGGTAATCTGGTTTTTGAGCGAGAAACTTTTGATATTTCAAGATTCTTTGATGACCTGAAAAGTAAAATTTGTAAAACACTTAAACCTGGAGTCAACATTGTCTATCTCTCTCATAACGGATCTTTCAAAGTTAAACTTGATCCCGAAAAATTGAGTATTATTACTTCTACGATCCTAAACTATTTCTCAAGTTACAGTAATAAAGGAACAATTACAGTCAATTATTCAATAAAAGACGAAGGATTATTGGTTGCAGTTTCTGATCCAAGTTTTGTCATCGAAAAGAATAGCTTGACTCATATTTTCGACAGATTTGACAATTTTGACAGATCTTCCAAATACATTCCAGGAATCGGTCTTCCAATTTGCAAAGCTCTTCTTTCGAACAATAACGGCAAAATCATTGCCGAATCTGATTCAACTCAAGGAACCATATTTAGTTTTTGGATTCCTTGCGAAATTTCCATTTGAAATTCGTAACATGATTGTAACACAAATTTCATAACACCGAAACAATAATATTCGACCTTTGCTTCAAATAAGTGAAGAATAGTTATATTTGTGATATCAAACTTGAAACACTCTATGGAGGCACCTAAAATACTCGTTGTAGATGACGAAGAGGATATTTGCGAAATCCTCAAATTCAATCTTGAAACAGAAGGCTACTCGGTCGACACAGCATACAGTGCTGAAGAAGCTTTGCAGAAGAATGTCACGTCATTTAATTTACTGATATTGGATGTTATGATGGGAGAAATATCAGGCTTTAAAATGGCAAATATTTTACATAAAAAAAAGGAAACCGAAAACATCCCTATCATCTTCCTGACCGCAAAAGATACCGAAAATGATATGCTTACAGGATTCAACCTGGGTGCCGACGACTATATTTCGAAGCCTTTCTCAATCAAGCAGGTACTGGCACGCGTTAAAGCCGTACTGCGCAGAACTTCTGACAAAGAGAGCGAGCAAGACGAGGAATTACTTCATTATGAAACGCTTGCGCTAGACACCAAACGGATCCGAGCATTAGTTGACGGAGAAGAAGTAGCACTGACAAAAAAAGAATTCGAAATTCTAAAGTTACTGCTTGAACACAAAGGCGACGTATTTTCAAGAGAAGAAATCTTATCGAGAATATGGAAAGACGAAGTATATGTGCTGGATCGGACTGTCGATGTAAACATAACGCGACTAAGGAAGAAAATTGGCAAATATGGAAAAAACATTGTTACACGTCTTGGCTTTGGATATTGTTTTGAATGCTAATACATTAATTCAAATACTATGAACAGATACAGAATCTCTTTCAGTCAACGGCTATTCTGGTCGATATTTGCTATGTTCCTTGGCTTTACCGTATGTTTCCTGCTTTTCCAATACCAACGTGAACATGAGTTTGCAGAAGAAAAGTTGAACAACATGCTCGACAACTACAACCATCAGCTCTATCAGATTATTAATAACAACGAAAACAAAGATGTGACCACCTCTGTAAAAATATTTATAAGCGAGATTGCACAGAAAGATTTGCGTGTCACCATCATTGATCCACAAGGAAAAGTACTTTTTGATAACAGCGATGCAGGCGAATTCAACAACCACAACAATCGCGTTGAAGTAAAAAAAGCACGACAGCAGCAAGAAGGCTATTCACTGCGTGAATCCACAACTACTGGCATTAAATATTTCTATGCAGCCACAAATATCGATAACTATATTTACCGTTCTGCACTGCCCTGGGAAACATTTACTCAGAAAGCTCTTACTATCGACAAACGCTTCATCTACTTCATGGCAATCATGATGCTCATTTTTTTTATCGTTCTCTCGCGTTTTACCTTCAGTATCGGACAGACAATTGCACGGTTACGTGATTTTGCACTCAATATCGAAAACGACCGCATAACCGACAACGACTACCATTTTCCCAATGACGAACTAGGCGACATCTCGCAAAACATCATCACCCTCTATCACAGACAGCGTAAACTGAAACGACAACTGACTCAGAATGTTGCACATGAACTGAAAACACCCGTAAGCAGCATCCAAGGCTATCTTGAAACAATTTTGAACAATAAAGATCTCGACGATGAAAAACGGCAGTTCTTTCTCGAACGCTGTTATTCGCAAAGCACGCGATTGGCAGATCTGCTTCGAGATATGTCAGTGCTGAACCGTCTCGACGAAGCTTCTGAAATGTTCGATATCGCAGAAGTTAACATCTCTACAATGCTGGTAGAAATTGAAAAAGAATGTTCACAGATGATGGAAGAAAAACATATCACAGCAACTCTGAAGGTCAGAGAGAACTTGATTGTCAAAGGCAATTACTCATTACTATATTCCGTTTTTCGCAATCTGTTCGATAATGCCATTACTTATGCAGGCGAAGGAATCCACATCGAAGTAAATAATTACAAGGAAAACGAAGAATACGTCTATTTCAAATTTACGGACAACGGCATAGGCATTGCCAAAGAACATCTGGAGCGAATCTTCGACCGTTTTTACCGCGTTGATAAAGGACGCAGCCGCAAGATTGGGGGAACAGGTTTGGGACTTTCTATTGTAAAAAATGCTATTAATTTCCACAAAGGGCAAATAACAGCAAAGAGTGATATAGGTAAGGGTGTCACCTTCATCTTTAATCTCAAAAAAGATTGTACTGAACAGGAATCCGATGCCGATTAATTTTCGGCAGGCTGATACAAGTAACGTTTGATACTACGTTTCGGTGTCTTCTCGAATTCTTCCTGATAAAGACGATAGCCGGAGATCTTGCTATAATCAGGAATCTCGCTATTAAGTTCTTCGATATTTTTCTTCATGAACGATTCTATCTCAGAATGCTGAATGCCGTCTTTATCGACTTGTTCCCAGTTAGGATAAATCAGCGCAATAAGTTTATCACCTTGCGAGATAATAAGCGATTCAGCGACATACATCTTATTATTCAACTGATCTTCAATTTCTTCCGGATAAATATTCTGTCCATTGGAAGAAAGAATCATCGTCTTACTACGACCACGAATATAAAGGAAACCATCAGAATCAATTGTTCCCAAATCACCTGTTCGCAACCAGCCGTCATTAGTGAATGCTGCTTTTGTAGCTTCAGGATTCTTATAATAACCGAGCATTACATTCATGCCACGTACAAGTATCTCACCAACTTTATTAATGGGATCATCGGAGTCAATACGCACTTCCATACGATCGACAATGCGACCAACAGAACCGACCTTAAATTCATTCCATGGCGCATAAGCTACAAGTGGAGCACATTCGGTCATTCCGTAGCCGACAGTGTAACGGAATTTGATAGAACGCAGGAACTTCTCAACCTCCTTGTTTATAGCAGCACCACCAATGACTAATTCGCCAAAATTACCACCAAATACGGCGTCAAGCTTCTTGCCGATTACATCGTTGATTTTTGAATCGACATAAGGTAGCTTCATCAGAATCTTCACCAATGGCTTGTCCAATTCCGGGAAGATACGGTTTTTGACAATCTTCTCGATAATCAATGGAACAGCCAGAATCAATATAGGCTTAATAGTAGCAAAAGCCTCTATAATAATTCGCGGACTCGGTGTGCGTGTTAGAAAATGGACGTGACAACCCTTATTGACCGAATTGAGTACTTCAAACGCCAAACCATACATATGAGCCATCGGAAGCATACAAACAATATTATCGCCTGGATGAACATACTCCAGATTGTCATAGGCAAACTGTGTATTACTCCACAAACTGCGGTAGGGAATCATAACACCTTTTGAAAATCCAGTCGTTCCGGACGTGTAATTCAAAATTGCCAATTCGTCAGGTTTCTCAACATGATACTTCACGCTCTCTGGAGAAAAGGTACGCGGAAACTTTTTTCCAAAATATTTATTGATATTATCGCTGACAATAAGAACATCTTTACTGGCCTTTATCACTGAAAAATCATCGAGTATCATAATCAGTTTCACAACTGGCATCTTTTTCTCATTCAGATTTTCCATAATACTGGAACTGACAAAAAGAGCTACCGCATCAGAATGATTCACGATATGATGAATATTGTCGGGCTTGAAATCATGAAGAATCGGTACAACAACTGCACCATAAGCTAAAATTCCAAAAAAAGTAATAGCCCAGTTCGATGAGTTCCGTCCGATCAATGCTACTTTGTCGCCTTGCTTCACGCCTGCATGTTCAAGAACGATGCGCAGTTTCTCAATCTCCTGCGCCAGATCTTTATAATCGTACGTACGTCCTTTATAATCTGAAAAAACGGGAAGATCCCAGTTTTTCTTTATACTATCTGCTATAAGTCCTAAAAATCGTTGTTCCATTGTAATTATCATTTTTCATGCCGAGCATGCGGCTAATTCATGCAAAGGTAATAATAAAACAGCACTATTCCCCCTTTTGTTCATATTATAATATATAACGACTGTTTTATATGCTCTACAAGTTATTCTGTCGGAGGCGTTTCGGGGGAAGTCTTTTTCTTTATTTTTTTTGCTCTTCCGCTTTTACGCAAAGCTTCAGCAAGGATCCACTGAAGCTGACCGTTCGTCGAGCGGAACTCGTCGGCAGCCCAAGCTTCAATGGCATCCATCGTCTCGGCATCAATGCGGAGTATAAAACTTTTTATCGTATTCTTCCTATCTGACATATTCGGTCAAGAATCAATGATTGAGTGTTCCGGAGTTGATCACCGGCTGAGCAGGTTCTTCTGCACAGAGAACAACAAGCAGGTTGCTCACCATCGCGGCTTTCTTCTCTTCATCCAAATCAACAATTTCTTCCTTTGAAAGTTTATCTAAAGCCATTTTCACCATTGAGACAGCTCCTTCAACAATCTTTTCGCGAGCAGTGATAATAGCACTTGCCTGCTGACGACGGAGCATGACTGCTGCAATTTCTGGAGCATAAGCAAGATAGTTTATGCGAGCTTCTATTACTTCTATTCCAGCCATTGCTAAACGTTCATTAAGACGAGATACAAGCTGAACATTGATTTCATCTCCTCCCGAACGGAGTGTGAGCTCGTCATTTCTCTCATCGTCGCTGTTATCGTATGCATACAAATTAGCTACTTGACGAAGCGCTGCATCACTCTGAATCTTTACAAACTTCTCAAATGCATTCATGCGACTGACTAATGTGGCACCAGTAGCTTCTTTACCTGTTTCGGCCATCGTTTGAGAATCAATTTCAAACATAGCCTTATATGTATCTTTAAGCCTCCAAACCATAACAAGTCCGATCAGAACAGGATTACCTACCTTATCATTCACTTTAATAGGTTCCGGATTAAGATTGCGCGACCGAAGTGACAACTTTTTGGCAACCAAGAACGGATTCACCCAAAAGAGTCCGGTTTCGCGGAATGTGCCCCGATATTTTCCGAAAAACAACATCACACGCGCTTCATTAGGTTCTAACTGCATATATCCACCAAGCGAAATCAAGAAAAGTAAAATGAGTACAACAAATGGAATAATCCACATTGCATTGTTGTTGTCGTTAATAGACATAACAATACATCCGGCTGCCAAAACCAAAAGTATAAAACCAAAGAACAAGGCTAAAAAACCGTTCATCTTAAATCCTTTAAAATCAAATTCTTCTGCTTTCATAACTCTAATTGTTTATGATATTATTTTGATATCACAAAGATTTCAAAAAAGATTTTGTTTTTACAAGCTTTTAGACAAATATTTTTTTATTGCTTGTTCATTTTTTTTGTTTCTGTTCTTCTTTTGCTATCTTCGCAACATGTTAGAGAATTCAGAAAGACAATAGAGAAGGAATACAAAATAGCACTTTTTTATGAAAGAGACGAGTTGGATATTTAAGGAATGCATACAGATAACAATGATGATATTGCTATTTTCAGGTATTGCTTTTGCTCAGACTGACAAGTCAAAAAACAATCCTGATCTTAAACATAGCCATACACTCCCCGACTCCACACGGCAATTATTCTCAAACAACGATAGAGAATTACAGAAACTAACAATCGAACAGCTACAGAATGCACCGTCCCAACCAATGCAACCGCTCTCAATTTCTCCAAATTTTCAAAATTATCTCAACAAAGGCTACGAAACACTCAGTCCCGGATATTTCCCGATGAGCAAGAATCCGACCAACTATGGCGACTATAGTACTTCGGGTGTGATCAAACAGTTCCGCCACAGTGCCATCCTTGGTTCTGGTTCAGTCGAAACGGTGATGGGAATGGGAAATGTTGGCAATGCAAGTGTTGCCTATCAACAAATGCTGGGAAGCAGAATGGTACTAACTGTCGGAGCGAATGTATCAAAAACGACATTCACACCAATGTATGATATTTCTGTCGGATCAACGACGTCGCTGAGCTACATGCTGAATGACCGACTATCGTTTACAGCCTTCGGTGACTATACACGTAGTTTGACTAATTCATTCTCCAGTCTCAATGTAGGCGGTTTCGCCAGTATCGGACTGTCGAACAAATTCGGACTGGATATTGGTGCAAGCAATTACTACGATCCAATGTTCCGTCAATGGCAAACTGAACCAATTGTTTATCCATATTTTAAATTAGGTGGACAAAAACTAGGTTTCGATTTCGGACCACTTATTAAGGATGTACTAATCAATATGTTCGACAAAAACAAAAATCGAGATTTCGTTGGACCGATGGGTCCGATGGGACCTATTGGCTCCGGACAATTGAAAGCCATCCAAATGCGTCCGCGACAGAGATACGAATAACAGATTCCGACTTTATAAAAGAAAAAATTCAATTTTTCAGAAAAATATTTGCATTCTTAGAAAGAATATGTACCTTTGCACCCGCATTACAAAGAAGTATGCAATTAGGTCGATTTGCTAGCTCAGCTGGTAGAGCACATCCCTTTTAAGGATGGGGTCTTGGGTT